>JBFFML010000040.1:0-4379 GCA_041554135.1 Thermoplasmata archaeon | reverse complement strand
TACTCGTTCGCGTCGTGTCCGGTGCCTGGGATCATGGACCATGCGACCGCATCCAACCCTATGCGCCTGAACGGGTTGGCGCATGTCGCGCCTCCTATGCCTATCGCCTTGGGCGTTATGCCACCGACGGTCTGGATCGCCCTCCCGAGCCGTATGACGACCTCGGAGTTCGGGGAAGTCCTGCCCGCCGACGTCGTCTTCTCGATGAAGCTGACCTCGACCTGCGCGCCGGAGGACGCCTCGACGACCCGCGCCACATCCTGCATCTCGGCCATGATGTCGTCCAGGTCGTATTCTGGCAGCACGCGGAAGTCGCATGCGAACTGTTGTCTCCCGGGGACGGTGTTTATGTTGTCGCCATTGGCTTCGCACTTCGTCGGGACGAACGTGCTCTTTGGGGGGTCAAACAGATCGTCGCTCGCGGAGAACTTGGCCCTCAGCCGGTCCATGCACGCCGTCAGGTATCTGGCGGCCGTCTCGAAGGCGTTGACGCCGTTGTCGGGGGTGCTGCCGTGAGTCTGCCTGCCGATGACCACCACGCGGACCCAAGCCACGCTCTTCTCGACCACCGCCATCGTGGCGCCGTCAGGGTAGCCGTGGTCCGGCACCACGATCAGGTCGCCCTCCTTGAAGATGCCCTTGTCGATGAGCAGGTCGATGCCGTGAGTGTTCCCGTACTCCTCGTCGGACACGAACGCGAGGCCGACGTTGAACTCCGGCCTCACGCCGGCCTTCATGAGGGCTTCGAGGGCGAACAGCGAGGCGATCAGGTCCTGCCCGTTGTCCTCGGCGCCTCGGGCGTACACCCTGCCGTCGGCCATCCTCGGTTCGTAAGGCGGGCTCTCCCAGGCATCCAGGTCGCCCTCCGGGACGACATCCATGTGGGTCACCACCCAGACGTTCTTGTCCGTGGTGCCCTTTGCCCGTATCACGATGTTGGGCCTGCGGCCCGACGGGACCCGTTCGTCCTCGGACTCGTACAGCTCGACCGTGTCGAAGCCCATCTCCTTGGCCACCGCGAGGAGGTGCTCCCCGCGCTCGCCTTCGCCGGCGCCGCCGTTCTCGGGGCCGACCGCCTTGATCCTCAACATGTCACAAAGGGCCTTGACAATCCGCTCTTCCTCATCCGATATCCGACGCATAAGCTGGTCATGATCCAAGTCCGACACGCCCCTCAGTTGGTTCGAGGGTAACGATACATGCGATATCTGGTTTTCGGAGGTGCGCTCAACACTCAATCAGCATGGCGACGGCGTTCCCTCCCCCTAGACAAAGCGTGGCGATACCGCGGTGAGCGTCACGCTTGCGCATGGCGTAGATGAGCGTCGTCAACACGCGCGCGCCGCTGCAACCGATCGGATGGCCTATGGCCACCGCGCCGCCGTTGACGTTGAACTTCTCGTCGGGGACACCCAACGCCGCCTTGACCGCGATGGACGCGGTGGAAAAGGCCTCGTTGTGCTCGAACAGGTCTATGTCGTCGATGCGCAAGTCGTTCCGGTCCAACAGCTTCCTGACCGCCGGGATCGGCGCCTCCATTATGAGCTCGGGCTTCATCCCCGCGGACGAGTAGTCGATTATCTCGGCGAGAGGTTCCGCGCCCATCGCGCTCGCCCTCTCCGCGCTAGCCACCACGACGGCGGCGGCGCCGTCGTTTATGCTGGACGAGTTGCCTGCGGTCAGGACCCCGTCGCTCCTGAACACGGGCTTGAGCTTCGCCAGCTGCTCCAGGCTTGTGTCCTCCCTCGGGCCCTCGTCATGCGCCACGGTCAGGGCACCCTTCTTCGAAGGCACCTCGACGGTTACGATCTCCTCGTCGAAATCGCCCTCTTTGATCGCGCGCACGGCCTTCTGATGGCTCAAGAGCGAGAATCCGTCCGCGTCCTCTCGCGTGACACCGTGGCGCTCGGCGATTATCTCGCCCGTGTTGCCCATATGAAAATCGTTGAAGACGTCCCACAGGCCGTCGCGGACCATCGCGTCGATGAGCTTGGAGTCGAACAGCTTGTACCCGAAGCGCGCCTTCTCGAGCAGGTATGGGGCGTTCGTCATGCTCTCCATCCCGCCAGCCACGAAGAGTTCCCCCCTCCCAGCGGAGATCGCGTCGGCGGCGAGCATCGCCGCCTTGAGCCCCGAACCGCACACCTTGTTCACGGTGACCGCGGAGACCTCCGGCGGTAGCCCACCGTGCAGCGCGGCCTGCCGCGCGGGGTTCTGCCCGAGGCCTGCGGAGATGACATTGCCCATTATGCACTCCTCGACCTCCTCTGGCTTCACGCCGGCGCGGGCGACCGCCTCGCGCACCGCTATCGCGCCGAGTTTCGTGGCGCTCATGTCCTTCAGGCCCCCGCCGAACTTGCCGACGGGAGTTCTAGCCGCACTGAGAATCACTGGGTTGTTCATTCCACATCGCCTCAGACGCTGTGTCAAGGATTTTGCATATCTCTATAATAAGTTGTTGATGTTTCCCCTCGACATACGCCGAAGCGGCTTGTAGAGATGCCGCCGTGAGGCGACGGGCGGCTCATACCATTTCTCCTCCACCTCGCGTTCGACGCTGGCGACCTCCGCTTCGTCCGCTCTCGCACGCAGACCGCACCTCTTGCAGCGGAACCCTTGGCCGCTGCCGATGGAGCCCATGCGTTTGCCGCAGGCAGGGCACAAGGGGTTGTGCACCTTCCTGGTCAGAGCCCTCGCCTCGAGGATCCTCATCTTCTCCACATTGAACCCGGGCGGCGTCTCGCGGAACGACCCGTATACCGTCAGGCGGTCCCCGGGTGTCAGCGCCCTCGCCGCCGTCCTCATACTGCCGGACGGCTCGTAGAACATCGCGTCGATCTCGTTGCCGTCCGAGACCCTGACGACGACGTGCCCGCCCTCGATGCTGCGTGGCTCTGCGACTACTTCCACGTCCATCTTCGCGGACACGCTAGGGCCGAGGTCGCGCACGCGCCTTGACACCACATGGTCGTCCGTGCCCTGGTTAGTCAGGAACAGCAACCAAGAGGACGGCGCCTCACCTCTTATCATCTCCCGCGCCGCCATCAGTTCGGAGGCCGAGTCCCCCCGTATCCCGAACAGGACGGGGCAGGGCGACGACGGGGCTATCGCGATGTGCCCGGACTCGTGGTCGAAGTTGTTGAACGTATGCTTTGTCCTCCGATCCATCTCCACAACGCTGGAAGGATCTATCTCCCGCTTGAAGCCTATGCGATCTGGCGTCCTGTAGGATATCACCTCCCAGGTCCGATCCCGAGGTCGCCAAGACATGGCCGCGGAGGCGCCTATGACGCCGCGCCCGTTCTTGTACTTCCTCCAACTCGCGCCACATTGCGCGAGCTGCGCCTCCACGTCGGCGAGAGACACGAGGCCGCGGACGGCGCTCCAGTAGAGCCCCGGGGAGGGACGACGTGCGGAGCACACTATGCCAGGGTTCGTGTTTTCACACGAGAACTCTGCGACACCCTCGAGGACCGAGGCCGCGATGTCGATGACGGCGTGTCGATCGGCTGGAGAGCCACGCTCGTATGAGAGGACGGGCTCGCCGCCTACGGTTCCGCAAGGTCGACTCTCACCAACTCCTTGGCCTAGCGGAAGGCATATCGCGGCGTTGCCGCGCGTCTTCCACGGCACATTTGGGTTCAGGCGCACCAGTCTCGGCAGCCCGATCAGGTCCCAATCGCTCAGCGCGTCGAGCATCAGCGTGGCTAAGTAGGTCGTGCACATGCCATCGGGCGAATCCGTGTCATCGAATGCCAGGTAGGTCGGGGCCACGGTGAGAGCATTGAGTGGAGGGAAAAAAGGATTGCTATGCGTCTTGGGGTGCGATCTCCCAAACGTTCAGGAAAAGGGACATCGTCTCGAGGTCGGCCATCAGCGCGCAATCCAGGACGGCGACCGTTCCGGCCTCGGGCCGTTCGCACCCTCCCATCAGCTCGATGCGGATGCTGTGTCGGCCTGATGTGTCGGACAGACGCTCACACGTCGACTCCGGAGCACTAACGACCAATCCGGATATGTTGAGCCGGTCGCCTTCGAACAGCCGCCAGTTCTCGCAGAGGAAGTCGACGGTCAGCACCACGCGGGCTTCGGCCAGGACCGTGACCTCAGCGTTCGTCGTGAAAACGACGGGATTGGTTCGCCCGGTCGCCACCCTACCCGCCACCTGGACCTGGTCGCCCACGCGGACGTGGGCGGGGTAGCCGGGGAGCACATGCGAGGGAGATCCCTCGGACCAGACTTCGATGGTGACTCCGCTCACTGAGTCCGCAAGGAGGATCTTCGTGTAGCCGCTGTCGCTAACGAATATCTCGACTGCGATGCCGACAATCAATGCCCGGGAACCGTCATCCAGGCCCGATGCCTGCTCGACACCGATC
>JBFFML010000039.1:0-5087 GCA_041554135.1 Thermoplasmata archaeon | reverse complement strand
CCGTGCCGACGAACACCGCGTCGTACTCCTCGAGCAGGTCGTCGACCGTGTCCAGCTTCCCCACGACATGGTCGTTCCTGATCTCGACGCCGCTCCTGCGGATGAAATCGACCTCGGCCCTGACGATCTCCTTCGGCAGCCTGAACTCGGGGATGCCGTAGACGAGCACGCCACCTGAGTACTGCAGCGCCTCGAACAGCGTGACCTTGTGCCCCAGCTTCGCAAGGTCCCCGGCGACGGTCAGTCCCGCGGGGCCTGCGCCGACGACCGCGACCTTCTTGCCCGTCGAAGGGGCCGGCTGTATCTTCCCGTGCTTCTGCTCGTTCCTCTCCCAGTCCGCGAGGAAGCGCTCCAGCCGGCCTATGCCCACGGGCTCGTTCTTCTTGCCGACTACGCACATGCCCTCGCACTGGTTCTCGTACGGGCACACCCTGCCGCAGACCGCGGGCAGGTTCTGCTTGTCGCGTATGATCCTCATCGCCCCGGCGAAGTCCCCCTCCTGCACCTGCTTGACGAACGCCGGTATGTCTATCTCGACGGGGCATCCGTCCTTGCAGATCTTCCTGTTGGGGCTGGGCTTGCACTGGAGGCAGCGTTTGGCCTCCATGATGACCGTCTCGGCGTCCTGCCCGAGCGGCACCTCGTCGAAGTTCTTGACGCGCTCCTTCGGGTCCTGCTCCGGCATGGGATACTTCTTCGGGACTATCCTCGACTTCTTCTCCTCGGCCATCTACTTCGCCCCCGTGAATCTCTTGAGGGCTATCTCCTCCTCCGTGAGGTAGCGTCTGTTCCTCGCCGTGAGGTTGTCGAAGTCGACCTTGTGACCGTCGAACTCGGGGCCGTCGACGCAGCCGAACTTCGTCTCGCCCCCGACGATCACGCGGCAGGAGCCGCACATGCCAGTGCCGTCGACCATTATCGGGTTGAGGCTGACCACGGTGTGTATGCCGTACGGCCTCGTCAGGTTCGCGATGACCTTCATCATTATGATGGGGCCGACCGCGTAGACCTCGTCTATGCCGCGCTTGTCGTCTATGAGCTTCTTCAGCACGTCGCTGACAAAACCGTGGTGGCCCTTGGAGCCGTCGTCGGTACAGACATGCAGCTCGTCGCTCACCTTGGCGATCTCGTCCTCGTATATCAGCAGGTCCTTGTTCTTCGCGCCGATGATGGATATCATCGTGTTGCCAGCCTCCTTCAGCGCGCGGACGACCGGATACATCAGCGCGAGGCCGATGCCGCCGCCCACGCACACGACGGTGCCGTAGTCCTTCGTCTCCGTCGGCAGGCCCAGCGGGCCCACGAGGCTGAATAGCTGGTCCCCCGCCTTCAACGTGCCCAGCTTCTTGGTCGTCTTGCCTATCTCCAGAGCCGCGATCGTGACCGTTCCCTTCTCGGGAGAGAAGTCCGCCATCGTCAATGGGATCCTCTCGCCGTGCTCATCCACCGTCAGCATGACGAACTGGCCCGCCCTCGCCTTCTTGGCTATCTGAGGCGCGGCGATCTCCAGCCGAGTGACATCAGGCGTGAGCTTCTCCGCCTTGACTATCTCGTACATCTTAGCACACATCCCGCCCCGGGCGTGTCAACAACATGTCCGGGGCTGATCCATGGGCTGCTCAGCGCTCCCTGGGCGCTGCATCTTTAAGACCGTATTTAAGCTTGCTGACAGTACGATGCCATGCGTGCAAATGCCCGCACCTTTCCGGCCCCCGAGGCGGTTTTCCGAACCTCGTGCGGACCTCCTCCCGCAGGATTGAAAATCCGTCACTCGCCCAGGTCCTGCATCCGCGTCTTCCCGGAGAGCGTGATGAGCGGCACGGCCTCGACCTTCCTGTAGACGTCCTCCGGCGGCTTGCGAACGCCGTCGACCTTGAGGAGGAAGTCGTTGACCGATATGCCGAACAGCCGTTCGTTCTCCTGCAGGTACGGCAGTATGAGCCTCCAGTCTGCGTCCGTCAGCCGGGATATCCTCCCGCCGTTCAACTGGTCCTCCCCCAACTGCCGTCTGGGGTCCCGGACGTATATCGCCCCTCCAGACGCCAAGGAGAACAGGTTGCCTCCTGGATACGCCTCCGGCAGCTCCGTCAGGTCGCCGGCGCCGTCGAAGGCCACGCCGTTCACTATGGCGAAGCCGCCGCCGTAGAGCGGGTTGCCGGCCATGAACGACTCCGCGAGGTAGTCGAGGCACGTGCCGTTGATGACCACCTTGGGCCTTCCGACGGCGTTTATCAGCGGCCGGCCGGCCGCGCTGCCCATGATGAACGCCTCTCCGCCCTTGCCGCCGTACAGGAATGTCTGGCCGACATCGCCGTAGACAACGAGCCTGCCATCGCTTAGTATCTGTCCCAGCTGGTCCTGGCCGTTGCCGTGGACGCGCATCTCCGCGCCGTCGAGCCCGGAGGCGAGGTAGTCGCCTGGGCTGCCGTAGACGTCGATCTTGAAGCCCTTGCTGCGTGGTCCGAGCCCGCAACCTATGAACCTCTGCCCGTGCGCGGCAAAGACGATCGCGTGGTTCCATCCTAGCGCCTTGGCGTTTGACATCACGAAGGACACGCCGTCCTCGCCCTCCATCGGGAAGCCTCTGCAGTCTATCACGAGGCTGTCGTAAGGCGAGTCGGGCGCTCGCAGCGAGGATCGGTTGTCGACATCCACAAGTTGGAACAGCGAGCGCTTGTCGGCGTCAATCCTGGTGGCCGACCGGAGCACCGCCTCGAGCGCACGGTTGGCACGCTCGGCCAGCCTCGAGGGCCTGAACCGGCCTGCGGCGTACCTCCGGTCGATGATGAGCGTCAGCAGCTGGACCATCTCGTCCCTGTGTGAGTCGCTCTCGGCAGCGTAGGACTCGATACGTCTGAAGACGGCGTCGATCTCGTCGCCCGTGCGGCTGCGGAGCGATGCGACGAACTCCTTGAAAGACGACTCTGCGTTCTTCCTGTGGACGATGTCGGACGCGACGAGGCTGGCGTCGGTCGACGCTCCAGCGGACCGAGCGAGGACCATGTCCTCAGCGCCGTCCCAGCCTCTGTAAGGCGCCGACACCGAGGTCCCGAACTTGTTCGTGCATATCAGTCGTTTGGACCCCTCGTACGATCCCTCGGCGTACAGGCTGAATATGAAGGCGCCGCCGTAGTTGTGGCTGCCGCCCCTGGCGTTCCAGTACTTGTCCGCGTACCTCGGCACTGAGGGCATATCCTCCGATATGCTGGCGAGCGCGGAGTCGATCGCCTGCTTCTCGGACGCGATGAGGCCTATCTGCACGTCACCGTCCACGAGCGCGAACACCTGTGGCCTCAGCATCGAAGTGTCGGTTATGCCCATCAGCTGGAGCCGGCGCTCCCGCACGGCGTTCTTGCCGATGATGAAGAACCAAGGACCGTCCGGCGAGCCGTGCATGTGCGTCGCCTGTATCGCGCGGTACACCTTCTTCTTGTCCTCCGGCAGCAGCTCGAAGTCCCTCTCCGTCGTCGGCGCGAGCGCCTCGATGATGTACTCCAGCGGATACCCGTAAGTCCTGTTGAGCAGGTCGAACAGCAGCACCGAGACCTCGGTGTCCGTGAGGAACAGCGGCGCGATGTTCCTCTGTCCGAGGTACTCCGTGACCGAATGGTAGTTCGCGAAGTCGCCGTTGTGCACGAGCGCCTCGTCGAGCCCGACGAACGGGTGGGCGCCTCCGGGATGCCAGACCCGCCCCTTCGTCGGGTAGCGTTGATGGCCGATCCATATGTGGGCCTTCAGGTCCTCGAGCTTGTAGTAGCTTATGACGTCCTCCGCGTAGCCCACTATCTTGAGCACGAACATGTCGCGCCCGTGCGACATCACGAAGGCCTGCATATCACCGCTGGCGTAGTACTCCTTGTTGATGCGGAAGCTGTTCTGGTAGACGAACTCGTCCTCCGCCTTGCCCGGGTCCATGTCGCCGAGGCCGTTGGCGCGGACGAACTCCTCGAGGACGGGCTCCTTGACGCGGCAGAAGTACCGGCACACCATCGGCGGCTCGACCTCCAGCCGCCCGAGGAGCGCCTGGTCCGTGCTCGTCTCTATGACATACTCGCCGTGCACATCGAAGACCGCCCTGATGTGCTCGTCCTCCAGCGCCGTCCTCACCTCGGGCTTCAGATACGCGACCTGGAGGAGGTAGTCCTCATCCAGCACCTTCCTGGAGACGCCCATCTGCTCGGGCGACAGCCCGACGACGGCGACGCCTCCGCCCTTGCCGTTCCCCCTGTTATGCATCTGCATGAGCGGCGGGAATATGTGCCTTCCCTCGACGGGCACGGACGACGCGAGCCCCACGACGCCGCACCCTCCTTCCGCCTCGGTCGAAGCGACCCTGCGGTCGGAGAGGCCGTCCGCCATCCACGACCGCGACGCGATGACGCGTCGGGTGGCCGGGGTCATCGGCCCACCTCCTTGGCCGGGCGGTCGCGGTATCTCAGCAGATCCGTCCGCCCCCTCAACTCGGAGATGTCCTCCATGCCGAGACGGGCGAGCAGCTCGCACCACTGCGCCCTCCATGACTTGTACAGGTTATCGAGCCTCCACGCGCCCCATTCATACGGGTTGAGCCGTTCCAGCTCGGGGTCCGTCGTGGCGATGCCTCGCGGGCATCCCCTGCCGCTCTCGCAGTTGCCGCACCTGACGCAGCCGAGCGCCACCAGCTCCGACGTGCCGATGACCACGCCGTCCGCGCCGAGGGCGATGGATTTCGCGACGTCCAGCGCGGTCCTCACGCCGCCGCTCGCCACGAGTGTTATCTCGTCGCGTATGCCCTCCGCGGTGAGGAACCTGTGCACCTTGGGTATGGCGTACTCTATCGGCATCGCGATGTTCTTCTTCGCTATCTCCGGTGCCGCGCCCGTGCCGCCGTAACCGCCGTCGAGGTGGACTATGTGCGCGCCAGCGTAGTAGCTCCCCACGGCGACCATCTCGACATCGTTCGGCGTCGAGACCTTGGCCGAGAGCAGCGCCCTCGGGTTGATGGAGAGCGCCCAGTCGAAGTGCTTCTTGTGGTCCTCCACGGAGTAGACGCTGTGGAACGGGAACGGCGAGAAGAGGCTCGTGTACGGCACCGCCTCCCTCATCCT
>JBFFML010000038.1:0-6080 GCA_041554135.1 Thermoplasmata archaeon | reverse complement strand
GCTATGCCCGCTATCTCCAACCCGACGAAGAGTATTATGAGGTCCGCCGACAGGGCCACGACCGTCATACCGGTTATCGCCAGCAGTATCAGGGCGTAGTACTCGCCCTGGTTCCTCTCGTCCCTGATGAACTCGTACGAGCTCAGCACGACGATTATGCCCACAGCGACGAAAGCCAAGGCGAACAGCCCGGAGAACATGTTCACCTCGATCAGCGGTATCGACGTCCCGACGGCCGACGGCTCCCAATAGCCCCCGACGGTCCATGACACGAGCGCCACAGCGTATCCGACCAGAGGCGCCAGCGCGCCGAACGCGAGGACGCGCTTGTCCTTGAACACGTAGTCCAAGGCGGGCATCACGAGCGCGAAGAGGACGAGCAGCAGCTGCGGCAGGAATGCGTCCAACATGTCCCATACCTCCAACTCAGCCACCTCCGAACGCCCTGAGGGCGATCTCCACCGCAGGGCCTATGCGCGAGAACACGAGGGCAGGGAACACGCCGAACACGGCTATGAGCAATATCAGCACGGCCACGGGGACGCCCTCGTACCAATCGACGTCCTTCAGGTGTGACGTGTCGATCCGGTCCGTCAGCGGCCCGAACATCGAGCGCTGCAGGGCCCACAGGTAGTACGCCGCTGTGATGGCCACAGCCATGATCGGGACGAATATCCACATGCCCCATTCGAAGAACATCGACGCGAACACCATGAACTCGGCGGCGAAGCTCACCAATCCAGGAAGGCCGAGCGACGCGAGGAAGCCGACCGTCATGAGCGTCGCTGCGATGGGCATCTTCTTCGCCAGGCCTCCGAGGAGAGGTATCATCCTCGTGCCGCACTTGTGCTGCACGACGCCGCACATCATGAACAGCACGGCCGTGACGAGCCCGTGAGCGAACATCTGGAAGACGCCAGCGACGACGCCGAGCTCGCCGAGCGTCGCGTAGCCCAGGAGCACGAAGCCCATGTGGCTGATCGACGAGTAGGCCACCATCTTCTTGAGGTCGTCCTGCGCGAGGCACAGGATCGCGCCGTACAGGATGCTCGCCACGGCTATGACGGCCATGACGATCGCCATGTCCTCGGCGCCTGACGGCAGCGAAGGTATGGCGACCCTGATGAGACCGTATCCGCCCATCTTGAGCAACAGGCCCGCAAGGAGCACGCTGCCCGCTGTGGGCGCCTCGACATGCGCGTCCGGCAGCCACGTGTGGAACGGCACCATCGGCAGCTTCACGCCGAACCCGAAGAACATGGCGGCGAATATCGCGAGCTGCATGCCAGCGCTGAAGTCCACGCTCACCTCGGCGATCGCCTCCATGCTGAATGTCCGGAGGCCCGCCTCGAAGTACATCGCCATGATGGCGATGAGCATGGCCAAGCTGGCCACGTGCGTGTATATGAAGAACTTGATCGCGGCGTAGTCCTTCCTCGGCCCGCCCCATACGCCTATCATGAGGTACATAGGGATCAGGACGACTTCCCAGAACACGTAGAACATGAAGTAGTCGAGCGCGACGAAGACGCCGAGGACGCCCACCTCGAGTATGAGCATGAGGCCGAAGTACTCCTTGGGCCTGCGCTCTGTGTCCCACGAGAAGATGACCGACAGCATGCACAACAAGGTCGTCAGCACGTAGAGGGGCAGGCTGATGCCGTCCAGGCCGACGGTGTAGTTGATGCCGAGCGACTCGATCCAGACATGCGACTCATAGAACTGGTAGCCGTTGTTGAATCCCTCCAGGTCACCCGCGGGGGCCGAGTACGGGTCCACGACGAAGTCGAAGGCCACGGTGACGGACAGGATGAACGCCCCGGCCGAGAACGCCAGCGCGACCCACTTGGCAAGATGTTCCCGCCTGCCGAGGACGAGGGTGATGAACGCCCCGACCAGTGGGAGTAGTATCGTGAGCGAAAGCACGGGTATGCTCTCCATCATCCTATCACCACCCTCCCCATGGCGCTATGTAGAGCATGAATATCAGCAGCAGGCACAGACCGATCACGATCAGGCTCGCGTAACGCTGCACGTTGCCGCTCTGCGCCCTCCTCAGGACGGCGCCGGAGCGGGTGCCGAGGTAAGCGAAACCGTTGACCATGCCGTCAATGACATGTCGGTCGAACGCGTCCGCGACGAGCGACAGCCCGTAGACCACCTTCACCGCGAAATCGTCGTAGAACTTGCTTATGTACCATCTGTTCTCGAGCGCCCTCTGCAGGGAGCCGCTCACGCCCCTCGCGAAGATAGAGCGGTCGATGCGCGGCTTGTAGTACATCGCGTACGCCAGCATGATGCCCGTCACGGCGAGCACGAGGGACACATAAGTGAGCGGGTCTCCGAATATCTCCACGAGGATGTCGGCCGCGGACCCGTGATGGCCGCCTTCGAACAAGTCCGCGATGGAGTGCTCGGCGAACGCGCCGAAGCCGTCGCCGACGAAGAGCGCGAAGCCGGAGGAGAGCGCCAGCGCAGCCAGTATCACGAGCGGCACGGTCATCAGCCTCGGCGACTCGTGGGCGTGGTACGCCGTGCGCGGCTCGCCGGCGAACGTCATGAACCACATCCTGAACATGTAGAACGCCGTCATGAACGCGGTGGCGATGCCCATGGCCCACAGCAGGAAGAACACGCTGTCGAACTCACCCGCGCTGTAGACCGCCGCGAGCACCTCGTCCTTGCTCCAGAACCCTGAGAACGGTGGTATGCCGGATATCGCGACGGCTCCGATTAGCATCGTGAGCGACGTGATACGCATCTTCTTGCCGAGGCCGCCCATGAGCCTCATGTCGTTCGTCCCGACGGCGTGTATCACGCTCCCGGCGCAAAGGAACAGTAGGGCCTTGAAGAACGCGTGGTTCATCAGATGCAACAGGGCGGCGGAGTATCCGGCCCCGCTGTCGGCGTAGACCACGAGGTACCCGCCCGCGCCGAGCGCCAGCGTCATGTACCCGAGCTGACTGATCGTGCTGTACGCCAGGACGCGCTTGATGTCGGTCGCCACCAACGCGACCGTGGCGGCTATCAGCGCCGTGGTCCCTCCGATGACCGCGACGAAGAGGAGGCTCTCCGGCGCCTGCACGAGCAACGGATACGAACGCGCCGTCAGGTACACCCCCGCCTTGACCATCGTCGCGGCGTGTATGAGCGCCGACACCGTCGTCGGGCCCTCCATCGCATCGGGAAGCCATTCGTGCAGGGGGAACTGGGCGCTCTTGCCGATCGCGCCTCCGAATATCAGGGCGGTCGCAAGCACCATCATATCCGTCGGCACGGCGGCGCCTGCCCCTTCGCCGAAGAGCGTCTGGAAGTCGAGCGAGCCGACGTACTTGAAGAGTATGATTATGCCCGCCATGAACATGATGTCGCCCACGCGCGTGACGATGAACGCCCGCTTGGCCGCGCTCGCGGCCGAGGGCTTCTCGTACCAGAAGCCTATGAGCAGGTAGGAGCACAGCCCGACCAGCTCCCAGAAGATGAACATCTGGAGGTAGTTGTCGGATATGACCAGGCCGTACATGACGGAGATGAAGAGCATTATCTCGGCGTAGTACCGCCTGCGCCCCTCGCCCTCCTCGTGCATGTAACCGCCAGAGTAGAAGACCACGAGGGTGCCCACGACTGCCACTACGACCAGCATGATCGCCGTGAGTTCGTCTATCCAGATGCCGAAGACGACGGAGATGTCGCCTATCACCAGCCACTCGAACTTCGGGCCATCGCCCACCATCCTGCCGCCGGCGAGGACGTCCCATATGACGAGGGCCGACAGGGCGAAGGCTCCGAGCGCGCCGCCGATCGCGTATCCGGCGCCGTCCTCCCAAGACAGTGTGCGCTTGGGCAATATCGAGATGAGTATGAATGCCGCGAACGGGAAGACCGGGATGAGCCATGCGTACTCCAGCATTCTACCACCTCAGTATGTTGATCTTGTCGACCTCGATCGTCTGATAGCGTCTGTACACAGACAGGAGTATCGCCAGGCCGACGGCCACCTCGGCCGCCGCGATGGCGATGGAGAACAGGGTGAACACCTGCCCCGACGGGTCGATGCCGTCATGGAGCACGGAATGGTAGGAGCTGAACATCACGAGATTGATGTTCGCGGAGTTGAGCATGATCTCTATGCACATCAGCACGACTATCGCGTTCCTGCGGGTGAGCACGCCGTACGCCCCGATTGAAAACAGGAGGGAGCTGAACACCAGCCAGTACTCTATGGGGATCATTCGCTCTCCTCCTTCGCCAGGAACACGCCGCCCAGCATGGCGACGAGCAACAGGAGGCCTACGAGGAAGAACACCATGCCATAGCCTTCGACCTCGGTGCCTTCCTCCCCCGACGTGCCGAACAGCTCCTCGCCCAGCCTCTCGTTCGTCACGTGGTCCATGTCGCCCTCGGGCCACGAGGCGTCGGTGACCGCGAGCACGAACAGGAGTGCCAGGAGGCACACCGCCACAACCTTCGCGGCGGCCGACCTCATCCCTTACCACTCTCCATTATCTCGCGCTTGGTCAGCATGATGCCGAACAGTATGACGATGGTGACCGCGCCGACATAGACGAGGAACTGGACGATCGCGACGAACTCGGCGTTGAGCATTATGAACAGGCAGCCGATCGCTATGAAGCATGTCGCGAGCGCGACAACGCTGTGCACTATCTCCTTGGAGGATATCACCAACACGGCCGATATCAGCGCTGAGGCCGCCAGGAACAGGAACACGAGCAACTCCCAGGTCACTTCTTCACCCCCGGCATGTCGATGGCGTCGAACCTGCATGCCTGGAAACACCTTCCGCATCCGACGCACTTCTCGAGGACGAACACCGCCCTCTTCTTCGGTTTGCCCTTCTTGCCGTCCTTGAGGGTCTTCTCCGTCCCCGGCATCTCCAGCATGTAGATCGCGTCCGCAGGACACTTCCTAGCGCACGCCCCGCAGCCCGAGCAGTTCTCCAGCCTCAGCTTGGGCTCCGGCATCTCGAAATACGATTCGTACACCTCGACCATCGTGAGCGCCTTCTCGGGACAGACCTCGGCGCACCTCCCGTGGGACGAGCAGTTCGCCACGGTGATCTCCGGCTTCTTCATGCCCGTCTTGTCCACGGGCATCATCGCGATGCACATCTCGGGGCATTCCTCCGCGCACTTCTCGCATCCCGTGCATTTCGACAGGTCCAGCGCGGGCAGGAGACGCATCCGCCGCTCCTCGACGAACGTCTCGCCGAACGAGTCGTCGCGGATGTCCGCCGGGGATAGCCTGAGGCTCTGCCTGTCGTGGTCGGCGAGCTCGAACTCAGTCGTCATGTGGAGCGCCACGGTCGGACAGACCTCCGCGCACAGGCCGCAGAAGAGACATCTGCCGAGATCCACGCCTGGCCGCTCGATCTTCCCGAGCTCGGAGTCCTCGACCTTCTCGAGCCACATGCAGTCGTTGGGGCATATGGTCACGCAGTTGCCGCAGCCGATGCACTTCTTGAAGTCGAGGACGTGCTTCCCCCTGTACACCTGTGGCAGGACGAGCTTCTGCTCGGGGTACAGCACCGTGTTGGGCTTCCCCGTTATGAGCGTCCGCACGACCTGCCTGCCCGTGCGCTTCATCGGGTGTAGCACGAAGCCGATATGCCTCTTCCGGGCGGCCATCAGAACCAACCTCCCGATTTGAGTATCGCCGCGATGAGCAGGTTGAGCATCGCCAGCGGCAGCAGCCTCCGCCATCCGAAGACGAGCATCTGGTCTATGCGTATCCTGGGTACGGACCAGGTGAGCCACATGAAGACCGTGTATACTATGTACGCCTTGATCAGGAACCATATCTCGTCCGGTATGAACCAGGGGCCGTGCCACCCACCGAGAAAGAGCGCGGTCGCGAGGGCCCCGCCGGCGTAGGACCTCACGGCGGTGGTCATGTAGAACAACCCGAACTTCATCCCGCCGTACTCAGTCGTCCATCCCTCCACGAGCTCCGCCTCGGCCTCCGGGAGGTCGAACGGGATGATCTCCACCTCGGCTATGAGGCAGATGAGGAACACGACGAAGCCTATGAACAGCGGTATGGCGAACCATATGTCGTGCTGC
>JBFFML010000037.1:0-6150 GCA_041554135.1 Thermoplasmata archaeon | reverse complement strand
CCGCTCGTGCCGTTCCATCCCGTGTTGAACATCGAGAAGTCTGCGGAAGACGACAGCACGGGCGAGACCATGCTGAGCATGGTCAACCCGATCGCCGCGCAGACGACCGTCGCCGCGATGTAGCCCCTCCGGACCTTAGACTGCAGGCCGCACACCCCCTGAGCGTCTGATGCTGCCGCTCGACGAGTCCATGCTCAGCACGTCGTCCTCTGAGGATTCCGTGCCGGAGTACTGTGCCTTCTCGTAGAGCAACGCGACGCGGCTGGCGTCCCCTTGGGGGTACCCGAGCGCCCCGAGGAGCCTCGCCACCTCCCAATGCGTCATGTCGTCAGTGACGCCCACCCCCGCGCGGTCCTTGAGGAACGCCAGCAGGCTGTGGTAGTGCCATGCGACCTTCTCGTTCGGGCTCACGAGCCAATCGGGCATACGCTCCAGGCGCGCGTGGCCCCAGCCCCGCGACGCGAGGGCGGGCGGCGCACCGCCTCCCGCGGACACGCTCCCTGCCGACGCCTCCGAGGGCGTCCTCGCCTTCCTCGCCTGGAGCGCCTTGATGACGACGCCCACGACGGAAAGGATGAACAGCCAGGTGAAATAGGCGTACTCGCCGAAGAACAGGTACGGTATCTGCTCCGGCAGGCCCCCGCCGGTGTCCCATCCCGGTATCCAAGGCAGGAACGGGTACTCCGAGTAGGACATGCTGATTATGACGAAATTCGCCTCGTCCTCCGAGCTTCGCCAATAGGGGTCATGGTACTCGAACGCGGCGAGGAGGACGTGTGCCCCTTCCGCCATGTCGAGCGTGTCGATCGAGAAGGCGTACTTGCCCGTCGCGTCGGTGGTGACGTTCGTCAGCGCCTCACCGTCGACGGACAGCGTTATCCTCTGGCCGGCGATCGGCGATGAGGCGTCGTCGAGAAGCACGCCGTCCCCGATGAGGTAGTAGCCCGCCTTCAGCCTGTCGGAGAAGATGTTGAGCGTCATGGATGTCGGCATGTCGACCACGACGGTCATCTCGCCGGAATCGCAGGCCGCGAACGGCAGCGTCAAGGGGAAGCGGGCGGAGAAGACGTGCGCTCCCAGGCCCAGCGTGGACCCGCTCCATGTCCATTCGCCGCGGCCGTCGTCGTCGGTGACGAACTCCAGTTCGGAGCCGTCGACGGAGAGTACGCATGAGGCCCCGGGCAACGGCCGAGCGGGCTCCCTCGTCAGCACCACCTCGACGACGAGGTCCTCATAGGGTGCGACACTCGCGTTGCCGAGCAGCAACGTTATCTCCGTCGGGACCAAGGACACATTGAAGACGAGCGTCTCAGACGTGGTCGTCTCCCCCGACTCGACCGCCGTCGCCGTCAGGTCGTGGGAGCCCAGCCAAGAGACGTCCAAGGGTATCGTGTGGCTGAACGAGAAGGCCCCTTCGTCGTCCGTGTACCGCACGCCGATGACGATGTCGTCGACGAGTATCTCCACGGGGCTGCCGACGATGTGCGTGCCGTTCCTGATGAAGTATCCCCCGCCGCCGAGCGTCTCGCCGAGGTAAAGGTCGGGATCGGCAATCCAAAGCAGCAGGAACGATCTGTCGTCCTGCCACGGGATGCCTTCCTCTATCAGTTCGGTGATATCCTCGCGCATCAGCGTCACGAGCTCGCGAAGGCGTTCTATCAGCTCCGAGAGATCGTTCGGCACGAAGGGACGCCAGTCGTCGATGGTGAGGGAGTCGATCTCTCCGGCGTGGAAGAGCATCGCCTCTATCGAATCGTTCATCCCTGAGAACACGGTGTTGATCCGTCGGATGGAGTCGATGACCTCGATGGCCTCCGAGTCGGTGATGTTCAGCTCGGACGCGATGGCGACGATCTCCCCCCTGATGCTCAGCATCGCCTCCTCGAGGTCGGCGAAGTCCCGCATGCCGTCGTGGAGCGACGAGAACGGCGGTATGAGCACGCTCAGTTGTTCGTGGCTGCCAGCGACGTCCTCGATGTCCTCCAGTATCGCCTCCGCCGGTCCGACCACGCTCGTGGCGATGTCGATGCAGCCACGCGCAGCGTCGAGGTCCTCCTCGTAGAGGTGTCTCAGCGTATCCTCGGAGGCGCGTATCGAGGCGTTCAGCATCGCGACGACGAGGTCGATGTCGGACTCCACGAGGTCGTAGTTCTCGTGGGGGATCTCGGCGGCCGCGTCGTGTGACGCGAACGGGACCGTGAGCGTGAGGACGAGCGCAAACACGGAACAGGGCAGCAGACGGAGGCGCCGCCTCTCGTCGGATGTGTTCATCTCATCTGTCGAACGCCCGATGATGATAATAAAAGTGCCGTCCGAGCCGACGCTGGGATGGCGAACCCGCCCACGCCTCACCAGTCCCTCAGCTGCAGAGTGAAGACCACGGTGTCCTCGGAGTTGTCGACATCCTCCACCTTGACGACCTTGCCCGTCGCCCTCGCAGCGGCCAGCAGCAGGCACGAGCAGCCGATGCACGCGACCTGCCTGCAGGTGTCGGGCGTTCCTCGCCTGACCGCCCTGCACGCGGGCAGCAAGGCCCCGTACTCCACCCTGAGGATGGTCTTCCCGTCCCGCTCCTTGAAATGGAAATCCTTGACCAGGTTCATGCTGTGCTTCAGCGCCTGGAGGCTGCCCTCGGCGTTCTCGACGCCCGCGCCGGAGATGACGGCGCCGTAGTCCTCCTCCATCGTCTCGAGCAGCTTCAGCCCGGGAGGCTCGACCAACATCCCGGGCGACGAACCGTCCTTGCCTGGGATGATCGCCATGTCGTCGGAGACGGCCGTTGGCAGCGCGGCGTCGCCCTCAGCCGCCGGTATGAGGACCCTCTCCTCCGTGAGCCCGCGGGACGCCGGCAGGTACGACGCGTTGCCTGACAACGACAGCCCGCGGACCATGCTGTCCCGCGTCCTGGCGCTCGACACCATCTGGTCCTGCGCGAGCTTGAGGGGATGGCCGCTCTCGACGAGCGTGAAGAATCCGAACAGGCCGAGGAAGGCGAAGCCGGCAGCGCAAACGACGAACGCGTCCCTCCCGTCCCGCAGGCTCTGAGCCCTGCTCTGCAGAACCGGGTCGTTCGTATCGCCTATCAGGTCGATCTCCGACTGCGCGTCAAAGGCCAGGAGGAGAAACACCAGGCCGACCGCGATTAGCGCCAGCCCGAACAGCCTCGCCTTCGGGAATCGCGCGGCGGACGTCCCCGACCTCCTAGCCATCCTTCAACCTCCTTCCCGATGAACGTCTATCGATGATATGTAAATGCCGGGTGCTCGCACGGGAGACGGCATGGCCCCGCACCGGCTCAGAGGGCGTTCGACAGCCGGATCCAAGTCACGAACATGGGGTCGATTATCTCCCGATCCTTGATGATGCCCCTCGCCTCCAGCTGCGTCTGTATGCGCTGCACGTGCGACCTCGACCTCAGACCATAGCGTCTGATGAACGCCTTCCCATGAGGTGCCTTCGGTTCCCTGGCAATCGCGAACAGATACCGCCTGTGGAGCGGGCTCCTTATGGAATCCCAGAGGAGCTCGTACGCCATGGAGCACTGCCGCACGGTCTTCTGTATCGCGGCGTCGACATCGGCCATCTCCGGATCGGCGGAGATGTCGAAGAGCTCGTGGCCTATGTGCTGCGCGTAGGCCGGGATGCCCTCGCTCACGCCGGCTATCCTCTTGGCCGCGTCCTCGGTCAACCTGCCGCCTCCGTGTCTGAACCTCCTGGTGAGGAACCGCTGCATCTTCGCGTCGGGTATCCTGCGGATCTCGACCGTCCTCGCGAATTTGAAGAACGCCCCTTTCCTGTCATCGAACATCCGTCGCGCCTGCCGTTCGGAGCCGCTCGCAAAGACGTAGACCACGTCATCGTGCTCCTCGAACTTCAGCCGCATCGCCTCGACCAGACGCCCGCCGCTCAGCCCATGCACATCGTCGATGTCGTCGAGCATCACGACGACAGGCTTCCCCTTCAGCTCCGCAAGCCTCTGTGGCAGGTCCAGCGCGGCGTCCATGTCTTGCGTAACCCAGGGCTCAGGCACGACGACCCTGTCGATCAGCGGGTATCGCCCGCACCCTGGACAGAAGTGATCGGAGTACCTGTGCACGTATCTCATGGGCGAGCCACATCTGGGACATGGCTCGGGCTTGTCCGATAATCGCTTCGGCACGCGGGAGCTGTCGCGGGGCCGCTTGGTACGTTTCGGGGCGTACTTCTTGCAGCTGTAGCAGTAGTGCCTCCCGTATGTCTCGATCCACTTCAGCGGCCTGCCACAGCGAGGACACATCTGAACCGCCGGCGCGGCCCTGTCATCGGGTTTGGACGAGCGCGCCTCCGCTTTTCCGGGCACGCTCACCCGCATCCTATCGGCCGCCGCGATATCCCCGTACGACAACAGGGCGGCCCTCATCCTCCTCGTGCTCAGCAGGTCCCCCAGCGCAGGCTCGATACCCCACGCCTTGCCGATGCCCGCCCTGATGACGTTACTCGTGAAGCAGTCGAGGAACTGGTTCTCGTCGGCAATGGCGCGTCCGTCGACCTTGACGAATATGAAATCCCTCGCGTTGCTCCTAGCGGTCTCCGCAAGCAACGACGACTTGCCTATGTGCCTCTCACCGTATATCGCGGTGTGCTCATGCGTCTTGGCGTTCGCGATGATCTCCGACGATTCGTCACGGTCGAGATGGTAACTGCCCGTCACGGGCTCGTCGAACTTGAAAGGGTTGTTCATCAATGCTCCACTCCGAACGGTGAAATCTCCCCCAGGCCTCCCCCACCCGATGGCGAATGGCCTGCCAAGTTAATACATTTTTGTATGCGTTCTTGTACACTTGGTTGTATAATCTGGTCCTCTGGGACGACCCTCTCGAAACAGCGCATCTGCCGACATCATCTGCGCAACTCTGTGTGAGACGCAGCCCGCGCCGTGCGCGAGATCGTGCCCGGCGAGGACACATCGCTGACATCCGATTGTAGGAAGAACCCCGAAACCATGAACGACAAAGTTTATGGCGTTAAGATTCGTTGCAGTATGATACAAGCTGGTCTACTGACCCGGCCCAAACTGAACGTGAGACCGCGTCCGGGAAAGACGACCAGCATAACAACGTAATAATGGGGGAGGAATAGAATGAAATCTAGCAACGGCATTCTCGCGGGTCGTGACACTCGCGGAGAGTTCGGACTGAGCAGGATCTTCTTGGCTGTATTCGTGGCGCTCGTCATGGTGGCGAGCCCGTTCGTTGCCATGGCGGCAATCGAACCGGAGCCGGAGATATGGCCTTCGAAGGATGTGTATGTCGATGGAGAGCAGGTCGTGATCTATGGGAAGAATTGGGAGCCGTCAATCTTAGTTGACATCTCTCTGAATCATCCTGATTTTCCCGTAGCGCTTGAGTATTCGGTGACGCCCATATATGATGGGACTTTCACATTCTCTGAGTATTACGCGACCGGTGTCGTGCAATTCGAGGAACCGGTCCTGGTAACCGCGACGCAGACCCTTCCGGACGGTACCGTCCTCGAGGCGACGACGACATTCCTTGACCCTGCTGTGTTATTCGAAGGATACACCCTTGAACCTCATGCGACGTGGACCACGGGAGTCATCAAGGGATACAACGAGGGCGACAGCGTTCCCTACAAGGTCACTCTTGCGAAGAAGTTCTTCGCTGACCCAGACGAGAGCAACCCTGAGACTGTCAATGCCCAGATCTGGATGGCCCACGACACTCTCGCCTATGACAGAGAGCACCATGGTGTGGACTACTACACTGAGTATCCAGGAATTGCGGGGCCGTTCAACATCTATGGACCGACGGCCACGCCGTTCTCAGTCATTGCCGGCGATGGTGTCATCATTAATCAGTATCAGGAAGCTGAAATACTCGATGACAGGTTCGGCGTGTACCTTCTTGTCTGGTTCTTCGAGCTCGAATTCGGTGAGGACGATGCGGTTACTGTCGGTTGGGGCGCACACTTGGCCCTGACCAGCATGCCAGATTACCTGGGCGCCTCCTGGTGGCCAGGTGCTTCTCTGCATGGTGAGATCTACGACATGCAGCCGGAACCTGACAGCGGCGACAGAGACATCCCGATCGATGTCGTGGGAATGCTCATGCCCCCAGAGATGACCCTCGACAAGACCGGAGACAAGGATGT
>JBFFML010000036.1:0-7118 GCA_041554135.1 Thermoplasmata archaeon | reverse complement strand
ATTTTCCGAGCATTGCCACGGCTATGATGTGGCCTTGGACAACGTCCCCGACTACATCCTGAATTGCCTTCAAGGGCCTAAGGGCGTCTCCTCCCGCCCCTATGGCCTTTCCTTGAGCCGGATTCGAACCGGCGAACGCCTGCGCGACTAGACCCTGAATCTAGCGCCGTTGACCTAGCTTGGCTATCCCTGCATTCTGAGCTGACGCAGATGCTGTGATTATGGTGGCCGTATAAATAACTCTGCTGAGAAGCCGCCGCCCCCCGTAGCGAGGAGAGCACGACACCTCACGCAAGAACCGATGAAAAGAATGATTGAAAGTGTAAAGGGGTTTCAGCGGAAGGATAGGGTCGTCGCGCCTATCTCTTTCTCTTGGCCTTCATTATCTTCATCCAGCCGCCGCTCTCGTAGACCGCGAGCTTCCTCTTGGCGAGGGTCGCCTTGAACTCGTCCCAGCCGACCGTCTCGAGGCGTGGGTTCCGTCCCTTCGTGAACTGGATTCCGTTGGTCCCCTTCACGCGGCCGGGTTTGATGCCCTTCTTCTTCGCGATCGACATCGCCTTCTCGATACTTATGGGCTCCATGACCATCTGTTATTCCTCCGTGTCGTCCTGGCCATGTCATCCAGACATGGTCCAGATATGTATCGTTTCGTGCGATATATAAGTGTTTGCGTATGCTGGCTACCTTTTACCGCTTATCTGGCTACCCCGATTTCGTCGTCGCAGTCACGCGGAGCCAGTCACACTGGCCCCCCGGGAGGGGGTTTCCGAAGGCTCCCTTCGAAAGGTGTCCGATGGTTCTGCGCGTTCCGCAGGAACGCGGTCTCCGCGACGGAATCTAATATAATCAAGTACTCTTATTCGATGTTCCGAGGAGCGTTCGAATGCGAATTTTCGGTTCGTCTGGTGTAAGGGGCGTGGTCAACACCGAGATGACCCCCGAGCTCGCCGCACGTATAGGCATGGCGGTCGGGGGGCTGGCGAAGGAGGCCGTGATCGGCCGCGATGCCAGGACATCTAACGACATGGTGCACGCCGCCGTATCGAGTGGCCTGATGGCGTGTGGGTGTGAGGTCTACGACGCGGGTTTCGTCACGACTCCCACATTGGCCGAGGCTGCGCGGGATCTGGACTGCGGCGTCATGTTGACCGCGAGCCACAACCCTCCCGAATACGCAGGGGTCAAGCTGTGGAATCCCGACGGGATGGGGTTCGGCGTCGACCAATCACGTCACGTAGAGGACATCATCTCCGAGGGGAAGTACTCGCTGAAACCGTGGAACCTCGTCGGTACATCTCATCTGTTCCCTGACGCGGTGGACCGCCACTTCGACCGTATCATGTCGGATGTGGGGGCTGCGACCCTGAAGGTCGTCGTGGACTGTGCGAACGGCCCGGCGTCGACCATCACGCCTCTCGTGCTGCAGCAGATGGGCTGCAAGGTCGTCACACTCAACTCCAACCGCGACGGACACTTCCCTGGCAGGATGCCCGAGCCGACGGACGAGAACCTCGGTGATCTCAAGGGCGCGGTCACCGCGATGGAGGCCGACCTCGGCATCGCCCACGACGGGGACGGCGATAGGATGGTAGCCGTCGACGATAGGGGACAGACCCTTGCCGGGGACGAACTCCTCGCATTGTTCGCCGGCAGGTTCGCGAAGGACCGCATCGTCGTGACCGTCGACGCGTCCATGGCTGTGGACGACCATGTCGATGCCGATATCATCAGGACCAAGGTGGGAGACGTGTTCGTCAGCGAGGAGGTCAAGAAGTCCGGGGCGGATTTCGGCGGGGAGCCTTCGGGCACATGGATATTCCCCGACCAGACCTACTGCCCCGACGGCGTACTCGCGGCGGCTAGGATTGTGGAGGTCGCGGCCGAGAAGAATCTGTCCGAGCTGAGGAAGGAGATACCGAAGTATCCTACCCTGAGATCGGCGGTACCGTTCGACCCGTCCCGGAAGGACGGGGTACTCGAGATGCTGAGGATCGAGTTGAGCAGCGTCGAGTGTCGCGAGCTCGTGACTCTGGACGGCTTCAGACACCAGTTCGAGGACGGGTGGACGCTCGTCCGTCCGTCCGGCACCGAGCCGAAGATACGGATAATGGCTGAGGCGAGGGACGACGCACAGGCGAAGAATCTCCTCGAAGCGATGACGGACGTCGTGAGGAGGTGTGTCGCGTGAAGGGCTATATCCTGACGGCCGGCGAGGGGGTCAGGATGAGGCCTCTGACATCCAACATACCCAAGCCACTGCTGCCGGTCGCTGGCAGGCCCTTCCTGGAGCACAACATCGAGTCGTTGAAGGCGGCGGGCATCAAGGATCTCATACTCCTGGTCGGCTGGAAGGCCAACCGCGTCAGGGAGCACTTCCGGGACGGCAAGGACTACGGTGTGAAGATAGAGTATGTCGAGCAGAAGGAGCGGTTGGGGACCGCTCACGCTATAAGCATGGTCGAGGACAGGACGGACAGGCCGTTCCTATGCCTGTACGGAGACGTCGTACTCACCAAGGAGTCCGTCAACGGGATGCTCGGGCACTACAAGAAGGTCAAGGGCTCCGTCGTCGCGCTCGCGTCCGTGCTCGATCCCAAGCGGTACGGGTGCGTGGAGGTCGAGGACGGCGTGGTGAAGAGCATCGTCGAGAAGCCGGAGTCTCCCCAGAGCAACCTGGTCAACGCGGGCGCGTATGTGCTCGAGCCCGAGATATTCGATGCGATACGCAGCACGAAGAAGTCCGTCCGGGGAGAGTACGAGGTCACCGATTCCTTCAGGATACTCATGGACAAGAAACACCTGTTCGCCCACAAGCTGACAGGCGAGTGGATAGACGTCGCGCGCCCGTGGGACCTGCTCGAGGCGAACAGGATACTGATGGCGGACATCGAGTCCGAGGTCGAGGGCGATGTGTCCGAACGGGCGGAGCTGAGAGGGCCCGTGCAGGTCAGGGAAGGCTCTGTTGTGGGGCCCGGGAGCGTAGTCATCGGCCCCGCGATAATCGGGGAGGACACCGAGGTAGGGCCGAACGCCTACATCCGCCCGAGCACGTATGTCGGTGCTGGGTGCAAGGTGGGCAACGCCGTCGAGGTCAAGAACTCGATAATCATGGACGGCACGAAGGTGCCTCATCTGAGCTATGTCGGCGACAGCGTCATCGGGGAACGATGCAACCTCGGCGCGGGCACCAAGATAGCCAACCTACGCCTGGACGAGCGAGAGGTCAGCGTGATTATCGACGGCAGGCGGACCGGCTCGGGCAGGAGGAAGCTCGGCGCGATAATCGGTGACGATGTCAAGACGGGCATAAACGCCACGATAGACGTCGGCACGATAATCGGCGAGGAGACGTTCATCGGCATGGGCGCGGTGGTGAAGGGCACGATCGCCCCCAGGAGCAAGGTGTTCTAGAGTCGCGTACAGGACGGAGTGTCGCGGTCGGGGGTATGAGTGTGCAGGGCGGTCTTCAGAGCGACAACCTGGGTCTGAGCGCAGGCAGGTTCTTGCTGAGGGACATCTTCTTCTATCTCTTCGTTGGGTCAATCATCATGATGTGCCTCCTCGGGTGGCTGGTCAACACCCTCTCCAGCAACGACGATCCGAGCACACGCGAGGACGAGTCTGTGATCACCCCCGGTGAGTTCTGGGTGTCCATATCCTTCGTGGCGGCCGCCGTCGCAGGTGTGGTGCTGTCCTTCTGGCGATACCACACATGGGCTCGTCTCATCAGGAGAGGCGTCGTTCTATCAGGCGAGGTGGAGGGATATTCGACGGTGAGCCCGACCTTCGCTGTCATCGGTGTGTCATACAACTTCGAGGGCAGACGTATCGAGACTGCCAAGACAATAGGCGGACTTCTCCCCAAGATCGGGAAGACGGTCAAGCAAGGAGACAAGGTCACGGTGCTCGTGGACAGCAAGGCGTCGAACCGTTTCCTGATACTTGATCTCTACATGGAATCGCCAAGGTGACCATCTGCTCGGTTTGGCACGGGGACAGTGTCCAACCTCTCTGCTCAGTCGACCACCTCGAGCTCCCTCTCCTCACCGATGCCATCGTAGCACGCCCAGCTATCGATGTCGAAGGGGTCGCACACGATTATGTGCACATAGCCGAACCTGCGGAAGAGATCGATGTCCGCGCCCGACGGCCAGCAACCGCCGGACGGGTGCGAGTGGACCGTGCCGACTACGTGGAAGTCGATCGGGAGCATGTGAAGCCTGAAGAGGGCGGCCGAGTCGCTCGATTCCGTGCCCGGGATGAGCCAGAGCTGGTCTATGACCTCCCCCTCCGCGCGCAGTATGGCGCCGAACTCGTTGGGCATGCTCGACCTGCCCGCCTCGAGAATCATCTTCAGCGTGCGCCGTCTGATGCCGCTTATCTGTTTCTTGCTCTTCGTGAAATCGAACAGCGGCAGGGTCATCCCTCCTCTGCCCCGCTCATGCACGCGACCGTGCTCAGGAACGAGTCGACATCCTTGACGCTGAGCACTATCTGGCCCACCGTCGGCCCCAGTAGGCCACCGAGTCTGAGGTCCATGTTGAGCTTCATCACGACGAGGTTCTTGAACGATGAGACGACGAACATCGCCCTCAGCTTCGGCTTGTGACGGACGCCTATCCCGACGGTCAGCGCCCCCCTCCTGACGGTGTCCGGAGCGATCTCCCGGATGGCGGCGTACGGCACCGTCGCGTTGATCAGGAGGCCCATGCGGAGGTGGAGCCCCTTCTCGCCGGCGACATGCGTCGTGATCAGGCAGGGGATGATGAACACCGACAGGAAGATGACGAGGGCCGACGCGACTATCACCCAGAAGGTGCGGGTGAACTCCTCGAGGGACCCGTAGGCGAGATAGGCCGACGATACGATGCCGGCCGTGCATACGACTGCGCCGAGGCCGAACCACGTCTTGGGGTATCCGATGGCGACTGTCGGTTGCTTCTTCGCGAGGTGCATCTCCACTACCATCCGCCCCCCGACGTCAATGACGCTGTACCGCGTGAGGCGTGAACGCTATCAGCTTCTCCTCGAGGTCCCTGTAGAAGTCGTCCTCGAAGCTGACGAACCGAGCCTTCTTCTCGGACGCGGTGAACTCGAGCTTCTCGTGCCCAGCCATCTCTATCTCGTCCTGGCCGTCGATAACCATCGTGCACTCCCTCGGCTCCTTGATGGCTATCACGACCCTGCTGCTGGCGGGGACGACGAACGGCCTCGCCGCGAGCCTGAAAGGTGCGATGGGCGCGATGACCAGCGCCTCGACCCGCGGGTCTATGATGGACGAGCCGACGCTCATTGCGTAGGATGTCGAGCCCGTCGGCGTGGCCACGATGACGCCGTCCGCCCTGAGGTCCGTCGCAGGCTGGCCGTCGACGGATATGGAGAAATGCCTCATCTTGGCGATGTGCGCGGTGTGTATGACCGCCTCGTTGACGGCGTCCAGGAGTCGCTCGTCGCCCATGACGCTCTTCAGCCGGAGTCGCTCCTCTATGCGATAGTCCCCCGAGAGCAGCCTCTTGATCGCAGGTTCGACGCCGTCCGGCATGACCTCCGTCAGAAAACCCAGGACGCCTGCGTTCACCCCGAGGACGGGGTGGTCGGTCTCCTTCAGGGTCCTCAGCATCGTCCCGTCGCCACCCACGGATATCACGACATCGGCGTCGATGTCCTTGAGCGGGACTCCCTCGAGCCCGAGTGCGCTCGCGGTCTGCTTCTCCAGGACATAATCCTGCCCATCGAGCGCCTGCAGTACCTCCTGCGCGACTATCTTGAACCTGCTCAGGTCGGGCGTGCCGACGATACCTAGCTTCGTAGGACCAACTCCTTGACGACGGGGTCGCCGTAGGCGAGAAAGTTCTTCCTGTCATCTAACGAGAGGGATATGTCGTATTTGTTGCCTTCGAGGTCGCACAGCTCCCCGCCCGCCTCTCTCAGCACGAGCGCGCTCGCGGCGATGTCCACCACGCGTATCATCCGCTGGGGGTTCTCGCAGTTCATGTAGTGGGCGTTGACAGCTCCCTGCGCCACGAGGCACATCTCGAGCGAGGCGCAGCCCATGGTCCTGGTCCTGCTGGAAATCTTCCTGATGCGCTCGGTCTCGGGGGCGGCGTCCCTGCCGTCGTATATGATGAATATGGAATCGTCCTGGACGTACCTCGAGGCCGCTATCCTGTGGTCGTTGAGGGTCGCCCCTCCGCCCCTGCGGGCGTAGTACGTGTCGCCCGTGAACAGGTTCTTAACGAGGGCGAAGTCGCAGTCGCTCATGGTCTTGGTGCAGACTGCGAGCGATACGGAGAAGAAGGGTATGCCATGCGTGCAGTTCAGCGTGCCGTCGATGGGGTCGAGCACCAGGGTCCTCTTCGCACCACGGTCCACATGGCCTATCTCCTCGCTGAGGACGTTCAGGTCGACGCCTTCCCGCTCGATGTGCTCGAGGACCGCGTCCTCCGCGAACTTGTCTATCTTAGAAGTCTCGGAGCCGCTCGCCCCTCTGCCAACCTTGACGTGGCCCGCGAAGTCCATCGGCAGCTCGCGGTACTTACGCATGACCTCGTCCGCTATCCCGCTCAGTTCAGCCTTCACGACCCGATGTATCAGACGCTACGGCTATATTAGTTTCCTGGAGGCGCTATCACCATCTGACCTTCTTGAGGATCGGGGTACCTCCGCTGTCGATGAGCTTCCTGACGCTCAGCTCGGACCCGTACGCCTCCCCGAGTCTCATCGCGAGGTGCGGCGGGACGCCGTTCTCCTCCAGACTCCTGACGAACGTCTTCGTGGCCCTCTGGGAGCCCTTCTTGTGCCTGAGATAGGAGAACCCCAGCCGGATGACGATACCTGGAGCTCTCGCGCCTACCGCCCCGACCAACCTGGGTATGTCGGTCCGGCGGACGCTATCAGTCATCGTCATCCTTTTCCAGCTTCAGCTTCGCCTTGACGCGCTTCTTGATCTCCTTCTCGATCTCGTCCTCGCCGCTCCTGCCGCCTTCGAAGGCCTTCGATATCAGGCCGCCCACGCTGAAGCTCGACATGAACTGCTTCGTCAGCGCATACGCCTGATCCTCGTCCATGCCCGCGTCCTTCATGGACTTGTAGAACTGCGCCACCGACTTGGCCAT
>JBFFML010000035.1:0-7259 GCA_041554135.1 Thermoplasmata archaeon | reverse complement strand
GCGCTTGGCGGCGTTTATATAGCTTTGCGGGTGATTATCATAAGTGAGCGTGAGTTGGTACGACAAAAGTCGAAGTGGAACATCTGGCCATGTCGTGGATTCCGCCATGTGAAGAAGACTTCGTCTTCTTACGCTTATAAGGTCAGCGTGAAATGTCGCTTTTTGCCGAAAACGCGACGGTTCGGAAGCCCGACGGATACGGCGAACGCGCGGCTCAACACGGCTTTATGCCGGTCTCGTCGAACGAGCACGGTATTATCCCCACCATGACAGGGCGGTTCCTCACCTTCTGCACGATCATGTACTTCTTGAACTCGTGGCCGATCTTCTCCCTGTCCAGCTCCAGTATGACGTCGGCGAGGTCCTCGATACTGCTCTGTATGCGCGACTCGTGCACGCCCCTGAGCATGGTCATCAGCGTGAGGCTCTCGGAATGCTGCGTGTGCGCCTTGATCGTCCTCATGGCCATGAGCACCTCGGCGCTGTCGTAGTTCTCGAGGAAGAAGTCCAGCGAGTTTATCACGACCCTGAAGGGCGGGTCCAGCTTCGATATCTCGTACGAGAGGAACGTCAGGAAGTTCTCCTCCTTCTGGATGTCCTTCTCGCCGAAGCGCCTTATGTCCGCGAGCGATATGCCCTCCTGCCTGAACCTGCTTATCTCGAGCTTCTTCGCGAGCACGTTCTCGTAGTACTTCGTGCCTATGTTGACTATCGAGAGGTCCGTCCTCCACCCGTACTCGCGCATCACGGCGAGCACGTCCTCGTCGCGCTCGGTGGACGTGAAGTACGTCACGGACTCCTCGCCCGCGGACGCGAACTGCTTGGCGAAGAACTCAGTCCCCGAACCGGGCGTGCCCATGACGAGCACGGTCGAGCCCCTCTGCACGCCCCCTCCGAGGTGCTCGTCCAGCGCGTTGATGCCGATGCTACTGAGCTTCATCTCGTCCCTCCTTCGGACCCGTGCGGACGCCGTGGTCGCATACGAGGCTGACCATGTTGCTTATCTCCGGCGTCGAGTGCTCCTCGACCGACAGTATCACCGTGTACACGTTCCGGGCCCTCAGGCCGGAGACGAGTATGTGGAGGAACTCCGACAGTATCCAGTTGTTGTTGTGTATCGCCAGCGAGTTGATCGAGTCTATCACCACGAGCTTCTCCTCCGCCTCCGACAGGCGGATGAGGTACTCGACCTTCAGCATCACGTTCTCCAGCATCGTGGGGCTCTCGACCAGCGTCGTGTGGTCGTCCCTCTGGCCCGAGGACGCCCCCATCATGAGGTGGGATATGCAGTCCACGAAGTAGACCCTCGACGTGTCTATGTCCAACGCCTCCATGACCCTCTTGATGGCCTCGTAGGATATCGTCGAGGTGACGTAGATGATGTCCGCCTCCCGCTTCGAGGCGAACAGGTCCAGGACGCCCCTCAGGACCTCCAGGTAGTGGTCCACGGACATCTGGAGCGACACGGCCGAGGAGGGCGGCGCCTCCAGCAGCTCGTCGGCCACATGCTGTGCTATGCGTTCGTCGGTCATGTCCCCGTGCTCCCTCCCTTGAGCAGCGGCACGAGCAGGACGCCCTCAGGCGTCAGGTCGAGGACGTACTTCGCCCTCGAATGCATCGTGCCCCGCATCTTTATCACCTGGAGCGTCCGCAGGAGGTCCCCGCGCCTCTCCATGTTTGCCATCAGCACGATGCCGTCGGATATGGCCTCCTCGACGCTGAACATGGAGTACGTGTTCGACATCGCCGAGACCTCGCTCACCAGTATGGACGTGCAGTCGAGGCTGGAGAGCGCCTTGCTCAGCTTCAGTATGAAGTCCCGTATCTTCTCCGACGTCTTGAGCTTGTAGCAGACGGAAGTTATGGAGTCGATCACGAGCCTCTTCGTGCCCAGCTCCTTCGCGAGGCTGACTATGGCGGTGACGAGCAGGTCTATCTCCTCCATCGTCAGCTCCGCCTTCGTCATGCCCAGACGCTCGTACATGACGGGGAGGTCTATGAAGACGAGCCTGCCCGACTTCACGAGGTCGTCGTCGAAGAAGTTGTAGGGTATGATGTTGGCGAGCATCTTCGCGGAATCCTCGGTCACCGAGAGGAACAACGAGTTCTCGCCCTTCAGGGCGCCGTGGATGAGGAACTCGAGCGCCAAGGACGTCTTGCCTGTGCCGCAGCTGCCAGTGAGAAGGACCGTGTTCGACCTCGGGATGCCGCCGTACAGGACCGTGTCGAGGCCCTCTATGCCGGTCACGCAACGTTCCCGCTCCCCGCTCCTGTGCGCCATGGTGATTCGCAGAATGCCGTGATTCACATATTATGGTTTCTTGCGCGCCATCTCCGCCGTCGACCGGACAGGTTATTAATACAGGGATTGCGGTGTTTCAGCGTCATGAAGCCGATACTCCAGGTCGCGTTGGACCTCGTTCATTCGGAGAGGGCACTGACCATCGCCTCGGAGGCCGCCGACGGAGGCGCGGATTGGATAGAGGCCGGCACCCCCCTGATAAAGAGCGAGGGGATGGAGGTCATCCGCAGCCTCAAGAAGGCGTTCCCCGGAAAGACCATCGTCGCCGACATGAAGACCATCGATGTCGGCGGGGCGGAGGTCGAGATAGCCGCGAAGTCGGGCGCGGGGGTCGTCGTCGTGCTCGGGCTCTCCTCCGACCCGACCATAACCGAGGCGGTGCTGACCGCGCGGAAGTACGGCGCGAAGGTGATGGTCGACCTCTTCAACGTCGCTGACAAGGCCGCGAGGGCAGAGGCGCTCGAGCGGATGGGCGTGGACCTGCTCTGCGTGCACGTGGGCGTCGACGAACAGATGGTCGGCGGATCCCCCCTAGGGGACCTCAAGGAGGTCGCCGACGCGGTCGATATACCGGTCGCCGCGGCCGGAGGCATCAACAGCGAGACCGCCCCCGCGGTCGTCGAGGCCGGCGCGTCGATCGTCATCGTGGGAGGCGCCATCGTGAAGGCGGCTGACGCTCGCGACGCGACGGCGAGGCTGAGGGCCGCGCTCGACTCCGGCCGAGCGGTGGAGACGGAGAGGTACCGCAAGTTCTCCGGCGAGTCGCTCAGGGAGGCGTTCATGAGGGTATCGTCGCCCAACATCGCGGACGCGCAGCACAAGATGGGGGCGATGACCGGCATCGTCCTCCGGACCGGCCCGGGGACGAAGATGGTCGGGAAAGCCGTCACCGTGCAGACGGTCAGCGGCGACTGGGCCAAGTCCGTCGAGTCGATCGACCGTGCCATAGAGGGAGATGTCATCGTCATCGACGCCTGTGGAGGCACGCTCGCCGTCTGGGGAGAGCTGGCGGCGTGGAGCTGTAAGACGAAGGGCGTGGCGGGCGTCGTGATAGACGGGGCGGCCAGGGACATCGACTCGATCCGGGAGATGGGCTTCCCGTGCTTCTCCAGACATGTGGCCTCGAGCGCGGGGGAGCCGAAAGGCTACGGTGGCATCGGCGATGAGATCGTCTGCGGCGGCGTCAAGGTCAGGACAGGCGACTGGGTGATCGGCGACGAGAACGGCGTCGTGGTGGTGCCGCAGGAGCACGCCGTGGAGACGGCGAATCGGGCAATAGACGTCATGGAGCGTGAAGAGCGTGTCCGAGAGGAGATCAAGCGAGGGGGCACGCTGTCCAGCGTACTCAAGCTGGAGAAATGGGAGAAGGTCGGCTGAGCCGTTCCGCTCCGTCCGCCGACGAGTTCAGCCTATGAACCCGGTCTCGTCCGCGAGCTTCTGAAGCTTCTCTATCCGCTTATTCATAGGCGGGTGGGTCATGAACAGCGAGACGAATCCGCCGCCGCCTCTGAACGGGTTGACGATGAATATGTTGGAGCTGGCGGGGTTCCCACGCCTGAGCGGCACTCGCCTGTTGCCCTCCTCGAGCTTCGCCAAGGCCCTCGCGAGGGCGAGTGGTCGCTGGATCATCAGCGCCCCCTCCCTGTCCGCCTTGTACTCGCGGTTCCTCGAGATGGCCAGCTGTATCAGGAGCGCGGCCAGCGGTGCCGTGATGGCAACGACGAGCAACAGGATGATGTTGTCGTTGCCCCTCCGGCCTCCGAGGAACATGTTCCACCACAGGATCCTCGCCGCGAAGGATATCGCGCCAGCGATCGTGGCCGCGACGGACATGACGAGTATGTCGCGGTTCTTGACATGCGCCATCTCATGCGCCAGGACGCCTTCGAGCTCGTCGTCGGTGAGGAGCGTGAGTATGCCTTCCGTGGCAGCGACGACCGCGTTGTTCTTGTTCCGGCCGGTCGCGAACGCGTTGGGCGTCTTCGTCGGGACGAGGGCGATCCTGGGCATCGGCAGGTCGCCCTTCATGCATATCATCTTGACGAGCTTGTGCAGCCGCGGGGCCTCGGCCTCCGTCACTATCTTCGCCTTATAGGACCAAAGCACGATCTTGGAGCTGAAGAAATAGCTGATGAGGTTCATCGCGGCCGCGAGCACCAGGAATATCAGCGCTCCGACGATCCAGTCGTTCAGGAAGTATCCTCCGATGACGTAGCCGATCGCGGTGAACAACGCGATCAGCAGAAGGAACAGTCCCATGGTCCTAAGAGTGGCGTTCATACGGATCCCCCATCGCCGCGCAACATCTGCGTGATATGTGCGCGGTGTTTATGATACACGGATGCATATCTCTCACATCCGGCCTCGATAAGTACTTTTCGGCGCAGGACGCCGCCTCGTCACGCGTCCGGGGGCGCGAGTCGTCGACGGTTGGTGGGGGTATAGGTTTTATTGGGAAAGACCGCTTACGAGTCCTCCTGCGGGCCCACGCGTCTGCGTGGGCTCCGGGACAATATCGCAAGATGACGGCAGGTGTTTCACAATGGAGACATCGGATGACCAACTCGAACGAAGGCTGTACAGCCACGACCTAGCGCCGCTCCCGAAGGAGATGGACCTGATATTCAAGACGACACCTGACCAGGTGGTCAGACCTAAGTACGCCCAGGAGGTCGCGCAGATGATGGCCAAGGCCAAGGCGACGAAGAAGCCCATCGTGCCTAGGGGGGCCGGCACATGGGGCCTCGGCGGCTCAGTTCCCGTGCAGGGTGGATACGTCCTCGACATGACGGCGATGGACAAGGTCCTCGCCGTGGACGAGAAGAACCTCATCGCCATTGTGCAGCCCGGGATCACCTGGAAGGCGCTGAGCGAGGCGCTCGACTCGAAGGGGCTGTTCCTGCCGTGCTACCCGAGCAGCGCCCCGTCCGCGACGATAGGCGGCTGGATCGGTACCGGTGGGACGGGCATCGGGGCCTACAAGTACGGCACCGCTGGGAACATCATCAGGGATCTGGAGGTCGTGCTCCCGACGGGCGAGATCGTCCACACGGGGGACAGGTACGTCCCCGCCAACGGCGGAGGGCCGAACCTCACCGGGCTGTTCGTTGGCTCGGAGGGCATACTCGGCGTCATAACGGAGGTCACACTGGCGGTGCTCCCCAAACCCGAGGCGCAGCGCGCGGTGGCCTACTCCTTCGACGACCTGGCCCAGTTCACGCCCGCGCTCAGGAAGCTGTCCAGGAGCGACGTTACGCCCATGCACATCATGTTCGGCGACAAGGCCCACTTCGAGTATCTGCGGGCGGTCGGGAAGGACGCCCCCGACGTGGGATGCATGGTCACCTGCTACCTCACCGGAGGTAAGGAGGGCGTGGACCTGGAGGAGAGAATCCTCGACGAGATCATGACCTCGAGCGGCGCCAAGAAGATGCCTTCAGAGGTGGCGGAGCATGAGTGGTCCGAGAGGAGCTACGAGTTCAGGGTGCGCGAGCTGGGCATCGGCGCGATACCAGGCGAGATACTCGTCCCGATAGAGGGCTTCGACAAGACCCTGGCCGACACAAGGAAGCTCGTGCAGAAGATGAAGCTCAAGGGACCCATAATTGGCACCGTGGCGGACAGGAACACGGTCATGCTCATGCCGTACTACCTCACAAACGAGAGCAACTTCTTCAGGTCGACCGCCGCGATGGGTTTCGGCAAGAAGCTGGGCGACATCGCCTTCGAGAACGGCGGGAGGCCGGTGGGGCTCGGGCTCTTCTTCGCTGGCAACCTCGTGAAGTACCGTGGCAAGGAGGGGGCGGAGCTCGTCCGCAGGCTGAAGACGCTCATCGACCCCGACGGCATCATGAACCCCGGGAAGGTCGTCGAGACGGGCACGCGGTTCGGCATATCGCTGCCCGCCGCGTTCATGAACTTCGGCATGAACATGATGGCCGGCATGAAGAGGCTAATGCCCAGGGACAAGGTGGGCGAGAGGGAGCTCGGGAAGCTGAGGGGCAAGTGACCTCAGACGGCCCACGACGGTCGGAGTCAGCCCCGGACCAGGGCCGGATATGATCTCCTTATCACATAAGTGAGCGACGCGCCTATGGTCCCTCCCAGCACCACCTGGGCGATGTTTATCGGGACCTCCGCGAGCGCCTTGCCGAAACCGACGTCGAGGAACAGCCATTCCGCCATGAAATACGTCGTGATCATGAGCGCCCCGCCAGCGGCGATGCCCAGCACGACCGCCCAGTTCCTGCCTCGACCCGAGCGCGATATCAGGCCCGCGACGAATCCTTCCCCGCCCTTCGCAACGAGGGTGACAGGGGCGTACACACCCGCTCCGAGGAGCACGTCTGCAGCCGCGGAGCCCACGCCGCCACATATCGCGCCCGCCCGGCAGCCGAACGCCAGGGCAGAGAAGAACACCATGGAATCGCCCAGGTTGAAGTATCCTTTCGTAGGGGAGAACGGCAGATATGACGCGATGGTTATGGCCGCCGTCAACGCGGTGAGGATGCCGTACAGTGCGACCGTCTTGGGCGAGACGAACTTCGCGGGCTCGACGGACGTCTCGGGAGATGCTTCGGGGTCCATCCGTATCGAGCTAGCTAAACTCCAAGGGCGTACTTAAACCCTCCAAGAACGAATGTGCACAATCATCCTTCGTGTCCTGGACCCACGCCTAAAGAGGTGCACCGAGAACGAACTTGACGAACACGGGCACGACGAGGATGGCGACGACTATCGAGAGGGCGACGACATCCTGTGGTCTCATCTTGAGCTCCCGCAGATAGGTCCTGTCGGCCCGGGCACCGTACGCCCGCGATTGCAGCGCCAGAGACAGCGTGTCGGCGCTCCTGAGCGATGACACGATCGTCGGCACCAGGATGGCGACGTAGTTCTTGGAGCGCTTCAGCACGCCGCCTCTGTCGAGTTCCATGCCGCGCGCACGCTCGGCGTCCTT
>JBFFML010000034.1:0-7913 GCA_041554135.1 Thermoplasmata archaeon | reverse complement strand
TACCTGATTAGCTCCGTCCTGAAGGGGTCGACGGGAGCGATAGTGCTCACGTTCTTCCTGCTGATCATGATACTGCCCATAGTGGACGCCGTATCGATGGTGTCCGGCGTCAAGATCGAGGCGTCGCTGACCTTCGCCGCGGGGACGATCACGTACGTGCTCATGGACCCGTACCCGACGGATTCGGTGATGGAGATCCCCGGCATGGGCGCAGAATTCCACAGCTTCTACCCGACGCCTGAGACGGCGGCCATCGTGATGTTCGCATACGCTCTGGTCGCGTTGGTGTTGAGCGCGGTGATATTCAAGAGGAAGCAGTTGGCCGGGTAGGTCAGGTGGTCGGCGGCGGAGGCGGTGGCCTCTGCTGCTGGTCGCGCCAGTTCGGCTGACCCCAGGCGGTGCCCCGTCTCCGAGCCTCGATTATCTCGACCATGCGCAGGAAGTCCTTCCTCGTCACCATCCCCACGATGGTGCCGCCCTCGTCTACCACCGGGAGTCTGCCGATGCTCTTCTTGCTCATCAGCTTGATCGCCTCGGCGGCCGGCGCGTCAGGGCCCACGGTCGTCACGTCCAGGGACATGATGTCCCTCACCATGGCCATCCTCGCGTTCTCCTTCGGCACCTTGTTCGTGTCGGAGAGCGTGACTATGCCGACGAGGTCCTGGTCGACCACCGGAAGCCCCATCCTCCTGGTCGTAAGCATTATGTCGAGGAGCTGTTGCACGGACATGTTCGGATGGACGACCTGGACGGGGCTGGTCATCAGCTGTCTCACCGTGAGCCCTTCGAGGCTCTCCGTTATCAGCGTCGCCTGCTCCTCCTCCTTGGCCCCCATGTAGACGAAGAACGCGATGAATATCAGGAATATGTTGAACGACAGTATCCCGACGACACCCATCACCGCCGCCAGGACCTTCGCGATCGACGCCGCCTTCTTCGTTGCGTCGATATGCGACATCCGTGTGGCCAGGAACGATCTCAGGACCCTCCCTCCGTCCATGGGGAAGGCCGGCACGAGGTTGAACACGCCCAGAAGCACGTTGTAGAACGCGATGATGCCGAGGAGTATCTCGATCCCTTCCGCCGCGACGGTCCCGAGGTCGAGGAAGTCGACGGAGACCATGGCGACGTATGACGACACGCCGATCGCAAAGCTCGTCATCGGTCCCGCGGCGGCCATCTTGAGCTCCTGACCCGGCTGTCGGGGTATCTCCTCCATCGACGCCACCCCGCCGAAGAGCATGAGCGTTATGCTGCGTATCTTGACACCGTATCTGATCGCCATGTACGAGTGCGCCAGCTCGTGCGCGACTATGGTCGCGAAGAACACTACGGCCGCGACAGTGCCGAAGGCGTACTTGACGGCGACGCTCGTGTCGAGGCCCCCAAAGCCGAGCGTTATCCCAAGGAGTCGGGCGCTGCCATCGGAGAACACCCACACGAACAGAGGCAGGATTATGAGGAAAGTCAGGTGGAGGTAGATCGGTATCCCGAAGACGCGGCCGATCTTGATCGAGTTGCTCATCCTCCCGTCGTAGGCTTTGGCGGTATTTAACTTTTGGACCTTGTGCCGGAGTGACTGGCGGCCATTTTTTCCGAAAGTATCATATTAAAGTAAGTCTACTGTCATTACCCTGGGATGGGAACGCACGTGCATCGATTCTCGACGGCGACGATAGTCGTTGTCATCGTCGCTTCTCTGCTCGTACCTTCGTGTTTGTCCTGCGCGTCAGGTGAGCGCAGCCCACCCTATGCGAGTCTCATGGTCGGCGGGACGGAGATGGAGTCATCCCCACTCATGTCCACGTTTCCCGATGGCGCGTTGAACACGTCCCAATCCGTGCTCGAATACCCGCTGATCGCCAGGGCGCTCATGCTGTCCGGGGGGTCGACCGATGTGGCTCTGGACGACGTGAACATGGACGGGCTCAGGGACCTCATCGTCGGCGTGTCCGGCCTTCAGAGATGCGTGTCCGTGTTCGCGGGTCGACCGTCCGGGGAGTTCGACACATACGCGACGTACAACATATCGCTCACGAGGAACCCCATCGCCGTCTCGGCGCTCGAGTTGGACGGCGGCGGCAACATGTCGATAGCCGTGCTGGAGCGCAGAGCTAGCATACTCGAATCCGACTGCGTCGAGATCTTCCCGTACAACGCGACGGCGGACTCGTTCGACGCACCTATCAAGCGCGATGTGTCCCGGGATAGAGCCATAGACATGGTGGTCGGCAACTTCTCTGGAGACAGTTCCGAGGACATAGCCATCGTCTGTGGCTGGTCCGACTCGGGCCCGGCACTCGGATATGTGGAAGTCAAGTACGGCAACACATTCGACACGGGAATCGCTTTCGAATCAGGTAATGGGGCCAATGCGTTGTCCCACGGAGATTTCAACGGCGATGATCTTGAGGATGTTGCCGTATCCAATCTATACGATGAGACAATCGCAGTTTTCTACCAGCCTTTCAGTTTTGGCATGAGCGTGGATCAGCTCCTCGATGTCGTCGGTGCTCCGACAGGGATAGCCTCGGGGAGACTCAACGCAGACGATTTGGATGATGTGGCGGTCTGCACCGGTGACACAGCGTCCACCGTGCGTTTCTTCTACCAAGAGTCCGGCAACCTCGTCAGCGCCTCCCCAGTGTGCGCTCTGCAGTTCGTCCCGAGCACCATCGAGTCAGGGGACCTCAACGACGACACGTTCGATGATATCGTCGTGCTGAGCCAGGAACACAGTGCCGCGATGGGTCTCATCCAGCGGACCTCGGGGACGACGAGATGGATGAGCGCGCCTGATTTCGCGATCCCGACAGGGTCCGTGCCGAGGAACGCGTTGATAGACTCCGTGGATCCAGACGCCGGGAACGACCTCGTTATCGCGTCAGCAAGGACCGATTGGACGGGTACGAGCGTCGCGATATACTCCTCACACGATCTGTCCTTCTTGAACAGCAACATGACACTCTGGACGAACCCGGACTACATGGCGTCAACCATCGTTTCGGGGGACCTGGACGGCGACGATTGGGACGATCTTGTTCTGCTCTACCCTGACATGGCGCAGGGCGCATTCGGCTATTGCCTGCGATTCTCCGACCAGCTGACGATGATGGCCCTCGACTACTCTCCAGATATCCTAATCCTTGAGGATTTCGACGGGGACGGACTCTCGGACGTCCTGACCGCGAGCACGACCCGCGATCTCGTGGAGATACATCGGTGGAACTCGAGCCTGCCGGGCAACTTCTCGACGCTTGAGTTCCTATGCTCAGGCAATGTGACCGCGGTCGCCGCTGGGGACTTCGATTCTGATGGTTTGGCCGACTTACTCGTGGCCAATGACGGCTTCGAGATGGAGCTGTTCTTCAACGACGCGTCGGGGACCATGTTCGACGAACCAGTGGTCTTGCCGTCGGCGTCTGATACGCCTATCGCGTCCATCGCCGTCGGCGATTTCAACCACGACGGTATGGACGACATCGCCTATCCGAGCGACACCAACACGATAGGTGTGATCCTTCAGGAGGCGTCGGCGACGCCGATCTCCCCCGACACTGACTACGACCTCTCCGCGAGCATAGGCGGGGACTTCGAGATGGTCCTCAGCGGAGATGTGAATCGGGACGGAAAGGACGACATCGCGGCGTTGGGACCAACGGACAACAGGTTGCGTCTCTTCCACCAGGAGGATTTCAGTTCGCAGATCCCCTCCGAGGTCATCGACCTTCCGGAGGCGCCTTCGTTCGTGGACCTCGTGGACGTGACCGACGACGGTCACGAAGACCTCGTGGTCCTGTTCGACTCGGCCGACCTGCTCTTCCTGTACCGTCAGGGACCGGGTGGTCTTCCGTCCCTGCCATCGATGACTTTCGTGACTGGCGGCGCCCCCGCCTGCGCGATACTGGCGGATGGCAGCCAAGACCACAGGGGCGACCTCGTCGTGTGCAACTCCGGATCATATTCCGTATCCGTCTGGGAGCAGGTCAACTTCGCGCCCGTGGCGCATTCCGGGGGACCCTATGTCGCCCAGCAGGGCACGCCGTTCACCTTCAACGGCTCCGCGACGACGGGAGCGTCCGAGGTGCCGTTCATGGAATACAGATGGGACTTCGGAGACGGCAACTACACTGATTGGATATTGGAGCCGAACCCCGTCCACGTGTACATGGACTTCGGGGACTACGACCTCACGATGGAGGTCAGGGACCCTCTCGGCCTGAACGACACCGACTACACCACGGTGTCGGTCGTCGACAGCGAGCCACAGGTGAGCTTCACGATGACGCCCACTGAGCCCAGCGAAGGTGAGGTCGTCGTGTTCGAGGACACGACGACGTCGTTCGACGAAGTCGTGCTCATGAACTGGAGCGTGGACGGCGTGGTGGTCAGCAGCGGCGACGAGCACTCCATCTCCATCGCTTTCGACGACGGCTCCCGCAACGTCTCCCTCGAAGTCACCGACTCGGACGGCTCAGTGTCGTCGCACATCATCTACTTCCACGTGTCGTCCCTGGCGCCGACCGTCAGACTCGTCGCGCCAGCGACGGCGTACGAAGGTACGAGCGTGCTGTTCCAGTCCGTGGTCGACGAGTGGAACGGAGGTCCGTGGGACGAGATAGTCAGCTACGAGTGGAACTTCTCGTACGAAGGTGGCGTGTTCGTCCCGAGCGCTGTCACTTACACGAACTCGACCACTGCCGTGTTCCCCGCCGAGGGCGATTCGAGCGTGTACACCGTCGCCGTCCGCGTGACGGACGAGGACGGCAGTTCGACCGTCGAGAGCGTGAACATAACCATATTCGACATCGGCCCCTTAGACACGCTCTCCCTGTCGGATGATCCGCCAGGGGAGGGCGTCCCGTTCACATTCCTCGCGGAGGACTCATTCGACGGCATCGTTAACTGGAGCTGGACGCTCACCGGCCCGGACGGGCTCTTCGAGGAGTACAACCTGACGGCCGAGCAGATGGCGGGGATCGAGTTCACGCTCGCCGACGGCAGCTACGAGATGAGACTGCAGGTGGACGAGGCGGACGGAGACACCGGCGATTTCCTGCTGCAGTTCGAGGTCATGGAACTACCCCCTGAGGTGACGTTGCAGACGACCACCGGCGGCACGTCGTATCAGGAGTTCGAGCCCGTGGAGTTCACCGTGACGGTATTGAGCTTCGACCCCGTCGTCAGCTACGAATGGGACTTCATCGCCTACGGGGGGGATTTCGTTGCCGATAGGCGCACGACGGTGAACATATCGTCGTACACGTACCTCTGGGCAGGGAGCTACACGGCGAAGGTGAGGGTGACCGACTCGGACGACTCCACGACGATAGTCCCAATCAACATCGACATCTCTGACACGGACCTCACGGGCACGTTCGACGACGTGACGGTCACGCGGGCGGACCCCGACGACACGTCCGTCATGACGTTCAATGCGAGCCATTTCGCCATCGCCTTCCCCGACATAACGAGCACCGTCTGGGAGTTCGGCGACGGCGCGCGCGAGGTCTTCGGGGGCGCCCCTCATGGGTCCGTCACGCACGACTACGACCCGGTGGCCAACTACATGGTCAACCTGACGCTCGCCGACGATGACGGCAACATCCTCGCGCTCCAGCGCGAGCTGTTGCTCATACAGCCCGTGATCGAGCTCATATCGCCGTTGAACGGCGCCGTCGTAAACCCTGGCGTGCCGCTTCGGTTCTCCGTAAGCGACGACTCTATCCCGCTGACCTCCGTCACATACTCCATCGACGGCGGTCCGCCCGAGGAGTTCTCCGTACTGTACGAGATCGACACGACGGGCTGGGCCGACGGGACGTACTCCGTCGAGGTACGCGCGGAGGACAGGGACGGCAACGCCGCCATCAGGCGTGACATAACCGTCTGCGTGGACAGCGGCATGCCTGGGGTGACCCTCCTGTGGCTCTCGAACCACACATACGCTGGCGACAGGATGAACATCACGGTACAGATAGACGATCCCAACGTCGACCCCGAGGGCGTGACCCTGTACATCCTCTTCCCGGGCCACGACACGGCCGTCGAGCTGCCCATGAGGCCCAGCGGCGGGGACAGGTTCTACGCCGTGGTCGACGTGCCCATGCAGAAGGGGAACGCCGAGTTCTGGTTCGTCGTCGAGGACCTGGCGGGGAACTCCGTGACCAGCGCGACCTACTCGGTCGAGGTCAGGATGCATTTCGTCGACGCCGCGTGGCCCTACCTGCTGGTGTTGGCGGTCCTCGCCGCCCTGGGCATGGCGGGCTATTTCGCCCATGAGACGAGGATAGCGGTCGACGAGACGTTCGTGATCTACGGCGACGGCAGACTGATGGCCCACAGCACGCGCCGGCTCAAGCCCGGCATGGACGACCAGGTCTTGAGCAGCATGTTCGTGGCCATCCAGGATTTCGTGAAGGACTCCTTCAGGGGCGAGACGTCGTTCACCTTGAGGAAGCTGGATTTCGGCGAGAAGTCGGTGCTCGTGGAGAAGGGAAAGAACATATACCTCGCCGCCGTGCTCCACGGCAAGGCCTCCAGGAAGGTGACGACCAGGATGAAGAAGGTGGTCGACGAGATAGAGGAGCAGTACGCCATGTACCTGATAGACTGGAACGGCGACCTGGACAACGTACGGGGCATCAACGAAGTGATGAAGAAGCTTTATTCCAGGGCTCCCGCATTCCCGGGCGGCTTGAAGTGAGCGTCAGGTGAGCAGTTGGCATTACCCATTCCGGACGCCGTCACGCTCGCAGGGGTCACGTGCTTCTGTGTCGCGATGGCCGCGATATCGTACCGCAAGAGGATATTCGACCTCTCAGGGTCGCTCTCGGCCCTCGTAGTGGGCATGGTAATCGGCATCTGCGGCAGCGTGCTCTGGCTGGTGCTCCTGCTCATATTCCTCATCACGAGCTTCGCGGCGACGAAGTACAAGATCGAGTGGAAGCGCGCCGAGGGCTTCCAGGAGGGCAGCAAGGGCGAGAGGTCCTGGAGGAACATAGCGGCGAACGGAGCGATACCCACCGTCATCGCGTTCGCGAGCTTCGTGTCGGAGGTCGCCGCGAACGGGAACCCCGACGCCAACATGTTCCCCAAGGACGTTGCGAGCTTCCTGTTCGTGTCCGCCATCGCCGTCGCCGCCGCCGACACGGCCGCGAGCGAGATAGGCATAATCGACCCCAGGGTGTACTTGATCACCACGCTCAGGCGCGTGAGGCGCGGAGTCGACGGCGGCATATCGATGACGGGTACGCTCGTCGCGTTCGTCGCGGCGGCGTACACGTCCATCGTGGCGTACGTGGTCTTCGCCGCCTTCGATACCGACCTCCTCGCCGGTCCGAGGACGCTGCTGATACCGCTGCTGTGCGGGTTCTTCGGCTGTCAGGTGGACAGCCTCATAGGCGCCACATGGGAGACGAGGGGCAGGATAGGCAAGCTGGGCAACAACTTCCTATCTATCGCCTTGGGCACGTTGTTCGCCCTGCTGTTCGCCCTCGAGTCGTTGTGACCCGCGACGCGCGCCCCCGGCACGCCGTCATCCGGTGCTGTCCGCGCCCCTCAGCGACTCTATCGCGGAGGCGACTCCGACGATGGAGGCCACATTCTTGTCGGCCTTGGCCGCCGCCTTACCCTCGGCGCCCGCGACGTGCACCGTCCGCATGCCAACGCCGCTCGCGCCCTCTATGTCGGCGACAGGGTCGTCGCCAACGTGCACGGCGTTCTCCGGCGCCACGCGGAGGTCTTCGAGCGTCCTGAGGAACATCGTCGGGTCGGGCTTTCTGACGAGCAGCTCGTCGGAGAACGTGGTCGTGTCGAAGTAACGCAGTATGTCCATGCGGGACATCACCTTCCTGAGGACCGCGCCCGGTGTCTTGCCGGTGTTGGAGATCAGCCCCATCCTCGGCACCATG
>JBFFML010000033.1:0-8343 GCA_041554135.1 Thermoplasmata archaeon | reverse complement strand
GGCGATCCAGACCGTCGGTGGCATAACGCCCAAGGCGATAGGCATAGGAGGCGCGACATGCGCCAACCCGTTCAGGCGCATAGGGTTGGATGCGGTCGCATGGTCCATGATCCCAGGCACCGGACACGACGCGAACGAGTACATCGAGGTGTCGGGCCTCATGTTCGACACGAAGGTCTACGCGACGCTCTTCGCCGGGGAGAACATAGGTCGCGCGGAGTAACGCCGTCAGTCGCCGAATATCCTAGAGACCATCCAGTCGGCGTCGAATCGCCGGAACTCCTCGTACTCCTGGCCCATGCTCACGTAGGCGATGGGCTTGCCGATGGCCTTGGTGATCGACAGCGCGGCTCCTCCCTTCGCGTCCGCGTCTATCTTCGTGAGTATGACGGCGTCTATCCCGACGGCCTCGTCGAACCTCCTCGCCTGCTCCACGACGTCCGACCCGGCGAGGGAGTCCCCGACGAAGAACACGGCGTCGGGCTTGGCCACACGCTTGATCTTCTTCATCTCGTCCATCAGGTTCCTGTTGGTCTGCATCCTTCCGGCGGTATCGATGAGGACGAATGTCTTCTTCCTGGCCTTCGCGTGCTCCACCGCGTCATATGCGACTGCAGCGGGGTCGCTTCCAGCCTGGTGTTTGATGATCTTGCATCCTAACCGCTCCGAGTGCAGCGTCAGCTGCTCTATCGCCCCCGCTCGGAACGTGTCGGCGGCGGCCAAGACGCATGTGTGCCCGCGCTTCTGCAACCTGTAGGCGAGTTTCGCTATGGCGGTCGTCTTGCCCGTGCCGTTGATGCCGACGAACATCATCACTATCGGCGGGGCCTTCGACGCGAGCAGGTCCTCAAGGGAGAATGTCTCCGCCGTGATGATATCCTTCACCGCGGCCCTGAACGCGAGATCGACGCCCTCCTCGACACTGAAGCTCCTGTCGACCCTCTTACCAGACAGGTGGGACCGGACGGATTTGCCCAGCTCCTCGGCGACGGGCAGCGCGACATCCGCTTGGAGCAGTCCCATCTCGAGTTCCTGGAGGATCTCGTCCAAGACTGCTTCCTTGAGCCTTCTGCCGCTGTCGCCGACGACGTCGGAGACCTCCTCGGAGGATTTCGACTTCGCCGCTTCAGATGCGGCGCTGAATCGCTCTTTCAACGCACGGAACATGGCACGTCCTCATCGTCCTTCCGACTGTGCCGCTTGAGAGTAGAACTTCTGGATCTCCTCGGACAGCTTCTGCATCGACTGCTCCGTCTGCTCGACGCGCTCCGAGACCCTCTGCAGGGCGCGGTTCAGGTCGTCCACCCTGACATCCATCATCTTGCCTGACTCGTCTGGCGAGCGCTCGAACGAGACGTCTGCGCCCACCCCGATCACGGCGTTCCTGTTCTCCGAGATCGTCGCGTGTATGAGGACGTCCGCTCCGATCGGTATAAGTACATCCTCGCCAGGAGACTTCGCGGCGAGGTTCTCGATGGTCTCCTTGGCCCTCCGATGCTCGTCGATGGTGAGCCTGATGATCTCCTGCTGTCTCATGAGCGCCTCAAGCTGCGCCTTGGCCGTCTCGAGCATCACGGCGGCTTCGCGCGCCTCGTCCTCGTTCATCTGGCGCCGGCCCCCAGCGTGTAACGCACCTTGTGATCGGTGACCTCGTCCTCCTTGAGCCCCCTCACGCCGTCGATCTTCACGAACTGCCGTTTGACGTTGTGTCTGCTGCCTATGAGGGAGAAGGTCTTCTCCACGGCCGCCGCCTCGTCGGCGGTCGCCACCTCGATTACGAACGGCTGCCATCGCCGCACGGAAATCCTGAACTGCCCTTTGACCTCGAAAGCCTTCATCGTGACCAGCAGAGGCCCCTAGAGAGGGAACTTCAGATAAAGCTTCTGCCAGCCCGTTCTGCCATGTGGGAAGGGGATAGCTATTCATACGAGCGTCCGCGATTGGCATTGTGTGAACGCCTCGCTGACGTGCTACACTCCCGGCCGCCGGTTCCCCTCGATATCCGTCACGGGCAGCGCGTGCGACCTTCGTTGCATGCACTGCTACGGCGCGTACCTCCGGGGCATGGTGCCCGCGCTGACGCCGGAGGACCTGGAGGCGACCGCGGCCCGTCTGAGCCGGGACGGGTGCGAAGGGTTCCTGCTGAGCGGAGGGTCCACACGGTCCGGCGAGGTCCCGCTGGGGCGTTTCTCGGAGGCCATCGGAAGGATCAAGGAGTCGACAAGCCTGAAGATCAACGCGCATGTTGGGCTGATGGGTCGGGAGGGTCTCTCCGCCCTTGTGGCGGCGGGCGTCGATGCGTTCTCCGTCGACGTGTACGGCGCAGACAGCGCGATCAAGGGCACGCTCGGCCTCGAAGCAGCCGCGGGAGACTACCTCCGTGTGATCGAAGACCTGCGCGACCTCGGCGCTCCTCTCGTGGCCCCCCACATATGCGTCGGTATAGAGCGGGGGCGGGTCGTGGGCGAGCTGAGGGCCATCGACCGCCTCGCGGAGATGCGGCCCGAGGTGGTCGTCGTGCTCGTGTTCACCCCGACCAAGGGCACGCCATACGCCACGGCGCCCCCTCCGAGACGGGAGGATGTGATCGCCGTGATACGCCACGCCCTCGACGCTATGCCCGGGACGAGGATAAACTTGGGCTGCATGCGCCCTAGGGCCGACCGCGCGTTGGAGGCAGCCGCGGCCCGCGCCGGCATATCCGGCCTGGCGGTGCCGTCCAACGCCGTCAAGGCCGAGCTGGCGAGGGATGGCTACAGGATAGTCGAAAGAGAAACATGCTGCGCTTTCCGTTGAGGGCTCTCACTTGTATATCGAGCCGCGGGAGTACTTACGCGAGATCGGCATCAAGTACACGATCCACGCGAGATTGGCACCCACGATCGCGATCGTCAGTATGGAGATGATGCCTGTGAACATCTCGGAGACATCCCTCACGACCGTCACCGTGGCGGCCGAGCCGGAGCCGAAGTCCTGGAGCACCAGCGCGTACTTCTTGTGGTCCGTCTTCGGAACGTCTATCACGAGTTCCCCATCGACGACGTAGTTGTCCCTGTTCACCCGCAGCAGGAATGACTGGTTGAGCAAGCCGCCGTAGTCCTCGTACGCGTCGCCGTCGACTAGGTAGACTTCGACGGTGTTGACCGAGCTCACCTCCACCTGCACCATCCTCTGGAGCGCCAGAGGGTCCCTGGACCAGAACACGACCGGCTCGTCGGCCGTCAGGACCGAGGTCTTGCTCGTGGAGTTCTGTATCGCAGAGAGTATCGGCGGTGCGACGAGCATCACGAACACCAAGCCGGCGACAATCACGACCATGAACGCGGCGCGTATGGAGTTCTTCGCCATCAGATGCTTCGCGCTCGAACTCCTCGCGAACCGGATCTCCATCATCCTGAAGAAGAAGCTCTCGACGGAGACGACGAGTATCACCAACACGATGATCGCCGCGAAATCGTCGAGCGGAAGGTACAGGACCGGTGTCACCTGCGCTTTGCCCATTACGAAGATGAGCAGTACCGCAAGCGCGACCAACATGACGATCTGCACTATGTACAGCGTCCATTTGATCCTCCTGAGGCGCGCGAGCCTGATGGAGTCCTCGAGGACCTTGCTGGTGAGGGGCATTCAAGCCTTTTATACCTCTACCATAGATAAATAGTTTTGGTGTTAGCTATCGATTATGGCCAGATTCCTGCATATCAGATGGGTCGCGAGGAACGCTGGCACATCGTTCCCCCCTGGGCTCAGCCTGTAGTCCTCCCCCTTCATGCTCACGGCGACCGGGCCGCTGCATTCGATCTTGACCGTCTCGTCGCCGAAAGCCTCGGGGACGGCATCCCTGAAAGGGTCGAACGAGTCGAGGCGGGTTCTCGTCATCGGGACCACTTCGAAGCCGGTCTTGCCGTGGATCGATGACGGCAGCCTGATGAGTCTTCGCACATCGGATGTCACGGGCTCATCGGTCTCGCCCTTCATCCTCGGTTGGACCCGGACCCTCACGAGCTCCAGGAACGCCTCGCTGTGCCGCTTCTCGGAGAACACCTCGTAGGTGCCCTCGTCGCGCATCCTGTCGGCCCCGCTGCCCCCCTTGCCCGTCTTGCCAAAGAGGTCCGCGTACAGTCCGTCGACCGTCTTCGGGCCGATGTCGCGCTTCGACTGGGCGACCATCTCCCGCAGCCGCTCCCGGGCGACATCCTCGGGCAACCGCTCCAACTCGTCGAGCAGCTCCTCTATCCCCGTCCGGATCCTTCCTCTCCATCCACCCGCGTCCTTCCCCGGCATGGTCCGCCTGTGGGCCACTCCTGCCCTGTCCTTGAACCGACTTTGCTCGAACGGCGTCGACGGGAAGACCCAGTCGAGGTCCAGATCCGTTCCCGTGATATAGTCGACGATCTCCCTACGTTCGTGTGAGGACAAGGTCAGCACCCTCGGGCTGTGGACATGCACATGATAGCCCCTCCCGCCAGAGAACACTATCTTGAGATCGCTTTCCTCGAAGCCCAGATCGCCAAGGAGGAACGAGTCGATGAGCCTCTTAGCCTCGTGCTTCACGCGCTCGAGCATCTGCTCGTAGCTGAGGTCTTTGGCCCCCTCCACGTGGTCCGCGTCGAGGTCGAAGAGGAGGTCGGCGGCGAGCCATTTCTTCTCGCCCATGGTGGGCGCATCGGGCGTCTCGTAGTACGCCGATGAGTAGTACGCGTGCGCTGGCACGTGCTCGACGAGGTATCGTTTCAGGGACGCTTGGCTCGGGAACCCCAGGTGCCGCAGCATGAACCCCCGGTCGAAGAACATGAACCCGAACTCCCTCCGCGTGAACCGGTCGGGCATGGCCAGATGCGCGTCTCTGTAGTGACGCGCGAACTGCGCGGTGACGAACTTCCTTGACGCGTCCGAAGGCATTCCTTCTGCGTTATCCAATAGACTCGTATATTAACTTGACATGTGCGCGTTGGCTCCGTGCACATGGCCCAATCAGAAACCATAAAAAGGCCTCAGCCCAATCAAGCAGATGAACGGGTAGAATTGATGAACAAGATATTCGTCAAGATAACTCTGAGCAGCGAGGGAGAGTCCCCCAAGCGGCTGGTCGAGCGTATGAAACGCATAGGCGCTCTGCCGCTCGTCGGGGATTTCGATTTCGAGCTCGCGTTGAACCCGGACGAACGGCTGTTCGACAAGATAGAGACCATCCATCACGCGCTCAAAGGTTCCCGAGTATCGTACACCGTCACGACCCTGGCCGATGTTAGCAGGCCTCTGGAGGGCGACACCGCCGCCAGGCCCATCGCCCCGCTGATAGACCTCAAACCGCCGGAGATGAAGAAGGAGGTCTACAAGGCGAAGATACAGCGGTGGAGGGAGATGGGGCTGGACGTGTCGGAGCTGGAGTCACTCCTCGAGACGGACATAGACCAGTTCAGGGAGGCGAGCAAGGACTTCCTCAAGACACACCTGAGCCAGTTCTCGGTGATAAGCGACAAGCACCCCCCGGACAGCCAGCTGGACGGGCAGGTGTTGGCGCTCCTCGGGGAGTCGGGAAGGACGATCGACGAGATATCGAAGGTCACGGGCTATCCCGAGGACCAGGTCACGGTATCCCTCGGGCGTCTCATCTCGTCCGGAAGCGCGAGACGCTTCCAGGAGGGCGGCGTGGAGAAGTACGTCCTCATACCGCCCCCCGCACCGCCTGTGAAGCGTCTGCGCCTGTTGCCAGCAGAGGACGAGGAGGAGGCGGAGGACAGGATATTGAACGCGATAGCCCCGAACGGATCGACTCGCGGAGAGATCCTCAGGGCCACCCGCCTTCCGGAGAACCAGGTCTCGACAGGCCTGAGATCGTTGTCGGACAAGGGGAAGATACGCGTGATCGGCAAGGGCAAGAAGGCCCGGTTCGTGATCTCCGGATGAAGGCTCCGACAAAGGTTTAATAGAGAACTTTTCGATGGAGCGGCGCTTCGAGAAGTGCAGATGATGACCGCCGTCCAGATGAGCAATGTAAGTGTAGTGTACCGCAACTCCGGGAAGAAAGCCCTCGACGACATCTCCATCGAAGTCCAGGAAGGCGAGATGCTGCTACTTCTGGGCCGCAACAACTCGGGCAAGTCGACCTTCTGCAGGCTGCTCAACGGACTGATACCGCATTCGATACCTGCCGCGCTGACAGGCTCCGTGGAGATCTTCGGCAAGGACGTGCAGCGGACATCGGTCGCCTCTCTCTCGACCATGGTGGGTATCGTCTTCCAGGAGCCCGAGAGTCAACTGTTCTGCATGAGCGCGGAGGAGGAGGTGGCCTTCGGGCCCGAGAACGTTGCGACGCCTAGGGAGGAGATCGCCTCTCGGGTGGAGTGGGCCCTGGAGCTTGTCGGGTTGAAGGGCTACAACTCCCGCTCGCCCTCCAGCCTGTCGGGCGGCGAGATGCAGAGGCTCGCCATCGCCGCCGCGCTGTCCATGCGCCCAAGGATGATCGTGTTGGACGAGCCAGCGAATGCGCTCGACCCCGTCGGCAGGCTGGAACTATATTCGCTCCTCGCGGACCTGAAGACGCGGTATGGCATGACCGTCATGGTCGTGGAGCGGGACGCCGAGGAGGCCGCGCCGTTCGCCGACCGGATGGTGCTCATGAGCGAAGGGTGCATCGTCCGGACCGGCACGCCGAAGGAGGTGCTGGCGGAGCCCGACGCGCTGCGTTCCATCGGCGTCGCTCCACCTCAGCTTTCGGAGCTCGGTGAGGCCCTCTATGCGAGGGTCGGGGCGCCGAAGATGGAGGGCATCACACTGGATGAGGCCGCGAGGGAGGTATCGTCCCTGCTGGGGGCCAGGAGGGGGCCGGGGTGAGCCGCGCTTGATACCCCTCTCGGCGAACGGCGAGGTGCCTGTCGCGGCCCTTCGCAACGTCAGCTTCACATACGACGATGGCACGGAGGCCCTGCGGAAAGTGACGTTGGACATCTGGCAGGGTGAGCACATCGCCTTGGTCGGAGGCAACGGCTCCGGAAAGACGACGCTCGCGAAACACCTCAACGGCCTCCTGCGACCCAGCACGGGGCACGTGTCCGTCCGGGGACGGGACACAGCCAAGGAGTCCGTAGCCGCCCTCTCGAGGACGGTCGGTTACGCGTTCCAAAACCCCGACCATCAGCTCTTCTGCACGACGGTCGAAGAGGAGGTGTTGTTCGGCCCCAGGAACCTCGGATATCCCGATGCCGAAGCCATCGACAGGGCGGACCGAGCGCTGAAGATGCTGTCCATAGATCATCTCAGGGGGAACGCCCCGCTGTCGCTCAGCCTCGGGGACCGGCGGAGGGTGTCGATCGCCTCTGTAATCGCCATGGGTCCCGATGTGCTCGTGCTGGACGAGCCGTCGACCGGCCTGGACGCCCGCGAGGCCGCCGAGCTCATGCGCGCACTGGACGCCCTCAACCAGGAGGGGACGACGGTCATACTGATCACCCACGAGATGCGTCTGGTCGCGGAGCATTCGGAGCGGGTCGTGGTCATGGACGGCGGACGGGTCTCGCTCGACTGCAGGACCCGTGTCGCGTTCTCCGAACTCGAGGTACTCCGCGATAGTGGGCTAGTCCCGCCGGTGCCGGTCCAGCTCGCCCATCGCCTGCGCGGCCTAGGCGTGTCGCCCGACGTGCTGACGGTCGAAGAGCTCGCCGATGAGGTGGCGAGGGTACGGGGTGGCCGGCCATGACCGGGTTCGTGGACCTGTACTCGGAGGGTGACACGTTCCTCCACAGGATCGACGCCCGCGTCAAGATCATCGCCGTCTTGTTGCTGAGTGTGCTCGCGTTCCTGTTGTCCAACGTGTGCTCGCTCACGGTCCTGCTGGCGTTCATATTCCTCCTGCTGTTCCTCGCGCGCGCCAGCCTGAGCAACACATGGTTCGCCCTCAGGTTCGTCATACGGTTCATGCTGTTGATCGTCGTCCTGTGGCCCCTCTTCGACCCGTCCGGAACGCCCGTGTGGGCGACATTCGGCCCCGTGAAGATAACGGAGCCAGCGGTGTGGCGTGGCATCACATCGGCCGTCAGGGTGGGCTGCCTCGCGTGCGTCTGGTACATCCTGATGTTCACAACTTCGCAGCGCGACCTGGTCCGTGCGCTCGTGAAGATGGGGCTCAGGTTCGACTTCGGGCTCGCCCTGGCGATATCCCTGCGCTTCCTCCCTACGTTCAGCGCCACCATCGACTCGATCAAGGACGCCGAGCGTGCGCGCGGCATGGAACTCGACAGAGGCGGCGTGCTGAAGCGCTCCAAGAACTACGTCGCCATCCTGGTGCCGACGATCGTGTCATCGCTCAGGAGCGCCGACACGCTGTCTCTGGCGCTGCAATCG
>JBFFML010000032.1:0-9887 GCA_041554135.1 Thermoplasmata archaeon | reverse complement strand
GGTGATTCCCGTCAGTGCCTTCTCCATTCTCAGCCGACACGTTCCGCATCTCCGTTATGCTCAATCGAGCATATCGCGGATAGAATTGCGATATTTAAGATTGTCGCACTATCGAACATGAGCATGGTCACTATACTGGCGGATGGTCCGAGCAGCCATCCTGAAGGAGGTCAACGTGGAGGTCGTTGACTGGAATCATGGCAACGATTTACTATGCGGAAGCCGATTCTTGGCACATCGCCCTCAAGTCGGAGCGGGCGAGGCTGGATGAAAGAGATGCTTGAAAAGACACCATCAGAGCTAGGCTTCTCGATGCCGGCGGAATGGAGCCCTCACAGGGGATGTCTCGTGTCTTTTCCGTGTCGCCCACCGACTTTCCGCGGGTTGATCAAGAAGGCAGAGGCGGAGTACCTGTCAGTCATCGAGGCTGTTAGTGAGTTCGAACCTGTTACCGTTCTCTCCGACCCCTCGACAGCCCGCGATGCGACGGCGAAGGTCGGGGAGGGGACGACGGTCCTACAGGTCGACCTGGACGACTCATGGATACGGGACAACGGCCCGATCTTCGTGTCCTCTCATGCGGGCGCCGTCGCCATGGTGGACTTCAAGTTCAATGCTTGGGGCGAGAAAGCGTCGTATTCGAAGGACGCCGCTGTTCCCGAGATCCTATCGAAGAAACTGAACGTGAGTCGGTATGCGGCTCCCATGGTGCTCGAGGGAGGTTCGATATCGGTGGACGGGGAAGGGACCCTTATGACCACCGAGCAATGCCTGCTCAACCCAAACCGCAATCCAGGCATGGGCAAGGATGCGATCGAGGGCGTATTGATGGATTATCTCGGCATCAAGAAGGTGATATGGCTCGGGAAGGGACAGGCAGACGACATCACTGACGGCCATGTCGACGGGGTCGCCTGCTTCTGCGGCCCAAAGACCGTCATGATAGCCAGGACGAAAGACGCCTCAGATCCGAACTACGAGACGCTTGTGGAGAACAGGTCGCGTCTAGAGACTTCGACCGACGCAAAGGGCAGATCCCTGGAGATCATAGACGTGGTTCAGCCCCGACCGAGGGAACATCTGGGCGAGAGGATAACGCCTGGATACATAAACCACTATGTGGCGAACGGCGGTGTAGTCGCCCCGGAATTCGGGATACCCGAAGACGCTTTGGCGGCGGAGACGCTGGAATCGTCATATCCTGATAGAGAGGTAGTCACCGTAAGCGTCCCATGCATTGAGGTCGGCGGTGGAGGGATCCACTGCATTACCCAGCAGATACCGGATGGCAGGTTCTCGTAATCGATGACCCGTGTTGGAACGCCCGTATGCCACCGTGAGCCCCGGCGCGGTCTCAGCGCTTCAGGATCTTCCTCTCATGCTCTCGTATGATCCTGTCGCCCTCCTCGAGGATCGTCCTGTCCAGCGGCGGCACCTCATGCTCCTCCAATATCTGCAACGCGATATCCCTCGCCTCCGAGACCATATCGGACGACTGAGTCTTCTCGAACCTGGCCTTCGTGGGGTCTCTCTGGATGATCTCCCTCTTGAAGTTCCTCGCGGTGTGTATGTTGGTGAGGAAGGTGTTGCCGTGGCCAACCTGCCTTGTCACGTCGAGGGCGGCTGTCGCCTCGCTGATCTCGAACTTCGTCATCTGCTTCCTGACGTTCTCCCAGACATAGGCGTCGATGACCTCCTGCTCCATCGCCATGCCCTTCGCGTTGTCCAGCGAGCCGATGCCTCCCTGCATGTCGGAGCCGGACATCATGCTCAGGGCTATGCCCATCGTCTCGCTGAACGTGTGCGGAAAACCCGGTTCCGCCGAATCGTTCAGTCCCCAGTCCCCAACCATGCAGGGCAGGCCGTAGCTCTGCGCGACCTGAGCCAACCCTGCTGCGATCAGAGGCTGATTGGCGCTCTGGTAGTGGATCATGCCCGTCTTCATGTCGACGGGAGTGGATGACGAGCAGTATATGGTCCGCGCGCCCTTGCGCGCGGTCTGGGCTATGACGAAGCTGGCTAGGTTCTCCGAGTTCGCATTGACCAGAGTCCCGGCGAGCGTCACGGGCGCAGTCCCGCCGGACAGGGACATGGACATCGTCGTGATGGGCACGCCCGCCTTCGCGAACTCGACCATGGCTTCCACCGCCTCGCGCTCGAACATGAGCGGGGCTATCGAGCAGTGTATCACCGTGAAATGAGGTTTCTTCATCAGCTCTTCCTTTCCCCCAGCCACGAGTGCGCCGAGCTCCACCTGCACCTTCGCGTCCTCGGCGTTGTAGATCTCTATCCCCTGGACGTGTTTCGTTGTGTTCTTGAACGCGGTCCACAGTTCATGGAGCCCGTGCGTGGACTCGGACACGTCGGTGGCGGTCAAGGACGTCTGGACGTAATCCGCGCCATCGAGCGCGTCCGCCACCTTCACGATGTCCGCGATGTCCTTGACGGTGGAGTCGCGCCTCTTCCCGGTCTCGATGTCGATCACGAATGTCGCGAGACCCGATGTCCCGACGTATGGCCAGGCGCTGACCGGGATCCTCATGTCGTGCTTCGGATCCCTTCCATGGAGCGTCAGCTCCTTCGGAACGTTTCTCAGCGCCTCTCTGACCATGCTCTCTGGCATCTTCACGATCTGTGATGCCGAATCGACGTCCGCCCCGGCTTCTCGCAGCATCCGAAGGACGCGTTCGCTCTTCACCTTCACTCCGATGCTTTCGAGGCACTGAACGCTCTGTTGATCTATCAGTTCGACCTCGTCTCTATCCAAAAACCGCAACCTCGCGACTGCCATTGGAAGCACACCCTGTTCGGCCCCCTGATACTTGTCCTCATCTATTTCCCTTTCCCACCAAGGTCTGGCGCTGATGCGCAGACGCTTCCGAGCTATTCCGGCAGACTCTGAGGACCGCGTCTCGTGATGTCTCAAACCGTTCTCCCTACGGCCGCGAATCGCGATACGCCCGGGCAACTAAGGCCAATTGTGGGATGGCGCCTCGCCGCTGGCGCGGAAAACAGTCATGGGGTTTGTGGAAGGGGTTTGAGGGGGAGATGAATCAACCAGTGACTCACCAAACGATCCCGGACCTGTTCTGGCTAGATTGTCCAGGGAAATCATCGTCATCGAAGGGGTTGTTGTTGTTCTCTTCGTAGTACCCTTCATCCTCCCCGTGGGTGTAACAGTTGTTGTCTCCGCTGGCAGCCGCGTTGTCGCCGATGCCGATCAAAGCTGTGGCCGCGACGAGACACCCGAGGGCTATGGCGAGGCCCTTTCCTGTCATGCCCGCTGAAAATCCGTGTGCGTTATAAAGCGTTTAGCGGCTGGTTATCACCGACTGTCTCGACCTTCTCGCTATCGCGCCCGATATGGCACGCTGGAAGGGGTGTCGGACGCCGTCTCAGGGTCGCGCGCGTGTCTAGTACATGCGCTCGCGCGCCCGCGCGTTTTCGTCTTACGACGGAGCTGGTGTCGTCTCAGTCCGGAGGTGGCGGGTACCCGCCCGGAGGTCGCTCCCCTTGGTGCCCCTCCTGTTCGGGAGGCTGGCCGTACTGCGGGGGAGGTCCATCGTATAGCCTTGCCTGGGACGGCATCTGAGGACTCCGCTGGGCTCTGCCTCCTCTGCGGACGACGAAGAGGATGACTACCAATATGACGACGATGAGGGCGACTATCAAGAGCAGGACCCACCAGTCCATGCCGAGTATAGAGAGCCCGGACGTTCCTTGGACGACGACGCTATTTACCGTCTCGTTGTTGCCCGCCACATCGCGGGAGTAGTACTCGATAGTATGATTGCCGCTGCCCTTCACCTTGAACGGGCCTTCGTAGACGATCCAATCGCCACCGTCGACCCTGTACATCGTCACAGCCACGCCACTCCCGTCATCCGTCACGTTTAAAGTGACGGTCGAGCCGTCGACAAGGGCGGTCGTGACCGGGGCGTGCCCGTCAACCTTGAACTCCATCGTCTTGACGTCCTCCTCGTGGCCAGCGATGTCTATGGTGTAGAATTCGAGCGAATGAACACCGTCCGTCGATACCACGAGTGCGCCCTCGGAGACGTTCGTCCAACTGCCATCGTTCAAGCGACACATTATCGCGCGCATGCCAGAAGCCGCGTCCTCGGCCACGAAATAGACCGTGACAGTACCGACGTACCAGCCGTCGTTGCCCATAGTGCCTGTCACGTTCGCGGAGGTATCTGGCGCCGTCATGTCGATCATCACATCGACCGTCCTGACGGGCTCCTCGACACCTGTCATGTCAACGGAGTAGTATTGCACGGCATGGACCCCCTCGCCTGATACGGTGAACGGGCTCTCGTACTCCTCCCAAGCGCCGCTTCCCAATCTGAAGTATGTGCTGTTTATGCCTCCAGTGCCTCCTGTTGCCGAGAAGGCGACGTCCACATCGGACATGAACCATCCGTTGTCGCCTTCCGTGCCATCGAGGCTGCAATCGGTGAACGGTCTCTCGTATGAGAGCACGAGATCCCCGTAGGCGGACAGCTGTTGCTCGCTCACGAAGCGAGCTGGCCAGACGCTGAACGACTCATCGTCACCGTCTCGGATCCCAACGTCCATCTCACTCACCGTCGCCAAGCCGAGCACATCGCCAGGCGCGGCGTCGAGCAGGTCGAGAGGTATGCATATCTCAAAGATCCTATGCGCCGTCGCCGACGCGACAGACGCGCCGAACCCGGCGGCCGCGGCCAGGGAGTCGTGATGCGCCAGGTCTTCGTCGAACGGGGCGCAGTCGACGATCCAGCCCCAGCCATCGAACACCAGGTGCCAGGTATCTGCCCATGTGCCAACCGTCGCGATCACGAACTGGTCCTCGTACATGTAGGTCAGCGCCTCGTCGTTGCCTGTGTCGAACGCCAGCGTCGCAGTGTCGCCATCTCCGTCCGTCGTGTCCCCTGTCACGTCTATGCACACGAAGAGATGCGTGTCGTTGTTCACCACCAGCATCCTACCGTCCAGTTCGTTCAGGTCGTCCGCGGCCACGAAATCTACCGCGCCCGCGCCGAACCATTCTTCCGCAGAGATGATGCCGTCTATGTCGGGCGGATGGTATGCCCAGCCTGATTCAAGGGATGGGACAGTCGGGTCGAAGTCCGATTGCCAGTACGTTTCCGTGAGGTAGTGCACAGTCGAGTCCATCTCGTTGCCTTCGACGTCCGTTATCCATAGCATGGCGTACGACGGGTTCGCGTTCATGAGGGTTATCGGCCATCCGTCGAACCATATCTCCACGAGGTTCGTCCCCTCAGTGAGGTGCGTGACGTTCTTCGCGCCATCCGTCAAGTATCCCCAACCGTCATACAGGTAGCCGGACACGATGTAGTCCCCATCGACGTAGACCTCGACGGTGGCGGCGACCACGAGGTACTCGTACAGCCCGTCATCGTCGTTGTCATATGCCTGATCGTAGTGGGGCCACGAGAACTCCGCAGGTGGGGATTCGAAGTCGTACCAGTAGTAGTAGGTGTCCAGATAGTGGACATCGGTGTCCAACGTCGTCCCTGAGTCGGACTGGACTTCGAGGTGGACGTTGAACCATCCGCTCACGCCTCTGTAATAGATGATCCACCCATCGAACCGGAACTGCACCATCGACCCACCGACGTGGGCGTCCTTGGTCTCCTGAGCGGATGCTATCATGTAGCCCCATGGGTCGTAGAGATATGCGAAGAAAGTGAACTCGCCTGGCTCGTAGCACTCGTACCTCGCTTCGACAACGAGGTAATCGAAGGCGGAGTCAGAGTCGGTGTCAAGTCCGTAGTCTTCGTGAGGAGGGTAGAACCGGACGGGGATGGAGTCGAAGTCGCTGAGGGCGTAGTACTCCGTCGTGTAGGTGTCGAGGTCGTATTGCGTGGATGTCCAATGATCGTATATATAGAGGTTCAAGTGCCACGAACCATCGTTGCCCACGCTCCAAATGTAGTAAGATTCGATCTCGATCACGACCTCGACGACCGAGTTCTCCTCGATGTAGAGTTGCTCCTCGAACAGGTAGTATGTCCACCAGTATGGATCGTAGGCGTAGACGACGATGTCATAGTAGCCCGTGGACGATGCGTTCACCTGTATCGTCGTCACCAGGCAATCGAAAAGCCCGTCCGAGTCGTCGTCCCTGCCATAATCCTCATACGGCGGCTCGAAGAAGGCGCCTATCGGGTCGAAGTCGCTGAGCGAGTAATACGCCGTCTGGTGTGAGTCGGAATCGTACTCATACGCGTTCGAGGTGTTGAATAGGTACATGTCGAGCATGAACCATCCATTCACACCGTTGCTCCGTATCGAGTAGTAGTCGAGGGCGACGGTGAACACCGTGGTGCTCACAGCCTCGAGATAGAGCGTCTCGTACAGGTGGTCGAAGCTGTAGCCCCAGTAGTCCTCGACGAATATCTCCACATCGTAGTAGCCGCTGTCCGAGCAGTTGATGGGCACCTCCACTATGACATAATTGTAGTAACCGTCACTGTCAGTGTCGCTTCCGTAATCGTCGTATGGCGGCTCGAACTGCACGGGCAATCCCTCGAAGTCTGACCTGATGTAGGCGGCGGTCTCGTGTAGATCGTGGTTGATGTATGCGCCGTAGGGGTTGTAGAGGTAGAGATCCACGTAGTACGGCCCGTCCATGTATGCGGAGCTGACATCCCAGCCGGGGAACATAAGCTCCACAGTATGGGCTCCTGCGGAGAAGGTCTCAACATGTGTAGCGTCCGAGACTGAGTACCCATAATCATCTTCCATGTAAGCCTCGATCGTGTATTCTCCAGCGTCGTACACATGCAGGACGACTTCGACTATGAGGTAATCGTAGGCCATGTCCGAGTCGTCGTCTATGGCGTAGTCGGAGTGCGGCGGCATGAAGAGCGCTTCCGGGGTCTCGAAATCGTCGTAGTTGTACGCGGCGGTCGTGTGGACGTCATAACCCAGGTAGTTCCATTCGGAATCGTATAGGTAGAGGTACACGTCGAATGTGCCGTTCTCCAGACTCGAGAACACATCCTCTCCCGAGAAATCCGCGGTCACCGTTTGCGCACCCACAGGAAGCAATTCCGCGAGATAGACGTAGTCGATGTTCTCGCCAGTAGGCGTGTAGAGATAACAGTAGAGGTACACGTAGCCCTCTCCGAGAACGTTCAACGTAGCGTTCACCCTCAGGTAGTCGAAGTCGCCGTCTGAGTCCGAATCCCAACCTTCGTCGGAATGCGGTGGGGCGAATTGCGCCTGCGTCGTCTCGGTCGTGATGGTAACCGTGTCGTTGACGGAGGGGTCCGCCCCGGACGATGCTAGCAGCACGGTGATCTCCGTACGCGCCGCAGGCGCCCCAGGAATCTCAACGTACACATTGACTCTGAAGGTGGCGTTCGGCTCGAGTTCGCCGGTGTCCGGCGCGCTGTTGCCGTTGCTGTCGGTCAACGGGATGCCGTACTGGTCGCATATGCTCACGTTCCATCCGAGCAGTGTGTAATTGACCTCAATATCGAAGGAGTCGTTCGTAGCCTGTCCGTTGCTGACGGTCAGTGCGTACGTGACTGTGTCTCCGGGATCACCCACTCCCGTCGAATCGGGTCCGAAGCCGACCGGCCCTCTGTAGAACATCACGGCCATCGCATCCGACACCTTCGCCTCGTTGTAGGAGTATTGGCATCCTATGCTTCCGTCCATGTTCTCTATCCCTATCGTGGCGCCGAGGCCCGCATGTGCGCTGATGTTTTGGTACTGGAACCATATCTCACCGGTCTCGTTCAGGATCGCCTCGAAAGTCAAAGGGGTGTAGCTGTATGCGAGCGAGACGTTCGTCCATTGCACCACGAGTTGTCTGTTGGGGGAATCGCCGATGGTTTCGTAATGAACGGATCCCGAGTTGTAGGGATAGTAGTTCACCATAAGGTTGTCCCAATATGGAGCAATGAAGTTGTCAGGGTAGTATTGGCTGGGAATCGGGTCATTGCCGCTATCCGTCGTACCTGACCCGAAAGTCATCAGGCCGTTGCTGCTGATATAGAACGAATCGTAGGTGATGCCGTAGAAACCGAAAGTGAAGCCGATGTCGAACGGTCCTTCGTAGTCATTGTTCGAATACGAGAACCCCGCATCCGTCCCTGTCGACTCGACATCCGTCCAGTTATAGGTCACGTTCGTCCCATTCAAGTCGCTGTCGACCCATCTGTATCCATACGCGTCAGCGGTCCCCGCATCCGCGCCGACATCCGTGCCGATGAGTGAGAATCCGACCGCGACCATCACAAGTGCTAGCACTGAAGCTGACAGTTTTCGAGCTAACATGTCCTAATCCCATCCCGCCGCTCGGTTGCGGCTAGCCAGCAAGTCATCTGCATGCTGGCTATAAATAATCTGCTTCTGGAGCCGACGGATCGCGTCCGAAAGCCATCGACCCCCGGCATCTGGCCATCCTCAGGTTGAGGCTTCACGCGTTCAACATCATCGTCAGTCGAGAGGCGTCAGCCGTCGCGTGTAAATCACGCTTTCTCTATCCTTCTCGAAACCGAATGTCTGGTAGAGGCCCAAAGCCTTCTCGTTCTTCGCAAACACACCGAGGTACACGGTGTCCGCCCCCTTGTCGATGATCCATCTGACGCTGTCCGAGAGCAGCGCCTTGCCGAGGCCCATGCGCCTGTATCCAGGAATGACGCCAAGAATGACGACCCACCCAACATCGAGCCCCTTCTCCTTGTTGTAGGTGACGCTGTACTCGGACATTGCGAGTCCAGCTATCCTGTGTTCGTCCAATGCTACCGTCACCATGTACGGGTCATCACTGCAGTCCCTGATGTTCCGGAAGCGCTCAAGCCGCTCAGGAGCGAAGTCGAAGTGGTCCCTGAACGAGTCATTGAATGCGTCCACGACGGCCGACAATTGGAGATCGGAGCATTCGGGGAGGTCCCAACGCTCGAGCCTGATATGCGGCGCCATGGCGACTTCTGGCAACTCTCCGCCCCCTCGCCTTACGAGCGTGTATACCTTGTGTGCTTCGGTGAACGAATTCGACAGTAAGAATGATATCTTGCGCCCGTCCGCCGCGATGCTTCTGGTCTTGGCCTTGCCGACGCCTCTTGAAGCCAGGTAGACAAGCGCTTTGTCCAACAATGCCTGTTCGATGTCCTCTCCAATGCGCTCAGGAAGGACGTCGATCTCCACCCAGGCGTCGTCTTTGCCCGCCTCCACTCTGTTCTTCTCGACAAGGACAGAACCGAATCCCACGACCTCGTCACCTGACATAGCGAACCATGCGCCTTCCCGGTCGAAATCGGGGTCCAGAACCGTGCGCTCCCTCGCCTCCTCCGGAGTCATTCTCCTCTCGTGGTGGTCGTTTGCCCGGGCTCTCGCTAGTACGTCAATCATGTCATCGATACGGTCCTTTGTGAATGTTCGCAGCTCCAGCGTCGACACGCCTCGGCCAATGGCTCGATGTGAAATAACCCTTTGCACATCATGCGCTCGATAGCGGCGCTAGGCGGCGTGAGTCATCCGTGTCCCGTCCGTATGGTGAGTCCCTGAGAATCGAACGCGCGAGTGTGTACCAGGCGGACTCCCTCATACTGCTTTCCCTCGCTGGTGCGCACCGTCGCCCCTGGGAGACGTTTTGCAGGCCAGACGACGCACCGGCTGGCGCGAGCTCGCTATGGGCCCTGCAGGGGCTGCTGTGCGCAGTTGCCCTGTTCATGTGAAGCCTTCAACCTGGGAGCCATCAGCAACAGATAGGCGACCGATGAAAGCAGAAGGATGACTGCAGCGGCGGTCCAAGCCGAGGGGATGAAATAGGTCTTCGCCAAGAAGCCGATCACCAGCGACCCGCACAGGCCGCCCAACTGGAACATGACCGGCTGGAATGAGAGAAGCGTGGACCGGGCGAG
>JBFFML010000031.1:0-9960 GCA_041554135.1 Thermoplasmata archaeon | reverse complement strand
GAGCTGGATGATAAACGAGACCGCGACACGATATCCGTCGGACCACCTGGTCATCGATCTCTGGGACCACGGATCGGCATGGAACGGTTTCTGCGGCGATTACACCTCGGACGACTGGATATACCTGGATGAACTCAAGGCGGCCATAATCGACGCTGGTGTGCACATTGATATCCTCTCGTGCGACGCTTGTTCGATGGCGAGCATAGAGACGGTCTACACCACAGCGTTGACGGGGCTAGTGGACATAGTGGTCGCCTCGCTGGAGACAGTCGCTGGCGACGGCTTCCCGTACGACTTGATGTTCACGCCTGTCGCCCTTGACCCGCTGAGGACCCCGGACCAGGTTGCTGGAGACATGATAGATGGCTGGGCGCAGTACTACGATCCGCTTAGCCAGTACTTCTACGCGACCCTGGGAGCCGTCAGCGTCGGCAACCTGTACCAGTCGATGAGCACAATCGACGCTTGGTGCGATGAGATACATGCGAACCTCGATTCGTACTACAGAGCCTACAAGACGGTTGTGAGGAACACTTATTCAGTGTTCTACACAAAGCATCAGGTAGACATGGTAGATCTCGGGAACCAGATACTCGCCGACTCGAAAATCACAGATCCGACGCTCAGAGCACTGACCCAGGATATGATCGCGGCGGTCGAGAACGCGGTGTTGTACCTTGACGATGCCCCGAACACTATGATGTGCGGAGGTTTGACGTTGTGGTGGGGGTCCTCGTTTGAATGGGGCTCCTATTCGGACGTCTACGCGGCGACGGACTTCGCCATCGACACGGGATGGTACGACTTCCTGGTCGACTACAACAGTTGAGAAACTCTTTTGCTGGAGAGGGGAGAAACCCCTTCTCCTTCTTCTACTTTCTATATCCCTGAGACAACGACAGAACGATAGTTTTTTAACCCCGAAATACTGGCTGAGAAATACGTTTTCAGACCAGGCTCAGGAAGGTGTAGGCGGTGGCTTCACAAACGTATTTATCTGGACTCGGTGATTGGAACTCCGGGTAGCCGATGCTGCGCAGCGTCTTCGCTATTAGATCCATCATGCCGGCACTCGTCGGTCTGCTGACAGTCGCCCTCCTGATCGTCTCGGCGACCGCGGTCGTCGACCCGGACGACGGGACCATCAACTCAGGCGTTCTCGCCGAAGCCTACACCGCGTCTCTGCAGATCAATGTGTCCGACGACGCAGGCCGTCCCGTGTCCAGTGCTTCCGTCAAGCTCGTGGGCAACGAATCGTCCTGGCTCACGGACGAGGAGGGCGTGGCCCTGATCTCGGGCATTCTGGCCGACTCGAACGGGACCGAGTACACTGTGTACGCGGAGTGCGAAGGCTACGAGTCCTCCTCGCCCGTCGTACTGACCACCACGCCCGACAACACGACTTTCTCGAACCTGACGGTGAGAGGCGGCGGGATATTCGGCACTGTGTCGACGGACGGCGAGCCCGTCTGGCATGCGAACATCTCGATCGTGCAGCTGGGCCTGAACACATCGACGGCGATCGACGGCACGTACACGTTCGAGGGCATCAAAGGCGGGGCCTACTCGGTCGTCGCGAACGCCTCGTACTTCGAGCCCGTGACGAAGACGGTGGTGGTGGCCGTCGGGGACTACGTCCCGTTACACTTCTCCCTGGTTTCGCTGAGAGGCGCGATATCAGGAACCGTCCTCCGCATGGACACGGAGGAGCCTCTCGCTAACGCAAGCGTCTCAGTCAAGGTCGACGACTACACCATCACGGTCACGAGCGACACGAACGGGTCATACCACATCCCCAACATACCACCGGGGACCTATTCGATCACCGTCTCGTTGACCGGCTTCAACACGACGGTCATCGAGGATGTCGAGGTGGTCAGCGGCGTCACGACGGAGGGCGTCGACGTGCTGCTCCAGGAGAAGCCCACCGTGCTCACGGGTGTCGTCAAGTCCGGGACCGTGCTGCTGGTGGGAGCGAACGTGAGCATCGTTGGCACGGAGCTGTACGGCGTGACGGATGTCGAAGGAGTGTACGAGATCAGGGACATTCCGGCTGGGGTGTACACTGTCGTCGCGTCCCTTCAGGGATATGACAACGCCACCATCATGAACGTCCTGATTGAGAGGGGTTCCGAGTTCCGGCTCAACATCAACCTCACGGGCAAGCTGGGAGGCGCGGTGTACGGCATAGTGATCGACGCCTCCACGGGCAAGTTCCTCTCAGGCGTGAGGGTGACCCTTTTGCCACTGAGGGAAACCATCACCAACATCAATGGAGAGTTCCAGTTCACTGGTCTTGAGGCGGGGAACTACTCGCTCGTGTTCTCCCACGACGGCTATCGCCCGCTGGAGATAATGGGCGTGGCGGTCGGGTCCGAGAACAGAACTGAGCTCGGGACCGTCAGCCTCGAACCCGCCAGGGACAGCTATGGCGGATTCATATTCGGCTTCGACCTGGCCCACTCGATGATGATACTCGCCCTCTTCCTGACGATAGTAATCCTCGCCTTCGCCGTGGTGCTCAGGATAAGGTCCTTCGAGGCGCCGGACAAGGCCCCGGCGGTGTACGACGAGCTGGGAGAGGAGATCGAAGGCCTCGAAGAGCCCGGGGACGATGAGATGATCGGCCTCGGCGACATGGACGTGGACGACGCTGGAGCGCGGGAAAGATAGGCCTCCGCCTCTACGCGGAGGACGCCGACCGACGTGTCAGCGCTTCATCCGAGGCCGAGCCGCGCCCGGACCTTCTGCTCGTTATCCTTCACCTTGCTGTTGACGGCGGTGTACAGGCTGTTGCCGTGCGCGTCTATTCCGACAGTAAGCGGCCCGAAGTTGTCGGCGTTCATCACCCATATCGCCTCTGGCATACCGAGCTCGTACCACTCGACGCCTGAGACGCTCTCGATGCCCTTCGCGGCCAGCACCGCGGCGCCGCCCGTTATCGCGAGGTACACGCAGCCGAACTCCTTCATCGCGTCGACCGTCGGCTGGGACATCCCGCCCTTGCCGATGATCGCCCCGGGCCGGAACTTCTCTATGAAGGACGGCTCGAGGGAGTTCATCCGGGAGGAGGTCGTCGGGCCCGCGGCCACGACCTCCCATCTGTTGTCGGTCTTGCGCATGATAGGGCCGCAATGGAACAATGCCGACCCCTTGAAGTCGACGGGTACGCTCTCGCCCTTCTCGAACTTCTCCAGCGCGTGGATGTGCACCTCGTCCCTGCCCGTGAACACGACGCCGTCGAGGTAGACGGTCTCGCCGAGCTTCAGCTCCCTCACCGCGTCCTCGGACATGGGCGTCCTGAGCCTCTTGGTCATCAGGCCACCTCCTCGTGCGTCGGGAACTCCAGCTTCCCGTCAGGATGTATCCTGACGGTACCTCTCCTCGCCGCCCAGCACTGCACGTTGACGGCCACGGGGAGGCTCGCGGTGTGACAGTAGGCGTATTCTATGTTGAGACCCAGGACCGTCGTCTTGCCGCCGAGGCCCATGGGCCCGATCTCGAGCATGTTCAGCGCCTCGAGCAGATCACCCTCCAGCTTCGCCATCTCCGGGTCCGCGTGCCTCTGGTCGAGCGGCCTGAGGAGCGCCTCCTTGGCCAGCTTCATGCTTATGTCTGCGGAGCCGCCGATGCCTATGCCCAAGACCATCGGGGGGCAGGGGTTCCCGCCGGCCCTGAGCACGGTGTTCAGCACGAACTCCTTGATGCCCTTCACGCCTTGGCTCGGCGTCAGCATCGCGAGCTGGCTCATGTTCTCGGACCCAGCGCCCTTCGTCATGACCGTTATCTCGATGTGGTCCTCGTCGCCCACCTTGCAGTTTACGTAAGGCATCCTATCCCCGACGTTGTCCCCTGGGTTCTTCCTCGTGATCGGATGCACGGCGTTCGGCCTGAGCGGCACATCCACCGTCGCGCGCCTCACGCCCGCGACAATGGCCTTGTCGACATCAACCGTCGCGTTCCTGGGCAGGGTGACGTAGAATATCGTCACGCCCGTGTCCTGACACATGGGCGTCCCGCCCTCCTCCGCGAGGGCGATGTTGTCCATGATGGCCTTGAGCTGCATCTTAGGCACCTCGTCGGTCTCCGCGGCGTAGGCCTTCTCCAACGCCGCCCTGACATCCGCTGGTAGCCTCACGACTGTCCTGCGGAGAAGCTCCACGACGGCGTCCTCGACATCTGCTTCCGTGACCATAACCAGCCCCTCAAGGCTCCGGAAGGGTTGCGTGGGGATTAATGCCTTTTCGTGCGACCCACGACGCTGAAGACGATTACCAGTCGTCGCTCAGGACGTACGTGCCGAGGTTCGTTTTGGCTAGTCGGGCGGTGTTCCCGCCCCGCGCGAACCCCCTCGGCTTGACGACATCGACCGGGGTCATCGTGTCCGGGTCCAGCAGCTGCAGCTCAGAGTCGCCGTCGACGAGCACCACCGCGCTCCTGACCGCCGCGGCGGTGCACGCGAGCGAGCACGCCTCCATGTCCTTGAGCTTGATCTGCTGCTCGTCGCCCATCGGGAGCTTGAGGCAGCGGACCGCCCCCTTCGTCATCCCGCGCACGAGATACTCCTTGGAACCGCATGTCACTATGTCCCCGACCTTGAAGGGCATGAGACGCACGAGGAACGTCACGCGGTGTACCTCCTGGCCTCCGCGCCTGCCCCAGAGGCTCGGGGATTCCTTGTACTCGGCACAGAACATCTCCTGCAGCTCCCTCGAGATGACCCTCGCGGACTGTATCGTGCTGAGGTAGAAGTCGAGCCCGCCCTTCACGCGCTCCATCCGGCTCACGAACACCTCGCGCGTCCCCGCGCGCATCGCCCTCACCCTGGCGCCCACGAGCCTCTGGATGTCCTCCATCGCGGGGGCGTCGAGGGTCCTGGGGTCCCCCCTCACCTGTATGATCGCCTCGAAATAGCTGCCCTTCTGCTTGGAGCACTCGGTGCACGACGACCGCTTCAGGCGTATCGTCGTCGAAAGCTCCCTATCGAAGCGGTGGCCCTCAGCGGACAGCTCCGCGGCGACCTTCGCGGCGAAGGTCCTCTCGTCCATCTCGACCAGGTCGACCGTGAGCCCGGCGACTGACATCCCCGCAGGCGTCTCCAGCGCCTCGCCTATCATGTGTTCCGCGGCCTCCTTTATGGAGTTCATCTCGACCCACCGCCCCCCTACGAGGAAGGACGAGCAGTGGGCGCACAGCGTGACGTCTATGAACTCCGGCAGCGTCGCCTTGACATGTTTCCTCGAGTAGCACTCGAGGCAGAGAGGGCCTATCAGGTCGCCTTCCCTGCCGCACTCGACACAGAACAACTCAGATCATCCTCGCCATCTGCGCGTGCGGCACTCCCCCGATGACTATGACGCACTCGGGGTCGACGAAGCCGCGCTCGACGGCCGCGCCGACCGCCCGCTCGCCGACGAGGTTCGCCACGGTGGCCATCTCGAGCCTCGACAGGAAGACCTCCTCGTCCACGGTCTCGCCCTCGTAGAACTCCCTGGAGACGTGTATCTTGAGGCCTTCGGACCTGAACGTCTTACCGAGTATGTCGCTGTCCGAGGCGGCCACCAGCAGCTCCTCGCCCTTGCTGTGTACCTTCACGCTGATCGTCATCCCATACGCTCCTCACTGGCGAGCTTGAAGTAGCCCGGCTGAGGGGAGTAGACCTCGCCCGCGTCGCTGAGGCGCTTGATCAGCGCCCTGACGCGCTCCTCGGATATGTTGTCCGAGGACGCCTTCTGTATCAGCTCCTCGAGGCTTACGCCCCTGCGCTCGTCGCCCAGCTGCTGGACGAGGCTCCTTAGGACGTATATCTGCTCCCGTTGGCTCTTGCTCGTACCGGTCGCGATCAGGTCGATGTCGCGCCTGCCACCCTCGCTCGCCACCTTGTTCAGATAGTACTCGACGATCTTGATCGCCCTCTCGGCGTCCTCCTTCCTCACGATCGGGCTCAGACGCGCGCGTGCGCTCGCCTCGGCCATACGTATGAGCGCCTCGAGCTGCCGCGCGGTTATCGGGACGGACGACTCCTCGCCCTCCCCCAGCTTCCTTATGTTCACGTAATACGTCTCCAGCGTGCTCATGGCCTCCTCGGCCATGACGGGCGTTATGCGCTTGCTGAAGGCCACGTACTTCCGGAGGAACTCGATGTCCATCGCGGGTATGAAGCTCTCCGTCTCCTCCATTATCGCCGCGGCGTCCATCTCGGGTATATGGTATGGCGCCTCGTGCAGCCTGATCTCCCCCCGCCTGTGGACCTTCAGTATGTGCGACGCGACGCTCCTGTCGTAGTCCGAGTCGGGCCTGTCCGTCATGGTGAATATCGCGTCGAACCTCGAGAGCAGGGCCGGCGGGAGGTCTATCTGCTCGGCGATGTTGCGGTTCTCGTCGAACCTACCGTACTTGGGGTTCGCGGCCCCGAGGACGGCGCATCTCGACTGCAGCGTGGCCGTGATACCAGCCTTCGCCACGGATATCGTGCCCTGCTCGAGGCTCTCGTGTATGCTCGACCTGTCCTGGTCGTTCATCTTGTCGAGCTCGTCGATGCACGCCAGCCCCTTGTCCGCGAGCACGAGCGCGCCCGCCTCGAGGGTCCATCTGCCCTCCCCGAACTCGTCCTTCACCGCCGCGGCCGTCAGGCCGGCGGCGGACGACGACTTCCCAGACGTGTATATGCCTCTCGGGGCGAGCGTGGCCATGTAACGGAGTATCTGTGACTTGGCCGTGCCAGGGTCGCCGATCAACGCGATGTGGATGTCACCCCTTATGCGCGTGCCGTCGTCCGTGACCTTGGACACGCCCCCGAACAGCTGCAGCGCCAGCGCCTCCTTCTCCTGCGTGTAGCCATATATGGTGGGCGATATAGACGCGACGACGTTGTCGAAGACCTTCGGCGACTTCGCGAACTCCCGCATCATCACCTCGTCCTCCGGCGTGATGGCGATCTCCTCGTACTCGTGCTCCTCGTACTCTATGGAGTGGATGTCGAGCGTGAGGTCGAAGAGCGTCGACTTCGTCTGCGCGCCCTTCTGATGGCTCTTCAGCACGCCGTTCATGATGACCCTGTCGCCGGGGGATATCTTCCCTGAGATGTCGTCCTCGACGAAGCCCACCAGCCGCTCGGGCTGCGCCCCGCCCCTCAGGCCCTCCGGCGGCTCCTGTATCTCGACCTTCTGCGTGTCGACGAATTGCGACTTGTCCGTGATCAGCCTGAAGCGTGTGGAGCCGCTGCCCCTGCCGCACCCGCCCTCGTCCTTCGAGCATTCGAGTGGTTCCCTGAACTGCATGCCCTCCTGCTCGACATACATCCTCGCGCCGCACCGCATGCATTCGAACTCGGCCACCGTCACCCTCGGCCGGACCTCCGTCGCCTTCCTCACGAGGCCCTCGACGGACACGAACGTCTCGAGATGCTTCGCCCTAAGCTTGCGTATCTCTATGCGGGAGTCGCGCGGCAGGCCCGTTATGCGGAAGTGCAGGTACGGGCTGGTCAGTGAGTGGGACACCATCCTCCGCATGGCCTCCTCGGCCGATTGCACGGAGATGCTGGGCCTGTTGAGCGTGTAGTTCGCGAGGTCTGGGTCGTGCTTCTCGACCTCCGAGAAGTCGACATGCAGGCTCCGGACCTCGGGGTAGAAGTCCGCGATCTCGTTGACCTGATGGCGCATATCCTGGCCGCCCAAGAACTCCTCCCAGATGGCTACCAGGTCTTCCGGCGTGTATTCTTTCGGCATCTATCCCTCCCCCGCGTCCAAGCCGTCGATGACGGTGTCGCCTCCTCGCACCGATGGCAAAAGGGTATCTCGAATCGCCTATGTGGTACTAAAGCTCTATTGCCCGTCGTTGGCGTCGGTCGACGCTACAGTTAGGCTTCTGAGCGCCTCGTTCTGGATGCGGACGACCTCGGCGCTGTCCTTCGCGGCGCGGTACTCGTCCAACAACCCCCCGTTGAGGTCGAAGAACGTCTCGCCCCATCGGAAATGCCTCATCATCCTCCTCGCCTGGACATCGTTGCCGAGTATGTACACCGCCGCCGCGACCGCCTCGGCGCTGCTGAGCCGCTGGGCCTTGCCGAAGTTCACCGGGTTGGCTGCCAGCAGCAGCGGCAGGGAACGGTGTCTCAGGCCCCCCCTGAGCCTCGGGAAGCTCTCGAGACGGTTCCAGGAACAGTCGACTACGAGCAGGCCGAACCGCGTCACCGAGGCGAGGTCGGCCCTCGACAGCGCCTGCTCCGCCTCCGGGTTCAACACGACGGCGCCCCCTGGGATGCTGCGGCGGTCCTTGGCCTTCCTCATCTCCCCCTCGCGCACTAGACGCGCAGCCGAACACTTGCGCGGGTCGTCCTCGTGATGCATCAGGGCGTAGACTCTGACATCCTTCATACGAGCGCCCCGATGATTGCCTGGACGCTATTAATAGATGGGCGGTGTCTGCGAGACAAAGGGTTATTATGCAACATCAGCGGATTCAGTAGTGCCACGATGAAGAAAGAGTTACCGCTGAACGATGATGAGAGACGGGCGAACTGAGTGGCGTGTTCTTTGCCGGGCCAATCGGCAAAGGTAATATGTGACGGGCACTCATCCACAACCGGGTCGATCAGCATGCCCACGGGCTTCGATTACATCGGACAGGACAAGGCGCTTCAGGAGCATTGGCTCAAGAGGTTCGTGGCGATCGTCGTCGACAGCGTGATCGTGTACGTGCCGGTCGTCGTCCTGACATCCATACTCGGGGGGCACTATGTGAACGCCTGGCTGCTGTCAGGCGTGGCCCTGTTCCTTTATTCCTCCCTGTTCGACTCCGCGGCGGGCGGGACGATTGGGAAGATGATGATGGGCCTCAAGACGGTCACGATGACCGGCAGGATGACCCCGTCGCGGGCGCTGATGAGGAACGTGTCCAAGATCTTCACGCTCATCCTGCTGCTCGACTGGGTGATCGGCCTGGCCGTGGAGACGAAGGACCCGCGCCAGAAATGGACGGACCAGATCGCGCACACGTCCGTCATAGCATACGGCCGAAAGGGCGCTGTCTGAGCGCCGTCGCCTTCAACCGTCGACGAGGTTCCAGACCCAGCCTCTCCGCTCCGTGGATACCGTGCCCGATATCATACCCTTCATCTTCATCTTCGACAAGAAGAGGACCGTCTGGTCGGGACAGCGGCGATCCTCACTCGCAGCCGACACCTCGATCTCCATCGTCGTCAGGGGCCCCCGCTCACGGAGCAGAGCGATGATGAACTGCTCCGCCTCGTCCGCGCCCATCAACCGTGGATCATCGCCTGAATCGGTCATGGCACCGTTGGCGTGATGCGCGCGATGGCGTCATAAAGCCTGCGCTCACGCTTGAAGAAGGATATGGAAAAATCAAAAGACGCTCGGAAAGGCCGTTCAGGCCCTCCCGAGTTGTTTCAGTGTTGTTTCAGCGGTTCTCGATCAGGCCGTCCAGATCTGGGACACCATCTGACCATCGGTCGGCTCGTGCATCAATATCACGGTGTAGGCCGTTCCCGGCGCGAAACCGCCCTCAATGGTGAAGTAGTCACCATTGCTCATTATTCCGTTGCCGCCAATATCGGTGATGTTCAGCCAGAAACTCGGGCCGAGGTCTGTCATTGCGCCGAGTTCTTGCGTCTCCAAACCATCACCCGTCAGCGCTGCCTGTGTTGCTGTGTTCCACGTCGAAGATAGTGTACCGCTCTGCAGGATCACCGTGAAGTCCGTCCACGTCACCTCGGACGTCGGGGCAGTCAACTGCCACTTGTATCCGTCAGCCGTGGTCGTCCTTGACGAGATCTGCACCGATGGGGTGCTGGTTCCGCCGGTACCGAAGCCCAGCACCATGACGTACAGCACGGCCGCCAGGACGACGGTGATAGCCACCATCAGGATGGTAGCTATGACCGGAGATACCGCTTCGGCATCCTTTCGGAATGCCCAAACTTTCTTCATGTTTTGTCCT
>JBFFML010000030.1:0-10100 GCA_041554135.1 Thermoplasmata archaeon | reverse complement strand
GAGGACATCCGGAGATCGCTCGAGCAGGAGCTCGAGGACATCCGGAAGAGGATCGCCGAGCTCTCTGAAGCGGTCGAGGAGTGATTGGCCGAAAACCCTTTTCGTTCTCCATTTTTTCGATTCTGCCATCTGCCACGGCTTACCTGTTAGCCGAATATGGGATATCCCGCCGATGGTATCCCCCGCCATGGCGGATGAGGCTACGGCGTGGCCATGCGACGAGCAGGCGTTGGCCTTCGGGCCCGTCCCATCGAAGAGGCTCGGCTTCTCGCTGGGGGTCAACACCGTGCCGAGGAAGATATGTTCATACAACTGCGTCTATTGTCAGCTGGGCAGGACCACGCGGCTCACGGTCGAGCGGAAGGAGTACTCCCGTACCGACGCTATCGTCGCGGCGGTCAGGGACAAGCTGCGGCGGACCTCCGGGACGGAGTACGTCACCGTCATCGGAGACGGCGAACCCACTCTCGCGTCGAACCTGGCGGAAGTCATGGACGGCATAGCCTCCGACTGGAGCGGGAAGACGGCGCTGCTCACGAACGGTTCCATGCTCTGGTCTCCCGATGTGAGGGAGGACGCGGCGATGTTCGACGTCGTGATGCCGACGGTGTCCGCGGGCGACGCCGATGTGTTCCGAAAGCTGCACCGACCACACGGCCGGCTGTCGTTCGAGAGATGCGTCGACGGGTTGCGCGATTTCGCAGACGAGCACCGGGAGAAGGTGTGGGCGGAGGTCATGCTGGTCAGGGGCGTAAACGACGGTCCGGCGTCGCTGGAGCGCATAGGCGCCCTCGTCGCGGAGATCGAACCGGCGGAGGCGCATCTGACGGCGCCGATACGGCCGCCGTCGGTGTCCTCCGTCCAGCCGCCGACGGGGGACTCCATAGCCCTGGCGTTGGAGCTGATACCGGGCTCCGTGGACTTCACATACCCCGAGCGGACGGACATGCCCCGGTCGTCCGAGGACGTCGTGCGACGCCTGGTGGATATCTCCGGCACGCACCCTCTAAGGCGCGACCAGGCGGTCGCGATGTTCGTGGACGCGGGGAAGACGGAGTCCGAGGCCTCGGAGACGCTCGAGTCGCTCTTGGCGTCCTCCGCCCTCGTGGCCCTGGAGCGCGACGGGCGGACATACTATGTCAGAGACCCATCCGGCCGGCCGCCCCAACATGTTTAAATAGGTCCGTCCGTTTTGCACAGAGTCACAGCGACGAGATCCGCCTGGTCTCGTTAGGGGATGTGCGCCTAAGGCGTGAACCCATCAACTGCTGGATGTGATTTGATATGGCAGAGAAGGCTGAGGAGGCTCCCGAGAAGGGGGAGCGTGAAGAGACGTCCGAGACGCCGGCCGCGGCCAAGACGAAGGGCGGCTCGAGAAGCATGTACCATTACGTCGGCGAGGCCTGGAAGGACCCCTCCAGCGACGATATGAGAGCGATAATGTGGCAGAGGCTCATCGATTGGCGTAAGGAGGAGAGCTTCGTCAGGGTCGAGAGGCCCACGCGCATCGACAGGGCCAGGACCCTGGGGTACAAGGCCAAGCAGGGCATCGTCATCGTCCGTGCCCGCGTCCGCAAGGGCGGCCTCAGGAAGCATCGCATTCGAAAGGGCAGAAGGCCGAAGAGGAAGGGGATCCTCAAGATCACGATGAAGAAGAACATCCAGAGGATCGCCGAGGAGAGGACCGCCAAGCGATACCCCAACCTCGAGGTGCTCGCCTCATACTGGGTCGGGGAGGACGGGAAGCACAAGTGGTACGAGGTCATCCTCATCGACCCCAACCATCCGGTCATCAAGGCCGACCCGAAGCTGAACTGGATATGCACCGGGAAGCACTTCCATCGCGCAGACCGAGGCCTCACACCCGCGGGCAAGAAGGGCAGGGGTCTCGTGAGGACCCGCGGCAGGGGCGCCGAGAAGGTGCGCCCGTCGCTGAGGGCCAAGGACAGGAAGGGCACCTAGGCGCGCTCTACACGCTCGCGCAGCGAGGCCAGCTCCTCATCGTTGAACCCAATGAGCGGATGGAACACCGGCAGGTCGCCGGTCGGCAGCGTTCTCTCCTTCAGGTCGGACGTTCTCCAGTCCAACGATACCGCCGCGCATCGCTCCTTCGCGGCCTGAGCGAACAGGTCGTCCTCGCGGACGGCCGTCCTGAGCTCGGGATCCCATTTCTTGAGCGGCTCCGTCATGGATGCCGGGTCTTCGCACGCCGTGATGACGGTGCACCCACGCCTCATTAGGAGCCATGACGACGCCAGTCCCGACGGCGACGAGACGGATGAGAGCACTCTGCCCTGGGTCGCTCTCGGCATGCCGCCTGGCCCGGGGATGGTCGATGTGAAGAGGTAGGCGTGCGGGCCCCTGACTTCGACCGACAGCTCCAAGTCGGGATCGTCCAGGTCGACCTTCACGCCGCGGGACTCGTTCGCCAGGAGCACGGCCTCCCCTGCCCTCTCGCATATGTCGAGGCTGGAATACGGGTGGCTCCCGGTCCTCCGAGCCCTTATGGCGAACGTGGCGCCGTCGAACAGCAACGGCCCGGCGAGCGACACCACGCTCGCGACGAGCCCGTCGAGCCCGCTCTCGACCTTCGTCGAAGGGCTGAAGGACACCACGCCGAAGGTCCTGGACAGCAGCTCGCAGCTTCGGTGCCAGTCGTCCGACTCGACGAATATCCTGCCCCTCTCTCGTGCGACGAGGCATTGCACGCCCGCCCTCATGTGGCGGAGCTTGATGTCGCTCTCGAGCGCCGCCTCGAACCTGCGGCGTACACGCTCGCTCTTGAGGCCCACTTCCCCATATCGGACGAGCAGCGTCGTCATCTTCGAGAAGATGTCGGACCCTTTGGATAAACCTTTCATACAGGCTACGTGATTCGATGGAAAGCCTAAACTATTACTACGTCATTCGGAAGAATTGTAGACAGAGAGGGGTAAATTGAAGAGTGGGCGAAAACAGAAGGTTTCTTTGAAACGAGTAGTCGATCCTCCGGGACCGAAAGCGAAAGCCGTGGTGAAGCGTGACAAGCTCGTCCTGTCGCCGTACAACAGGCCGTACTACTACCCGTTCGTGGTGGAGAAGGGCAGCGGCTGCATAATCGAGGACATAGACGGGAACGAGTACATCGACTTCAACAGCGGGCTCGGGGCGATGAACGTGGGCCACTGCCACCCAGAGGTCGTGAAGGCGATAGCGGATCAGGCCAGATACCTGCAGCACTATTCCTACACGGACTTCTACTACCGCTACGCCGTCGAGCTGGCGGAGAAACTGAACGAGATCACGCCGGGCAAGTTCCGGAAGAAGGTGTTCTTCAGCGGGAGCGGCGCGGAGAGCATAGAGGCCTTCGCGAAGGTCACGAGGTGGCACAGCAAACGACCGTTGTTCCTGGCGTACACGGGAGCGTTCCACGGACGCAGCATGGGAGCGCTCAGCTTCACGGCGAGCTCAACGGTCCAGAAGGCGCGGTACTTCCCGACGATGCCTGGGGTGACGCACGTCCCCTACGCGTACTGTTACCGGTGCCCGTACAAGCTGAAGTTCCCGGACTGCGACTACTGGTGCGTTGATTTCATCGAGGACTTCGTGCTGAAGAAGTATGTGCCCCCGGACGAGGTAGCGGCCTCGCTCATAGAGCCCATACAGGGCGAAGGGGGCTACGTGGTGCCTCCGAAGGACTACCACAAGCGCCTGAAGAAGCTCTACGACAAGTACGGGATCATATACGGCGTGGACGAGGTGCAGTCTGGCATGGGCAGGACCGGCAAGTGGTGGGCCATCGAGAACTTCGGTGTGGTCCCTGACATCATATGCTCGTCCAAGGCGCTCGGCGGGGGCATATCGCTGGGCGCGACGATCGGACGGGAGGAGATATTCGACTGGGACGCCGGCTCGCACTGCACGACGCTCGGAGGCACGCCCGTCGCGTGCCAGTCGTCGCTCGCGACCATCCGCGTGATGGAGAAGGAGAACCTCCGCCGCAACGCCGTCAGGATGGGCGAGCGCGCCATGAAGCGTATGCGCGAAGTGCAGGGGAAGTCGAGGATAATCGGCGATGTCCGTGGTATCGGCCTAATGATCGGCGTGGAGATCGTCAAGGACAGGAAGACGAAGGAGCCCGGAGGCGACCTCGTCTCCGACATCATCGAGAGGGCCTGGAAGAAGGGCGTCGTCGCCATCGGCGCAGGCGCATGCTCGTTCAGGATCGCCCCGCCGCTCTGCATATCTGAGGAAGAGCTCGACGCCGGCCTGGACTTCCTGGAGGAGTCCATCAAGGAGGTCGAGAAGACGCTCAGGTGACCCCGCGGCGCCCGCCGCGAGATCGCTTCAAACCCATTCCGATGTTTCCATGCCAATCCATGGTCGAGAGGAGATGACCGAGTTGACGAAAACGAAATCCTACAAGTTGAAGGGTCCGAAGATAGTCGTTGAGCCGCCGGGCCCGAGATCGAAGGCGGCGATGAAGCGGAAAGAGAAGTATGTGACCGACGGCATAAGGATCGGCCTGCCGGCCGAGCTGGACGTGGCCGAGGGGCCGTTCATGAGGGACGTTGACGGGAACGTCTACCTCGACTTCACGGTCGGGATAGGCGTCCACAACTGCGGGCACCGGCACCCCGACATGGTCAAGGCCTGCAAGGACCAGCTGGACGAGTTCATACACATATGCTTCATGGTGTCCATGTACGAGACGTACATCCAGTTGGCCGAGGAGATGTCCAAGATATGCCCTGGCAAGCTGACCAAGAGCATCTTCCTCAACAGCGGCTCGGAGGCGATAGAGAACGCCGTGAAGATAGCCCGGTCGTACACTAAGAAGCCCTGGCTGCTGTCCTACAAGACGGCGTTCCACGGGAGGACCATGCTTGACATCTCGCTGACGGCCAAGGAGAAGCCGTACAGGGAGGGCTTCGGGCCGTTGCTGTCGCACATACAGCACCTCGACTTCGCGTACTGCTACCGATGCCCATTGCAGCTCGAGTACCCGTCGTGCAACCTCGCCTGCGCCGACACGATAAGGACGATCGCGCAGACGCCGCCGCTCGAGGGCAACGTCGCGTGCCTCGTGGCGGAGCCCATACAGGGCGAGGGCGGCTTCATCAACCCCCCGCCGGGCTACTGGGAGAAGGTCGCCAGGATATGCAAGGACAACGGCATACTGCTGATAGACGACGAGGTGCAGACCGGGTTCGGCCGGACGGGCAAGATGTTCGGGATAGAGCACTGGAGGGTCGAGCCGGACATGCTGGTCTCCGGAAAGGGCCTGTCCCTGGGCATGCCGCTCGGAGGCGTCACGGGCAGGGACGAGATCATGTCGTCCCCGGGGCCCGCGAGCCTCGGAGGCACCTTCGGAGGCAACCCGGTGTGCTGCGCAGGCGCGTTGGCGTCCATCAAGCTCACGAAGAAGACCCTGCCGAACACCAAGATGATACACAGGGTCGAGAAGAAGCGCCTCAACGAGTGGAAGAAGCGGTTCGAGGTCGTGGGCGACGTCCGCGGCGTCGGCGCCATGATGGGCATGGAGCTCGTCAAGGACAAGAAGTCGAAGGAGCCCGTGCCGGAGCTCACGAGGAACATACAGCTGGCGTGCTTCAAGAAGGGCCTGTACATACTGACGGCCGGGCAGTACAACAACGTCATAAGGCTGCACCCTCCGCTGACGATCGGCGAGTCCCTCCTCAGCGAGGGACTCGACATACTTGAGGAGTGCGTGGAGCAGGAGACGAAGAAGGCCGGCCTGCGGTGAGGGCGCACCCGTCAAACCCCTTCTCACGGTTTCCCACGTCGCGCTCCGGCGGGCGTGGCGTCCGCCTGTCGATATCCACCGTCGCGGTCGTTCGAAAGCCTGATGTCACGGGGGACGGTCCAGATTTTAATCGCGGTCCCGATAATCAAACCCATGTGACAATGTGGGTGCTCCCAAACCTATATACAGATGAAGAACATTCTCGCCAAATGAGGCCACAGTCACTGGCACATTGGCGAATTTGAGGCCGAAAAGCTGGAAAACAATCGAAAGGAAGCGCGAATGACGCCCCGGTCGGCCAAGATCGGGGGCATGTTCGAGGGGGAGGCGAATGCGGCAGACCGCTGGATTTCTCCGCGGACAGCGTGACCATCCGTCGTTTGACTTTCCTCGATACATCGCCCATGCGCCGGGGAGACCGTGGCATTGCTGGTAATCGGCGAATAGGAGAAAGAGAGCATGGCGTTACTGTCTGAGGTAGAGAAAGATTATGGAAGGCTCAAGAACTTCGTGAACGGCGAGTGGGTCGAGTCCACGTCGTCCAAGGACATCGACATCGAGAACCCGTCGACAGGGGACATCATAGGCAAGTGCCCCGCGACGACGGCAGACGAGACGAAGGCCGCCATCGAGGCCGCCCAGGAGGCGTGGCCCGCCTGGAGGGAGACCCCACCGATCACCCGCGCCAGGATATTCTTCCGGCTGAAGGAGCTCTTGGAGCAGAACTTCGAGGACATCGCCAGGATAATGGTGCAGGAGCAGGGCAAGACGATCGACGAGGCCAGGGGCGAGACGAGACGGACGATCGAGAACGTCGAGGTCGCCGCGGGCATCCCCTCGCTGATGATGGGCTACGGCCTCGAGGACGGCGCCGCCTCCGGGATAGACGAGGAGGCTGTCATTACGCCGCTCGGCGTGTTCGGCGCGATATGTCCGTTCAACTTCCCCGCGATGATACCGTACTGGTTCTGGCCCTACGCGGTGGCGAGCGGCAACACGTACATCATCAAATCGTCCAGCCAGGTCCCGGTGACCCAGTACTACCTGTGCAAGATAGTCGAGAAAGCGGGGTTCCCGCCAGGGGTGATAAACCTCCTCAACGGCAGCCGCGAGGTCTCCGACACGATGCTGGACCATCCGGACGTCAAGGGCATATCGTTCGTCGGCTCGACGCCCGTCGCCAAGTACATCTACAAGAAGTGCGGCGAGAACGGCAAGCGCGTCCAGGCGCAGGGCGGGGCGAAGAACTCGCTCGTCGTCATGCCCGAGGCGAACCTCGCGAGGACGGTCCCGAACATGCTCGCGTCCTTCTACGGCTGCGCGGGGCAGCGCTGCCTCGCTGGCTCAAACCTCGTCGCTGTCGGCGACGTCGCAGACCCGTTGATCGCCAAGTTCACCGAGGCCTCCAAGAGGATCAAGATGGGTTACGGCCTGGACGAGAGCGTCAACATGGGCCCGGTCATCTCCGCCAAGTCGAAGGAGAAGATACTGGGGTACATAGACGGCGCGGAGGCGGACGGCGCGAAGATACTCCTCGACGGGAGGAACGCGAAGGTCCCGGGATACGAGAAGGGGCATTTCGTCGGGCCGACGGTCATAGACGGCGTCACGCCGGACATGAAGGTCGCCCAGGACGAGATATTCGGCCCCGTGGTGTCGTACCTCCGCATGGAGACGATGGACGACGCGATCGATTTCATACACAAGAGCCCGTTCGGCAACGCCGCGTCGATATACACCCAGGACGGGAGGCAGGCGCGCGACTTCAGGTACAAGACACAGTGCGGCAACATCGGCATCAACATCGGCATCGTCGCCGCCATGGCGTACTTCCCGTTCGCCGGCTACAAGAACTCGTTCTTCGGCGACCTGCACGGCCAGGGCCGGGACGCCATAAAGTTCTTCACGGACAGGAAGGTTGTGATTACCAGGTGGTTCTGATGGTTGAGTGCGAGTTTCCCGAATGCACAACCTTCGGCTCCGTCATACGGTTCGCGCTGGAACTCGAGAGGGGAGCGGCGGGCGTGTATCTGGAACTTGCCGACAACCCGGACCTGTCCGGGGCAGCTGACTCCTTCAGGGAGCTCTCGGCCGCCCACAAGAAGCGCGAGGGCATCCTCGAGCACACGCGCAGGGAGAAGCTCAACGAGATGATCCTCGAGCCGATACAGGACTTCGACAGCCAGCAGTATGTCATCGAGACGAGGGTTCCCGAGGGCGTCGACCTGAAGGGCGCGGTCGAGTTCGCCTCCGAGATGGAGGCGAGGTCGGCGAGCTTCTACTTCGACTCGTCCAACGTGGCGAAGATGTTGCTGGCCGAGGCGGCCCGCATACTGGAACGCATGGGCAAGGAGAGCGAGGCGAACAAGGCGAAGCTGCAGACGCTCTGAGCGGGGCGTCGCTCGCGGAATTGGACGCTGGTCCCGCGCCCGTCGCCCTACGGCCCGTGTTGCTGATCGACGAGGCCGAGCCTTTCGAGCGCATCCTTCTCCGGCACGCCGTCCTTGGACCAGCCCCAGAGGGCGTAGTAGGCTTCCAGCTCGCTTTCGAAGTCCTCGCGCCTGACGACCGCCCCCTTCGACGGGCCGTCGTGTATCGGCGTGGTGAAGAGCCTGTCGGGCAGCGTGTCGTCCTTCTTCGAGAATCCCTCCCTGAGGTTGAACAGGCGCTCGACGGTCCACACCCTCTCGCCCACCTGCTTCAGCTCCTCGACGGTGTAGTCCCCGCCGGTCGCCGCGTTCACTAGCATGACCATGTTGTCCCATGAGTTCGCGAACGCGTTCCTGGCGCCGAACTTGCAGAGCACCATGCAGTCGAGCACGGTGAACAGCTCCTGAAGCTCCTTCAGCGTCGCCGCCTTGCCCTTCACGGTGAACCTGTCCGAGACCCCCTGGAACAGCTCGGGGACGTACATCGTCGCTCGCAGGTGACACGCCCCGCGTGTCGAGGTGGCGAAGGCCAACGACATACCCTGGATGCCGCGGGGGTCGTATCCGGGGAACTCCATCCCCTTCACGTTCATCGCGTACTTCACGGCCTCCTCGCCGAACGCGGCCGCGAGGCGCTTGGACCCGTCGGCTATCATCGCGCCGAACCCTTCGACCTTGCCGGTCAGCTCGACCAGCCTCACCATCGATCGGTGGTCTCCCCAAGCGAGCGCGAGCCCTCCGGTCTCCTTCTCGGATATGACGCCCTGGTCGAACATCTCGACGGCACAGGCGATCGTGTCAGCGCAGGAGATCGTGTCTATGCCGTACTGGTTGCACAGGTTGTTCGCCATTATTATCGACTCGAGGTTCGAGTTGTCCAGGTTCGCGCCGAACATGGCGAGCGTCTCGTACTCCGGCCCCTCCGTCTCGACATCGTAGTCCGCGTTCGCCTTCGTCGCGTTGCCGCAGTGTAGCGGGCACCTCGCGCACGCCATGTTCTTGACGAAATGGTTGTCTATGAGCGCGTCGCCCCCGATCTTCTCGAAGTCGGGGAAGTAGCCCGTCTGCAGGTTCCTGGTGGGTATCGCTCCCGCCTTGCCGGTGATGCCGACCACCATCGAGGTGCCATACTTGGCGAAGGCGGCCGACTTCTCCTTGACGGTCTTGGTCGCCTCTTTGAACGACTCCTTCAGCCTGTCGGGGTCCGCCTGCGCGACGTCCTTCGTGCCGTGGACGACGACCGCCTTGAGGTTCTTGGACCCCATAACCGCCCCGGCGCCTCCGCGGCCAGCCGCTCGGTGATGGTCGTTCATTATCGCGGCTATCCGCGCGCGCTTCTCTCCCGCGGGGCCGATCACGGTCGCCTTGGCGCGTGCGTGCCGCTCCTCGAGCGCGTCGATGGTCTCGAACACGTCCTTGCCCCACAGGTCGGCAGCGCTCCTGAGCTCAGGGCCATCGTCTGTGAGAAGAAGGTAGACCGGCTCGGGCGCGCGTCCGACGAACACGATGCCGTCGTAGCCCGTCTTCCTGAGCATCGGCCCCCAGTGCCCTCCAGAGTGGGCCGACAGTATGGTGCCCGTCAGCGGGGACTTCGTCGTCACGTTGTAGAACGCGGTGAACGAACCGTATGTGCCGGTGTACGGTCCCGACATGAATATCAGTCTGTTGTCGGGGTCGAACGGATCGATGTCCTTCTTGTTCTCGTCGTACAAGATCTTCGCGCCAAGGCCCCGGCCGCCCAGGAAGGCCCTGGAAGCATCCTCGGGTATCTCCTGGTCGGCGAACTCGCCCCTGGTCAAGTCGACTCTCAGTACCTTCATGGCAATCAGTTCCCAAAACCGGACCGAAAGAATTGCCGTGGAATATAAAAGCATTTGGTAGGCGTCGTACGTGGACGCCAGTTATTCGTAATTCTTGCGTCGTTT
>JBFFML010000029.1:0-10601 GCA_041554135.1 Thermoplasmata archaeon | reverse complement strand
CTCTCCGGTCCCAAGATCTCGGGCATCCCGCCTACGTCCGTCCCAATCACGGGGAGACCCATCGACAAGGCTTCAATCGCAGATAACGGAGCATTCTCGTAGGACTCTGAAGGAACGATGGTTGCAGCCACATCAGAGAGTGTGTCCTTGATCTTATCGAGAGACACGAAGCCGTGCATCTTCACCCTTCCCTCCAAGCCAAGTGTCTTAATTCGGCTTTCTAGCTCCATACGCAGGGGACCCTCACCGAATACAGACAGATCGAAACCTTGGCAATCCTTGCTGATATTGAAGGCCTCCAGCAATGTCATCAGCCCTTTTGCCTTTTCGAGAGTACCCAGATACACGAGTCTACTCGCATCTCTTCTTGTTGATATCACTCCTCTATCAGGAGCGAAGTTCCTTAGAATGTGGTCTACCTTCACACCATCCCTTACGAGGCGCTTGGAAAGGAACTCGCTAGGCGATATCACGACAAGTTCCTCTGGAAGTCTCACAACTCTCATGCCGCATGCTCTCCACAGTTGCGGAGGCTTGCCCCAACGAAGCAGACAGAACTGACATAGAAACGGGTACTCACAAGTCTTCTTGCCTGGCCTAAGCAGGTTGGACCTAGGACATACGACATAGTAGTCATGAGCCGTATATACGGACAGTGCATCGGGAATGGCTACCGGTCGACCGATGAAGCCTTTCGTATTGTGCCAATGGATGACTTCAGGCTTCAGCCGACATACAATCTCACGAAACTGGCGGACGGAGCGCGGCTCTTGGCCGAACATCAAACTGAGAACGGGGCCTGTCTGTCCGAAAGTCGACTGATAGGTAGTCCTACGGACGCCTCCCGGAGTGATTTTGTCAAGGTTCGGCAAATGTCCTCTTATCAAGGCATAGACATGCGGGTTATGGAACACCTGCACTTCATGACCTGCTCGCACGAGTTCGTTTGACAGGTACTCGACGAATGTCGCATCCCCCCCCATGTGGGCTGGAGGGTAATGAGTTGACACCATCAAGAACTTGAGGCTCTCCATTCACTCAGGGCTCTTATGCAGCCAATAGGCACCCGACTATCTAACCTTTGTCGCGGGTTGACGAGAAAGAGCTCGCAGATACTGCGGCCATGTGGAACAGGCTCCTAATCGCGAATCGACCTGGAGCAGGTGCGACCTCGCCCCGTCTCAGTTAGAGTGGCGATTCCTCGTATTGACCAGGCCCGTCTCGGTGCACCCCAAGTTAGATATTGATGAATCATTTTCCGTCTCGACGAGGGCATCAGTTCTTGACAGTCTTGACGATGATTAGAGACTTTGCGAAAACTGGCCTTGAAGGCGCACGGGAGACCTTGGGCTACTACTCCAAGAGCGGCAAGGATGAGCGACGGCTCATCGGCGCCTCGTTCTTCATGGGCGTCGTCGCCGCTGCGTACTGGTACATCCTCATACTCTATCTCGACGCCCTGGAGTTCGGATCTGTCGAAATCGGGCTCATACTCGGCATCGGAGCGACCGTCGGCATAGTGTCGCTCCTGATCTCCGGGGTCCTCGCGGACAGGTTCGGCAGGAAGAAGCTCTTGTTGCTCGGCCTCGCAGGCGATGTGATAGGCCTCGCCCTGTTCCTGTCAGGGAAGAACTTCGGCGTCTTCGTGCTCGCGTCCTCGATAGCCAACTTCAGCGCGTCAATCATCACGCCGTCCCTGATGGCGCTCCTCGCGGGGAAGACCACCACTTCGAGGATCAAGTACCTGTTCGGCCTCCAGTCGTTCTCGAACCAGATAGGGATGACCATAGCCGCGCTCGCCGGCATGTATCTGCCTGGCCAGGTAGATGTCGACGCGTCGACCGCATACTGGTACGTCATCTTCGCGAGCGTGGCCCTCGGCGTCGTCCCAGTGATACTCACCGCGTTCACCAAGGACGAGCGTGTCGACGGCGCCGATACGGTCACATTACGCGGGATCGTGCGCACGTTCGATTCCCGGGTCCGGAAGATATTCGTGATGTACTCGATCCAGAACGCGTTCATAGGCCTCGGCGCGGGCATACTGATACCTTGGTTCCCGCTCATATTCAAGGAGGGGCTGGCCGCATCTGACACGGAACTCGCCATCATATTCGCGTTGTCCAACCTGGCCATAGCGCTCGGGTGGTTCATCGTGCCCAAGTTCGCCGAGTTCAGGGGCAGCGTCATGCTGATAACGGTCTGCCAGCTCGCGTCCATCGCCGTCATGATGGCCATACCCTACGCGCCATTCCTGGCGCTCGCGGCGATGTTCTACGTCGCCCGGAACCTGCTCATGCTCGTGCCCACACCGGTCCTCAACGCGTACCTGATGAACATCGTCCCTGAGAACATACGCGCCACGTTCATCGCGCTGACGGCGATCGCGTGGACGATACCGTTCGCGATCGCGGAGAGCGTGTCTGGATATCTATGGGCCGACGACTACACGCGGGTGCTGCCGTTCTTCATTTGCTGCGCCCTGTACGTTGTGGCCACGCTGATATTCTACTTCTACTTCAGGAACATCTCCGAACCGGTGGAAGCCCCCATGTCCATCAGGGACACGGGCAAGATGGTCTGAGACGCCGCATCGAATGATCGTCATCGCTCGCGTCGCCCACGAGCTCGCGCTTAGTTCGTCTCTCGCTCGGACGTTGCTGAGGGCTCACTCGCCAGTCACAATCAGTCGGCCGGCCGTCAGCGTCTTCGACGGCGTGTCGGCCTGTAGCGAACCCTCGTCGCCGGAGGCCATGCCCTTCAGTCGGAGAGCCTCTTCGAGCAACTGGGACAACCACTCCTCTTCCCAGTAACGGATCCTCGCATCGAAGCACATAGACTCTCCCGGCATGTTCTCTACCTCCTGAGCACTATATACTATGTTTCTAACATTATATCAATCTTATTCGCAGAATTGTGGACGATTGACCAGTTTAGTACCTGTGAACGGCCGCACATGACCATAACGGAGAGGACGACGTCTAAGACTATATATCGACTCACGCAATACGCGGACGCGATGAGGCCCGGCGGCAAGAGGGAGGTGCCATTCGAGCTCGACGAGACGGACGTCGAGATACTCAGGAGCCTCAACGACAACGCCCGCAAGAGCTTCAGGGACATCGCCAAGGAGCTGCACATATCCCTCACGACCGTCTCCAACCGTGTGAAGATGCTCGAGAAGGCAGGGATCATCCAGGGGTACATCCCGGTCCTCGACCCGAGCAAGCTCGGATACGACATCACGGCGATCATAGGCATCAAGGTCATCCACGGGAGGATAGTCGAGACCGAGAGGGACCTCGCCAAGGACCCCGCGGTATACGCCGTGTTCGACTCCACGGGCGACTGGGACGCGATCATAATGGCGCGCTTCAAGAACAGGGAGAACCTGAACGACTTCGTCAAGCGCGCCCTGGACCACGAGAACGTCGACAAGACATACACCCAGGTAGTGCTCAACATAACGAAGGACGAAAGGCGCGTGCGCATATGAGCCAGAGGCGTTCGAACATCGTTCGAAAGCATCATCGCATCCCCGTGGCAGTTCAATTTATGTAGCGCAGTCAGGATTCAGGTACTGACCTTGTCGATCGTCAGGGTGTCGGGGAAGGGCTCATGGGTTCCATCTGCAGGGCTGCGTTCGCCTCCACATGCTTCACGCTGTTCCTACTGCCGTTCTTGTCCTGCTGCGGCAACGCCGCGGCCGCGGATTCGTCGATAGCGGTGATCATCTCGTTCGACCCGCTCAAGTCCGAATACTGTCCCGAGGAGAACTTCACGATACTCCTCACGGTGACCAACATACTGCCGACGGCGGAGCAGAAGGTCGTCAACGTGTCGGTCCACTTCTCGTGGATGCCTCCTGGCGAGTATGTCTGGAACGATGTGTCTAACGAATCGTCCTGGCTGGAGTCCAACGGGGTCGGGTCGGAGACCTACGAACTCAACCTGACCGTGCCGGAGGATGCCTGCTCCGCGACGTACAGCTACTTCTTCAGCGTCGAGTACCTGAGACACACGGACTGGGGGGACATCACCGACTACTGGGGCGTGGGGGACACCTACCGGGACTTCGTGGTCGACGCTGAGGGCGATGTCGCCGGGACGGATGGTGACGACGTCGACCTGGCGCCGTATCTGGCATTCATCGCCGTCGTGCTCTCGCTCGGCGCCGTCGCCGCCGTCATGTACTACAGGCACACGGGAGGCGTGAGCGGTGCGAGGACGGCGCATGTCGCGGCCGCTGCGACGCCGGGCGAGCCGTACCCGGTCATCCGACCCCTTCCGGGGGAACAGTTCCCCGTCGAGAGGGGGTTCCTGTACCTCGTGAAGGAGAACAGGCCGAGGGTGGCCTTCACCATGTTCAACGAGGCGGTCAAGCACGGCGCCAAGGGGATGCTCGTCGCTCGTGAGCATCCCAACAGGCTGCAGCATTCGCACTCGTTCGAGGCGGAGAAGATACTCTGGCTGACGCGCAGGGTCGGCGTGGACCACATAGACCCTACCGAGCTCAGCCTTCTGAACCTGAAGATAACCAAATTCGTCGAGGGCATGGACAAGGCCGTCGTGCTGATCGAGGGGTTGGAGTACACGATAACACAGAACGACTTCGAGAGCGTCCTGAGGTTCGTCAACCACCTTCACGACTTCGTGCTCACGCACGACTGCGCCGTCATAATCGTCATCGACCCGCGGGTGCTGTCCACCCGCGAGCTGGCGCTCCTCGAACGGTCGGCGAAGATAGTCGAGCCCCTCGAGGAGGTCGACCAGAGCGGCCCGGACGCCCCGTCGGAGGCGGAGGCGTAGGGGGCGTCACGAGGGTATAGTCAGTACCGGCAAAGCTCTAAATCGGCGGAGGGCCTTGTCGGACATCGCGGAGGGCGTTTCTCGCGGCCTCCGCCAAGCGATCCCGACGGTTCTACATCGGAGGGACAGGCACGGCAGTCCCGTGCGGGGGAGGAGAGCTCAGTGCATGCGCTCGCAGACACGGCCGAACGGAGAGCAGACCGCATAGCAGGTGTAGTCCTGCTCACGTTCGTCGTCGTCTTCGGAGCGGCCGGGGCAGGGCTTCTGTACGCCGCGGATCGTGCGAGCGCCGACGACGCCTATTGGTCGTCCTATCCGAGCATGACCTATCCGAGGGCTTGGCCCGGCGTAGTCGTGCTGTCAGGCGGGGACGTCCTCGTCGTGGGCGGCCTGTCGGCGAGCGGCCCCATGGCGTCGACGGAGATATTCGACGTCGATGACGGGCTGTGGATGCCCGGGCCGACGATGTCCGTCCCCAGGGTCGGCCACACGGCCACGCTCCTCGGGGACGGCACGGTCCTCGTGACCGGCGGCGAGACGGGCCGCGGGACGACGGCTGCGGCAGAGGTGATCGACCTCTCCCGAGGCGCGTGCGTGACCGTCCCGGAGATGACCTTCGCGAGGTCGGGGCATGCTGCCGCCCTCCTGCCGGACGGGCGGGTGCTCGTATCGGGAGGGACCGATTGGGTCACCGACACGTGGTCTCAGGCGGAGGTGTACGACCCCGACTCGCATTCGTGGTCTTACGCGGGCACGATGAGCCACGCGAGGCTCTCCTTCTCCATGCATCTCCTTGAGAACGGCCAAGTGATAGCCGTCGGCGGTGACGCCGACGCGACGAGCGAGCTTTACGATCACCTCACGAACTCATGGCACGGCGAGGCGGACATGTCGAAGAGGAGGCTCAACTCGGCATCGGTCGTCACATCGTCGGGGCAGGTGCTCGTCGCCGGCGGTATCGACGCTGGCTACGAGCTACGGTCGACGGAGCTGTACGACCCTGACGAGAACATATGGCTCCTCGTGGACAGCATGAGGTACACGAGGGCGCACTTCACGCTCTCGCTGCTCGACGACGGCAGGATACTCGCGGCGGGCTCGTGGAGCGAGGGAGAGGGCACCATCGCGACGGCGGAGCTGTTCTGTCCGTGCACCATGACCTGGAGCACGACCGTGTCGATGCTCGTGGAGAGAGGGGGACACGGCGCCGCGGCGCTGCCGGACGGCGACATACTTCTAATGGGTGGCAGGAGCGGCGACGGCATCACATCCTCGGCGGAGCGGTACACGCCCCCGACGGAGCTGCCGGGGCCGCCACCGCCCCCGTACTGCCAGCCCAAGGACATACTGCCGTTCATCGACCTCGTGGCGGCCCAGATGCCAGGCCATTCCGAGAACGGGCTCATAGCGAAGGTGCTGGTCGCGCAGAAGCTGTACGAGGACGGCGACATGGAGGACTGCCTCCACGTCCTCGACGCGTTCTACAACCAGGTGAGGGCGTTCCTCAACAACGGGCATGTGGATGAGGAGGGCATAGAGATGCTCTACGAGGCGTACGCGTCCGTCGTCGAATGCCTCGGAGGGACTCCCCTCCCCGTCATCCCGTGAGTAGCGGTCGTCCTCGGCCCGCGCCGTTCCCCGGCTGATATATACGAGTATATATCATGGCCCGAATAAATCTCGATGACGAGGCGTCAACAGGGCGTCTGTCTGACGATTCTTCGGATATCCAGCTAGTCGCTGTCTGACGAAATCATTAAATCCGGAGGGGTCGCATATAGGGGGTCGCTCGACGGGATGCCGAGCAGTACATAGGAGGTGAGCGGATCAGGCTGAGCAAGCGTGCAATAGCCTCGGCTGCCGCCGCCGCCGTGCTCATCATAAGCACGGTGTTGGTGGTGTCGATGATCGGTGGCGATGACAAGCCCGAAGTCACGACGGACCTGCCAGACGCGGGGCAGCCGGACTCGAATCCTGACGATGGTGGTGTAGACGAGGGGTCGACCAGCGAGGACGCATCTGACGACACGTCCACGGAGGACGACCAATCCACCGACGACGAACCCGACGAGTCGGACGACGAGACTGGTGACGATGACGATGAGGGTGGCGACGACGAGCAGACGCCGCCCAACAAGCACAGGCACCAGAGCCGCGAGGGCGACCGCGTGGGCGCCCCACTGGACCAGGCCCCGCTGGAGCACCAGCAGGCCGTGAAGGTGGCCGAGGGCTACGATGAGACGTGCCCAGGCGAGAACGGGCCCAGCAACGCGGACGAGTCGGTCGACGATGACGCGGGCGACGACGGCGATGGGGAACAACACCAGGATCAGGAGTCTGGGCAGCAGGCTAATGGCAGCGCGAACCAGAACGGCCATTGAAGGGGCGATGCAGGACGACGGGAACACGCATGTGCTGATGGCTTCGAGGCATGAGGATCGCGCTCGCCCCCGGGTGGCCGCGAACACGACCGCCTATCGACAACGTCGGGGTGCCTCGGCTATCTCGCGCGTGCAGACTCCCGAGCGGCCCTTCGCTCGTTCCAAACCCTTTCTCGTCCCATGATTTTCCGGCGATGGCACTTTACGACCGGCGATGACGCCGTCCATGTCGTTGCGAGAAGGGAGAGGGCGCCGGTGTCACCGGCCCGTGCGGGCGGGCTCCTGCGGCTGTCCGTTGCCGGAGGGTTCGACGACCACCTTGCCCGACTTCCAGATGCCGGTCACGTAGTACTCGTAAGTCCCCACGCGGTGGAACGTGACGCTCCAGTAATCACCTGGGGCTACGAGCAGCCCGCTGCCGAACAGGCTGTCGGGCTGCTCCCCCTGCGAGCTGAACCTGCCGCTCTTCACCGACACGCCGGGCGGGGGCGCCCATGTCCTGTTGACCCAGACGACCTTCGTGCCCTCGATCACGGTCGTCACGGGCGGGACGATCCTGTCGCCCACAATGTCGATGTAGCTCTCGTACCTCGGCGGTGGCGGCGGCGGGGGCGGGGCGTATGCCGTCGCGGGGGCCTGCGTGTACTGGTTGAGGCTCCCCTGCGGCCTCGCGGCCTGCGTCTGGGCGCTCGGAGGGCGCGCCGACACCTTCGCGGACCGACGGCGGCGGCGTCTACGCCGCACGACGGCGATGGCGACAGGTATCGCTATCAGGACCGCGAGTATGAGTAGGAAGTTGAACAGGCCCATCTCGTCGAATATGAAGTCCTGCACCTCGTCGAGGAACTGCAGGACTATGTTGTCCGAGACGGCCTCGTGGACTGGCAGGGGCTTCACTGCGCTCTCGTAATGCGTGCCGTCCACCACGGCGGCGGCCCGCAGGTATATCGTGCCGTCGTGCGTCAGCGACGGTATCTCCTCGACGGTGAACACGGCCCAGGTCATCCCGGAGAACGTCTCCGTGGCATGGGTTATCGCATCCTCCGACTCGCCCCAGTACAGCGTCGTCGTCTGTATCACGCCCGGGTCGCCCCCGCTGACCATCCAGGATACCTCGAACGTGCCGTTCGGCTCCGCGAAGTCGGGGCACTCGGTGATCGTCACCCTGGGCGCGGATATCGACTCGACCGCGCCGAACGCATCGACTATGCCATGGCCGGTCGTGGGGTCGTACCCCGCCTGCGATATGTCCGTCGCCGTCTGGTTGAGCACGTCGCCGATCTCCAAGGGCGACAGCGCCGGATTGACGGACATCATCAGAGCGGCCACGCCCGCCACGTGCGGCGCGGCGGCGGACGTGCCGGACAGGAGCTGGTAGCTGTCGCCTCCCCGGGTGGAGTATATCGACACACCGGGCGCCATGATGTCCAGGTTCGTCCCGTAGTTGCTGAACGACGCCCGCCGGTCCGTGCTGTCGGTGGCGCCGACCGCTATGACCGGCCCGTAGGCGGCGGGGTAGCTCACCACGCTCGTGCCGTCGTTGCCCGACGCGGCGACCATGACCACGCCCTCGTCGCTCGCGTGGTCGACCGCCCTGCGGAGGGCCATCGACTCGCCGTCGACACCGAGGCTCATGACTATGATGTCCGCGTGGACGACATCGACGGACCACTCTATCCCGTCGGCGACGAGGGCGTCCGTGCCCTCGCCGCTCTCGTTCATGACCTTGACGGCCACGAGCTGCACCTGCGCCATGCCGGCCATGCCGAGGGCGTTGTTCGCGACGGCGCCTATGACGCCGGCCACGTGCGTCCCGTGATAGGTGTATATGTTCTCCAGCCACTCCCCGTCGTCGTCGTATCCGTGTATGTTGTCGTCCATCGGGTACCAGTTGTCCGCGATGAAGTTGTAGCCGTGGTACCCCTCCTCGTTGGACCACATGTTGGCCCCGAGGTCGTCGTGGTTCCAGTCTATCCCCGTGTCGAGGACGGCGACAACCACGTCGTGGGTCCCGCGCGTGATGTCCCACGCCTGATAGGCGTTGACGGTGTCGAGCGCCCATTGGCGCGACAGCTCGGGGTCGTCGGGGGTGAACAGCGTCCGTACCTTCCTCTCGGACGATATACCGATGACGCCCTCGACGGCTGCGATCTCCGCCGCTATGGCGCCGACGTCGCCCTCGGGGTCGAGGACTATAATGCCGCCCCTGTCGCTCAGATACGTCGTCTTCGCCCCGAGCTCGGACGCGAGCGCCTGGACGGAGGCGAGCGCGTCGGGCGAGGACAGCTCCACGACTATGTTGGATACGCTGTCCGAGAGATGTATGAGGGCGTTCGTCTGGCAGGGGTCCGCGCCAGCGACGGGCGCGCCCTCGATCGCCTGCAACGGCGACGACAGCAGCGCGAACGCCATGAGAAAGCCGGCCATGGCGATGACTGATGCGCGCGACCTGTCCAAACGACCACCTCGAGAAACGTTCCGTGTTGTCCGTGGAGACTCAAACGCGCGATGCTGAGTTCTCTCTGGACGCAATAGACTCGCTCCGGCCGATAAATACGTTTCCTCATCATTATCTGTTTCGATGGCATCCCACGCTCACGGGCCATCGCCCACAGAAGTTTCTTAACCGGCCAAGCGCCTCATGCCCCCGATGGAGCTCATAGAGGCGCTCATACTAGGCATACTGCAGGGCGTGACCGAATGGCTCCCGGTCTCGAGCTCCGGGCACCTGGTCATCGGGCAGGAGATGCTCGGCCTGCCCGCGGAGGAGAACCTGCTGTTCGACCTCATGGTGCACCTGGGGACGGTCCTCGCCGTCTGCGTGTACTTCAGGAAGGAGCTGCTGCGGATAGTGCGGGCGCTGATACCGAGGAGCGAGTGCGGGCCAGAGCGCGACCAGCTGAGGCTCCTCGGCGCGATGATCGTCGTGGGCACCATACCCATAGCGGTCGTCGGGCTGCTCCTCTCGGGGGACATCGAGGACATCTTCTCGCTGCGCCTGGTCGGTCTGGCGCTCATCGTGAACGCGATCGTGCTCTTCACCGCCGAGCGGGTCGCCTCCGACAGGAAGCGCTCCGTGCGTCTCATCGACGCCGTCGTGATCGGGCTGTTCCAGGCAGCGGCCATCGTGCCTGGCATATCGAGGAGCGGGCTCACGATATCCGGCGGGCTGATGAGGGGCGTCGAGAGGGAGGCCGCCGCCACGTTCGCGTTCCTCCTGAGCGTGCCCGCGTTGCTGGGGGCGTTCGCCTACGGCGTAGTCGCGCTCGATAGATACGACGCCGAGGCGCTCACAATGGTAGTGGGGCTCGCGTCCGCCTTCGTCGTGGGCCTGGTCTCGATAGACATACTGCTCAGAATGGTGCGCGCGGGGGGCCTGTGGACCTTCGGAGTCTACTGCGCCGTCGTCGG
>JBFFML010000028.1:0-13229 GCA_041554135.1 Thermoplasmata archaeon | reverse complement strand
GTTCAAGCTCCTTCCTCTTCGTCCTCGCTATCGTCGCAGTGCCTTCAATCCCCGCCGCCTTGGTGAGGACGATGGCGTCGCCCACGCGCGCGCCGGACGTGAGCACCGGCTTGCGTCGTCCGAGCAGGCCGTGCATGTCCCCGACGACTATCGGGTTGGATATCCCAGGCGTCACTTCCGTGTGACCGCCCGTCACGGCGACGCCTATCTCCTCGCACGCGGACGATATCTGCTTGGAGATCTTCTCCGGCAGCGCCTCGTCGCTGCCCTCCGGGAGCAGTATGACCGCCTGGAACCAGGCGGGCGTCGCGCCCCTCGTCGCGACGTCGTTGGCGTTGACGTGCACCGCGTACCACCCTATGAGGTCGGAGGCGTAAGTGACGGGGTCGGTCTTCAGCGCCATCAGCTGCCCGTCCACGCGGACCACGGCCGCGTCCTCGCCGAGCTTCGGCCCGAGGACGACCCTGCGGTCCGGCGCCCCGAGATGTCGCAGGCTCTTGGACAGGAGTCTGGGCGGCAGCTTACCCGTGCTGAGCTTCATCGTGTCGTTCGAAGGCGTTCGATGGATAATAGGGTTTCCTTATCCATCGTCACGCGCCGCCTGAGCGGCGTCCCGATGGCCCTGTCCACGGAGTATCTCGTAGGGAGAGAGCGTGGTCCGAGCGCCGACCGGGCGCCGGCGATGTGCCGAAAGTTGAGCACTAATGCTTTATATTGGTGTCGCGCCTGCCCCATGGTGGCGACAAGCATGATTGCGGAACGGATAGCACGGGTGAAGGAGTCAGGGACGATGAGGATGAAGGAGCTGGCCGGCCAGAAGAAGGCCGAGGGCAAGAAGATCATCTCCTTCACGGTCGGAGAGCCGGATTTCGATACGCCCAGGCATGTGGTCGACGCCGCCAAGAAGGCGCTCGACGAGGGCAAGACGAGGTATCTCAACGCGGCAGGCCTGCCTGAGCTGAGGGAGGCCATCGCCGCCGCGGCGAAGGCGAACAACGGCATACCTTGCGAGTCATCCAACGTGCTCGTCGCGCCCACCAAGCACGCCATGTTCGAGACGATCTTGGCGACTGTCAACCCGGGCGAGGAAGTGATCATGCCGGACCCCTCCTGGGTCTCGTACGAGCCCGCGACGGCGCTCGCCGGGGGCAAGGCCGTGCCCGTGAGGACTACGCAGGAGGACGAGTGGCGCGTGCTGCCGGAGTCGGTCGCCGAACTCATCACGCCGAAGACCAAGATGATACTGCTCAACTCGCCGTCCAACCCGTGCGGGTCCATCGCGATGAAGGAGGACGTGCGCGGCATCGCGGACCTCGCCAAGGACCACGACCTGGTCGTGCTCTCTGACGAGGTGTACGAGAAGATAGTCTTCGACGGTCACAAACACTACTCGATCGCCGCCGAGCCCGGCATGTTCGACAGGACTGTCACGATAAGCGGGTTCTCCAAGACATACGCCATGACGGGCTGGAGGACGGGTTGGCTGATCGCCCCGAAGCCGTTGTTCAAGGCGATCAGCAAGATACAGCAGCACTCGATAACGCACGTCACGACCTTCGCGCAGTACGGCGCGCTCGCCGCCCTGACGGGGCCGCAGGACGCCGCCGACGCGATGGTGAGGGAGTTCAAGGAGCGCAGGGACCTCGTCATGAAGATGCTGGCGGACATACCGCGGCTGAGGTGCGACGTGCCCAAGGGCGCGTTCTACGTCTTCCCCGAGTACGACAGCCCCATGAGCTCCGAGGAGATGGCCATACACCTCATGGACACCGCGGAGGTCGCCGTCACTGGCGGGTCCGCGTTCGGCGAGGCCGGCGAGAAGCATCTGAGGATATCGTACGCCACGGACAGGGAGAACATCGTCGAAGGTCTGGGGCGCTTGAGGAAAGCGTTCGAGTGACGCCCATCGCCGTCAGCCGGTGCCCGACCTCTTCTTCCGGACGACCCTCTTGGCAGGGCTTTTGGAGGTGCCGTCTATCAGCATGCGCGCGGGCCCGTCCGCAAGGTCGAGCCTCTTGCGTATCATGAAGGGTTTGAAGCCGAGCTGCGCCCAGGCGGTCCTCGCCTCCAGGTTGCCGGATAGCACGCTCACCTCGACGGCTCGCACCCTGTTCTTCTCGAACCACCTCAGCGCCACGGCGAGCATCTCCTTCATGACGCCCTTCTTGCGGCGGCTCCGGGCGACATAGGCGTCGGGTATCACGCCGACCGCCCTCTGCTTGAATATCGGCTTCGAGGGGTCGAGGAGGCACAGCATGAACCCCACGAGGCGGTCGTCCTCCTCGGCGACGATGAGCTTCGTGCTGCGCTCGGCGAACCTCTCCCTGAGATATCTCTCCCAGATGTCCCGCCCGTCCCTCGAGAGCTCGAAATGGTCCGAGTAGCTCCTGTGATGCTCGACCAGCTCCTCCCACAGGTCCGCGACGTCTTCGAGGTCGCCCTCACGCGCCTCGCGGATCCTTATCTGGACGCGCCTGGAGCCCGTCTTCCCGCCGTCTGCAGCCATGCCCTCCGTCATCATCGCCGGACGCCCTCTGGCGAAGGAGGGATATGAGGTCTATAGTCTGATGTAAGTTGCGCTCTTGAGGTTCGGTATCGACCGCACCTTGTCGAGCACCACGTGGTCCAGCTCCTCGTCGATCTCGAGGATCATCGTCGCCGGCCCCCTCGCCAGCTTCCTCGCGACCTCCATGCTGGCGATGTTCACGTCGTTGTCGCCGAGGACCGTGCCGACCCTGCCTATCATCCCGGGCTTGTCCTCGTGTCCGATGAGTAGGAAGTTGCCTTCGGGCACCATGTCGACCACGCTGCCGTTTATCTCAACGATCCTGGCGCCCTTGTCGGAGAAGAGCGTGCCCGCGACGGAGGTCGTCTCGCCGTTCGTCCGCAGCTCGACGCGTATGAGGTTCTTGTACCGTCCCGACTCGTCCGTCGACGACGACACGACCTCGATACCCCTCGCCCTCGCCATCTCGATGGCGTTTATGTAGTTGACGTTGAACTCCTCGGATATGGGCTTGAGCATGCCCGTCATGACGGATGCGGATATGATGCGCGTGTCCTTCTGCGCCAGCTCCCCCCTGCAGGACACCTCCACCTTGCCAGCGGAGCACTGCCCCAGCTGGCAGATCAGCGTGCCCAGCTTCTCGGAGAGCGACATGTACGGCACGAGTTCGGGGTCCAGCTTGGCCGGCAGGTTGATGGCGTTCCTGATCTCGTTGTGCTTGAGGTACGCGATTATCTGCTCCGCTATCTCCGCCCCGACATCCTCCTGCGCCTCGCTCGTGGACGCGCCTAGGTGCGGGGTGAGTATTATGTTCGGGAGCTTCAGCAGCGGCGAGTCCTTGGGCGGCTCCTTCGAATACACATCGATGGCTGCGCAGGTGATGGCCTTCGCCGCGAGCGCCTCGTGCAGCGCGTCCTCCCTGACGACGCCTCCGCGGGCGCAGTTGATCAGGACGGCGCCCTTCCTCATCTTCGACAGCTCCGCCTTGCCTATTAGGTCCTTCGTCTGCTGCGTGAGCGGCGTGTGTATGGAGACGAAATCGGAGTCCTGGAGCAGCCTGTCCAGGTTCACGAGCCTCACGTGCAGCTTCACGCCGACCTCTGGCGACACGAGCGGGTCGAAGGCGATGACTGTCATCCCGAGGGCGGCGGCGCGCTTCGCCACCTCGGCGCCCACCCTGCCGAGGCCGATTATCCCGAGGGTCTTGCCTGACACCTGGGCGCCCTTGAGCTCCTTCCGCTTCCACTCGCCCCTCCTCATGGAGGCGTCCGCCTCGGCTATCCTCCTCGCGGCGGCGAATATCAGGCCTATCGTGAGCTCCGCCGTCGACACGACGTTCCCCGAGGGGGCGTTCATGACGAGTATGCCGCGCTCTGTCGCGGCGCCCACGTCGATGTTGTCCACGCCTATGCCCGCGCGGCCGATGACCCTGAGCCTCGATGCCTCTATGACCTTACGCGTGGCCTTGGTCGCGCTTCTGACGACGAGGACATCGTAGCCTCCTATCACGGAGGCCAGCTCGTCCTCGCTCATGCCGGTCTTGACGTCGACCTCGTAGCCCTCGGCCCTAAGCATCTGTATCCCGGTACTGGATATCTCGTCCGCGACGAGGACCCTCATCATGCTCACCTATCGTCTCTGATGCACATCATCGGACGACGACACCTTGACAGATTCTCCCTGCATATCAATCTGTTGGCCTCGGCGGCGCTGGCGATGTCCTAAATTGTGCCTTGGCACCCCCTCGCCCGACCGGCGACGGACGGCGGGGGACGGGACGCGTATGGTGGCCTCTCCGCCGCTCGGCCGTCTGCCACGGCCGACATCTCTCAGCAATGGCTATATATCGACGGCCTTGTTCCTTATGTCGTTCCCGATGATCTCCTGCAGGCGCAGGTTCTCAGTCGACTCCAGGGTGGAGGACGCGTTCGAATACGTGGCCGACTGGAAGAACTTCCGGAGCTTCCTGCCCATGTTCTCGAACATGGAGCCGAACAGCCTCATCCAGTACGGTCCAGGGACATCGCTGGACGCCACGATGGCTATAGGCAACGTCCAGGTCCGGACGACGCTCGAGATAACGGAGTTCGTGAAGAACCGGAGGATCGTCATCAAGACGATGAAGGGCGTGAGGCTGCGGCTCGAGTGGGAGTTCAGGGAGATAGGCGGTGGCGTGCTCATCACATTCGGGTTCGAGTACGACCTCCCCCCGGGTCTCGCCTTCAGGCCCGACCAGAAGGAAGCGTTGGAGAGGGACACGGAGGAGGCCGCGTGCAGGAGCATGGAGCTGCTGCGATGGGTGCTCGAGCACCGGCCCAGAAGGGACAGCGGCGGCTACTGATGGCCGGTGTGCTCGGGGGGCAGCATGTTCGGTATGCCGTCCTCTATGGGGTAGTCGATGCTGCACTTGCCGCACCTGATCCTGCCCTCGAGGACCTCCTCGCCGTCCTCCTTCGTGACCGTCAGCTCGAGCGGGTGATGCTTGCACACGGGGCACGCCAGTATCTCCATGAGTTTCTTCTTCATGTTGCAGACCGCCACTGATATCCCCCCTTGCGTATTTTACTCTTTCACGCCGTTCAGCCTCGTCCGCTGACCCAAGAGTTATAATCGACAACCGTGATTGTGCGGATGGGCACGCCGTAGTCAGCGCCATGGGACACACCTGCCAGCGCGCCTTCATGGCGCCGAAGGCGACGGATGCCGCGCCACGGGATATCCGTATCGGGGAAGGTCAACGATGAAGGTGCTGGTCACGGGCAGTTCGGGGCAGTTGGGCTCGTATGTCTGCGAGCGCATGTACGACAGCCACGACGTGCTCGGGTTCGACATGATGCTCGCACGCGTCGAGGGCATGGAGTCCATCCTCGGCGACGTGAGGCGGCGGGACGACGTCAGGGAGGCGGTCCGGGGCGTGGATGTCGTCATCCACTGCGCCGCCCAGGTGAGCGTGGAGCGCTCCATGGAGGACCCGGTCCTGGACGCGACGACGAACGTCATGGGCACCGTATACATGCTCCACGAGGCCGCCCTGTCCGGCGTGCGCAGGTTCGTCCACATATCGAGCGCTGCGGTGCTGGGCAACCCCAGGCGCGTGCCGATAGACGAGGAGCATCCCACGGAGCCCACGAGCAACTACGGCGCCAGCAAGCTGGCGGGCGAGCGGCTCGCCCGGGCTTACGCCGTGTCGCACGACATGGAGATCGTGGCGATACGGCCGTTCAACTTCTACTCCCCGAGGGCGGATCCCGAGAGCCCCTACTCCGGCGTGATCACGAAGTTCGCTGACCGGGTGCGCGCGGGCAAGCCGCCACTGATAGAGGGCGACGGCCTGCAGACGAGGGACTTCATACACGCGAAGGACGTCGCGGCGTTCGTGGCGACCGTCGCCGAGGCCGAGGGATCCTCCGGCGAGGTGTTCAACTGTGGCACGGGGAAAGGCACGAGCGTGCTCGACCTCGCGAGGCTCGTGTTATCCATCCAAGGCCTGGACATGGAACCCGAGCACGTCGCGCCCAGGGTCGGCGACATAAGGCACAGCGTCGCGGACATGACCAAGACGCGCCGCGCGTTCGGCTTCGTCCCCTCCATAGGCCTCAGGGACGGCCTCGCGGAGATGCTACGCTGATGGCGTTGCAGACACCGATTATCAACGACGATGGAAGAATAACATAAGAGGTTTCGTGAAAGGGTTTAGGAATCGCTGCCCGTCCCCGCTCAGGACTTCGGGAGCTCTTCGGGCTCCGGCGCTGGCGCCGGCTCAGGCTCCGGCGGCGGTACATGCTCCATCGAGCGCGGCTTCTCCGCCTTCTCTGCGCCCGCGCGTCCCCTCAGGAACGGCACGACGATCAGCAGTATGACCATCACGAGCAGCAGCACGAGCACGAGCATGTCGAACAGGCTCAGCCCGCCGACGCTCTTGTCCCAGGTCGACTGGTCCGCCTGCACCGAGTACACCACATGGTCCCACGACAGCCAGTCGTCGCCGACGGGGTCGTACAGGTCGGCGTACAGCCAGTAGTCGCCGTCCGCGGCGCCCTCGTCTATCACGAAATCGAACGTGCCAGTGGTCTCAGTGACGAGCACGGTGTGGTCGATCCAGTCGTCCTCAGAGTAGAACCATATCATGTACAGGTCCATGTGGTCGACGCCGACCGTCGTGATGCTGTAGCCGATCCTCATCGTGTCGCCAGGCTCGTATGCGCCCGATGTGAAACCAGCGCTGGACTCTAGCCATACGCTTATCTCGTAGTCGGCGTAAAGCGACACCGTCGCCGAGTCGCTAGCTATGTGTCCCAGACCGTCGTCCACCTTGACTTCCAGCGTGTACGATTCCGACGGGTCCGTCTCAGGCACGTCGAACTCCACCTCGCCGGTCAGCGCGTACGGCAGGCCGCCGGAGGTTATGCGTAGGTCGTCGTCATCGGTTATGGCGTACGATATCGTCGCGTTGCCGATCCCGCCGGTTATCTGATAGGTCCATGTGACCGTCTCACCGGCGCGGTAGACCCACTTCTCCGCCACGACGAAGACGTCGGCGATGAGGACGTCGGCGCTGTCCGCGGCCCAGTAGTAGTAGCCGTTCAGGACCGTCATCGCTTCCACGCTTATCCAGCCGACGTAGCCGTCTTCTATGGTGTACGAGGCGCTGCCGGTCGTCGAGTTGCCGGTCTTCAGCAACCCGCCGTTGCCGTAAACCTGGTAGTAGACCGAAGTTGCGGGCTGTACCTCGTTGTTCCAAACGACCTTGAAGTCGAAGGATGCCTCCTGTCCGCTGTAGTAGTACTCTTTGTTGAACTCGACCGAAAGCGAGCCGCCCCATTCGACATTGAAGGTCGCCATCCTGGTGACCTCGGACCCGAGCTTCGACACGACGGCCGTCACGACATATGTGCCCTTGGCCGAGTCGTTGGCGAGCGTGAACTCGTGCATCACGACACCGGTCATGTCCGTGACCATGCCTGACGCTCCGTAGGCCGCGAGCTCTGTGCCGTTGTACTCGACCATGAGGTCGACCTCGGCGCCCTCGAGCCACTCGGTCCAATCCACGCCGATGAACGCCTGTACCTCGACGGTCACGGAGTCCCCGGGCAGGTACGGCCCTGCGTCCATGTCGAGGTCCACGATCAGCCGGCCAACGGTGAACTCCAACCAGTCTTCGCTGGACCGCTCGTCGCTCTCGTTCGCCCATACGGTCAGGTCTATATCGGACCACAGGGCGATGTCCTCGGCGACATCATAGTAGAACGTGCCGCGGGACGTGTCCTGCGCGCCCGTGTCGACCATCTCGTCGCCCTCCTCGTCGAAGTACTCCGCCCTCCACTCGATCGACACGCCGGTATGAGGCGTCAGCGTGGCGACATCGACGACATCGTAGGTTATCGCGACGGTCTCGCCGGGGAGAACGAAGTACGAGGCGCTATCGATGGTCAGCAGGTACTTGGCGATCTGTATCATCACGGAGTACCATGTCGAGTGGTCGCTCTCGTCCCTTATGTTCAGCCAGTATGTGCCGTCCGCCGTCTCATTGTCGATGGTCCACAGGTAGTACCAGGAGCCGTCCACGGTCTCCTCGCCGCCTTCAGCGGAGTTGTTGAAGATGTCCACGTAGGTGTCGTTCACGACCTGCATGTAGAAGTCATCGGTGTTGCTCGTGACGAGCTTGACCTGCACTTCCTGTCCGGGGTAGTACGTCGAGCTCGGCGGGTCGAGCCATAGGCCCTCGTTCCGGACGGTTATCTGCACTCTGTCTATCTCTTCCCATGGATCCCACCAGTCCCCGTTGTTGGCGAAGGCTACGACGTCGTAGATCATTATCTCCCCGTCGAATCCCCACCATGTGTTCAGCCACTGTATCGGCGCGTCCGTCCAGCTCTCGTACAAGCCGGTCTCGGTCACGCCCGTCCAGGCCTCGAACCATGTTCTCACGGCTCCCGTCGGGGTCTGCAGCTCCACGCGTATGGACAAGTTGGTCGCGTTGCCCTCGAAGAATGTCTCGACCGCGACGTATACCGGGTCGCCGAGGAAGAACACATCTTCGGGGTCTCCAGCGTCATCCGTCGTTTGCACCGTGCCCGTGTAGTATATGGCCGCATCCGCAGGCGAGGGGATCGCGACGAATACAACAGCCAAAAGGCTCAGCGCAACCGCTACACTTAGAATCCTATCTTTCATAGGCGTCCCATCCCAGGCCATTATTTCTTGGAGTATATATATAAGTTTCGTGAAAAACACGCTGACCCTGGTCACGCCTATATAAGCGTGCGCAGGCGCGCACGTCTAGGAAGAAAAGTGCACGTCCGAGCCAGTCAAGACCGCGGCTCAGCCCTGGTGACCGTGGTCGTGCCGGTCGCGGTGCCCCGCCGTGCTCCTCATCTCCGCAAGGTTCTCGGGGCTGAACGGCGACATCGCCCTGAGCTTCTTGACGATCCCCGGGAGGACCTCGACCACGCGGTCGACCTCCTCGGACGTGTTCGCACGCCCGAGCGTGAACTGCAGGGCGCTCTGCGCCTCCTCGGTCGGCACGCCGCACGCGAGCAGCACGTGCGACGGTTGGAGGCTCTTGGATGTGCACGGCGAGCTCGACGAGACGGATATGCCCATCATGTCGAGGTTGAGCAGCATCGACTCTCCCTCGACATACCTGAACCTGAAGTTGGCGTTGTTGGGCAGGCGCCTCGTGGGATGGCCGTTGAGGAACGCGTCCTGGACGTTCTCCGTCACCCCCCGTACGAGCCTGTCCCTGAGGCCCGCGAGCCTCGCCGACTCGGAGCCCATCTCCGCGCGCGCGATCTCTGCGGCGACGCCGAAGCCCACTATGCCCGGGGTGTTCTCCGAGCCCGAGCGGAGGCCTCTCTCCTGTCCTCCCCCCTGCCCGACGGCCTCGATGGACGTGCCGTCCCGCACGAACAACGCGCCCACGCCCTTGGGCCCGTACATGTCGTTGGACGACACTGTCATCAGGTCTATCCTCGTCCGGTCGAGGTCTATGGGCACCTTGCCCGCGGCGGCGACGGCGTCCACGTGGAACACGGCGCCCTTGGGCTCCAGCAGCGCGGCGATCTCGTCTATCGGCTGCAGCGTGCCTATCTCGTTGTTGGCGTACATGACCGACACGACCGTCGTGTCGTCCCTCACGGCCCGCTCCAACTCGCCGACGTCGACGAACCCCTCCTCGTCGACAGGCACCTGCGTCACCTCGAAGCCGTCCTTCTGCAGCGCCTTCATGATGTTGATGATCGTGATGTGCTCCATCGCCGACGTGACGATGTGCTTGCCCTTCTTACGCGCGCGCCATGCGGCGCCCTTCAGCGCGAGGTTGTTGCCCTCCGTGCCCCCGGAGGTGAACACGATCTCCTCCTTGCGCCCCGCGTTCACGAGCTTCGCGACCCTCTCCCTCGCCTCGTCGACGGCCTTCCGGGGCTCCCTCCCGGACATGTGTATCGACGCCGGGTTGCCGAACACGTCGGTGAAGTACGGCATCATGGCCTCGAGCGCCCTCTCGTCCACGGGCGCGCCTGCGGCGTAGTCCATGTAGATCCGCTTCTGTCGGCCTTCCTCCTTCACCGTCATGTCACCAGCCTCTCTCCCGTCAGAACGTGAGGACGGCGTCCGCCTCCAACGCAAGGTCGTTCAACGTGGCGGCGCCCACCACCTTCGAGGGCTGCTCATACTCCTCGGGCGAGGCCTTGCCGCCGAACAGCTGGGCGCTCTGGGCGCATATCATCATCTCCACGCCCGCGGCGACGGCCTGGTCGACGACCTCCTTCAGCGGCGGGAAGCTCCCGACCTGTATCTTCCCGGGCACCCCCTTCACCATCGCGAGTATGCCCTTCCCCATGAAGTACACCGTGGCGTCGACGCCCATGGCCTTGGCCGTGGTCGCCAGCACGAGGGGCGAATACAGCCTCTCGGGCATGTCAGGGCCTGAGGTCTGAACATAGAGGATCTTCTTCGTCATGGCGATGGGAATCGACTACGTCGTCATTACACCTTTCGCCGAATGAGGAACCTGAGCCCGCCGTCCACCTTCTCCACACGCAGGACCTCGTGTCCCGCGTGCTTCGCCCAGCTGCGGATGTCAGAATCGGAGGCAGGGTCGTCCGCCGTCACCTCCAAGGTTTCGCCGATGGGGACCTTAGAGATCTCCTCTCGGGTCCTGAACACCGGTTCCGGGCAGTACAGCCCAAAGCAGTCGAGGGATCTTGTGGGTCGGGGGAACCTTTCGCCTCGCTCTGGCATGTCAATCCTCCTTGGTGGATCTCGCCCGGACGGACGACCCATATCAGATTTAACGCCGTTACTCATCGTCGCTGGGTCGGATAACTCTTGTGCCTCTGTGTTGAGGCGTTCCCGCGTCGCTATGTCCGCGCGGTGTCCTTATGATGCGAATATCCGCGTATTCGCGCCCGCCTCGCCCAGGTCTACGCCTTGGGCTTGCGCTTCGTCTTCAGCCTACGCACCTTCCTCTTCGGAGGCGCGGCCGCGGGCTCGTCCTCTCCCGTAGGGGGCTTCGCCGGCTCCTTCCTCTTGACCAGCTTCGGCCTGAGCACCATCTTGGGCCGCTCCTTGGGCGTGGGCTCCTCGGCGGGCTTCTCCTCGACGCGTTCTGGCGCGGCGACGACGGGCCGGGCAGGCTCGGCCTTCACCGTCGCACGGTCCATCATCGGCTCGGGCCCCGCGGCGCCTTCCATGGCCATCGGCGACGCCGACGGCCCTTCGTCCCCCATCGCGTCTGCCGTGTCGTCCGGGGGCTCGAGGAACACGGACCCGCACTCGCCGCACTCGACGGTCTCCGCCGACACGAGCGCCGCGCACACGGGACATTGGTACGCCACCATGTCGGAGAAGCGTATGCCGCACTTGGGGCAGCTCTCCTCGGAGCCGTCGACCATCCACGAGCACTTCGGGCAGCTGAGCTTCTTGCCCTGGCCCTTGACCTCCCTCGCCTCCTTCTCGATTATCTCCATCAGGAGGCCGTCTATGCTCTTGTCCGAGACGCGCTCCTCTATCTTGGGCACGAAGTCGTGCAGCTTGACCAGGCAGGATGGGCACCTGACGTCCTCGGACGACACAGGTCCGCCGCAGAACGGGCACTCGAACTTGGCCTGATCTCCGAATCTGATCCCGCACCTAGGGCATGCGTCCTCGCCGCCCGTCACCCTGAACCCGCACGCGGGACATCCGAACAATCTCTTCTCATCAGGCGCCATCGCTCAGAACCGTCCGATCTCACACATGGCCTTTGGCGCGACGCTGGCTGGCCAGTGAGTCAATAGTGCCTCTCCGGACTTATTTCTTTCTGTGCCCACGCGGCGCTTTGGGCCAGCGGCCCGAGGCGGCGGGGCGTGCGCGGGGCCCGTATGATGCCAGCGAGCCGCGGCGCGGACGGTAAGACATATATCCGAGCCACACGCTAATACTCCTGCCACCCAGGCCGCTCGTGGTCGGCGGCTACTTGCCAGCCCGCAGCGAGGATGTTCGACACACACATGACCTGGGCCTGAGCCCGATGAAGCGATGATGTGAGTGATCGTATGGCTGGCGTCTATTCTGTCCTGATGAAGATCGCCCCCGTGCTGGTGGCCGCGTGTTTCGCAGTCCCGATCCTCGCGTTCGCGAGCTCCCACGGAGATCATGCCGCAGACGGGCCGACCGCGTCGACAATGCAGATCGGCGAGGCGCCCGTGGCCATCATAAACCCTCTCCCGGACGCCGTCTCGAACGGCACCTGGCAGACCCTGAGCGCGAACCAGTCCTACGACCCCGACGGGACATACATCAAGTCCTATCTGTGGGAGCTCGAGTATGGCGATACGGTCGAGACGCTCTCAGGATGCGAGGAGAGGTACAAGTTCAAGGTCACCGGACTGTACAAGATCAAGCTGACCGTCACGGACGGACTGAACAACACGGGCGTCGACTTCACGGCGGTGTACTCCGTCCCCGACTCGGACGTCGACGGCCTGCCCGATTGGTGGGAGGTCAAGTACTTCAGGGACCTGTCGGCCACCGCCGAAGAGGACCCCGACGGCGACGGATACCCCAACCTGGAGGAGTACGCCCGCTCGACCAACCCGTTGCTCGCGGACCCGAGGGAAGGGTTCATCGAGGCCAACTGGAAGTATCTGCTCGTTGGCATGGTCGTGGTCCTGGTCATCGTCGCGGCCGTGTACCCTCGCCACCGCCGGAAGAAGAAGGAGGAGCAACGCCGCAAGGTGGAGTACGCGATCGAGATACAGAGGGCGTTGGACGAGGATTGACCGTCGCGGACGCGGTGGGCCCGCGCTCAGAGGGCGGTCCACGCCACCACGACCGCCCCGACGACGGCGCAGTATGCGCCGAAGGTCCACAGGCCCCCCGCGCGCACCACCCTGAGCAGTATGTCTATCGAGGCCAGGCCCACGACGAAGGCGGACGCGAGACCCACTACCATTGTGAGCGCCTCGGCGTCGTATATATCGAGCGCGACTACGCCGTAGGCGAACGCCCCCAGCAACGCGGGCACGCTCAGGAGGAACGCGAACGTGGCGGCGGCCTCCCTCTCGACACCCCTCATCAGCCCGCCGGATATCGTGAGCCCACTCCTCGATATGCCAGGCACGATGGCCGCTGCCTGGAACAGCCCGATCACGACGGCGTCGAGGAGACGCACGGAGCGCTTCCTGTCGGAGGCGACCCGCTCGGCGGTGAAGAGCACGATCGCGTTCACGATGAGCGCCAG
>JBFFML010000027.1:0-15705 GCA_041554135.1 Thermoplasmata archaeon | reverse complement strand
TCGGGCTTTCTGACGAGCAGCTCGTCGGAGAACGTGGTCGTGTCGAAGTAACGCAGTATGTCCATGCGGGACATCACCTTCCTGAGGACCGCGCCCGGTGTCTTGCCGGTGTTGGAGATCAGCCCCATCCTCGGCACCATGCGGCGCACATGCGCGAGGGTGTCCTTCGCGCCTGGCAGAAGCACGGGTGGGTGGAGCAGCATGCCCTCGGCGTACACCGAGAGTATATCGTCGAACACGTCCCGCCGGAGTTTCTCTGGAAGGTCTTCCTCGATGTGACCGAGCATCAGGCGCACCTGCTCTGAGACGGGGACGTCCCTCGCCTCGCGCCATATGTCACCGAGGCGTCGGCCGGTCTCGAGATACGCCTCCTCGACGGAGCAGACAGGATGCGACGAGCCTGACGAATGCAGTATGTCGGCGATCCTGCCGGTCCTCAGTTCGGCCACTCTCGCCGAGCCTCCGGGCACCTCCTGTATGAGCGTGTCCCAAAGGTCGAATGTGACCGCCTCGATCGCGTTCATGGACTCGACGCGGTCAACGGTCGGACGGGTTATGAAGCTGACTGCGGGCCGGCGTCGGCGGCCAGCGGCGGTCAGAAGTCTTTAAATACGGAATCGGTAATAGACGGCCTGAAGAGCGGTTTGACGGCCATAGTGGCGGGGCCACACCTGGTCTCATTCCGAACCCAGAAGTTAAGCCCGCCCACGTTCTTTGCGGTACTGAGGTGCGCGAGCCCTCGGGAAGCTCAGGGTCCTTGCGGCCCCGTGGTCTCTGCGGCTAGATGCCCTAGCCAGGTACCTTCGGGTACAAGGTGAACCGCATCGTTTGAACCCGCAGCGAGCGTGGAACGCCGTCAGCCACTCTTTCGATTCTCACACTGAGTCCCGAGACGGTACTTGGTACCTACAAGAAAGGGTTTATAAGAGCCAAAGTTCGTAGGCTGCGGCGGAGCTGGCATACTTGGCCCTAACCGTCGAAGACAAGACGATTCTGCTAGCTATTCTCGCGGTCGTGATGGTGCTAGTCCTGTACTTCGAGCTGCGCGTGATGCGCGGAAGGGCCAAGGAGGTCAGGAGGGCTAGTCTGCGCAAGGACGAGGCCCACAACGCGCTGCTCACCGCGCGTTCCGTGATGAACGTGATGGAGCGCGAGGGAGGCGATGTCGGCGGAGCCCGCGCGATCATCGAGCGGGCGAGGATCGCCCTGGACAATGGCGAGTACCATCGCACGCTGGACCTCTGCGACAGCGCTAGGGAGGAGCTGATGAGATGTCGCAGGTCGGGCGCGTCCGCCCCTACCTCCAGGCGAGAGGACGACGAGTTCGACATCGACGATCTGGCGGAGGAGATCGTCCGGCCCTCGGACGCCCGCAGGGCCGAGGGCGGCGAACGCTACGCGGGGACGAAGCTGCCGCTCAACGAGGGCTCCGGATACCTGAGCGCGAAGTTCGAGATAAGCACGGCCAAGGACGAGCTGCGGCAGGCGGCCGATTCCGGAAGCGACGTGTCGGAGGCCGAGGACATCCTGTCTCAGGCGACGCGCGAGTTCGAGGCGGGCAGGTACTCGAAGGCGCTCTCGCTCGCCGTGAAGGCGAGGCGCGGGCTCAGCGAGTCGGCAGCCGCCGACACGATACCGCTCTCGCCGTCGTGTGTCAAGGAGGAGGCCGCCGACGCCGGCGAAGGGTGGAAGTGCACCTCCTGCAGGAGCATGATGCTGCCCGACGACGAGTTCTGCTCTCAGTGTGGGACGCCCGCGCGCGGCAAGTGCCCCGACTGTGGCCGCGAGCCCGGCGAGGGCGACAGGTTCTGCAGGAAGTGCGGCGCGGACCTCCGGTAGACGTGCGCGATTGCAGCGGTGTCGAACAGACGGGTCCAGGCGGTCGCCAGTCGGCCGCGATGGACGCACTGGAAGGCGCGTCCGCAGCGGGGATGTTTTATATAGTCGATAATAGCCTAAGAATCTGGGGTGGGCCCTCAGGGGGAGCGAATGGCCGAAGAGAACACGATATTCATCGGGAAGAAGGCAACCATGAACTACGTCCTCGCCGTCGTGTCTCAGTTCAACGGCGGCTGCAGCGACGTCTGCATAAAGGCTAGGGGACGCGCGATAAGCAGGGCCGTGGACGTGTCGGAGATAGTCAGGAACCGTTTCGTCCGTGACGCGGCCTACAAGGATGTCAAGATACAGACAGAGGTGCTGCCTGGTCAGGACGGCGGCGACGCCAACGTGTCATCGATAGAGATCTATCTATCAAGATGAGGCGCGTCTCGACAGTCTTGTGTGGACGGGCCGCGGCCTAGGCGCGGAGAGGCCCAGCTTCGTATTAGCTCGACGCATTTATCATGGACGAAGCGTATCGTCCGTGCGATCGTTGTGAATGAGACGCGTTCCAGGTCCGCCGGGCCCTCGTGCCTGGTCAAGCTCGGCGGGAGCGTCATAACCGACAAGGGCAACCTGCGGACCTTCAGGGAGGACGCCTGTCGTCGGCTGGCGTCGGAGATGCGCGGCCGCGCCCACGGGCTCGCCGTGGTACACGGTGCCGGGTCATTCGGTCACATCATGGCCAAACGGCACCGCCTGCACGAAGGCTTCCGGGACGAGAGCCAGCTGGAGCATGTGGCGTCCGTGCAGCGGGACGTCAGAGAGCTGAACATACGCGTCATAGGGTCGCTGATAGACAGCGGCATACGTGCGGTGTCTGTCCCGCCGTCCGCAGCCGCCCGGTTCGACGCCGGCGCCGTCGTGGAGTTCACCCCTTATCCCTTCGACAGCGTGACGGACCTCGGGCTTGTGCCCGTCACGTTCGGCGACGTGGTGCCCGACGGGTCCATGCGTTTCTCCATATGCTCTGGCGACCTGCTGATGCGCGAGCTGGCCCGTCACATGCGTCCGGAGATCGTCGTGTTCTGCGCGGACGTGGACGGCGTGTTCACCGCAGACCCCAAGGTCGACGAGGACGCGACGCTCATACGGCGGCTCGACCGGGATGCGTTGGACGATGTCAGAAGGGGCGATTCGCTGAATGCCGATGTCACGGGGAGCATGTCCGGCAAGCTGACCGTTATGCTGGACATCGCGAACCACTGCGAAAAGTGTATGATACTGAACGGTGATGTTCCAGGCAGGTTGGAAGGGGCGTTGAGGGGCGATGACGTCCCCTCGACCATGGTCGTGCCATGGTAGGTGTGCGGATGATGGATGATGAGCATCGCGAGGAGAGCGTCATCGAGAGGAGGAAGAACGACCATATCGACATCTGTGCCAAGGAGGACCTGACGCCCGGCTACTATTACTGGGACGATGTCAGGCTGTTGCACAGGTCGTTGCCGGAGATCGACCTCGCCGATGTCGACACATCCACGACCCTGTTCGGGAGGAAGCTCTCGGCGCCGATAGTGGTCTCCGCCATGACGGGCGGGTTCGGCAAGGCGAAGGAGATCAACGCCAGGCTCGCTTCCGTGGCCGAGAAGTACGGCCTCGGACTGGGCGTCGGGAGCCAGAGGGCCGCCCTGGAGAACAGCGAGCTGGCCGAGACGTACGCGGTCGTGAAGGAGTACGACGTCCCGTTGAGGATCGCGAACCTGGGACTCCCCCAGCTGGTCAAGCAGGGGGTCAGGGCGCCGCTCGACCCGGAGGACGGGGCGACTGCGATGGAGATGATCGACGCGCATGTCCTTGCGATACATCTCAACTACCTCCAGGAGGTGGTCCAGCCCGAGGGCGACACCTGCGCGAGAGGGGGCCTGGACGCCATGAGGCGTTTCGCCTCCAAGCTGCCGGTCGTCGCCAAGGAGACGGGGGCGGGGATGTCCCGCGGGACCGCCCTGCAGCTGAGGGACGCGAAGGTCGTGGGTCTCGACATCGGCGGCCTCGGCGGGACGAGCTTCTCGGCCGTGGAGTACTACCGCGCGCGTCGAGCGAAGGACGTGTCGCGCGAGAACCTGGGCAAGGCGTTCTGGGACTGGGGGATACCGGCGCCTGTCTCGGTAGTGACGGCGAACGTGGGCCTGCCGATGATCGCCACTGGCGGCCTGAGGTCAGGCCTCGATGTCGCGAGGACGCTCTGCATAGGCGCATCCTGCGGCGGCATGGCTGGCAGGCTGCTGCCAGCGGCTTTGGAGGGCGGGGAATCGCTCGAGAAGGAGGTCCGGATGATAATCGACGAGCTCAAGGCGGCCATGTTCCTCGTCGGCGCCGGGAGCGTGGGCGAGCTGGCGGACGCCCATGCGCTCGTCGTCGGGCAGTCGAGGGAATGGCTCGACCATTTGACGGAGTGATAAGTTTGGGATTCCCGGAGGACTACAAGGACCGCGTGAAGACGATAAACGACCAGCTGATGCGCTCGTTCGAGGTGATCGAGAACGTCAACCTGCGCGCGGCGATGGCCCACTATCCCGAGGCCGGGGGCAAGCGGCTCCGGCCTCTCCTGGCGACGATCGCGTGCGAGGCGTTCGGCGGCGACCCCGACATCGCCATACCCTATGGCGTGTCGCTGGAGATGGTGCACAACTTCACGCTCGTGCACGACGACGTGATGGACGAGGACGACACCCGACGCGGTCTCAGGACGGTCCATTGCGAGTACGGCGTGCCCGAGGCGATACTCGCGGGCGACGCGATGTTCGCGCGGGCGTTCGAGATAGTGCTCGAGAGCGACGTTGAGGCCGCGAGCGCTGTCAAGCTCGTGGAGATACTTGCCCGGTCCGTCAGGCTGCTGGCGGACGGCCAGCAGATGGACCTGGACTTCGAGGAGAGGGACATTGTCAGCCCCGAGGAGTATCTCGAGATGATAGAGAGGAAGACGGCGGTCCTGTACTCCGCCGCCGCGCAGGGCGGCGCCATCGTCGGCGGAGCACCCGAGCCGCATCAGGAGGCCATGTTCGAGTACGGCCGCCTGATAGGGCTGGGCTTCCAGATATGGGACGATGTGCTGGACCTCAGGTCGGACCTGGAGACCTTCGGCAAGCCGGTCCTCAACGACATAAGGAACGGGAAGAAGACGCTGATCGTCGTCCACGCCCTCGACACCATGAAGGGCCCCGACAAGGAGCGGCTGCTCGCGGTCCTCGGCAAGAAGGACGCCACCGAGGAGGAGCTGAAGGACGCGAAGGACCTTCTGGAATCGATAGGCTCCATCGACTACGCCAGCCGCGTGGCCAGCGAGTTCGTCGCCAAGGCGAAAGACAAGCTCAAGGTGCTGAGCGATTCGGAGCACAAGGCGGCGCTCGTCGCTTTCGCCGACTTCATGCTCGCCAGAAAGTCATAGGGCCTATGTTACGCCCGTCCTCGTGAGCCTGAAATCCGCCCTTCTGCCCTCCTCGAGGTGCCTGTGCTTGATTATGACGCCCCTCCTCGTGCTCGCGGCGACCTTGTCCAGGCGCAGGATCGCCTTGGCGTTGTGCAGCAGCACATGTCCCCCGAGAGGCTCGAAGGTGCCCTTCTCGATGTCCGTGTAGACCTGCGACGTGAGCAGTATGGGCACGTCCTCGTGTCTGGCGACCGACAGCAGCCTCGCCAGCTGCGGGCTGAGGGACTTCCTCACGCCCTTCTCGTCGTCCTTCCTGGTCAGCCTGTAGTGGATCGTGGCGGAGTCCAGTATGATGACGCCCACGTCGACGTTGCTCTCGGTGAGCCTGCAGGCCTTCTCGACGAGCGCCTCCTGCTCCTCGAAGGAATGCGGCTCGAAGAAGAGGACGTTCCTAACGACTTCCTCGTAGTCCTCCCCGGAGATCTGCTTCAGCCGTTCCAGGGACACCCCCTCCGTGTCTATGTAGACGACCTTCTTGCCGTCGAGCGCGACGTTGCGGGCCACTTGGAGGCAGATGTTCGTCTTGCCCGTGCCAGCCTCCCCGAAGAGAAGGGTGATCGTGCCACCCTCGAGCCCACCGCCTATCAGGCCGTCGAGGGCTGGTGAGCCTATCGGCACACGGGTCATGCGTCGCCATCGGGATTGTCCATGATAAGGGTTGCGAATGCATGCGCGCTCTCGTCCAGAGACAGCCTTATTATGCCGAAGGGCTTTTGTCAGCGCCGTGACGGTTCACCGAGTGGGCGCCGAGGCACGGCTGGACTCCGCCAAATGGATGGGCCGGGACGTCGTCGTCAAGCAGAGGGTCGTCAAAGGGTACAGGCACCCGGACCTGGACCGGTCGCTGCAGTCCCTCCGGATAAGGAACGAGGTGCGGCTCATGCTGGAGGCGAGGAGGGCAGGCATACCCGTGCCGGTCATATACTCCGTGGACATCAGGAACAACAGGATCGTGATGGCGGAGATCGGCGGCGTGAGGGTGAAGGATGCCCTGCAGGGCGGCTCGGTGGACCCCGACGCCGTCTGCGCGAGGATAGGGGAGATCGCGGGGCGGCTGCACGAGAACGACATCGTCCACGGAGACCTCACGACGAGCAACATGCTGCTCGACGGTGACAGCGTCGTGCTCATAGACTTCTCCCTCGGACAGAAGAGCTCCGAGATAGAGGACAAGGGCGTCGACATGCACCTCCTGGAGGAGGCCTTCCATTCCGCCCATCACGACAGGAGCGAGCTGTACTCCGTAGTCACGGACTCATATGCGCACGCATATCCCGATGGCGAGCACGTGTTGCGCAAGGTGAGGGAGATAGAGAGGAGGGGGCGGTACACACGGAAAGAATAGCCTTCGTGACCACCAACGACGGCAAGTTCAGGGAGATATCACTCGAGATGGCTCGGCACGGCATCGAGCTGGAACATCTGAAGATGCCGTATCCGGAGCTGCAGGCGGAGTCGCTCGAGTCGACGATAATACCCGGCCTGCTGTGGCTGACGTCCAAGTTCGACCGCCCGGTCATGATCGACGACTCCGGGCTGTTCGTCGACGCGCTCAGAGGGTTCCCGGGCGTCTTCTCATCACACGCGTTCAAGACCCTGGGCTGCGAAGGCATGCTGCGGCTGCTCGCAGGCGTCGAGGAGCGGGACGCGCGGTTCGAGTGCTGCATAGGCTACATGGTGGCGGGGGGCGAGCCGTTCATCGCGAAGGGCGTCGCGAGAGGCTCGATATCGACCGAGATGAGGGGGTCCGGCGGCTTCGGGTACGACCCCATATTCGTGCCGGAGGGGCGGTCGGAGACATATGCCGAGATGGCCGTCGGGGAGAAGAATGTGATATCGCACCGCGGCATCGCGATCAGGAAGTTCGTCGAGGAGATATCTCGCGCGCCGTAGCGGGACGGGGCCAATAGATTTATCCCGGCCTCGCCAATCCCCTCTTCCAGCAGGACGCCCGATGGGGTAGTGGTCTAGCTTGGTATGATACGTGCTTTGGGAGCATGAGGCCATCGGTTCAAATCCGATCTACCCCACTCCCTTGCGCCGCGGCCCGCTGATGCTTCGGAGAACTCATCACGATTCGCCACGCATCGGCTTTCCAGAAGAACCCTCTAATACGACATGGTATGATTGTGACTCATGGTGTCGGTGGTTCATGCGCGGCTCTCGGCGGCCGCTCTCCTGATAGTCACACTCGTCGCGCTCCCACAGGTTGACGCTCAGGCCGGTCTTCTGGCGAGCTCTCAGGCGGATCCCGAGCCACACGCGCCGATATCGATAATTGGCGAACTGTACCTCGGTTCCATGGACTGCGTGAGGTCCGGCAGCGGCACGATCTCCGACCCTTATGTGATAGCGTCGTGGGAGATCGAGGCCGGGCGTGACGAGACGTGCATACATATCCAGTCAGTGGATTGCCACATCGAGATACGGGACGTGTATCTGCACGGCAGTCGCAACGGGATATATCTCACCAGGGCGTCCAACGTCGTCGTCCGAGAGTCCGTCGTGAGCGACAACCACAACGGCGTGGCGATGGTCGATTGCCATGATTGCAGCGTCGTTGACAACGCTTTCGACGGCAATGACTATGCAGTCTGGCTCTGGTCGTCGAAAGACATCGTCATAGAGGGCAACACGTACCTGGGCAATGAGTACGAGATAAACGAGCAGCTCGGCCTGGATGGTTTGGACTCCACTGGCTGGCTGGTCTTGACCCTGGCCTCGGCCGTCCTCGGGTTGACGACTCTCGTGTCTTGGCGGATGGCCTGGTTCTCGAGGGGACGACATCGCCTGTTCCGGATGACGACTCGCCTGCTGGCCGTGTCCACGGTCGCCGTCATAACGGTCCTCGTCGTGCTCGGTCTTCTCCTCGACATGCATTCGTCTGGCACTCTCACGGCCGCCTCCTATGTGGTCGTTGCGTTTCTGGCCGTCCTGTCGGGCATTGCCGCAAGCATAACCATCGCGCTTGCGGGGTCACGGTGGGTCGAGGATGAGACTGCGTAGGCAGGGTGTCCTCTCAACGGGCCCAGACCGTTTCTCCTTGGCATGCCATGAAAAAGCTGAACTACCTGGTCGGGTATCGACGTGCAGGACAGGTGGTGTCGATGAAGGAGGCTATCGTTGCAGTTGGCATCGTGTTCGTTCTCGGAGGGGCGATGGTGACCCTCTTCGGAGCATATGGTCTGAAGACCGTTGACAGGGCGGAAGAGGTCGCTCAGGAGCACCAATTCGACTTCAATTTGTGGGGGGACTCCACACTTGAAAGCATGCGATCATACTACACCGCGATGCTCGTCGCCGGCGTCGTCGCGTTACTCGTCGGCGCGGGCATGGCGATCTACGGCTGGCGGTCGATCCATGCGGCCCCCGCTGCCGATATGGGCGACATATCCGCTGACTCAGAGTCGTGGCACTTCTGCGAACACTGCGGCTCATATGTCGACCACACGGCGGTCCGGTGCCCTTCGTGCGGCAGGATACTGCCCGACAGGTGACGCGCCTCCTGCGCGAACTTGATCGTCGCTCATACCAGTCCACACGTTCGCCAGTCCTTGCAAATGTTTTTAGGGAGGTCCCCTCATTTCGTCCTGGTAGTTATGACGGGCGACGTCTGGGGTCAGGATGCGAGTCGTCGGGCACCGATGGAGGCGGAGGCCAAGCGTCTGGCGGCGGAGTCCGGCAGGGGCAAGGTCACAGATGAGAATACGTCGTTCGAGAGATTGCCGGGGGAGCGGTCGTTCTCGAGACAGCTGTGTGTCATGCTGCTCGCGATACTAGGCGTCACGATAGTGATACTCGTCCTCGGGCTTCTCTGGATGTCGATGTGATCACTTCTGTCGACGGAATGCCCGCCGCTTCGGCCTGATGGGTGGTCCTCTAAGCCCGAGGCATTCGATGAGACAAGACAGATACGATGAGCTTGGGCTCCAGCGGTTGCCAGTCATGTGCGGCCGTCCAACGGCCCGAATGGAGTGTCAAGGGCCGCATGAACTGGAATGCGTGAGGTGACCGCTGCAGCCAAGGAGCCGCCATCGTCCTCGAGGTCGGTGCCGGCCATCACGCGCGAGCGTATCTCATGTGCGGAAGTTAACGCCGATCACGATCGTTTGCGCGACGCCCTTCTCCAACTCCCGCCTGGCGTCGATTCGCGCCCGCAACCTGTTCTCCTGCTTCATACTGTCCGCCTCCGCCCTCATCAATGCGTGGACACGGACCATCTGCGAAGCGGTCATTTGTGGTCGACCATCGGCCACGTTTCCGACTCCATCGTCGTCATGTGTGACGACTGGCGGAGGCTAAGCATAATTACCCTGCATGCGTTGACGTCCTGGCGGCTTCAAGAAGTTGCAGAGGCAGTGGTACGATGGTGAGTACCGTAATCGATGTGGAATCTCTCCTGAAACGCTATCCTCCCGACATAAACGCCGTCGATGGGATCACCTTCTCGGTCAGCGGCGGCGAGGTGTTCTCCATGCTCGGACCCAATGGTGCCGGCAAGACGACGACCGTCGAGATATTGGAAGGTCTCCGCGTCCCCACGAGTGGGCATGCCCGCGTGATGGGCGTGGACTCGACGACAGAGTACTCGAAGATACGCGGGAGGGTGGGCATCCTGCCGCAGAACTTCGAACCCTTTGACAACCTCAAGCCTTTCGAGGCGGTCGACTACTGGGCCAGGCTGTTCGACATGAGGACGACCAGGAAGCAGATCAACAGGCTGCTCGAGACCGTCGGACTGTCGGAGCGCAAGAGCCTGCTCTCGAAGAAGCTGTCCGGAGGGGAGAAGCGGAAGCTGGGGATCGCCCTCTCCCTGATAAACGAGCCGGAACTCCTGTTCCTGGACGAGCCGACGACAGGCCTGGACCCGAAGGCGAGGAGGGACCTCTGGAGGCTCATCGAGGAGATCAGGGGGAAGGGCACGACAGTGTTCCTCACCACACATTACCTGGACGAGGCTGAGAGGCTCGCGGACGATGTCGCGATAATGCACAAGGGGAAGATCATCGCGAGGGGAAGCCCCTCCGAGCTCGTCAGCCGCTTCGGCCAGACGACGGTCGTCGTGCTAGAGGGCGTCGGCAGCGAAGGGCTGAAGGAGATAGCGAGGAGGGGGATCGACGCCAGCGAGAGCAACGGCGACGTGATGGTGCCCGTGAGCAGCCCCTCGGAGATGCGGACGGTATTCGCCAAGCTGTCGTCGATAGAACTCCCGGTGAAGGACATGTACACGAGGAGGCAGACGCTCGAGGACGTGTTCCTGAGCCTCGTCGGCACGAAGATGGACGAGGGGGTGCTTGAGGAATGAAGAGGGTCCTCGCCGACATCGTCGGGTTCGGCAAGGGCTACCTGAGGAACGTCTCTGGCCCGTTCTTCGCCTTCGCGTTCCCCATACTGCTGATACTGGTGTTCGGCGCGATATTCACGAGCGACACGGTCACGAGGATAGCCCTCCCCGTTCAGGATCTTGACGGCGGGCCCCTCTCCGACGCGTACATCCAGGCCCTCAACGCGACCGGGCTGGTCGACATCGAGATGATACCCGCTGACGTCGACATAGACGAGTACATAGACGACAACTCGTTGCCCCTCGCGCTCGTCGTGCCTGAGGGGTTCTCGGCCGCAATAATGGAGTTGCTGTCCACGAACGGCAGCGGGGAGGTCAGCGTCATACTGTACGGGGACCAGTCCCGGAGCACGTTCGCGACGGCGGTCGGGGCGGTCGATGCGGCGGCCACATACATGAACTACAACCTCACCGGGTCGGCGCCGATCGTGTCATTCGAGGTGAGCCAGGGAGGGACGGACGAGTTCAAGTTCATGGACTTCTTCCTCCCTGGCGTAGTCGGCATCACCGTGATGACGAACTCGCTGTTCGTGATGACGTCGATATGCGCCGAGTATCGGACCCGAGGCTACTTCAGGCTGCTCGCGACGACCAAGATAACGAAGGCGGAGTGGCTTCTGTCCAAGTTCGCCTTCTTCACGGTGCTGCTCATCGGGTCGCTCGTGGTGACGTACGCCATCGGCCACGCGCTGTTCGACATGGAGACGTCCCTGACGCCGCTGTCCCTCGTGCTGATCGCGGTCGGGACATTCCTATTCGTGTCGTTGGGCATGCTCCTCGGCGTCATCATCAAGGACGCGGAGTCGGGCGTCGCGGTGGCGAACGCGATAGGGTTCCCGATGATGTTCCTGTCGGGCTCGTTCTTCCCCCTGGAGTCGATGCCGGAGTACCTCCGTCTGGTCGCCAAGGCCATGCCGCTTACATATCTCAACGAGGGCCTCAGGGACACGATGGTGTACTCGAACGACGGGAGCGCCATGTTCAACCTCGCCGTGTTGGCGGTGATTGCCATCGTGGTGTTCGTGGCGGCGAGCAAGTTCATGTCGTGGAAGGAGAGGTGAGCGTCGGCGCCAGCGACGAGAGACCGTGTTCGTGCTCCGATGCACTTACTCTAAATACGAAAATCATATACCCCAAACAACAAGGGGCCTTTGACAGGGAGGGCCGATCATGCGAAAGCACAAGGATATACCGCTCTGGAAGGACGTCAGCGCCAAGCAATGGGCTGATTGGAAGTGGCAGGTCAGGAACAGGATTACCGATGTGGACTCTCTGTCCAAGGTGGTGAACCTGACGCCGGAGGAGCGAGAGGAGGTCGCCAACTCGATGAAGTATCTGAGGATGGCGATCACCCCGTACTACGCCTCGCTCATGGACCCAGACGACCCGGAGTGCCCCGTGCGGAGACAGGCGATACCGTCCGCGCACGAGCTGCACATATCCAAGGACGACATGGAGGACACGGTCGGCGAGACGACGGACGCGCCCCACGAGGGGCTTACGCACAGATACCCCGACAGGGTACTGTTGCTGCTCACGGACCAGTGCAGCATGTATTGCAGGCACTGTTGCAGGAGGAGGATCGTCGGCACCACGGACCACGCGCGCACGTGGGAGGAGATCAAGTCCGGCATCGACTACATCGGGAGGACGCCGCAGGTGCGCGATGTGCTCCTGTCTGGCGGGGACCCCCTGCTGATATCCGACGCGCTCCTGGAGAAGACGCTTCGCGAGCTCAGGAAGATCGAGCATGTGGAGATAATCCGGATTGGCACGAGGACGCCGGTCGTCATGCCGCAGAGGATAACGCCCGCCCTCGTGAAGATGCTCCGCAAGTACCATCCGATATGGCTCAACACGCACTTCAACCATCCGAAGGAGGTGACACCAGCCTCCAAGCGCGCCGTCGAGATGCTCGCGGACGCGGGCATCCCGGTCGGCAACCAGAGCGTCCTGCTCAAGGGCGTGAACGACTGTCCCGTGGTGATGAAGAAGCTATGCCACGAACTGGTCTACATGAGGTGCAGGCCGTACTACATCTACCAGTGCGACATCGCGAAGGGGCTCGAGCACTTCAGGACGGCGACGGCGAAGGGCATCGAGATCATCGAGCACCTCAGAGGCCACACATCTGGCTTCGCTGTGCCGGAGTTCGTGATCGATGCGCCCACCGGCGGCGGGAAGATACCGGTCGGCCCGAACTACCTCATATCGATGTCCGACAAGAGGGTCATATTGCGCAACTACGAGGGCGGCATATTCCAGTTCCCGGAGGTCGAGGGCGACCGCGTCAGCCGATGCCCGTCGAACTGCACCATATGTGAGGACTACGAGCACCTCGAGTCCGACGAGGGCGTCGCGAGCGTGCTGTCGGGGAAAAAGCTGTGTCTGATACCTGAGGGCACGGCCAGGGCCAAGCGGCGGAAGGGCTACAAGAAGTGACCGTGCGTCTGCCCCATGCCGAGCGCTCACGACAGGCAGGCGTCCTTGATGTCGTACACGCCGGAGTCCCTCGATACGCGCTTCTCAGCGTCGTTGATGGCTATCGCGCTGCTGAAGTTGGGTCCGTCGACAACGAAGGTCTCGATCTCACCGCCCTCTCCCGAGATGCTGATGCCGAACCTGCCTTCCAGCTCCAGCAGCTCGTCCACGGATTCACGGGTTATCTCGCGGCCGAGCCAGCTATCGTCGAGGCCCTCCGCGTACACCCCCACGACGATAGTCCTGAAACCCGCGTCGAGCATGTCCTCGAGTATCGCGCGTTGGGGCCTCCTCCAGAGCGGTGAGAAGAGCGGCCGGCCGAGCCCCTCGCATATCTCGTTCATCCTGGACCATTGGTAGTCCGATGCTATCGCGCCCGAGACGAACCCGTCCACGTCCTCCCCCTCCAACAGCCTCTCGAGGTCCTCCAGCTCCGCCTCCTTCGTGCCGTCCGTGTCCACGCGTCTCTGTTCTATGCCCATCGCGTTCGACTGGAGCGACGTCCACCTCACGTTCGGGTGGTGGAACATGTACGACTCGCTCGAGCGAGGGATAATCGTCAGCAATCGCGGCACCTCCCATCCCTGCTGCTGGAGAAGGTACGCCGCGTATGTCGAGTCCTTGCCGCCGGAGAAGAGCGCGCCCACCCTCATGGCCATGGGCTCCAAATGGTCGGACTCCCTCTAAAGGTTGCCTGATGAACCTGCTGCCCACGTTCGCGCGCGTATGCCGTCGACTCATGGGCGTGTCGGCGACCCGGCTGCGTTTATGTACCAGCAGCTCGATTTGAGTGCCGTGTACTACTGCCCGAAATGTGACCGGACGATCCCGAAGGACCGTCTCGAGCAGATAGACGCCGACCTCAAGGAGAGGTTCGGCAAGGGGTGCTTGGAGAGCATGAGATGTCCCGTCTGCGAGACGGAGTTCATAGACATGGACCAGGCCCAACCAGGAGGTGAGAGGCATGTCGGAGAAGTCAGGGGGAAGTAGGCGTTGGTTCGACCAGCTCACGAGCGACGAGTTCGCGGAACACGTCAAACGGGATCATCTCGTCGTGCTCCCGTTCGGCTCGATCGAGGAGCATGGGTCGCACCTGCCGCTCGGCACCGACTCGTTCCAGTGTGAGGAGGTGGTCAAGCGGATTGCGGAGATGTTCGGCGCCCTCGTGCTCCCGCCAGTGAGATACGGTGAGTGCAGGACGACGCGCGGTTTCCCCGGCACGATATCGTTGCGGTCGGAGACGGTGAGGGCGTTCACGGAGGACGTGCTGACGGAGCTCGCCAGGAACGGCGTTTCCAACGTGCTCGTGCTGTCGGGCCACGCGGGGAGCGGACACATGGCCGCGATCAGGCTCGGCGCGCAGAGGGCCGTCGAGGCCCACAGCCGTCTCAGGGTCATGGCGCTGTCTGACTACGACATCGCCTACGACCTCGCTGGAAAGGAGTTCCCGCGCGACGACGGGCATGCGGGCCAGATCGAGACGTCGAGGATGCTCGCCATAAGGCCAGACCTTGTCGGTGACGGACGTCCCGTGGGAGCGTCGCGCCCGCCCAGGTTCATGATAATCGGCGACCCGGAGCGCTACATCCCGACGGGCGTCATGGGGGACCCGACGGGCTCGTCGGCGGAGAAGGGCCGGCGGATAGACGATTACGTGGTCGAGCGGCTCTCCGCGCTGATCGCTGACAACTTCGGCGTCGCACCGAAGACGGCCGACGACCGAGACGTTCAAGGGAGTGGATGACGGCATGGACCCGAAGGAGACGGCAGCCAGGGAGGCGGTGAAGTATGTCGAGGACGGGATGGTCGTCGGACTTGGCAGCGGTTCCACCGCGAACATAGCGATCAAGCTCATAGGCGAGAGGATCAAGGAGGAGGGGATGGAGATCATCGGAATACCCACATCCGTCGCCTCCGACCTGCTCGGGAGGGCCGTGGGCATAAAGATAGGCGAGCTGGACGACCACAGGCAGGTCGACATGACGATAGACGGCGCCGACGAGATCGATGGCGAGCTCAACCTCGTCAAGGGGCTCGGCGGCGCGTTGGTGAGGGAGAAGATGGTCGCGGCCTCGACGCGCGTGGAGATGATCGTCGTGGACGGCTCGAAGCTGGTCGACCATCTCTGCCAGAAGTGCCCGTTGCCCGTGGAGATCGTCAAGTTCTCTTCGAAGACTACCATGCGTAGGCTCGCTGCGCTCGGCTGCGAGCCTGTCGTCAGGACCACCGATGGCAAGCCCTTCTTCACCGACAACGGCAACATCATCGCCGACTGTCGGTTCGACCGGATAGACGACCCGAGGTCGATGGAGGCGACGATCAACCTCATACCTGGAGTCGTCGACAACGGCCTCTTCGTCGGGCTCGCGAGCAAGGTGATAGTGGGTTCAGAAGACGGCGTGCGGATATTGGAGCGACCGTCGCAGGTCGTGTGAGGGCGCGGTCACTTCGCGAGTTCCTTGAGCTGCTTGATGTTCGCCTCGATGCCCTCGATCCTCTTCCTCTCCTCGGCCTCGAGGATATCGACGATCTTCTCGAACGGGATCGCCAGCTTGTTCGAGTGGACGGG
>JBFFML010000026.1:0-15949 GCA_041554135.1 Thermoplasmata archaeon | reverse complement strand
TCGACTCTTCCACCTCAAGCCCTGAGCGCGGGTGCACTTCTTCTACCCTTACATATTGAATGCAATCGAAAACTATAAGCATATGTAAGGGTATGAAATCTCGTGGTTATCGTCAAGAAAAAGGCTGTCGACGGTCGAGAGTACTACTACCTTCAACACACTGTGAGAACTCCAGAGGGCGTTCAGGCTCGTGAGAAGTATCTCGGAGCCAAGTTGCCATCCGATGTCGAGGCCGCGAAGAGAGACTTCCTTACGGAGATCTACAGGGAGAGATGGTATCCTCTACTCGACCAGGTTCACCTGAACTACCTGAAAGAGAAGCGCACGCTGCCTAAGAACGCAATACAGAAGAGAGATCGCCAATTCTCAGTCAAGTTCACCTATGATACGAACCGCATCGAAGGCTCAAAGCTCACGTATCGCGAGACTGCTGATCTTTTAGAGAAAGGGCTGAGCCCGAGCCAGAAGCCAATCGAGGACATCAAGGAAGCTGAGGCCCACGACAGAGTCTTCCACGAGGCGTTGCGACACAAGAAGAACCTGTCCATGCAGGTCATCCTGATGTGGCACAAGAAGCTGTTCGGGGAGACTAAGCCCGACATCGCGGGCAGAGTGCGAACTCACCAGGTGGCGATCTCTGGGAGCCGATTCATGCCTCCTCGTCCAGTGGAGGTTCAACCGTTGCTCAGAGAGTTCTTCCGGTGGTATGATCGGAACAAGCGTTCCATGCATCCGGTCGAGTTGGCTGCCGGAGCCCACCTGAGGTTCGTTACGATACATCCGTTTGCGGACGGGACTGGCAGGATGAGTCGCCTTCTGATGAACTTCGTGCTGAACCGACACGGTTTCCCCCTTCTGAACATCCCGTATGAAGGCCGCCGAAGCTACTACAATGCGCTTGAGCGGTCACAGATGAAGGAGAATGACAGCACATTCATCCAGTGGTTCTTCAGACGATATCTCAAGGAATACTCGGCCTATGCCAAGGTCAAGAAGTGACGCCGCCTAGGTTGTTTCTTACCGGCAAAGAACTCGACCTTGAATCTTCAAGCTCCGACCTTTGAGCACCGGTGGATTCAGGGTGACTGTCTGGGCCCCTGCAAGTGTGGGTACCTGAATGCAGAATCGATGGTCAAACCACACATCATGTCGGCATGGGCTTCGCTGTGAAGCGTGTCGCACTGCTTCGAGCTCGAGAGGTGATTGAGACCGTGAGAGTCGTCACTTATCCCTGCATTCAGGGATGTTCTTCACCTCTGCTAGGGAGGGTTTGAGAGTCACGAAATCTCCCACCTTGCCCACATGGGATACTGGTAGGCAGATCCTTATGCCGCCCATGAATGGTTTCTTCAGACCGAGTTCACGGATCGAATCGTCCGTAAGCTCTATGCGAATGTGTGTCACCTTCCACGTGTCCGTGTCTAGCTCCGTCCCGTCCACTCGGCCAAGTTTCGATGCGTCCTCCGTGACTACGGTCAACCCTACCAAGTCTTTTGCAGTCGCCATGATTTTCCTCCGCGTTCTTACCGCAATTCCCTGTTAAGTAGTTGATGCCTAAACAGGGACGGTTGATTACGTGGATGAGCCGTAATTCCGATAGCCACCTGGGCATCATGAATGAGATTCCGTTATAGATCTGTGGATTGGCGCATCTGACCGGGCGCGTAACGCCATCAGCCACATGATTCGCTGAGGCGTGTGATATGGGCCTGGTCGACCCTTGTGAAACCCCCCTCTCTTCTCAGTTCATGTGGCATCCTCATCTTGTCTTCAATGCAGGAGCACGAGCCCCGTCCATCGGACTTTCTCACCTGACGATAGAGAGAGCGGGAGCCCAGCATTACCGGAGGTCCTGATCACATCAATCCCCATTGCCTCCATTGAGGGCCTGGCCTCGAACGGATGTCTACAAGGTTCGCCGCTCCGATGTGTTACGCACTCGGGGCAGAGGTTGCAGTCGCCTCCCGTCAGCCCTGCGGCAAGATAGAACCCTTCCTTGAACGCTATTGCCTCGAGGCGATTCACCAGTTTGTGTAGCTTTGCCTGCCAATCGAGCGTGTTCGTCGACATCTCCAGCTCTTCGCATGTCCGCTTGTTCAGGCAGCCCTCCATTTTGTCCATCGAATCGTATCCTGCTTCTATCTGGAGTATTAGCGCCTTTCCGTAGAGTTTCAGGATGCCTCTGAACTCCTCAACGGACATGAGGTTTGGGGGACACATCAGGTTCCTGCCATAGCTCGCGCAGACGGGGACAAGGCACTTAAGCCGGACTCGCTCGTCCACGACTATGTCCTTTGTGTCGATGATCCTCGCCTCATCCGCTCCGAGGTCTCTCGCGGCGCTTATCAGCCGGGCCAGTCTGGCGTCTTCTGTTGTGGTCGACATGCGGAACATCTCGCAGTAACCAGATTTCCTTCGCAGTTAAGAAATGTTTGACTGATGATAGCCTGTCGGCGAAGGGTTCGTCTTGAGTCTTCAGGCCTCGGCGAGCGTCGTATCTGGCTAGTCTGCCGGCGCCGCCCACGGCTGACATGTCTGCAGTAATCTAAGACTGAAATCATCGTCGAATCGCCGGTATGAACCTATTCGGACTCTCGGTCGTCAAGACGTCCAGAGGGACCGTCGATTCGATCCTGAGTTCCCAGATCGGCACTCATCCACTGCTCACGGCCCCTCCGACCGCCTACCCGCTCATAAAGGCCGCTGAGAACGCCGCGAGGAAGATACGCGGTCCGTGAAGTAGCTGGCTACCAGAGGTTGAAGCCGGCGTATCTTGCCATGAACAGGATACCTAGACAGACGACGGCCACGGCGAAAGCCTTCTGTATCCACTGGGAGAAGCGGATGTACTTGCTACCCACCGCACCCCTGATCTCCCCCGTTGCCGTGCAGAACGGGATGATGGCCGCTCCGTGTCCAAGGCCGAACGCGAGCATCATCAACCCTCCGGTCCACACGGAGATGTCTTGAGTCACCAGCAAGATCATGACTGGCAGCGTCAGCGAGAGGGCGCACGGGGCCCATCCTACCGAGAAGAGTATACCGAGGAGCACGCCTGCCAGGTCGGGCGACTTGCGGCTGAGGGCCTGGATTCGGCCGACAGTCCTGCCTGTCGCGTCGGGGACCCCGCAGACATCGCCTTCTCCGCCCGCGCGCAGGCCGGAAAGCCCTTGTCTGACCCATGTCGTGATCGGGAACAGCATGTTCAGCCCTAGCATCACGAGCACGAAGCCCGCGACCAGGAAGAAAGTGGTCGACATCTGCAGGAAGTCGCCCATGTATGAGATGAACAGCCCGAATACCAGGAAGACCGCGCCCGTCCCGATCGTGAAGGCTATACCGATCCTCAGTCCGACGCCGACCACCGGTCTCTCCTGCCTTTGACCCCCGTTCCCCGTGGACGCCGCCCCTACGAACGATATCACCGCCATCAGGAACGCGATCGAGCACGGGGAGAACGAGGTGACGATCCCCAGGAGGAACATCCCGCCGACGGTCGCCCCCTCGCGCGCGACAGCGTCATCCGCGTCCGTGGCCCAGGTCCCGGAGACGATGCTCTCAGCGTCTTCCATCAAGGACTCGGCGCTTTGAACCCCGTCCACGACCCCCTTGCCTATGCAGTAGATGTGATACAGGCCGACGACCATCAGGTCCTGGTCGATGAGCACTACCGAAGGGTTCGAGAACGCCCCGTCCAGCTGCCAGAACTGGATATAGCGGCTCGATATGGGGTATGGCTCGAACTCCTCGACCCAGTGCCAAGTGATGTTGGAGCCGTACCAGTCCTCGGCCATCGCCCAGCCGTCCTCGGAGTAGGCGTTCTTGCGGATGTTGACGGTGATGACATCGACATCTCCGCCGTCCGAGGCGACCAGGGCCTCGAGCTCCTCGATCTGAGCTCGGATGTGCTCCTCGCACTCTATGCATATAGGGTTCTCGAGCTGGGTTATGTGTAGTATGGTGACCTTGCCAGCGTTCTCCGAGAGCGAGAACTCGTCCCCTCTGAAATCAGTCGATACGAACAGGCTCGCAGGCTCGTAGACGCCCCGTTGACCGCCGCCAGCCCAATACATCAAGGAAGCCGCCAGCAGCACGACGACTGCCGCCGAGATGGCTATCATCGCAAGGGATCGGGTCCTTCTGTTCATGGGGGTCCCTTCTCACGCGCACTCGCTGTAATACGACTGCGCGTCCTGTATCCAGCTGGTGAGGGTCACGGCGTCCACGACGCCTTCCCAGCTGTGCCATATGACGATCTCATTGCCCAGCCCGTCCTCGGCTTTCGTCACGACTATTGTGAGAGGCACATAGTGGACGCCTCCATTGGGGTCGTAGGCCGCGAACGCCTGGGACGATGACGGCTCGTCCGTACCCGCCAACAGGTCGAAGTACTGCAGTTCCGGGTGCGAGGCGCTTACCGATCCGCATATCTCCGACTGCTGTACGCACGGGTAACATCCTTCGCTGTGGTCGAAGACGAGCACGACCCCCTCTTCGAGTGCCGCGACGACCCAATCGGGATGCGACACCGCCTGCCCAGCCGACGTGTGTCCCTGCGGATACACTGTCCAGAACTCTTCGGTGCCCGTGCCTATGCCCCTCCTCTCTGTCGGGAGGTCCCCGGTCGAGAACGACCATGTGTAGCTTCCGCAGTCGAGTGGCATCCCTGAGGCGTCTCGCGCGTCCCCTCCTATCGTGACCGTGAAGTAGGTGTCGTCCGGCAGCTGCTGTGCCGGTGTGAACGTCATGGTCGTGCGAGACCACGCAAACGTGCCCTGGACGGACGGTGAGATGACAAACGACGACTCGACCGAGGCCGTATCCATTGCTATGTTGAAATCGACCGTGATGCTCGCTGAGGTCGGAGCGCTGTATCCTGCCGGCGAGGCCGTCACCACGGTCGGAGGCGGCGCGTACGGTTCCTCCCTGGGGTAAAACGCATAGAACGCAACGGTGGCGATGAGCACAATCGCGACGATCACCACCGCTGTGAGAACCATCTTCACGGACCTCGCCAATGAGCCGCATGCAGGGCATCTCTTCGCTCCGGGGGCCAGCATGTTGCCGCATCCACCGCATTCGGTGTACCCCTCGGACAGAAGCCGTAACTTCTCCTGCTGAGCCTTCGTGCGCCTCTTCGCCATCGTATACCTCAGGGATGCCCTGCCTCGCCTTGGACCAGGGATTCCTTGCCCTCGCCAGTGATGGAGTACACCCTCCAGTTCCCCTTTCTTCTGGCCTTGACCAGCTTCTCGGATTCAAGTATCTTGAGATGGTACGAGAGTTTGGAGTCCGGGACGTCCGCGATGATCTTGAGGACACAAGGGCACAGGTCCATCTTCGAGAGCGCCCACAGTATCCTCAGCCTCGTGTGGTCGGCCAAGGACTGATGCCTCCTCGCCTCCTTCTTCAGTCGTGTCCCGGAAGGGATCCCTTTTGTGAGCCCCTCTATGCCTCCAGCCGCCTTCAGACCAGACGCCACCGAAGCCGGGATCGCCAGGCCTTCGAGCAGAGGGTCGCAGCAAGGCGTTTCAACTTTATTTGAAACCACAAATCCTATATATGCCTCGGGCTATTTCAAATTTTGTAGAATCCCGAAGGGAGCGTGCAGCTTGTCTCTCGAGACCGTGGTCGACCTCCTGCTCGCCGGCCTCAACGGCCTGGTAGGATACCTATCAGCCCACGTCCTCATGTGCCTAGTCCCCGCGTTCTTCATCGCTGGGGCGCTCTCAGCGCTCTTCAGGAAAGAGGCCGTGACGAAGTACCTCGGACCCGACACCCCCAGGCACATATCGTACCCCGTGGCATCCGCGGCGGGCCTGCTGATCGCGGTGTGTTCCTGCACGATCCTCCCTCTGTTCGCGGGCATATGGAAGAAAGGCGCCGGGCTGGGCCCCGCAGTCACTTTCCTGTTCACCGGCCCTGCGGTGAACGTACTCGCGATACTGTACACCGGCAGCCTCATCGGTTGGGATATCGCGGCTGCCCGGGGGATATTGGCCGTGATCTTCGGCATGCTGATTGGGCTCCTGATGGGGTTCATATTCGAAAGAGCGAAAAAGCGCATCGCTCCGAACGCATCGACAAGAATTGAGCCCATTCAGGCCATATCTGATACGTCCACCTCCGTCGAGGGTCGGAGCATGATGGAGAGGCTCATCGACGGCAGGGTGGCCGTCCTGTTCGTCCTCCTCGTGGTGATCCTCGTCATCGGGGCGTCACCTCTCCCAATGGCGTTGAGGTTGCCCGTCGTCGCTGCCGTCGCCGTCCTCACTGCTTTCTGGGCTGTCAGGACGAATTCGAGGGAGGAGAACGAGGGATGGATGAGGGAGACCTACTTCTTCATCAAGATGATCCTCCCTCTGCTGCTCGTCGGGGTGTTCGTCGCTGGAGTGGCTTCCGAACTCATCCCCGAGGATGTGGTGGTGGAATACCTCGGCGACAACTCACTGCGGGCGAACGCCATCGCTGTCGGCTTCGGGATATTCATGTACTTCCCCACCCTTGTGGAGGTGCCCGTGGCACGGATGTTCCTCGACCTGGGGATGGCCAAAGGGCCGCTCCTGGCGTATCTCTTGGCTGACCCTGAGCTGTCGTTCCAGAGCGTGCTGGTGACGAGGAAGATCATGGGCACGAGGAAGATATTGGTCTTCGTCGGCCTCGTGGCCGTGCTCTGCATCGCCGCGGGCCTGCTGTTCGGACTCGTCGGAGGTGGGTGAGTACGTACACCGGACCTTGCTGCCCTGGGAAGAGCGCGACCAGGAGGATAACCGTCGGCGGCCAGCAGATCGGCATAGCGTTTCTGGATGAGATACTCGAGAAGGCGCTGTCGTCTGAGGAGGCGTCAGAGGTGGAGCTGAAGTCGTTGCTGTTGAGGGAGCTCAAGGTCTACAACTATGTCCCGTCGTCCGTGGAGGACGAGTATTTGAAAGCCATTTGGGAGGAATTCGTGAAGGAGCGAGACAGGCGGAACGGTTGAGGGTGATGAGATGAAGATCGAAGTGTTCGGGACAGGGTGTCCTAAGTGCAACATGCTTGAGACGAACGTGAGGAAAGTGCTGGACGAGCTCGGCTTGAAGGCGGATGTCGTCAAGGTCACGAGCATCGACGAGATGGTCGAGCGCGGGCTTATGTCGATGCCCGCACTCGTCGTCGATGGCGTGCTTGTCGTGGCCGGCAGGGTGCCTTCGGTGGCCGAGATCAGAGACATCCTCGGTGCGAGGAGGAGCGTCGGTTGACAGAGCGGACGTGCGGAGGAATACCCCGCGAAGAGATACCTTGGTACCCCGTGGTGCTGGCCGAAAGATGCACGAATTGCGGCGCCTGTGTCTCGTTCTGCCATCAGGACGTCTATGCGGACGGCGAGGATTGTCCTGTGGTCAAGAACCCGTTCAACTGCGTCGTGGGGTGCACCGGATGTGCGAGTGAGTGTCCTTCGGGAGCCATCAGATTCCCCTCGCTGGTGGAGTTGAGGGATGCGCTCGTGCGGCTTCGGGAGAAACACCGGGTCCTGAGAGGATGACCCTATGACGGACGGCCCCACCCCTGCCCGTGACGAGTCCAGGAAGAAGCTGTCGCTCCTTGATGAGTTCCTCACCCTGTGGATATTCTTGGCCATGGGGTTGGGCGTCGCCCTGGGTCATTCATTCCCGGGACTCGCTGAGGCTCTGGATTCTGTGAAGGTCTTCGACGTGTCTCTCCCGATCGCGGTCGGGCTTCTCATCATGATGTACCCGCCTCTGGCCAAGGTCCGTTACGATGAGCTGGGGAGGCTACGAAAGACGAAGAAGATGTTGGGCACTTCATTGATGCTCAACTGGGCGATAGGTCCAGTGCTGATGTTCTCCGTGGCCTGGTTGTTCTTTCCGAGCCCGGAGGACTCCGCGTTCAGGAACGGGCTCATACTCGTGGGCCTTGCGAGATGTATCGCGATGGTCCTGGTCTGGAACACGTTGGCGAAGGGCGATGGCGAGTATTGCGCCGTGCTGGTGGCCCTGAACTCCGTGTTTCAGATAGCTATGTACTCCGTCCTCGCATACGTGTTCATATCCGTGTTGACTCCCGCGCTCTCGCCATCGTCCCAGACTATCGTTGTCGACATAACCATGGCTGAGATTGCGAGAAACGTGTTGGTCTTCTTGGGCATACCGTTTGCCGCCGGTGTGGCGACCTGGTACTTTCTCGCTCGCAGGAGGGGCAGGGAGTGGTTCGACGCTGTCTTCGCACCGAGGATCAGCCCATTGGCTTTGATAGGGTTGTTGTTCACGATAGTCGTGATGTTCTCACTACAGGGCGAGAAGATCGTGGACCACCCCCTCGACGTGGCAAGGGTGGCGCTGCCTCTGCTCGTTTACTTCCTGCTCATGTTCTTCCTGAGCTTCGGCCTGTCGTTCAAACTCGGCTTCACGTACAGCCAAGGAGCGACACAGTCTTTCACCGCAGCCAGCAACAACTTCGAGCTTGCAATCGCCGTGGCCGTCGCGACCTTCGGCATAACATCGGCCGAGGCGTTCACAGCTGTGATAGGGCCTCTCATGGAAGTGCCTGTCCTCATCAGCCTGGTTAGCGTTTCACTCTGGATCAAGCGGAGGTTCTACGGCCCTGATGGCCTACCGAAGAATGCCGATAGCAGAGCATCAGTATGACGTGTGTGCCAGGCGACCATCCCTGGGAGGGCGTGTGGCCCGGCCTCAGAGCCCGCCCTTTCCCCAGAACACCATCAACACGATGAGGATCGTCAGCAGCGAACACCATATAGTCACCGCCCAGATGGTCAGCTTCTTGGCCTTGTCCGCCTCCCACCACGCCCGTGGTCTGACGCCCTGCGCGACGAACGTCACGACGCCTGCGAGGTTGACGCATATGAGGTTGGTCGAGAAGAGGAGCAGAGCGTCGAGCGCCTGGTCGAGGTTCCCTGAGCCCACCAAGAGCCCGAAGGCGACCAGGGGCGGCAGGATTGCCACGGCCAGCATCACGCCGACGAGAGCCGTCGACACACCTATCGTGAGGAACAAAGCCCCCGCGCTCCCGGATGCCAACGCCAGGGCGACGTCGCCAAGGCCGACGTTGGTCCTCGAGGCGATCTCCGGAATCGTCGGGTCCACATCGAGGGCGTAACCTAATGACAGTGCGAGGGCGGCCGATATGACTATGCCGATGCCGAGCGTCCTCATGGATAGCCTGGCGAGCTTCACATCGGCGAGAGTGGTCGCCAGGGATAACGCCATGTTCGGTCCCAGTAAGGGCGCTATCACCATCGCGCCGATTATGACCGCCACGCTATCCTTCACGAGCCCTATCGACGCTACGATGACAGACAACGCGACGGTGACGAGGTAGACGTTTGTCAGCTTCGCGGTGTCGCTGATGCCTCCGTACAGTTCCTCGCGATTGATCCTCGTGCCGATGCTGGCCCTTGGCTCCTTCTCCTTGCCGTTCTTCTCGTCCGCATTCTCCTCATCGGCATCCGGTCTCGGCAGTGAAGCGGATATCGTGTGCACGATGACCTTGAACCCCTCAGTCCCGACGAAGCGTTTGTCAAGGGCGTCCATCAGGGCTTCGCTCTGCTCGGAGGATATGAGCACGCGCGACATTGTGCGTTTCTCTGAGACGCCGATGTGCCATATCTCCTCTATCCCGAGGTCCTGGACGAGATGCTCAACTTTCTCCTCGTTACCCTTTGGCAGAATGATCTCAACAAGTCGAAGGGCCATTGCGAACCGTCATCGTATATCGTCCGTTCGCCTATTATCTCTTCGCTCATGGCGGTCGAGGGGGCCGTGCGGCGTCATACGGGCGACCCCGACCACCGTCAGGCGCACGGAAGAGGTGTCCCCAAGGCCCACCTCTGTCCTGGCCGCCGCCATCCAGACCCTTCGGGCCATGAAGGCCATGTAGCGTGGGGCGGTGACACAGCGACCGTATCTGTAAGTCGCAACTTCCTAATATGAACCTCACGCTTCGAAATCAGAACAGCGGCCCGGCTTTGGGACGCGGGGTGGTGGAATCATGAAGAAGAGGCTCACCAGGGCGTTCGGCATGCCCGTAGGAGACGACCAGAACAGCGAGACCGCAGGGGGACGAGGCCCGGTTCTTCTCCAGGACGTTCATCTGTTGGAGAAGCTTGGCCACTTCGACCGTGAACGCATCCCGGAACGCGTCGTGCACGCCAAGGGGGCAGGCGCTGGCGGTTATTTCGAGGTCACGGCCGATGTGACGAAGTACACGAAGGCGAAGTTCCTGTCCGAGGTGGGGAAGAAGACAGACGTGTTCGTCAGATTCTCCACCGTGGGCGGTGAGAAGGGGTCCGCCGATTCGGAACGAGACCCGCGAGGCTTCGCGGTCAAGTTCTACACCGAGGACGGCAACTACGACCTTGTGGGCAACAACACACCGGTCTTCTTCATACGCGACCCGTTGAAGTTCCCAGACTTCATACACACCCAGAAGCGGAACCCGGCGACGAACCTGAAGGACCCGGACATGTTCTGGGACTTCCTGTCCCTCACGCCAGAGTCCATCCACCAGGTCACGATACTGTTCTCGGACCGTGGGATCCCGGCGACGTATCGACACATGAACGGCTACAGCAGCCATACGTACAAGTGGTACAATGAGAAGGGCGACTACTTCTGGGTGCAGTACCACTTCAAGACGGACCAGGGGATCAAGAACCTGACCAGGGAGGAGGCCGAGGCCATGCGTGGCGAGGACCCGGACCACGCCACTCGGGACCTGTACGATGCTATCGCCAGGGGTGATCACCCCTCCTGGACCCTCGAGGTGCAGATAATGACCCCGGAGGAGGCAAGGGACTACCGTTTCGACATACTGGACATAACGAAGGTATGGCCACATGCCGACTTCCCCCCGGTCAAGATAGGCAAGCTCGTGCTGAATCGCAACCCGGTGAACTACTTCGCGGAGGTGGAGCAGGCCGCCTTCTCCCCGAGCAGCTTCGTGCCCGGCATCGCGGCTTCGCCGGACAAGATGCTGCAGGCACGCCTGTTCTCATATCACGACACGCACATCCACAGGCTGGGCCCGAACTACCATCTCATACCCGTCAACGCGCCCAGAAACTCGCACGAACAGAGCTATCAACGCGACGGGCTCATGCGCACGGACGCGAACGGAGGAGGTGGCCCCAACTATTGGCCCAACAGCCTTGGCGGGCTCGAACCGGACGCCTCGGCCAAGGAGCCACGGTTCGACGTCTCAGGCGAGGCTGGTCGGCACGCTTACTCTCACCCGAACGACGATTTCGTCCAGCCAGGCAACCTGTACAGGGATGTCATGACGGAGCGCGACCGGGCGAACCTAGTCGGCAACATAGTGGCGCACCTGAGCGGAGCTCAGAAGCGCCTTCAGCTCCGCCAGGCCGCCCTGTTCTACAAGGCGGACGCGGACTACGGCCTGCGCGTCGCCGAGGGGCTTGGCCTTGAAGTCAGCGAGGTCGAGCGGCTTGCGAAGATGTCCCACGAGGACAGGGTCAAGACCACGGGATGACGGCGCGCGGACCCGCCCGGCGTGAAGACATTTAACTTGGCATAGGCTATGCCCCGTGGGCGTCGACCATGAGGATTGAAGACTTTGAGATGGTTCGGATGCAGTGCGCTCACGAGCGCGTCGTGGACTACGACTTGTCCGGAAGCGGGGTGCCCTCCGTGAGCCTGAGCGACATCTGGAACCGCGAAGAGGCGATGGCGGCTCTCATTGACATCGGACAGGGTTATCCGCCGACCAACGGCTCGCCCGAGCTGAGGGAGGCGATCGCCTCCCAGTACGAACACGCTTCCGCGGACAACGTCATCGTGACCAACGGCGCATCAGAGGCCAATTTCATGGCGGCCTGGCGCACCCTTGAGAAGGGCGACGAGCTGGTGATCATAACCCCCACATATCTGCAGACCTGGAACCTGGCGAAGTCATGGGGGGTCGACGTGAAGCCACTCGCCCTCAAGGAGGCGCTCGGGTGGCAGTTCGATCCCGAAGAGCTGAAGACCGCGGTGACGGGCCAGACGAAGGCCGTGCAGGTGTGCAATCCCAACAACCCCACCGGAGCGGTGATGGCCGAGGAGCAGCGGAAAGCCCTGCTGGATTCCGTGAGGGATTCGGGATCTTGGCTGCTCGCGGACGAGGTCTACATAGGCGCGGAGTTGAGCGGGGAGAGCACGGCATCCCTGTGGGGACATCATGAGCGGACATTGATCACGAATGGCCTGTGCAAGGCCTATGGCATGCCAGGACTGAGGATCGGTTGGCTCGTCGGCGCGCCAGAGACGATTCGCGAGATGACGAGCTATCACGACTACCTGACGCTCACGCACTCGCTCGTCTCCGACATCGTCGCGAGGAGGGTCCTCCAGGCGGACGTCGCCCGAAACGTCCTGGAGGCCAACCGGGAGGTCACGCGGAACAGCTACAGCGCCTTCTCCGACTGGAACGAGGCCCATGGGTCGATCCTGGCACACAGGCCGCCGGATGCTGGAGCCATGTGTTTCGCGCATCACACTCCGGGCATGAGCTCACTGGAATTCAGTGAGGGCCTTCGGAAGGAGAAATCAGTCCTCGTCGTCCCAGGGTTCCAACTGGGAATGGATGGTTATGTCCGTATCGGACTCGCGCTGCCGAAGGACCGCCTGCTGGGAGGCCTGGACAGAATCGGGGACTTCATGCGGGCGTCGGTCAACGGCCACGCCTGAGCCGACGAGGCGTGCCGAGGCATCCCTCAGTCCGAGTGGAGCCTCCCTCCTATCGCCCAGTTCTCCTTCGGCACCTCGTTCATGATAACCTCGATGACATCACGAGGTACGCCCTCAGCCTCGAAGACCTTCGTGATCCCTTCGGCTATTCGTCTCTTCGCGTCACCGTCTCTTCCTGGCCACATGTTCACAACGATCAAAGGCACTCATTCACCTCCTTCGTCGACGGGATAGACAATCCGCGTCCTACGATAAGTCCGTTTGTTCGCCGAGGCCGTTTGGTCGCCGGAGGCGAAACTGTATAGTCTCTTCCAGGCACTATATGCATCAAGACGCTGCCCAACTCGGCGATGGCATGCGTCCGTCTAAGGGATATGGCTCACCGGCTTGCGACGCCTGAGAGGCCTCCTGTTCATGGCGGCTGTTCGTGATGTGCGCACCAGTCAACGGCGATGGAGATCGGCCGACCCGCGAGAGGGTCGTGTTCAACGACACGCCTGCGAGGGATCTCAAGATGGTGGTTGGTGGGCTGCTCACCCTGCTCGCGGGCGTCTTATCGATCCTCAACGGTTTTGGAGCATTCATGTCCGTCTCAGAACAGGAGACAGGGTCCGTGGCCTTGTGCGCGGTGCCAATGGTTGCCTTCGGCGTGATCGCGGTGGCGGGCGGCTTGTTTGCCTTGCGGGACAAGCATTTCTCGCTCTCGCTCGTCGGCGCATTCCTGGGCTCGTTGGGCGACGGCCTGACGGGCTTCGTCGCCGGTATGGCCGCGCTGTTCCTCTTCTTCCTGTCTAACAGGGACTTCTGACGATGACCTCTCCGGCGAAGCCGACCGGACGGGGATGGACCATGGCCGCCCCTGAGCGCCCTACTCGGGGAATCTTGGGCTTCTCGCAGGCCCGAAATTCCTTGTGGCATGCATCATTACTTGTAGTCAGACGCAAATCACTAAGCAGCGACGAGTGCAATCGGCGCTCTCGCAACATAGGAGAAGTACGTAATGAGTTACGACAACTATGGAGGCGGCAGACGCAGACGCGATTCGGCCCCGAGGGAGATGCACAAGATAACGTGCTCCGACTGCGGCGCTGAGTCCGAGGTCCCCTTCAAGCCGACCGAGGGAAGACCCGTGTACTGCAAGGACTGCTTCCAGAAGCACAGGCCCCCGCGAAGAGACAGGTTCTGATTATCCAGTTAAGCTTGAATGGATTATCCGCACGTTTCGTCTTGTTCGGAAACCCTTTCATTTATCTTTTGATACAGTTTTGTCCGCCTTCGTGATCGCTTGGACTGCCATCCGTCCTGGATGCGCTGGGAACCCTCTCTTTGGAGGGCTCACTATGGAGCGATTCACGGCCCCCTTCCCCGGTCCCGAAACGTACTGGCCTGTCGATAGTACGGGCATATCTTATTATGTGGGGTTGTCAATAATGAGACGGAATAGCTGTACATGTTCGAACATTGACGGCCAGTATTGTCTGAGGTCAGTACGGTCGGACTTACCTACGCAGCTGATTGGATCTGATGAGCGACATGGACGACATGGATGGGATGACGGGACTTACGAGATCCGCCCACACCGCAAGCATATTCTCGAGCGAGGCGGAGCAGATGTCCTCCGCTGTCCCGTTCATGCTGGCAGGGCTCGATCGTGGCGACAAATGCGTGTATATTCTCGACAGGAATTCAAGGGACGACATCTTGGACGCCATGATGAAGGTAAGAGATGTCCAGCCCGAGATGGACTCAGGCCAGCTGGCTTTCCTCAGCGTGGACGACACTTACTTGGCGGGAGGCCGCTTCGACACGGACCGAATGGTGGGCAGCATACGCGAGTTCGAGCGGGGCAGCCTCTCCGAGGGATACAGCGGCCTCACCATAACCGGTGAGATGACCTGGTGCTCGGCGGACACGCCGGGCGGGGACCGTCTTTCCGAGTACGAGGCGAGGATAAACGGCCTATACCCCGAGTCCAGGGCGAGCATCCTGTGCCAATACGACGAGCCTAGTTTCGAGTACGACATCCTTCTGGACGTCATACGCACGCACCCCAGGATAATCATCGGCGGCGAGACGTGCGCCAACCCCCACTACCTGCCCATGGAAGAGTTCCTCTCCGTGAGGGACGGGAGCGTCACGAAGGAGATTTACGAGCGCACGAGCCGAGACATACTGAAACGCGTTCGTCTCTCAACAATCCACAGGCTCGAGCTCCGCGATTTCAGGCGTGCACGCAGGAAGCTCTCTATCATCGAGTCCGCAGGACTGGACGAGATCGACAACCTCGTCTCGGTCATCGACTTCTACAACGAGCTGGCGATGGACGCCTCCAGGGACGACATCGCGAGAGACTACATGCGCGAGGTGGCCGAGAAGTGTGCGGCGATGCGCAAGCGGATCCGCTTCGCGAAGACATACGGGCTCATCGGGGAGACCGAGATCGGATGGTGTAGCCTCGATTCCGTGCTGGAATGCGCCTCCACCGAGTTCGTGGATGGCACCGTGACACTGGACGGTAGGGCCGCAGGCGTCCAGATACTCGCCGACCACTTGTTCCCGCATGCGGTCCGTGCCATACTCGAGAACGTGCCAGATATCGGCACGGGCAGCGACCGTCTGCGGCTATCCTGTCACGAGGCCGAGGACGATCTCGTCCTTACCATAGAGCACAGTGGAAGCGGCGTGCCCGACGGCGTGAAGGCGCATCTCTTCGACTTGTGTCGTCCTTATCGACGCTCGGACGGTTTCGGCCTGTTCCTCGCCAGGGAGATACTCACGAGGCTCGGGATGTCGCTCCGCGAGTGTGGCGAGGCTGGGAAAGGCACGCGGTTCGAAGTGCGTGTCCCCGCTGGAAGACACCGGTCCGGTGGCGTCCTCTGAGACGTTGCCCTGTCGCTCCGGTAGCTCTTACAGGCGAATGACTAGATTACATGCAATCGATACTGTGCCGGAATTCTTATATCGTCGTATAAGTTACGCGGCGTTCTGAAGGCTTGGTGCGGCGCACCATTCATTGAGAGGTTGCATTCGATGGTTTTCGACAAGGTTGCTGACGCCGTTGTGCATCACCACAAGAAGATACTCGTCATCTGGCTCATCGTCCTGATCCTCGCGGTCACCGCCATGACCAGGGTGAACGACGTACTGGTCTTCCAGGAGTCCGAGATGGTCGAAGGGGACATCGAGTCTCTCATAGCGCAGGAGATAATCGACGAGCAGTTCCCGACATCCATCGCGAACAGCAC
>JBFFML010000025.1:0-16105 GCA_041554135.1 Thermoplasmata archaeon | reverse complement strand
GATTATCCCCCACTCCAGGGCAGATTATCCGCGTGTTACTCAGCCGTCCGCCGAGGTCTTTCACCTCTCGACTCGCATGCCTTAATCGCATTCCGATAGCGGTGCCCGCCGGCAGGATCAACCGGAATTGATCTTGTCGTCGCTCATTACTATCTTCGGTCGCTTGATCGTGTACTCAGATATTGGCAGGCTGCTCGTCTCACCGACTACAGTCCCTGCATGTCTCGCGGCGTTCGGAAACGCCGCGGCGTGTTTGCACGATACTCTATCTACCATCGAACGTCAGAATCAAGAGGTCACGACATGGTCGGGGATCTTGATCCTCCATCATGTCTGCGACAGATGGAGTAAGGGTTGATCATCAGCTGTGGCGAATTGTCGCCTCCCTCCCAACCATCGCCGACTGTCGCAGCCAATAGGTTTGGGTAGTCCCGCTTAAGTCCGAGGCTGTATTTATGCGTTTCGAACTGTGTCGCGCCCCGTATCGACGGATGCGCCGTCCGGGAACACCGCTTATAACGTTGCACTCGGGGATATTTGAGGGTTTCGTCGCCTTCCAGGCTGTCGGCCGAGATAACGGGCAGGCGGGACCTCCTTCCTCTTGCCTGGACGAGGCCTAGACCGCATGGCTCCCCAGGTCCGGGTCGAGACCCAGGTTGACCGGCGCCGTGGCCAACCGCTCCCTCGAGCGACCTCGACAAACCTTTAAGAAAGTACCCAGCATTATGCGCACTTGATGCGGGGATGGCCCAGCCCGGCAAGGCGCTGGATTGCTATCTCCTTCTGACCGCCGGAAGGGGCAAACATCCAGTGCTCGAAAGAGCTCGGGGGTTCAAATCCCCCTCCCCGCGCGCCGACAGAGAACCTGTTCCTTTCCTTCTCCCGTTCATCGAAGGCATCGTCGCTGGGATTGCATGATTACGTGCATGGTGCCGTCGGCGCTTCACCTGCGGCGTAGAGGTCTCATTCAAAAGGATCGCGCACATCGACGATGTCGGGTGAGCCTCTCAGGGACCGTACGATCCTGTCCTTGTGCGCATGCTCCTCATCCGCGCCCGCGGGCCTGATGTCCTCCGCTATCATCCTTATCAGGTCGAGCTGCAGGGACGTGTGGAGGTAGTCCAAGTTCCTGTCGACGTGCTTCGCCATCCTCGTGTTGGGCGTGTGCGACATCAGCTTGTGTATCAGGTCGTCCAGGGAGGCGGCGCCCTGCGACCTCTCCTGCTTGAGGATCCCTCCGCTGAGGTTGAAGAACGACTTCCCGTCGGGGTCCTCATGGGGAGGGCTGGATGCCCTCCGGTCGTGGTCCGTGGGTTCGTCCTCTGACATGTCGTAATCGTATGTGTCCGCGCTCAAATCCCATCCCTCTGTAGAGCCGCACTATGTATATTCAGGTCGCACTATATAAGTTTCCCTGAAACGGTTCTCCGACGCGCGACGTCGCCGTCGACGCGCTCCCGCGAGCCGTCATTCGGCGAGCGGGCTCTCGTCTATCGACAGTGCTGGCGAGGTCGCGTCCATCGACGCTCTCACGCCCTCTGGGACGACCAGTCTGTTCAGGCCGTGGCCGCAGCAGAGGCCGGTGAAGGACGGCACGTCCTCCAGGCATCCGAGCCTGTCGCGCAGCACCTCCTCGAGCGTCGGTTGCGACTCCTCGCGCTTGGGGAACGTGGAGAACTGACCGACGACTAACCCCTTCACGCCGTCGAACTTGTGGGCGAGATGCATGTGCGTCAAGAGCCTCTCGATGTCGTACTCCGATGTGTAGACGTCCTCGAAGAACAGTATCTTCCCGTCCGTGTCTATCGAGTCCTCCGTGCCGAGGGTGTGCGTGATCATGGACAGGTTGCCTCCGAGGATCACGCCCTCCGCGCTCCCGGGCACGATGGTCCTCAGCAACATACCCGCCTTGGGGTTCTCTATCTTCCCCCAGGGCTCGGCCCTCTGCAGGATGTCCAGCGCTCTGTCGATGTTCGGCTTGCCCGTCGGCTGGTCCTTCTCCGGGTTGTCGCCGGCGTAGCCCTCTATCGAAGGGCCGTGGAACGTCACCAGCCCGGTCCTCTGGTGTATCGCCACGTGGAGCGTCGTGATGTCGCTGTAGCCCATGAAGATCTTCGGGTTGTCCCTTATCACGTCGAAGTCGAGATGAGGCAGCACGCGCATCGCGCCGTAGCCTCCCCTGGAGACGAAGATGGCGTCGACACTTTCGTCCGCGAACATGCCAGCGAGCTCCCTCGCCCTGGCCTCGTCCGTGCCCGACATGAACCCGTGGCGTGTAAGGTTCCGCGTGCACTCGCCAAGCACGACCTTGTATCCCTGCTCCCGCAGGTAGCCGACGCCCTGCCCCAGGCCGAAAGGCTCGGAGAAGCTCGAAGGCGACACGATGCCTATGGTCGCTCCCTTCGTCAATCTCTTGGGTTTGATGATCTTCATCCTCACACCTCTTTGGTCGTCGGATGTGGTGATGCAGTCCCGGGCTTAAATGCTTGGCACGGATCGCAAGATAGTTGGAGGTGGATATGCTAAGGACAGGGGTTCGAGAAGCAAATGAGAATGGTGTTTGGAGGCGTTTCTTCGTCAACGATTGTATGGCGCGGCTTGTGCGTGTGGCCGCGTTAAGCCAACGCCTCGGCGATTATCTCGTCGGAGGTAGGCACCTCATCGAGGCCTCCGGCGATCTCCACGAGCCCCAGCTCGATGTTGGACCTCAGGAGGTCTATCTCCTCGACTATGTCCGAGCACTCGAAGTCCGAGCACTCCCAGACGCCCCTCTCGAGGCTCTCGATCCTCATCCTGTTCTCCGCGAGCCTGCTGAGCACCCGGCTTGAGTCCGGGTCAGAGCCCGAGACCTTCAGCTTCCTCCTTCTCTTCACGGCACCCGTTGGCACGAGGCGGTTCATGCTGTCGAGCGCGATGGGAACTACTGATCTCCTTCTGTTCATTTTGGCACCCCATCCCGTCGTATGACGATCGTCTGACAATATCCATTTCGACGTATATATATGTTCCTCCAGGGGCGATCCCCGCAGGCGCACTCACTTCTTTACGCCCACGAGCTGGCCCGCGCGCCTCTCGAGGTCGGCGATCTTCCGCTGGAGCTTCCTGATCTTCGTGTCGTGCTTGGCGACCTGCTCCCTCAGCTTCGCAGCCTTCGCTCTCAGCTTGGCGGCCTTCGCCTGCTTCTTCGTCGAGTGCTCGTAGTTCGATACCTGGGCGGAGTACTTCTTCGCGTCACGGATCGATGACATGCTGTCATGATGACCGCCTTGCGGCAATAAGAACATTCTCGTCCCGCACGGGGAGATTATCTAATAAGGATTGAACATCAGGTATCCCCGTATGCGGGCATACGTGGAGTCATACGGTTGCACGCTCAACCACGGCGAGGCCGATGAGATGCGTGACGTGTTGTCCTCCAAGGGTTGGGAGATCGTGGACGACCCTTCCGAGGCAGACCTCGTGGTCGTCGCGACGTGCATCGTCATCGAGTCTACGGAGAGGAGGATGGTCCGCCGGGTCAAGGAGCTGTCGGGCGCACCACGCCTCATCGTGACGGGCTGCCTCGCCTCCGGGCTGCCTGAGGTCGCCAGGACGGCCTCGCCGGCCGCGGAGCTCATACCCCCGGGGGATATCGGCGTCTTCTCACGTGCGGTGGAGAGCGTGGGACCGGCGCTTGGACGGGACGTCGAGCCCAGGGGTCACGCGATCGTCCCGATAGCCACCGGATGCGGGGGCGAATGCTCGTACTGCATAACCCGTCTCGCCCGCCACGGCCTGAGGAGCAGGCCCGTCGCGTCCGTCGTCGAGAGGACATCGTCTTTGGCGAGGGCCGGCCCGTTGGAGGTCAGGATGACCGCCCAGGACTGTGCGGCATACGGCGCAGACATCGGCGTCGACCTCGCGTCGCTGCTGGACGGCGTCCTGGCCATCGACTCAGACTTCCGCGTGAGGGTGGGCATGATGAACCCTGGGAACGCCCTTCGGTTGTCGGACCGCCTCGTCGAGGCCTTTCGCGACCCCAAGGTGTTCAAGTTCGCCCACCTGCCCGTCCAGAGCGGCAGCGACAGGATCCTGTCTGAGATGAACCGTGGATACTCGGTCGACGACTTCTGTCGCGTCGTCGGGCGGCTGAAGGATGAGTTCCCAGCGCTGACGCTCTCCACGGACATCATCACGGGCTATCCTTCCGAGACCGCATTCGACCACGCGGCCAACCTCGAGGTCGTCCGGAAGACCCGGCCGGACATCGTCAACGTCACGAGGTTCTCCCCGAGGCCCAGGACGAGGGCCGCGTCCGCCGGGCCGACCGTCCCAGGCTGGAAGTCGAAGGAGCGGTCACGGGAGCTAACCCGGCTGAGGTTCGAGATATCCCTCGAGAACAACGAGAGGCTGATCGGCAAGGAGTACTCCGCCCTCGCCACGGAGCGGGGGAAGGGCGCGTCTACGATACTGCGGAACGACGCTTACAGACAGATAGTCGTCCGGCGCCGATTGCCTCTGAGGAGGTTTCATCGCGTCGAGGTGACCGAGGCGACGCCGACGTATCTGGTCGGTGTGGTGGTCGACGGGGGATGACGGCCCCTGTCAGCCAGCCATCGCGCGCATCGCGGACAGGCAATCGTTAATATCGGTGGCGTCCCATTCCACCGCAGTCTCGTTGGATCCACGCAGCCCCGTGGTGTAGTGGTCAATCATACGGGCCTTTGGAGCCCGTGTCGGAGGTTCGAATCCTCCCGGGGCTACCACGGATCCCTCTCGACGCTCACAGCCCGTCGCCTTCCTTCTCGCGCATGAGCCAGTTGACGAGCTTCGCCACGAGGAAGAACAGGATTATCCAAGACAGCGATATGAGGAAGAAGCCCTCCGCGAGGAAGCCTCCCTCGACGGCGCGCAGCAGGAACATGCCCGTGGGTATGGCGATGGCGGCGAAGACCACCATCCAGACCGCGAGTCGCTTATCGACGTTCCAGCCGGTCATCCCGCTACCATCTCTCCCTGTGGGTCATCTCCGCCAATGGCAGGCGCTTCCTCCTGACGCCTTTCTCCGCGGGATAGCCTATCGGCAGCATCGCGACCGGCCTTATGTGCGCAGGCAGCCCAAGGGCCTCCGAGGCACTCCGCTCGTCGAAGGCGCCCACCCAGACGCTCCCCAGCCCCTTGGCGTGGAGGTACAGCGTCATGTTCTGGACCGCCGCCGCGACGTCCTGGAGGCAGTACAGGTCCCTCCCGCGGTCGCCATAGTGCGCTATCCTCTCGAGATTGGCGCAGAACACGACGACCACGGGCGCCGTCTCCACGTAGTCCTGTCCGTACGCGGCCTCCTTCAGAAGCCTCTTCGTGCCTCTGTTCCGCACGACCACGAAGTCCCTGGCTTGCAGGTTGCCTGCGGAAGGCGCGAGGTTCGCCAGCCTCAACCCCTCGTCTACGACCTCGTCACCCACCGGATCCGGTTTGAAAACTCTTATGCTCGTCCTGCCTTCCATCGCATCGACGACGTCCAAAGTTATCCCCCTATCGACATCAGCGGGAACTTCTAAGTATTTTGTCGACGGTCGACGGGCTAGGTAATCGCATGAGCGCCGAGGCCGAGCAGAGGGTGATATGCGAGATAGTCCTCGAGTTCCCCACCGAGGAGCACGCGTCGAGGGTGTTCCAGGCGGTCCAGACGGACAACGAGGGCTATGTCCGAGCGGCGGTCGATGGTTCCAGGTTGAAGGCGGTGATCGAGGCGGCATCGTTGAAGAGCCTGCTGCACACGTTGGACGATTTCCTTGCCTGCGTGTCGGTCGCCCACAAGGTCGTCTCCGACTGACGCGACGTCTACTCGGCAGCCTGCTTCACGCGGACGGCGATGCCGCGGTCGAATGCGAGCATCTCCTCACGGTTCATCAGCGCGCGACCGACGGCGACCACGCCGTCCCTGCTGTCCGTCACGATCACGTGGTCCCCCGGGCGGATGTCTGGGTCACAGTCGATGACGAACTTCGCGAACACGTTCGCCCCTTTGGCCGCGAACGTCGCGGGCTCGTCCTCCACGCTCACCCGCATCCGCGGAGGGGCCAGGACCTGAGACAGCAGCTTCGCCCCGTCCATCTTGAGCGTGAACATGCCGTCACGGGCCCTCATCGAGAACGCGTGGCGCCCATCGACGATCACGTTCCTTATCCTCCCGGTCTTCCGGGATTTCACGAACTCTACCTTTCTGCCGTCCAGCACGTCGGCGGCTCCTCGGCCGAACTGCATGTCGAGGACCGCGCGGCACCTGAGCATGTCCATGTCGGTCGTCCGCCTGCCGGGCGCGATGTCCTTCAGGAACTCGAGCGTCTGCTCGCCCTCCCACATGACCGCCAGCGGATAGCCGTGGCCGTGAGCGTGCCTCTCCATGACATCCCTCATCGTCGACAGGACGTCCTTGTCGAGGCCCTCGGGCATCACGGACTGCGCGATGGGGTACATCTCGTCCAGCTCGACGGGGACCGGTCCGAAGAACGAAGCGACAATGAAGCTGGCGTCCACCGCGTCCGATATCTCCGCGATCTCCTTGGCGTAGTGTCTCGAGTACGGCTTCTTCCCTTCCTCGAACCCCACGAGGACCTTGGTGTCGGGCCTTCTGTACCTCGAGAAGAAGCGTTCCCTGTAACGCATGACCGTCGGCCTGTCGTGGCTCTCCGGTCCGCAGTAGAAGAAGGCGCTCGTCCTGCTCACGGGCTCGAACCGCTCCAGGTACCCAACGTGCTTCTCCAACGCCTTGAGCGCTTGAAGTAGCGACGGGTGCGCCCTCGACCTCATCTCGACCATCTCCCAGATGGAGCCCTCGTGGATGGCGTTCCTCACGTTCTTCAGCTCGCGGACGCTGACGTGCAGGTTGTGCTCGGCGATCAGCCGCACCCTCTCGTCCGCCGCGGCCTCCCTCAGGTCCTCGATCGAAGTCGATGAGCACGCGGGACAGCCGCAGGCGAGGTCTCGGAGGTCGCTCAGGAACCTCGTGCCGTTGGGGAACATCATGCGTTCCTCCCGAGCGTACTTGGCGTACGATGCCGAGTCGAACATGTCGCAGCCCATCAGCACGGCGAGGGGGAACATCATCGGGTGTCCGGCGCCGAAGAGATGCACGGGTCTGGAGGGCCGGAGATGCTGTTTGGACGCCATGACGATCTCCACGACGTCGCTGAAGCGGTAGTTCTGCAACAGGGGCACGACGCCTCCGACCGGGTGTATGTCGAAGTCCATCTGGGACAACTCCGCCGCGCAGGCCTTCCGCAGGTCCGGGTAGACGCCTCCCTGCACGGGGCCGGCGAGCAGCATGTCGCCCTTGAGTCCTACTGAGCCCTTCGCCCTCAGGACCGTCTCGTCCGCCGCGGCCTTCGCCTCGGCCTCTGAGAACCCGGGCTCGGAGAATATGTCGAGTATCGTGCCGACGTCGGCACCGATGTCCCGCTGGAACTCCACGATCTCCCTGAAATCGACGTCGACGTCCCCGTAGACGTGGTCCTGGAACGTACCGCTGTCGGTCATCAACGGACCGTCGTAGCCGAGGAGCGCGTGGACCCCTGAGTCCAACGCCCTCCCCCTCAGCCTCTCGTCGTTCCAGATGATGTAGGAGTTCGTGATCAGCATCTCGACTCCGAACCGCTCCCTCATATCCCGCGGCGAGATCATCAGCTGGTTCGGGTTGATGACGGGCAGGAGCGCGGGCGTCGTCACTGTGCCGTGCCTCGTCCTAAGCTCGCAGATGCGCGCGAGACCGTCGCGCTCCTTCAGTTCGAACATGAGCCCATGATGTAACGGCCGAGTGGTAATTAGCCCTATTGATTGCCGTCTGCCATCTGGCGGCGCCTGGAACGCGACGGGCCGCACAACGACCGGCTCAGAAAACAATTATATACGCTCTCACTTCTGCTTGTGGCCAGAGCTAGATGTCCAGCATGATCCAGATATTGGCCGGCATAGCCATCGTGTTCTTCCTCCCCGGGTACACGCTGGTCGGTCTGATGTTCCCGAGGAGGGGCGAGCTCGACCCTGAATACGACATCGTCTACAGGGTCGCCCTCGGTATGGGCCTTAGCATAGTGATAGCCATCATGGTGGGGTTCATGCTCAACGCGATTAGCACCGAGGAGCAGGGGTATGTGTACGCCGGTCCCCTGTGGATATCCCTCGTGTCCGTCACCGCGGCGTTCTTCGCGGGCGGCTGGTGGCGAGGGGCGTACCCCTGGCTCGGAATGCTTCATCCTTCGCTGTACCGCGCCCCACCGCCGAGGGTGGCCGGCTCGGTCGTCCTCCCCGCACACTCTGACGAGAGAAGGGTCAACAGGCTGGTGCTGGAGCGGGAGCGTTGGATGGTGGAGCTCAAACGGTGCGCGGACAGGATGGAGGGCTGCCCGCCAGCCAGGAAGGAGTACTATGAACAGCGCGTGAGATGCGCCAAGGACTCCATCGACGGTATCAACGCTGAGCTGGAAGTGCTGCGCAAGGAAGGAGCTGGCAATGCCAAGAAGAAGCGATAGGCCGATGGAGTACAAGCTCGTCATCGTCGTGAGGAGCGACCTGCAGATGTCCGGTGGGAAGCTCGCCGTGCAGGTCGCCCACGCGGCCGTCACCTGCGCCGTCGAGGCCAAGGTGAAGAAGCAGGACTGGTTCGCCAGATGGTACCGTGAGGGACAGCGCAAGGTCGTCCTCAGGGTGGACGGGCTCGACGAGCTCAGGACGCTCGATTCCAAGGCGGCTCGGGCCGGGCTGCCTCGGGCGCTGATCACGGATGCCGGGCTGACGGAGCTGCCGCCCGAGACGACGACATGTCTCGGCATAGGCCCCGCCCCGGCCGCGAGCATAGACCCCGTGACGGGGTCGCTGCCTCTGGTGTGAGCGAACCATGAAGCGACAGGTGCGCATACTCGGCCTTGACGACTCCCCGTTCGAGTTCGGCGACGGGCGGTCACTCGTAGTAGGTGCGCTGGTCAGGACGCCCAACTACCTCGAGGCGGTGATGAAGGCGTCCGTCGAGGTGGACGGCACGGACTCGACGGACAGCGTCGTCGACATGATATCGAAGTCGAGGTATCGGGATCAGGTCAAGGCGCTGATGGTCGACGGCATCGCCCTCGCGGGGTTCAACGTCCTCGACATCGAGGATATCAACCGCAGGACGGGGCTGCCTGTGCTGACGGTCACGAGGGACATGCCCGATATGGACGACATCAAGGCTGCCCTGAAGAAGCACTTCGACGATTGGGAGCGCAGGTACGCCCTCATCTCCAGATTCCCCCTGAGGAAGATAGAGACGGCCCACAAGCCACTGTACGCCTGCGGCGTGGGCCTCGAATGGAGGGAGTTCGAGGAGCTGGTCGCCATGTCGACGGTGCGGGGAGCCGTGCCCGAGCCGGTCCGGATCGCACACCTTATATCATCGGCCATGGTGCGTGGCGAGTCGTACGGCCGATCGTGACGCCGTAGGGCGGCGCTCCTGGCGAAGTATCTTATCCGCGTTTCGCCCTTCTCGGGCACTGGGGGCGTTTGACGGATGATCAAGGACCTGTTCACCAAGCATGACCACAGGCCGGTCAAAGGCATCACGAAGGAACAGGCCGTGCAGGCCAGCGCGTGGTTCTGGCGGTCGCGTCAGTTCGGCGTGAGCTTCGTGTCCCCCTACAACCTGCAGGCGGTCCAGTTCCAGTCCAAGCTGGGCCTTAGGCAGTCCGTGAACGTCCACGCCATGGACGAGGGCGACAGCGTGGGCGTGGACCTCACCTTCTCGGCCGAGCTCACGGACGAGGGGGCGGTCGTCGGCGCGGTCGGCGCCGTGCTCGTCCTGCCCGCGGCCGCCATCGTCGGGGCGGTGTCATATGTCGAGTACGAGAACGACGCCCAGAGGCTGATGAACGAGTTCTGGGCGCACCTCTACGCCTTCCCCAAGAACCGCGAGGTCCCGGTGGAGCCGGCGCCCCCTGAGGAATCGGCAGACGGGAGGAGCTGCCCGAGCTGCGCGGCGAAGCAGGAGTCCGACGCGAAGTTCTGCAAATACTGCGGTCGCAGGCTGTAGCCCCCGGGACTCTGGCATGCTGGCGGCCACGCTCGTACGACCGCAAGTTTTAATAATCGGACGAGTTTGTAGGGCTTACTTCCAGTGCGAAAGGTGAAGCGCTTGCCAAGAGGACTCAACACCGCCAGAAAGCTCAAGAACAGCCGACAGAAGACGAGGTGGAGCGACCGCTATTACAAGCGCAGGGAGCTCTCCCTCAAGGAGAAGTCCGACCCCCTCGAGGGGGCGGCGCAGGCCAAAGGCGTGGTCCTCGAGAAGGTCGGCATAGAGGCCAAGCAGCCGAACTCCGCGATCAGGAAGTGCGTCAAGATACAGCTGATCAAGAACGGCAGGCAGATCACGGCCTTCGCCGTCGGTGACGGCGCTATCAACTTCATAGACGAGCACGACGAGGTCCTCGTCGAGGGGATCGGCGGCAGGATGGGCCGGTCATACGGCGACATACCCGGCGTGAGATACAAGGTCATCAAGGTCAACAACGTGTCCCTGAACGAGCTCGTCAGGGGTCGCAAGGAGAAGCCTGTGAGGTGATTCTGTTGGAGGAGAAGGACGCACCCCAGGAGACCCCGCAGGAAGAACAGCCGGCAGAGCAGACTAAGCCCCCGGCCGAAGCGCCTCCCGTCCAGGCGGAGGCAGAGAAGCCGAAGGAGGACAAGCCGAAGGAGAAGGGGCGCAAGGAGGAGGAGAAACCCAAGGAGGAGATGAAGCCCAAGGAGGAGAAGCCCGAGAAGGTGCCTTCTCCGTTGGGCGATGTGCTCCTGTTCGGCAAGTTCGACGTCTCAGAAGTCACGATCAACGACGCTGGCATAGCCCGGTACATAGATGTCAGCCCGGTCGCGGTGCCCCACACTGGTGGCAAGCACTCCAGCAAGGCCTTCGGCAAGGCCAAGATGAGCATCGTCGAGAGGCTCATAAACAACATGATGAGGACCGAGGACTTCACCGGGAAGAAGATCAAGAGCTACAAGGCCGTCGAGGACGCCTTCATGCTCATCAAGGAGAAGACGCACAGCAACCCTCTCCAGATGCTCGTGGACGCCCTGCAGAACGCGGCGCCCAGGGAGGAGGTCACCAGGCTCCAGTACGGAGGCATATCCGTCCCCAAGGCGGTCGACGTGGCCCCCGCCAGACGGCTGGACCTCGCGCTCAGGCACATGTGCCAGGGCGCGCTCGAATCCTCGCACAAGAGCAAGAAGCCAATCGGCGAGTGTCTCGCTGACGAGATCATCGCCGCCGCGAGGGGGGACGTGAACTGTCACTCCGTAGCCAGGAAGGAAGAGATCGAGAGGGTCGCGGCCTCCGCGAGATGAAGGCTCAGCCCCCGTGTCGTTCTCATGTGCCGCATGCGCGGCGCGCACGAAGGTCGGATACGTATCGATAGGGTGATCGTATGGGAAGGAAGGAAGACAACATCCGCAAGGCTCAGGCCCTGATGAGGAAGACCGAGCAGATACGCAACATCGGCACGGCGGCCCATATCGACCATGGCAAGACCACTCTCTCCGACAACCTGATAGCCGGGGCGGGCATGATGTCGGAGGACCTCGCCGGCAAGCAGCTGCTGCTCGACTACGACGAGCAGGAGCAGGCGCGGGGGATAACCATCAACGCAGCGAGCGCGTCGATGGTCTACAAGTTCCGCGAGAAGGAGTACCTGATCAACCTCATAGACACGCCTGGCCACGTCGACTTCGGGGGTGACGTGACGAGGGCCATGCGGGCCATAGACGGCGTCATTATCCTCGTCTGCGCGGTCGAGGGCGTGATGCCGCAGACGGAGACGGTCATACGGCAGGCGATACGGGAGAAGGTCCACCCCATACTGTTCATCAACAAGGTCGACCGGCTGATCAACGAGCTCAAGGTCACGCCCGAGCAGATGCAGCAGCGGTTGGCGAACATCATCAACGAGGTCAACGAGAAGATCACGAAGCTACTGCCGCCCGAGCTGAAGCAGAAGTGGGCCCTGAAGGTCGAGTCGGGCAACGTGCTGTTCGGGTCGGCGTACAACAACTGGGCCATAAGCGTCCCGTTCATGAAGAAGAGCGGCATCACGTTCAAGGACATCTACGACTACTGCCACAACGAGGATCAGAAGTCGCTGGCGAAGAAGGCGTCCCTGCACGAGGTCACGCTCGACGCCGTCATCACCCACCTCCAGAACCCGGTCGACGCGCAGAGGCTGCGGGTCCCCACGATATGGCACGGCGACCCCGAATCGGAGCTCGGCAAGGCGATGCTCACATGCGACGCAGACGGCCCGGTCGCCCTGATGGTCACGAAGATCATAGTCGACCCGCACGCCGGTGAGGTGGCGGTGGGCAGGCTGTTCAGCGGCAAGGTCATCAAGGGGCAGGAACTGCACGTCATAGGCATGCCCAACCCGAACCGAGCGCAGCTGGTGTCGCTCACGGTCGGCGCGGACAGGATACCGGTGGAGGAGATCGACGCTGGCAACGTCGTCGCGATATCAGGACTGAAGGACGCGATCGCCGGCTCGACCGTCTCGAGCGATCCCGAGATGGCGCCGTTCGAGAAGATGGTGCACTACAGTGACCCCGTCGTCACCGTGGCGATCGAGGCGAAGCACACGAAGGACCTGCCAAGGCTCGTGGAGGTGCTCAGGACGGTCGCCAAGGCCGACCCGTCCATACAGGTGGAGATAGACCAGGAGACGGGCGAGCACCTGATGTCCGGCATGGGCGAGCTGCACCTGGAGATAACGCAGTACAGGATCGTCAACGAGCACAAGGTCGACATCAACACTTCGCCGCCCATAGTCGTCTACCGGGAGTGCGTCGCCGGGCCTGGGGGGCCGTTCGAGGGCAAGTCCCCGAACAAGCACAACAGGTTCTACATCGAGGTCGAGCCGCTGGAGCCTGCCGTCGCGGACGCCATACGCTCGGGCGAGATAGCCACCGAGGGCAGGCTGAAGGACTCGAAGGCGATGGCGAAGAAGCTGCAGGAGTTCGGCATGGACCGGGACGAGGCGAGGGGCATCCACTCGTTCGAGGGGTTGAACGTGCTGCTCGACACGACGAAGGGCATACAGTACCTGCACGAGACGATGGAGTTGGTCAAGGACGCCTTCGTGGAGGCCATGAACCAGGGCCCGTTGGCCAACGAGAAGTGCATGGCCATGAAGGTGCGGCTCGTGGACGCCAAGCTGCACGAGGACAGCATACACAGAGGCCCCGCCCAGGTCATACCCGCGGCGAGGTCGGCCATGTACGGCGCGATGTGCCAGGGCGAGAGGATCCTGTACGAGCCCGTCCAGAAGGTGTTCATCAACGTCCCCGAGGACCTCATGGGGAACGCCATCCGCGAGATACAGCAGCGGAGGGGCGTCATCGAGGACATGAAGCAGGAGGGGGAGAACACCCAGATCCAGGCCAAGTGCCCGGTCGGCGAGATGTTCGGCTTCGCCGCCTCCATAAGGAGCGCGACGAGCGGCAGGGCCCTCTGGTCGACCGAGAACTTCGGGTTCGTCCCCATGCCCCGAGAGGTGCAGCAGAGGGTCGTCGCGGAGATACGGCAGAGGAAGGGCCTCAAGCCCGAACCGTACGACGCAGCCTACTACTCTGGCTGATTGTGGCCCTCGTGGCCATCCAGATTGCCAGGGAAAAAGACTAATATACCTAGAGCATCATGCTCGAATCGTATGTATTGGAGGCCATGACATGGCAGAAAAACCACACATGAACCTGGTGTTCATCGGACACGTCGACCACGGGAAGTCGACCACAGTCGGCCGACTGCTTCTCGATACGGGGCATATCGAGGCCCACATCATCGAGAAGTACAGGAAGGAGGCCGAGCAGAAGGGTAAGGCGACTTTCGAGTTCGCGTGGGTGATGGATGGACTCAAGGAGGAGAGGGAGCGCGGTCTGACCATAGACGTCGCTCACAAGAGGTTCAACTCCCAGAAGTACTACTTCACTATAATCGACGCGCCGGGCCACAGAGACTTCGTCAAGAACATGATCACTGGCACGAGCCAGGCGGACGCGGCGGTCATCGTCGTGTCGGCCATCGAGGGGCCGCAGGCGCAGACGAGGGAGCACATATTCCTCGCGAGGACCCTTGGCGTGAAGCAGATCATAATCGACGTCAACAAGATGGACGCCGTCAAGTACGACCAGGCCAAGTACGAGGAGACCAAGAAGGCCGTTTCCGAGCTGCTGAGGACGGTCGGCTTCAAGCCGGACGAGATACCGTTCATACCCGGCTCGGGCTTCAAGGGGGACAACGTCGCGAAGCCGTCGGAGAACATGCCCTGGTACAAGGGCCCCACGATCCTCCAGGCCCTGGACGCCCTGAGCCCGCCGGAGAAGATGACGGAGAAGCCCCTCAGGCTGCCGGTGCAGGACGTGTACACCATCACCGGCGTCGGGACCGTGCCCGTGGGCAGGGTCGAGACAGGGGTGCTCAAGCCGGACATGAAGGTCGTGTTCATGCCGTCGAACAAGACGGGCGAGGTCAAGTCCATCGAGATGCACCACGAGACGCTGCCGCAGGCGACCCCTGGGGACAACGTCGGCTTCAATGTGCGAGGCATCGCGAAGAACGACATAAGGAGGGGCGATGTGGGAGGCCCGGTCGACAACCCGCCGACCGTCGCCAAGTCGTTCACGGCGCAGATCGCCGTCCTGAACCACCCGAGCGTGTTGACTGTCGGCTACACACCCGTGTTCCACTGCCACACCGCCCAGGTCGCGTGCATGTTCACGGAGCTGCAGAAGAAGCTCGACCCGAAGACCGGCGCCGTCAAGGAGGAGAACCCGCAGTTCCTCAAGACGGGCGACATCGCCATCGTTAAGATCGCGCCGACCAAGCCGCTGGCCATAGAGACGGCGAAGGACTTCCCGCAGCTGGGACGGTTCGCCGTCAGGGACATGGGCCAGACCGTCGCTGCCGGCTCGGTCATAAGCATCGAGAAGAAGGAAATGTGATGCACAAACCCCCCAAATCCCCTTTCATTTTCATATTGTGTTGTTTCAAGAGGTATTGAGAAGATGGCGCAACGAGCCCGGATATCGCTGAGCGGTACTGACCCGAAGAAGGTCGATGGGGTCTGCAAGCAGATCAAGACCATCAGCGAGAAGACTGGCGTCGCCATCGCGGGGCCCATACCGTTGCCCACTAAGCGCCTGATAGTGCCGTGCAGGAAGAGCCCCGACGGGGAGGGCAGCGAGACCTGGGACCGGTGGGAGATGCGCGTGCACAAGCGTCTGATAGACCTCGACGCGGACGAGCGCGCGCTCAGGCAGCTGATGCGCATACAGGTGCCCGACGGCGTGAACATCGAGATCGTGCTGAGGTCCTGAGCTGCATCGAAGGGTCCCCCGCTCGCGCATGTCCTGTTGAATCAGAATAATACATGTCCACTCTGCGGGAGCGCCGGGATTCGGCAATTCTGGGACCATTATATTTGGTGCGTCCCCGCCCGATCCGACTCCGAACGGACACCGGGAGGGCCATCGGGACCGGGAAACGTATTTAATGAGACTCCTCAATCGGCGTCGGGAGGACGCGAGGGGCCGATAGATCAGTGGAAGATCGCCTGCTTTGCAAGCAGGAGGTCAGGGGTTCAAATCCCCTTCGGTCCACTCTCATTTTGAGAGCTGATTGGATCTCATCTGACGGCGTCATCGAGTTCGCGCAGGTTCAGGGTGTCGCAAATCTCCTCTGCAAATCGTACATGCTTCTCGTCAGCAGATGCAACGCAGCCCTTGAGCAGGTACGGACGGACATCAAAATCGAATGCACTGAAGTATGTGGCCAGCACACAGCCACTCGCGCTCAGTCCCACGATGACGATGGCGTCGCATCCTTCGCTCTTGAGTCTGGCACTCAAGTCGGGATTGGCGAAGGCGTTAGCATGGCGCTTCGTTACTCTGAAATCCCTTTTATCGATGTCTATCGAATTCGGGACTTCGAAGCCCCCAGTGCCACGCGACACCCCCTCTTCTTCGTTCTCGGTGTAGCCAATTATGACAGGAAGGTCCTTGCTTCGAAACCAAGCGATTGCCTCGTTTATTGCATCAATGCGATTCTCAACGGACT
>JBFFML010000024.1:0-16321 GCA_041554135.1 Thermoplasmata archaeon | reverse complement strand
CCTGGAGTACTACCCGTATTGGACATACGGCCCTGGCTCCTTCGGCAACGACCTCATCGCGTTGGCCGGCGGCGTGAACATCGCGGAGAACACGTCAAGCGAGTATCCGATGTTGACGAGCGAGTTCGTCATTGCCCAGGACCCAGAGGTGATAATCTACACCGTCGGTTACATGACCACGACCACGGCCGATGAGATAGCCTCCAGGCCAGGCTGGGACGAGGTGACTGCAGTGGTGAACGACGAGATACACTCGCTCGACGACAATCTCATGAGCCGATACGGGCCGCGAATAGTGGACGGGCTGGAGTCTCTCGCGGGGATACTCCATCCGGACCTGTTCGGATGACGCAGAGGCGGTTGTCCTGGGGTCAGCGGATTCGTCCGAGGTGAAAGGGCAAAGAGCGAGGTTCGCCTTCTTCAAGCGCAACCCGTGGCTGTTCATATGCCTGCTTGCGGGCCTGCTCCTAGCCTCCATCCTCCTGGCCATCCTCGTGGGCACGCTCGGGCCTATCGGTCCAGGCGACCCTCATCGGATATCGTTCACCGATGCGATCGACGCGATCTTCGGCCTGGAAGGAGACTGGCCATCATACTATCAGTCCGTGTTCTGGGACGTCAGGGTGCCGAGGGTGCTATTGGCGGCGCTCGTTGGCGCAGCCCTGGCCTGTGCGGGGACCGCCATGCAGGCCATCTTCAGGAATCCCATGGCCGACCCGTTCATCATCGGCGTGTCCTCAGGGGCCGCCGTCGGTGCCGCCTCGGCCGGCCTCCTGGGTCTGACCGCGGTCATAGGAGTGTTCACGGCGCCGATATTGGCGTTCGCCTGCGCGCTCCTGACGGTATTCGTCGTCTACAGGATGGGCACGGTCAGGGGACGTGTCTATGTGGAGACCCTGCTCCTGTCGGGTGTGGCGGTCGCCGCGTTCCTTGGGGCTATCGTGTCATTTCTGATATACTTCGCCAGGGAGGACTACCATCAGCTGATACCGTGGCTCCTTGGGTCGTTCGCAGTTGCCCAGTGGGACCATGTCGTGATTCTTCTGTTCCCCGTCCTGATCGGCGCTACTTTGGTGTTCCTTTTCGGTCGCGAGCTCAACGCGCTGCTGCTTGGAGAGGAGACCGCGCATAACCTTGGCGCGAACCCTGAACTCCTCAAGAAGACGATGCTCGGGACCGCGGCCCTGGTCACCGCAGGGGCGGTCGCGTTCACGGGCATCATAGGCTTCGTCGGCCTTATCGTCCCGCACATGATGCGGATACTGGTAGGCGCGGACCACAGGGTCTTGGTGCCGGCGGCGACCCTGTTCGGCGCCAGCTTCCTGATATGGGCAGATGCGATCTCGCGGACCATAATACCTGCCCAGGAGCTTCCCGTGGGAATAATCACGGCCCTCTGTGGAGGGCCGTTCTTCCTCTATCTGCTGAGGAGGAGCCGGACAGGAGGCGTTATGTCATGAGACTCACCATCGACAACCTGTCGTTCTCTTTCGGCAACGCACGTGTGCTGAAGGACATCACTTTCGACGTCGAAGAGGGCGAGTTCCTGGGGTTGATGGGCCCTAACGGCTCTGGCAAGACAACGCTGTTGCGATGCATGACGAGGTATCTCCCGTCCGAGTCGCGGGCTATCTACATCGACATGAGGCCACTCCATACGCTGAATGACAAAGAGGTCGCCAGCACGTTCGCGGTCGTCCCGCAGAGCTCATCGACGGACTTCCCGTTCACCGTGCAGGACATCGTCATGATGGGTAGGATACCGCACGCCAAGAGCAGGATCTCCGGAGTCCGCAGAGAGGACTCGGACGCGGTGTCGGAGGCGATGACGGCGGCGGGTTGTTCGCACCTGGCGGGTCGGTCCTTCCCCGAGCTGAGCGGAGGCGAGAGACAGAGGGTGGTCATCGCCAGGGCCTTGGCACAGGAGCCGAAGACGCTCCTGTTGGATGAGCCCACGGTCTATCTTGACATCAGCGGGCAACTGGAGATGATGGACCTCGTCAAGAGACTCAACAGCGAGCGTACGCTGTCGATCGTGGCCGTGCTCCACGACATCAACCTAGCGGCGCGGTACTGCGACAGGATCGCCCTCTTGGACCAGGGGAGCCTCGAGGCCATAGGCCCTCCGTCCGAGGTGTTGAACCCGGACACGATTCAATCGGTCTACGGGGTCGAGGTCTCGGTGAGGCGCGACCCATTCACCCATGGCATATTCGTGATGCCACGTTCGTCCAGGATGCCTGCGCGGAAGAACGGGACAAGGATACACGTCCTCTGTGGCGGCGGGTCAGGCGGACCGACGATGAGAAGGCTGATCGATAGCGGCTACTCGCTGTCCACCGGCGTCCTGAACGTCCTCGACTCCGACTATGAGTGCGCCTCAGACCTCCGCATCCCCGTTGTCGCGGAAGTCCCGTTCGCCCAGATCAGCGACGAGACGAACAAGGAGAACCTTGAGCGCATAGACGACGCGAGCGCGGTCGTCGTGTGCAGGTTCCCCGTCGGGCCTGGCAATTTCAAGAACCTCGAGGCTGCGATGTACGCCCTCGGCAGGAGGAAGAAGGTGTTCATCCTGTCGGACACAGGCTCACCATCCATAGATTTCATAGGCGGGAAGGCCGATGCCTATGTCAGACGACTGTTGGACGCTGGTGCGGTCGAGGCCAAGGGCACCGACGAACTGATCCACCTGCTCTCCAGCGTGGAGGGGAAAGGATGAAGACGGAGCCGCTTCGAGACCTCAGGGGGAACACCGAGATGCTTATCCTGGTGAGGCTCATCGAGAACCCCTCCTCTAAGTTGAAGGACATGGCGGTGGGGATGGACATCACCGTGCAAGCTGTCAGTCAGTATATCTCGTCGATGCGGAAGAAAGGCCTGGTCAGAGAAAAGGATGGCAGGCTCAGGCCGACGAGGAAGGGCATGCAGAGCCTGCAGGAGCACTTCAGCGCCTTGAAGGTCGAGGTCGACGCGATACTGCGCAAGATCATGGTCGTGGACACGTGTGTGGCGATCGCGGGGAAGGACATCCAGAAGGGACAGAGCGTGGGCCTCGTCATGGAGGACGGCATGCTCGTGGCCCTTCCCGACGCTAGGTCGGACTCCAAGGGGGTCGCGATGGAGTCTGCTGCCTTGGGCGACGATGTTCTGGTAGGCCATCTCGAAGGGATAGTGGACATGAAGCTGGGCGACCTGCTCATGATTGAAGCGCCGTCTGAGCTGGATGGCGGCTCGAAGAAGGCCAACATCGTCCGGGCGCGACAGCAGATAGAGCGCATTTCACCAGGTCTTATCGCGGCTGGCGACGCGGTCGGTTCCGCTCTATTGGCCAAGGCGACGCCGGAGTACGTCGTCGTCCATGCGCCGGTGGAGTCCTCGATGAGCGCCCTTACGCGGGGCGTCGATGTCGTATTCTGCGGGACCCGCGAGTCGTTGGACCGAATGGCGCAGGAGATCGAGACGCTCAGGAAGGAGACGGGATATGCGGTTCGATGGACTTCCCTTAGAGTCTGAGCGGGTCCACCCTCGGCATACCCGAAGACCATGTGATGATAACGCTCATTGTATGCGGCCGTCACGGATCCGACGATTCGCTGCTGTATGACAAGCAGAGGGAAGCCGAACAGACCCGCCCTGAGAGAGGGCCGATGAGCGACAACATTTTCAGGGACAGATGGGGCGGCCCGCGGACTTGAGCTATCCGGACATATCAGGGATGGCTCGCGCGTGATCGTCACGCCCACCAAGAAAGCATATATCTCGTAATCGCCAATCCCGTGGCAGGTCCTGGTGTGGTCAGTATGATCCGGTACTACGTCTCGGAGAACGGCGCGCTAAGAGAGATCGGTCCGGACCGCCTCGACGAGGCGATCTGGATTGACTTGGTGGCCCCGAACCCCGACGAGGCCGACCTGATGGCGAAGCGCTTCGACATCGACCTTCAGGACATCGCGGACTGTCTCGACCCCAATGAGAGGTCTCGGGTGGAGATCGACGAGGAGTATGACCTCATAGTCTTGCGGAGCATACTGACAGACGCGTCCGACCAGGACAAGATAGACACGATCCCGATAGGCATCATCCTCACGGCCAAGACCGTGATAACGATTCGTGTGGGCGCGACGTTCCTCGGGGGCGAGATGACCGCCGACCTCAAGAGGCGCCCGCCACTGTCGAGCAAGGAGGATGTCTTCATAGCGATCATCCAGAGGACGATCCGAGACATAGAGCGCAGAATCCGCCCCGTGGAGAGGCGCGTCGCCTTCATACAAGAGACGATCCTGTCGACCAGAAGGCGCGAAGTGGCCAAGGGCGCCTTCGCGCTCAGCAACAGCCTGATCGTGCTGAATACCGCGCTGCTCTCTGACCTTAACGCGATATCCATGCTCCCGAAGGTCAGGAACCTCCAGATGATCAGCGAGAAGGCGGATATCATAGACGACATCGAGAACGATGTTGCGCAGCTGTACGAGATGACGACCATCTACCGCGAGGTGATGGCGAACATACTGAACGCCTACGAGTTCGCCGAGTCCAACCAGTTGTCGACGATAATGAAGACCCTGACGACGATCAGCCTGATACTCATACTCCCGACGCTTCTGGCGAGCCTTTACGGCATGAACGTGTCGCTGCCATTCGGAGAGGATCCGAACGCCTTCTGGATCGTCATAGGGCTGTCGGCCATATCCGTTGCCGCACTCTGGGTCGCCTTGAGGCTGAAGCACATACTCTGATGGCCATCGGCCCCCATCATCTGTAGCGCGTCATTTCTTGCGCTTTGACAGCTTCTCCAGCGCGTTGAGGAGCGCCACAACCTCGCTCTTCGCGTTGTAGTGGACGAACGTGGCCCTCAGCATGGCTTTCTTGTTGTAGATCGCGGGGACCCTTGAGTAGAAGTCCTCTGCGCCAACCGCCAGCCCGTAGCGCTTCCAGAGATGGGAGGAGAGTGCCTTCTCGCTGTACCCGCTGAGCCTGAACGAGAACGTGGGGTCTCTGCCCATGTTCTCGTCGATGTCGCGGGGGCCGTACAGGGTGAGACCTGGGATGTCGGTCAATCCGGGCGTGTTCCCCTTTCCGTTCAAGGCGGTGTCCATCAGCTCTTCCTCGTATCTCGCTATCGCCTTGAAGGCGGTCTTGAGGCGCGATCTCCTCGGCCTGCCAGGCTGGGCCGGCCGCTTTGCCGCCGGGTTGCCCACCCATGCGAGGTAGTCGACAGCGCCGGTCATCGCTGCGAACATCGCCTGGTCCCGCGTGCCCCACTCCCACTTCTCAGGCCCTCGCTTCGGCGAGGGCAACAGCTTGTACGGGGTCAGTTCGCGTATGTGCTCCGGCTTCGCGTACATGAAGCTGCCGTGCCTTGAGAACACCTTGTACCCTGAGAACACGAAGAAATCAGCTCCGATCTCTCGCACATCGGTCAGCTCGTGTGGCACATGATGAACGGCGTCGACTATGAAGTAGGCGCCCGCATCTCGCGCTATCCCGCCTATGGCCTGCAGGTCGGTCCTGGTACCCAGCACGTTCGAGGCGGCCGTGACCGTGATTACCTTCGTCTTGCTGTCGACCAGTTCCTGTATCTTGACAGGGTCGAGCTTGCCGCTCTCAGTGTCGAATTCGGCGAACCTGAGCTCCTTTATCTCGCCGTTCGACCCCAGTTCCACCCACGGGTTGATGTTAGTGTAGTGTTCGTATCCCGTGGTGACGACGTTCTCGTCGCCCTCGAACTCCCTGCCGAGTGCGTAGCTGATGTTGAACATGAGGCTCGTCGCCGACTCGCCTGAGATTATGGTGCCTGGCCCCTCCGCGTTCAACAGGTCCGCGACGGCGGCTCTGCCCCCGAGTATCGTCTCAGCCGCCCCTTCGGACTCCGGGAACACATTGCCGACATTGGCGCTCCAATCGAGCCGGGCTTCGTATTCTTTGTCTGCCGCCCGCCTCGTGACGAGGGTGCCGGCGCCGTTGTCCAAGAAGGCCCTCCTGCGGCCCGAAGGGTCCTTGTTTACTGACGGGAACTCCTTCCTGATCCTCGTGAGAAACTTCGAATCGATTCTCATGACCTGTGGATAGACTACTTACTTGATAAAAATTGACATCCTTGTGGCGATTGCATACGTTCTGGAAGATAATGTGGTGGATGTCAGAAGAAGGGGTTTATGGTGGGCAGGATAGCCGCACGGACACACGGGATAGAATGACGGGGGAGGCCCGGTGCCCTTCCGCGGGGATGCGGCTACTCCTGACCACATTCAGATTGATGGGGCCCCGGCTCACTGTATAGGAAATCCCAGTCGTATAGGTAGTCGTTACAGGAGTCGCAGTCCTCCGCCGTGTCATCAAGCGCTTCGTCAACCGAGCCGTCACATGTGCAGTTGTCGCAGCTGCCGTCCTTGAGCTGAATCCTGTCCTGCAGGCAGTCGCCACTCATGTTGCCAATCGCCGATACGGCCGAGGCGCCTGCGATCACCAATCCGGCGCACAACGACACCGCTATCCACACCTTCGCCATCATTTCACTCATCCCTCACTCGTGGCGGGATACCCGCCCATGACCACGGCAAGGCCCATCGGCTTGATAATTCGCTTTCGGTACGAATATCAGAAGCCGACAAAATGCCGAGACAATGCGGCGAGTATGGCTGGCCCCCTCCTGACGACATCTACCTCGTGGCCGGTCTAATGGAAATATGAAAGGGGTTTTGAGTGGTTTGAACGGTGCTACGACAGCGTCACTTCTTGTTGTAGTACCGCTCCCATTCTCCAGGTTCGGAGCTGCGCCGCTTCTCGTAACCTTCCTTCACGCCCTTCTTGGGCTTGTCACCGCTCGTGACGAGCACAGCGATCGCCACGATCACTATGATCACGACTGCGGCCGCTATTCCCAGGAAGACTACAGGTATGCGCTCCTCGCCCGCCAGCGCCACGTCGACGAGGACCTCGGCAGAGAACGTCGGGTCGTGGACTATCAGAGATCCGCCCGGGAACGTGAGTGCCGTCGCCGCGACGAAACCCTCGAACCGTGTCTGTCCCTCGCCCATGGCGAGTACCCTGTGGCCAGCCATGACCTGCGCCTTGACGTATGCGGGCGCCCCGTCCACGGTGGCGTTGTCCACCCATGTCAGGAGCCCGATCTTCGTCCAATCGCTGCCGAATGTCAGCTTGGTCGCCGTCAGCTGTCTCACGGAGGGCAAGGTGCCGGTCGTGTCGTTGACCTCGACTTCGCCCTGCGTTGATTCGGCTGTCATGACGCCTATGGCGTTCATGTAAGACAGCATGCGCATGTCCATCCACTTGGCCATCAGAGGGGACATCCAGTGTCCGACGATGCTGTGCATCTCCATGAGCAACATCGGATTCTCGTTCGCTGGGTCGAAGTCCCAACCGTCGATCACCTGGTCCCACTTGACGTCGTACTTGATCACGCTACCGGTGATCTGCATGTCGTCCAGGCGCTCAGGGTACAGGAATGTCATGGCGCCCAACGGACCGGTCGTGACAGTGACCCTCCACTGCGGAAGCGAGGCGTTGTCCACCTGGATGGTGTTAGCCTCGAGTCTGAATGACAGCGTGAGGTTGTTGAGCACGTTGTCACCAACATCCTGCGTGGCGTTCTCGTACAGCATCGTGTACGACAGGTTGCCCGCGCTGAGATCGAAGCTCCAGGATTTGTTCTCTCCGTCCGCGACCTCCTCAACATCGCTTGCCGACCAAGACGTGTTCAGGTCGACCTTCTTGTAGGTCGTCTCAGGGCCGGTGTACGTGTCAATGAATTCGCCTGCCACGTCGTTGTACGCTCGCTGGTACTGAAGCAGATCGTTGTCATCAGCGTCGTCGAACTCGACAAGGCTGTCAAGTTTCACGGCGTACATTGTGTACACCTTGATGGTGTAGTTCTCCTGGATCACCTCGCCGTCGGCGTCATAGACCTGGGCGAAGCCCAGATACCTCGCCTTGATAACTACGAAGTAGACGTTGTTCTCCACCTCTTCCGTTCCCCATACTATCCCAAAGGCTGCGTCGCTGCCGAATCTGACGAAGAAGTGGTCGCCTCCGCCAAGGGCGGTCGTGCTCCCCTCTTCGACAGTGAGCTCGTCGCCCAGCAGGACCCCTGCGGATGTCGGAGCGGGTACCATCAGCGCTCCCAGCATCAGCATGAACACTGCGGTGACTGCAGCCACCGTCTTCTTTCCGTGTCTCATCTCACTTCACCTCCGTTCGATATGAACGCGTGATGGATAATCACCGAGGGGGTCGGTATTTAAACGCTGAGCGGTGTTTTGCACTACTTTTGCGCTAGCGCCCACAACTATGCGGCCAATCACGAAAGGGGTATTAATACCAGGTATCGTTCACACGTGTGATGGGTAACCTTGTGATGTCCCAGGACGAGCGGTTGCTGCTCCACCTTCTCGACATGGACAAGTACAGGGAGATGGCCCAGGTGCCCCTCGGGGCGTCTCAGGAAGGTATAGCGCAGGCGATGGGCACACAGGTGCACAACGCCTCGAGAGCCCTCTCAGGGCTCGAGGCCGAGGGTTTGGTCTCCGACAGGCTCGCCCATGTCCGGGGCGCTCCGAGGCGGCGAAGGGCATATTTCCTCACTGACAAGGGCCGCCAGGCAGCCGACGCCACCAGGGAGCGCGTCGAGCGCAGCCACGCAGAGTTCAGGGAGGGCGAGGTCGCGAAGCATCTTCCCCTAAGCGAGATAGCACGGAGGATCGCCATCAGCTCGCGACGCATCCCCTCGCTTCTGGAGTTGGCCGATAAGGCGAGAAAAGGCGAGACCATAGCCGCGTCCGATTTCGAGCCTGTCGATGAAGAGACCCCAGAGAGGCCATCGGCCCTGAAGGAGGCCCATGGCAGGTCGAAGGTGGACCGTTTCTTCGGCCGCGACAGAGAGTCGGGGTTCCTCTTGAAAGCCCTATCTGAGGACGGGCCGTCCACGGTTCACATATATGGCATGCCTGGAATAGGCAAGAGCACACTCCTGTCAAAGACATTCGACGACCTCTCCGATGAGAGGTCGTTGTTCTGGTACACTTTCCGCGATTGGGACACGGAGCGATCCTTCACCGAGACGCTTGCGAGATTCCTCTCAAGGTTGGGCGCTCGGAAGTTGTCACGGGCCTTGAAGGCTGGCTCTACTGTCGCCGACCTATACGCCCCGCTCACGGCGGATCTCAAGAGCGCTGGCGTCGTGCTGTTCCTCGATGATGCGCACAAGGTCGCGGAGGGGATGGAGCTCTTGTTGGCCGTGCTGATCGACGCCGCACGACTCTCAGGCGGGTCAAAGGTCGTGCTCATCTCCAGGGTCATGCTGCCCTTCGTCCCCAGAGACGGCAGACAGAGCCTGTCCATGGAGGTTGGCGCGCTCGACGACGAGAGCGCGGCGAGATTCGTGTCCAGCATCGGTGTCAAGGACCCCGCCGCTGTGCTGGAGGACAGTCATGGTCATCCGCTGCTGCTGAGCCTGATGGTGGGCAAGGGGACTGGCGGCGGCAGACGGGACGTTATCGATTTCGTCGACAGTGAAGTCTACTCGTACCTGTCTGAAAACGAGCGGTCCGTCCTTGAGGCTCTGTCCGTGTTCCGACACGCGGTTCCAATGGAGGCGCTGTCAGGCGTTGATTACGATGTCGTCATGGGGCTCAGGAGGAAGTCCCTCGTGACAGAGCTGGAGGACGGACTATGGCTTCACGAACTCCTTCGTGACTACTTCTCATCGCGACTGAGCTACGACAGGAAGGAACGCGCCCACAGGCTGGCCGGCGTCTACTGCGCATCGAGGCAACAGCCCGAGTGGAAGCTCGAGGCGCTCCACCATTTCGTCGAGGCAGAGTCCTGGAAGGAAGCCGTGCATCTGGTCCTGGAGAGCGGCGAGGAATTGGGTCGGGAGTTCCCTCGTGAGACGCTTGACCTGATCATTGCGGTGCCTGATGGCGCGGTCGAAAGCGTCCTGGAGGCCCGTTTCGTCTTCATGAGGGGCCAGCTGAGGGAGGGCTTGGGCAATCAGGCCGACGCCCTCGCCGATTACGAGAAGTCTGCGTCCATGTCGCCCGACAGTGACGACACGCGCGCGACGATCCTCGAGTCGGTCGCGCGGCTCCGGGCCGCTGTCGACGAGTGGTCCAAGTCTCTCGAGGCGCACCACGAGGCCCTGGGCATCTACGAGAAGTCAGGTGACGTCGACGGCCGCGTGAGGGAGTGGCTCAACATAGGGGTGTTGCACAAGAGGCGAGGAGACACAACCCGCGCCAGAGAGAGCTACCTGACGGCGCTCAACATAGCCACAAAGGCGGAGAACCGGGCAGCTCAGGCCGCTTGTCTCAACAACATCGCTATACTCGACTGGGAGGAGGGTCTTCCAGGCGACGCGGAGAGGAAGTTCCGCGAGTCAGTCCGGATGGCACATTCCGCCAAAGACGCTGCTGGAGAGGCGCGTGCGCTGGAGAACTTCGCTATCTACTTGAGGTCGTTCCAGCGGCTGGACGAGTCAAGGCACCTGCTGCTCGAGGCCTCTGGGGCGCATACGCGCGCAGGAGACATCGACGAGGCCAAGCGGTTGCGGTCGGCGGCGGCCGAGGCGATGGCCGACCTGGGCAGAGTCTCGGAGGCCGTTGCGCTTCTCAGGATGACATTGGCCGACCCAGCTCTCAAGAGACGAAGGGGCCTGTTCCGTCCCCGTCCGACAGCGGACGAGGTGGACGCGGACCTCAGGCTGTCGCTCGTGGCGATGCTGAGAGAATCTGGCGATATCGGAGACGCCCGTGTGGAGTTGGAAGAGTACATGCGCCTGGTCGAGCCCCTGGCCGACCCGCGACTCATTGCGAGGGGCAAGATGGAGGAGGCGGTTATACTCGAGGAGTCTGGAGACCTCTCCGCAGCCGCCTCAGCGCTTGCAGATGCCGAGCTCGTGTTGACACGGGCAGGGGACAGCGAGGGGCTGATAGCCTTGAACATACGCCTCGGAATCGTCGAGGAGAAGCTGGGCAACACGGACGTGGCCGCTGAACGCTATGGCATCGCTGAGCAACTCGCGAAGCGAATGAAGAACGACAAGGCAAGGACGATAGCCATAGAGAATCTGATGTCCGTCAGCAACCATACGTGACATCCTTGGCGTGTAGCAGAGGTCAAATGCCGTCGATTCAGCTCATACGTCACGTGAAGTTGAAATATCAGGCCGAAAATCCTTCAGTGGTCAGATGGCGAGGAGGAAGCGAATAGAGGCGCCGATCAAGAGCGCGATAGGCACCATAGGGCAAGAGATAATCGACCTGACGCCCACGTTCTTCAGATTCTTCGCCAAGCTGCCAAAGATGGCCCAGAGATCTATCAAGATACTCTTGCCGTTCCTTGCACTGCTCGCCCTGACGGTCGCTCCTTTGCCTATCGACGCGCCGATACAGTACTCCTTGGCAATATTCGTGTGCGTCTCGATGCTATGGACGTTCGGCGGGCTTCCACTCCCCGTCACGGCCCTGCTCGTCCCCGTGCTGCTGACCTTCTACGGCATCTTCCCGACGGCCGAGGCGCTCCAACCGTTTGCGGACCCAGTCGTGTATCTGCTCATGGGGGGTCTGATCATGGCGGAGGCCTTCCGCAAGCACGGCGTGGACCGTCGCCTGGCATATGGCATCGTCGCGCGCTTCGGGGGAGATGTCGGCAAGGTACTGCTTTCTTTCATGCTCGTTTCCGCGGTCCTCTCGATGTGGATATCTAACACGGCGACCGTCGCCCTGCTCATACCCGTCGTCCTCGGCATAGCCTCGAGAGCTGGCGAGGACAAGAAGAGGCTGTCGATACTGTTCCTCCTTGGGATAGGCGTAGGGTCCGCCTTGGGCGGCATGGCGACGATTACGGGGTCGGCGCCGAATGCCGTCGCGTCAGGAATTCTCGCGCGGGAGACCGAGTGGACCTTCCTGGACTGGATGAAGATTGGCGTCCCTGCGAGCCTGGCGCTGCTCGCCGCTGCCTGGTTCATGCTCAGGCGCCTGATACCCGTCCAGGCGTCCTCATTGGACCTCGGAGCCGTGAGGAGGGAGCTAGAGGAGATGGGCTCGCTGTCCCCCGGGGAGAAGAAGACCCTCGCGATATTCTTCCCAACCGTCGCGCTCTGGGTTGCTGGAGCCGACATCGGGGCGATCTTCGGCTTCCCGCCCAGTTTCATGAGCGCGGCCATCGTGGCGTTGAGCGCCTCCGTGTTGTTGTTCACCACCAGGACTCTCGAATGGCAGGACGCCCGCTCCATCTCGTGGGACATCTTCCTGATAATAGGGGCTGGCTTGGCCCTCGGTGAGGGACTGCAGGAGGCAGGTGCGGCCGCGTGGATGGCCGAGATACTGGTCGACGTCGCCGGTGGGTTTCACATATTCGTGATAATGCTGTTGGTGTCCGCGGTCTCGATAGCTCTCTCCAACTTCATGAGCAACACGGCGACTGCGGCGATTCTCGCCCCTATTCTGATTGGGATGTCGGACGAGCTCATGATCGACCCCAAACTACTCGTGCTCGTGTGCGCCCTGTCCGTCTCGATCTCATTCATCACACCGATAGGCACTCCTCCGTTCACGCTCATATACTCGACCGGTGTGCTGTCCAGGGGCGACATAGCACGGAGCGGCCTGCGCATATCGGTCCCTGCGGTGCTCGTACTGGCGACGTTGGTGTATCTTATGGTTGAGTTCGGATTGGTATGAATCAGGTGGTGAACGGTTGAGGATATTGGTCGTAGGTGCGGAGAAGCTTGGAACGAGGGTCATTCGGCAACTGAAGAAGATGCAAGATGTCGAGATCATAGTCGCGGAGAGACGTGAGCGACCCGAAGCGGTCGAAAGCGGGGTCATAGACAAGGTGGACGTCGTCACTCACGTCACTGCGATGAACTTCAGCGAGACGGTCGCGTTGGCGAAACCTGATTTCGTCGTCCTCGCCAGGACCGTGGAGGACTGGGAGAAATCGGACACGCCCATGGGACCAGAGTACGTCTGTGGCATGGAGCGCGAACTGACCAAGTTCGATGTGGCTGTCCTCCCGATCGACAGCAGGGTACTCGGCCCGTTCTGACGCGACATGGCGCGTGCGTGAGGCCGGGGACTACTCCCAGTGCTTCATGCTCGACTTCAGGATGTCAAGGCCGTTGAGCTCTCCAACGAGCTTGTTCTGCGAGTCCACTATCGGCAGGTCGTTCAGATGGTTCTCGACCATCAGCCTAGTGACGTTGACGATCATCTCGTCAAGGAGCACTTTCACGGGCTTGCTCATGACATCCGTTACCTTCTCGTCCGATATCTCGGCTAACATCCTCAGGAAGGATGTGACACCGACTCTCCTGACGCCGAATCTGTAGCCTGCGTGTCTCAAGAGCGTCTCGAGCGTGATCGTGCCAACGAGCTTCCCGTCCTTGTCGAGGACGTACACCTTCCTGGTCTCGCTGTTATCGACCATCGCCTCGACAGCGTCTCGAAGCGTGGCGTCCGCGCTGACTGAGGACACTATCATCGTCTTGCCGATCTCGGCCAATACATCCGCCACGCGGATGTCGCTTATGGGTTTGTCATCCGCCATTCGAGTTCCCTCCTGTCCCACGCCACATGGTGGTTCCGAACCTCACAGTCTAGCTATCCTTCTTGAGATACACTACTCGCTGCGGGAACGGTATCTCGATCCCAGCATCGTTGAGCTTGCGGTATATCTCCTCGACCAGCCTGTCCCTCGCCGCTATCCTCATGGAGCGGTCGTTTATCCACATTATGACCTTGAATACGAGGGCCGAATCGCCCATCTCGTCGAATATTATGATCGGCTGCCGGTTCTCGTCATCCAACAACGCGTGCGGGTTGTCCCGGATGGCCTTCATTATCGTCTCGCGCACCACAGTCGGATCCGCTCCATAGGCCACGCCGACGTTGCAGTCGACCCTTCCAGGGTCGGTCACGTTGGTCATCCTCACTATCTTGTCGTTGACGAGGCTATTGTTCGGCATCGAGACTATGGACGCGTCGGAATATCTGTACAGCCTGGTAGTCCTCATCCCGATCCTTCTGACCTCGCACCAATCGCCATCGGTCAGTATGATCATGTCACCCTCGGTGAAAGGCCTGTCTAGAAGGAGGAATATGCCGCTCAGGAAGTTCGATATGGTCTCCTGGGCCGCGAACGCGAGGACCATGGATATCACGACGCCTCCGGCGACGAACATAGTCAAGTCGACGTCGAGCGCACCAAGGGCGTACGCCAGCGCGGCGAACCCTATCACGACGACGCCTAGCTTCTCCACGACGGGTATCAGCACATCGTCCACCTTGCTCGCGGTCTTCTTGGCGATTATCTTGCCGTAGTAGACGAGTATCTTCTTGAACAGCTTGTATGCGACATAGAAGACTATCAGCACGACTATGACGCCGTAGATGGACATGACGGATGAGCGCACGTCGGTCGGTATGTGCATGTGAAGCGCGTCCATCGACTGGACCACGCCGTAGACGAACACGAGCACCAGAGTCGGCGTCCGCACGATTCCGAGTATGATATCGTCGAGCATCGTGGCGGTCTTCCGGGTGAATATCCATGCCACCACGTTCATCAGATAGGCGATGCCCAACGCTATGGCCAGCCAGATGACGACATCTAGCATGAAAACGCCCCACTCGTTGTTCAAAGGCGAAGGGAGTGGATTGTCGAAGAGTCCGAGCACCTTGTTCGCGCTGGCGAACGCCCCGACTATGGTCGTGTCGGCCTCGACGTATGTCACCTCTATCAGATACGTGCCCATGTACACGCTCATGGTGACCGTCAGGTTCGACGTCACCGAACCGGATTCCAGCGGTGCGGTCGCCGTCACGGTGACTATTCCAAGTCCGTCTGGCGCCAGTGTGATCTCAGGTTCATTCGCGCTACAGGTCCAGCCTTTGCCATCGATGCTGGCATCGATGACTATCCTCAGGTCTTCCACGGGGTCGATGTTCCACAGAGTCCAATTGTAAGTCGCGCTCGATCCCGCAGTGACCTCTTTGTGGTAGTTGTCCACAGATAGTACCTGAACGAACTCGGCCTGTGCTGCGTTCCCGCCATACGCCGCCAGCGTCAGTATGAGCAGAAGGCATACGGCGGGCAGCATCTTCGGAACCGTTCGTAAGCTGATGGTTAGACCCGTCACGCAATCACCGTCAAGTCGGATTTCCGATATGGAAACAATGTTATCGACTTAACGCTTTTGGTCCTGGAGATGCTGCTTGGCGCCCTCAGGTCCAACATTTTCGATTGCGCGAGACAGAGTCTCATATCATATACTATCTACGGACATTAAGCATCAGCTATGCAAGGAGGCAATGGGCTGAGGACTGCGGCAGGCGAGCAGCTCGGACTGGAGGACCTTGAGCGCAGGAGGATTGGCGGGAACTTCTTCAGCAGGAAGAATACGGTCTTCAAAAGCGTCTTCCTCGGAAGGATCGCGATCGTCAAGGTCTTCGGCGCTTCAAGGCGCAGTCTTGCTGAGAAAGAATTCTCTATCTTGAGGCAGTGTCGCGACAAAGGGGTCTCTGTCCCCGCCCCGATAGAGCTCCGCGAGGAGGCCATCGTGATGGAGTTCGTGGAGGGCATCACCCTTGCAGACGCTCTGGACAGAGCATGGCTGGATGGAGGGACAAGGCTTCCGGAGGAGCGGGTCGATGTCGAGGCCACGGCGAGCGCCGTCGGCGAGTGGCTCGCGGACTTCCACGATGCGTTCGGGAGAGGGATGTCCCGGGGGGATTCCAACGCGAGGAACTTCCTGGTGAGCGGCGACGAGGTGGTCGGGGTCGATTTCGAGGAGGCGACGCGGACAGATGTCCTCGACGATATAGGCCAGATATGCTCAAGTGTGCTCAGCCTGCATCCCATGTTCACCCATGACAAGTTCGACTTCTGTCGGAAACTGGCGGATGCCTACTTCTCAAACACGGGCGATGACAGGTCTGACGAGCTTTGGAGGGTGACGGCGAAGGCCCTCAAGTACTACTCATCCTTCAGGTCGGACCCTTCGATGATGCTGGAGATGGCCGACGAAATGGAGCGGACAGGTCTGTTTCAGACCAGGACCGACGGCCAGAGGTCAGCACACCTGTCTATCTGATAGAGCGCGGCTGCGACGACTATCGTCGCCATAACAGCCGCGACGTCCCAACCTGTCATCCTGCAGGGGTGTAGCATGGTGCGATCCTTGTGGAGTCCGAACCCTCTTCCGGTCATCGAGGCCGCGAGGGAGTTGACCTTGAACATGGCGACGAAGAACATCGGTAGCACTGTGTATTTCGCCATGCGCAAGAGTCCCTTGACGCTCTTG
>JBFFML010000023.1:0-19182 GCA_041554135.1 Thermoplasmata archaeon | reverse complement strand
CCTGGCCTCCTTGCTCTCCTTCACCGTGCCCGAGACCCTGAGGACCGACTCCCGCTGGACGGAGTTGATCTTGGCGAACATCTCGGGGTCCCTCTTCTTCAGGGCCGTGACCTGCACGACGCCCCCCCGGTCCCGCAGCTGGACGAAGGATATGCCTCCGAGGTTGCGGATGTCCTGGACCCAGCCTCCGACTGAGACCGTCTTGCCAAAGTGGTCGGCCGTTATCTCGTCAGAATAGATTATGTGCTGCCATGTGGGCAAAGGACCTTCACCTTCCCTCGCATAACCTGGTCGCTGATATTTACCTTTTCTCGATGGTCGCGGACGCGACCGCTCATTTCGTCTTGCACTTGCCCCCGCGGCCCGTCATCTCCTGCCTGCGCCCCTCCTCGTAGAGGCAAGCCACGGCCTTCGCGGCCCTCATGGCGGACGGGTACACCGGGATGTTCTTCACCCGCAACTCCTGGACGACCTCGTCGACCTCAGGTCCTCCGACCCAGCAGGCGACTATAGGCTTCTTCAGTTTCTTCTTCTCCTCGACCAGCTTGATGACCGCGCCGACGTATTCCCTCGGCCTCGCGATGCCCGCGTGGACGCAGGTCATGATCAGCGAGTCGACGTTCGGATCGCTCAGCATGATGCTGCCAGTCACGTAGTACCTGTAGAACCTCGCGTCGCCTGTCACATCCAACGGGTTGCGCGCGGTAGTTATCGACGGGAGATGCGGCGTCAGGGCGTCGCAGGTCTTCTTCGTCAGCGAGGGCACCTTCAACCCCAGCGACTCGCACCAGTCGGCCATCATTATGCCTGCGCCGCCTCCGTTCGAGATTATCCCCACCCTGTTGCCGCGCGTGCAGGGTTGGTACGCGAGGGCCCTCGCGAGGTCGAACAGCTCCGCCACATCGTACGCCCTCTGTATGTGGACCTGCTTGAAGGCCGAGTCGTAGACGACGTCGGACCCGCTCAGCGACCCCGTGTGCGTCGACGCGGCGGCGGAACCGGCGGGCGTTCGCCCGGCCTTGATCGCGACGATCGGTTTCCGACACCTCCTCGCGGCGTCGAGGAACTTCTTGCCGTCCTTGATGCCCTCTATGTACATGGCGATGACCTTGGTCGCCTTGTCGTTGTCCAGGTACTCAATGAGGTCGGCGTCATCGACATCGGCCTTGTTGCCGACTGAGATGACCCTCGACAGGCCTATGTGCTCCCCGTTGGCGTAGTATATCATGCCGACGCAGAGCGCTCCGCTCTGGCTCACTAGCGCCACCTCGCCGGGCTTGGGCATGCCGAACACGAATGCCGCGTCAAGGTTGTCTATCGGGTCCTTGTAGCCGAGGGTGTTGGGCCCTATGACCCTGATGCCACCCCTCCTCGCGATGTCGAGGACCTCCGCCTCGAGCTGCTTCCCACGCTCGCCCGTCTCCCCGAAGCCGGAGGATATGATGATCGCTCCCTTGACCTTCTTCTTGGCGCATTCTGTCATCACCTTCGGCACTGCCTCGGCCGGCACCGCGATGACCGCCAGGTCGATGTCGTCCTTTGTCGCCAACACGCTCGGGAGCGCCCTGAGCCCCAGGATCTCTGGCGCCTCAGGGTTGATAGGTATTACCTTCCCCTTGTAACCGTTGACTAGTATGTTCTGGAGGATCTCGAAGCCCAGCTTCGTGGGGCTTCTCGAGGCGCCTATGACCGCTATCGATTTCGGGGAGAATATCGGCCTGAGCTCCTCAACCGTTCCCATCGCTTACCCCTCGCGCGTCTCACAGCGTCATCTCCTCGCATAAGCCTTTCCCCTCGATGGGGTTGCCAGTCCAGGGCGCGACCCGCGTCCGTGCCCTTCAGGCCCGCGGCAGGAGCACGCTGAACTCCGCTCCCTGTGAGTGGTCGCCCGGCACGCGGTCTCCGACGACTAGGTCGCCGCCGTACCTGTCCGTCAGCGCCTTCGCGATCGACAGGCCCAGGCCGATGCCCGTGAACTTCTTGGAAGGGTCGAGGCGCATGTACCTTCTGAACAACTCGTCCCTCCTTTCCGGCGGTATCCCATGGCCATGGTCGGATACGCTGACCTTCCACGCTGGCCGGCCGTCGATATCGCCCTCCTCGATGCTTACGACGACCTCCTTCCCCTCCCCGTACCTGACTGCGTTGGACAGCAGGTTGACGAAGATCTCCTTGGCGAACGCCCCCACCTTCACCTCGCGCGCGCCCTCGCCGTAACTCTTCGTGATGGCCGGGGTCTCGTCGCCGAAGGAGTCGCTGACTTCCTGGATCGAGTCGTCGAGCACATGACGAAGGTCCCGTGTATCCCGGGCCTCGTCCGGGCTCGTGTATACCTTGGAGAACCGTCTGACCTTCTCGATCAGCTCCCCGCTCCTGCAGGTCTGTGCGAGCGCGGACTTGAAGCTGGACTCCCTGCGCGGTCCGCTGTCGCCCTCCTCCAGCCCCAGCTCGAGATACGCCCTCGCGGAGCCGATGTAGTTGCCGAGGTCGTGCAACAGCAGGTCGTTGTACAGTTGAAGGAACGTCCTCGCCTGCTCCGCCTTGAGCCGTTCCTCTTCGAGCTCCGTCACGTCGTGGGCGATCTCGAGGCGGACGTAGCGCCCGTCCGGCCATTCTATGGCCTTGTCGACGCAGTTGTATGATCTCCCGGTGACCGTGTTCACGAACCTCCATCTGTATGGCGGGGCGGGCTTACCATCCTCCGTCAGAAGCTTGTCGTTTGTGCAGAACGGGCAGGGGCCAGCCTGGCCGCGCTGAAGTGCCTCGTAACACTTCTTGCCGACTAGGTCCGGGCCGAACCACTCCTCCAGCTTCGTGTTCGTGGCTAGTATCTCATATGTCTCCATGTCCGAGACGTACACGGGCGACTCGATCGCGCTCAATATCGTGAAGAGCTCCGACCGCGCCTCGTCAAGGCTCTCCACCATGTCCACCGCGCTCTGGTACAGGCGCGCCTTGTCGCACGACACCGCGAGATGGTCCGCCATCGACCTGATCATCCTGGTGCCGGGGTCCGCCAGTGTCGAGCGGTCCTGGGACGCTACCGCTATGGCGCCCACCACTCGGTCCCTGGCGATGATTGGGACGGCGGCTATCGCCTCCCAGCCCGACACGGGCGGGCCGTCGGACTCCAGCATGACCGTCTCGCCCTCGGAGACGGCCCTGTAGCACGCCTCCTTCAGGTGTTGCGCGGTCTCCTCGTCCTCCCCTGTGTGGAAGCGGTCCTCTTCGTCGCCCCTCAGCAGCACGCCCGCCCTCAGGCCGAACCTGTCGCGTATGTGGGCGACGGACCGTCTCGCAATGGAATCCTCAGCCATAGGCTGGTGTGTCGTCGCCAGGCCGGACACCGTCTCGGCGACGGAGGAGTCTCTCCTCATGCCCTCGAACACCATCGCGTGGGTGACGGACGCGCGGGAGAACAGGTCCGCGAGCTGGTCGGCGACCTCGAAGCACTCGAGAGAGTCCCTGTCCCTGCACTCGTCCTTCAGCACATCGAAGGTCGCGCGCAGGCCGAGGGCCATGGCAATGAGCGTCTCAGAGAGCTCGAACCCCTTCTCCGCGAGCCTCCTGGAGGTGTCCGCGACCGCCTGGTCCAAGGGCCCGGCGTCCCCCGACTCCAGATAGATCGTCATCGCGTCCAGCAGCGAGGACACGTCCCTCCGTATATCGTCGAGCGGGCGGTCGCAGTACTTCGCTGAGGATGTCTTCACGCGTTTGGCCCATTGGCTCGCTATCGCCTCTTTGCCGTCGGCGAGGAGCTCCGCCAATGAAACATGTCCGCTCATACCGTCACGGTCCCACTGGAGTCGGTCTCCGTGTTCGAACCACCCGGAGGAATCAGCGACTGCCCAGGAATATGCGTGTGATATGTACATAATAGATGCTGAGCGGCCGCGCCAGCAGCCGCGCGCCCGCTGTGGATATCCCTGCTCGCACCCCTCGCCATCTCTGCTTGAGAGCGGTTAATATATATCGTATGCTCCTCATTCGCCCCAATCACGATTGGAGGGAGAGGAATGTCGGATAAGGTGACAGTATCTCTTATAAAAGCGGATGTGGGCTCTGTCGCGGGCCATTCGAGACCACACCCGAAGATGATGGAAGCAGCCAGCAAGACGGCCGCCAAGGGCGTGTCTGACGGCCTGATAACGGACTACTACCTGAGCCGCTGCGGGGACGACATGGAACTGCTGATGACCCACAGGAACGGCGAGAACAACAGGGAGGTCCATGAGCTCGCGTGGAACGCCTTCATGAACGCCGCGTCGGAGGCCAAGAAGATGAGGCTCTACGCCGCGGGGCAGGATCTGCTCTCGGACGCGTTCTCCGGCAACGTGAGGGGCCAGGGCCCGGGCGCTGCCGAGATGGAGTTCGAGGAGCGTAAGACCGAGCCGATGCTCGTGCTGATGGCGGACAAGTGCGGCCCGTCGGCCTACTCCCTGCCTATATCGAAGATATTCATGGACCCGTTCACGACCACCGGCCTGGTCATCGACCCGAGGGCGCATCAGGGCTACGACCTGGAGGTCGTCGATGTCGTGGACCACAAGAAGGTCGTCATGAGTTCCCCCGCGGAGATGTACGACATACTCGCGCTGATAGGCGACACCACGAGGTACGCGGTCAAGCGCGTGGTGCACAGGGAGATCGGCGTCGCCGCGGTCGTGTCGACGGAGAAGCTCAACATGCTGGCCGGCAAGTACGTCGGCAAGGACGACCCGGTCATGCTCGTGAGGTGCCAGTCCGGACTCCCCGCGGTAGGGGAGGTGTTGCAGCCGTTCGCGTTCCCGCAGCTCGTCGCCGGCTGGATGCGCGGTTCCCACTACGGCGCCTGGTTCCCGTGCGCGGTGGACGACTCCGACCCGTCGTACCACGACGGACCACCTCGCATATGCGCCCTGGGCCTGCAGATCAGCGACGGCAGGATCCAAGGGCTCGAGGCGCCCGGAGGCCCTCCAGGCGTGCACGAGCCCATAGACTACTTCTCAGGCTCGGAGTGGGACTACGTGCGCAACAAGGCCATGGACATATCGGTGTACATGCGGGGTCACGGGCCCTTCATGCCGGGCATAGTGTCGCCGGACGACCTGGAGTATACCACGAGGCCAGAGATACTGAAGAAGCTCGAACCCAGGATGGGCCCGCTCGAGTGAGGTGCCTCGGCCTTGCCGTCCGAAGAGCCCGTCATCGCCGTGAACTTCAAGACCTATCAGGAGGCGGTAGGCCCACGTGCCGTGGCGCTGGCCAAGGCTTGCGAGGCGGTCGCGGAGGAGACCGGCTTCTCCATCGTCGTCGCGCCTCCCATGCCGGACCTGGCGGCGGTCGTCAGCTCGGTGTCCATACCGGTGTTCTCGCAGCATGCGGACGACGTACGCCCCGGTAGCACGACGGGCCATGTGACTCCCGAGAACGTGTCGGCCTGCGGGGCGGCAGGGACGCTGCTCAACCATTCCGAGAGGAGGATCACGATCGCGCACATCGAGGCGCTCGTCGGCAGGTGCAGGACGCTCGGCTTGAAGACCATCGTGTGCACGAACAACATCGGCGTGACCAAGGCGTGCGCGGCCTTCGAGCCCGACTTCGTCGCCATCGAACCTCCGGAGCTGATAGGCGGGGACGTCTCCGTTACGGCCGCCAACCCGGGTATCGTCAGCGATTCCGTCGAGGCGGCGAAGGCGGTGTCCTCCGGCGTCCGTGTGCTGTGTGGTGCGGGGGTCAAGACCGGGGCCGACGTGGCCAAGGCCATCGAGCTCGGTACCGACGGCGTGCTGTTGGCGAGCGGCGTCGTCAAGGCGGCGGAGCCCGCGAAGGTGCTTGCCGACCTCGTGTCCGGCCTTCGGCGATGAACCTTCGCTTGCATGTAGCAGTAGACCGTTTTTCGATGCGGCCCATAGTGCTGCCGGATGACAAGCAGCTTACCGACCCTGGCCGCAGCGGTGGTCGTCGTGATGTCGTCTTTGCTCCAGGGGGGCGTTCAGGAATGCGTGTGCGTCGCTTCCCCGCGCGTCGAGGCCACCATCGGCACGGCGCCTCCCATCCTGATATGGGAGTTCTACCCCGCCGCTGTGGCCGGCGATGAGTACGTGAAGTTGCGTTCGACAGCCGATGAGGATGTGTCGCTACGCGGATGGTCGCTCACTGACGGCGAAGGGACGTTGGAGCTGTCATCGGATAGCGTGATATGTCCAGGGCGGGAGATATCCATATCCTTCAACTCCTCCTCTTACACTGCGGCCTACGGGGCCTGTCCGGACTTCGCGCTCGACCGCCCCGACCTGAGCGCGGGTATAGAGTCGACAGGTTCCTTCCGGCTATCCGACAGCGGCGACTCGTTGACCCTGATGGACCCGGACGGGCAGGAGGTCGACTCAGTGTTCTACGGGGAGGTCGTAATCACCTCCTCACACTGGGAGGGCACGGCCATAGATACGCCGAGGGCTGGTGAGGTGTTCAGGCGGCTGTCCGTCGACGATGCGGCCACGGACACCGACACATCCGCGGACTGGCAGCCGTTCAGGGAGTTCAGGTACGGCTACACCGACCACTCCCCGTATGAGGTCGAGGTCGCGCCCGGGTGCCTCTGCGCCTTCGTGAGCCCCGACTGCGCGCTCGACGTGATATTGGACCGTGTGGACTCCGCGGCAGACGGGATGTTGCTGTGCTCGTACGAGATCCAGTCACCCACATTGTGCAAGCACCTGCTCCGCGCGCTGGAGAGGGACGTCAAGGTCGAGATACTCGTCGACGGCAGCCCCATAGGTGGGATGAGCTCGGCCCAGATGGCCTCGCTCTCCGCCCTGGCGGCCGCGGGGGCGGATGTGAGGGTCGTGACCGGGACTCTCAGGGATGGTGTGGTGAGACACTTCAGCGCGCTTCACTCGAAGTACATGGTGTTCGACATGGAGGATGTCGTGGTGCTGTCGGAGAACTTCGTTGGCAGCGGCCTTCCCGTGGACAAGGTATTCGGCAACAGGGGATGGGGCGTAGCCGTCAAGTCCGCCGAGCTTGCAGGATACCTATCAGGCGTGTTCCGCGACGACTCGAGGGACTCCAGGCGGGACATAATCCACTGGATCGACGACGAGAGGTTCGACCCGTCCGCGGAGCCTCACCTCGATGAGCGTACGCGTCACGCTGTCGGCCTGCTGTCGCCGCTCACCTGCACGTCAGCGGCGTATGTGACCCTCTACGTGTCCCCCGATTCCTCGAAGGCATCGCCGTTCATATGCGACGTGATGGACTCGGCGCGGGACGTCGTCGTCGAGCAGCTCCAGGCGGACCTGCTGTGGGATACCAGATGGTCGACGGGCGGCTCCGCCAGCCCTCTGCTGTCGAAGCTCCTGGGCCTGCTCAGGGAAGGGGCGACTTGCAGGATGCTGCTCGATTCGTCATGGTACAACGTCGAGAGGAACGAGGGCGTGGCGGCCGCGATGACCGCCGTGTCCTCCGTCGAGGGGCTCGAGGGTTCGTTCCGCACGATGCACGAGGGGTCGCCCATAACGGTGCTGCACAACAAGGGCGTGGTGCTCGACGGCGCCGTGACCGTCGTCTCGAGCAATAACTGGGTCTACGCGTCGTTCGCGAGGAACCGCGAGGTCGCCGCGGTCGTCCAGTCCAGCGAGGTCGCGGGGTACTTCCTCCGCGCCTTCGAGATGGACTGGGTCCCGGATGTCTCGCCACCTGTCGCCACGCTGCCGACGGAGACAGTCGTCCGCTCCGGGGAGCGCGCGCTCCTCTCGGCCGACGGCTGCAGCGACGATAGGCTGATAGCCGACTACGTGTGGGACATCGGAGCCGACGGCGTGGTGGACGGCAGAGGGCCGGAGCTGTCGTTCCTCGCCCTGGTACCAGGGGCGATGGAGGTCTCTCTCACCGTAGTCGACGCGTGGGGCAACTCGGCGACGGCGACCGTGACGGTCCGGGTCGTGGCCGAGCACCTCCCGGATGAGGGCGATGGGATCACGCCTTGGGACGCGGCAGTCGCCGCCACACCCTTCTGCATAGTGGTCTCCCTGCTCCTCGCCAGGAAAACGCTGTCCCGGCGGTCGAAGGGCCGACGCTGAGCGCGCAACGTTAATGAGCACAGGCGGCTTCCGTCACCCCGATGATGATACGCGAGTTCTCGCCTGCCGACATGCAGCCTGTGATGCGCATCGTCAAGGCGTCGTTGGGGGAGACCTACCCCCCGTCGCTGTACCTCACGATACACAACATCTGGCCGGAGGGTTTCATCGTCATCGAGGACGAGGGCCGGGTCGTCGCCTTCGTCGCGGCAGTCGAGTCGGAGAAGAACATCGTGCGCGTGCTGATGCTCGCCGTGCTGCCCGAGTGCAGAAGGCGCTCGTTCGGCTCGCTCCTCATGAACGAGCTCCACTCGAGATGCGTCGCCGCGAACATCCACACGGTGAAACTAGAGGTGCGGAAGAGCAACGTCTCCGCGGTCTCCTTCTACGAACGCCTCGGCTACGCGGTCTCCGGCGAGATGGACAACTTCTACCTCAACGGCGAAGGGGCGTATCTCATGCGTAGGACGCTCGGGAGCTGACGCTCCGCGCCATCACCTGTAGCCCATCTTGTCGTCGTGCTGATGGACGTTCCAGTAATGGTACGGCGAGCTCTCCCTCTCTGAGGTGGTCATGTCCTTGGACACGCCGCCCATGTAGCTGCCGTAGCGCTCCCTGATCTGCTCCTCGACCGGCCTGGCCCGCCGAAGCGCGTCGCGGATGTGCTTGCCCTCGATGTACTTGGCCTCCTCGACGATCGCGAGGTCGCCCGCGGCCCTGATCAGCCCGCCGAGCTCCCGCAGCCTAAGGGTGAGGGACTTGTCCCGGCCGTCGGCCACCTTGGCCCGCTTCCGTGACTCGTCCACGATGATCTCCACCGCCTCCCTGGTGGCGTGCGGTATCTTCCTGTCCATGGCGATCTCCTGGGCCACGAACTGGGCGATCTTCGCCCGGTTGTCCGCCGTGTCGGGCATGACCGTCTCGAGGAGCACCTCGTACCCGCCGCCGTTTATCCTCGACCTGAGGGGCGAGAGTATGTGCGGGAGGTCCTGTATGTTGCAGGCGCCGACGAAGATGAAATCGCACGGCACGTTGTCCACGCGGACACTCGCCCCAGCGCTCTGCGGGTTCCTGCCAGCGATCGGGAAGCGCTTCTCCTGCATGCCGGTCAGTATGAACCTCTGAAGGTGCCCGAGGTGCGGCAGCTCGTCGACGAAGAGGACGCCCTCGTGCGCGCTGTGTATCGCCCCGGCGACGACCCTGTCGTAGGGCTGTGTGCCTAGCTGGGGGTGACCGCCATAGGGGTCGTGCCTGACGTCCCCGAGTAGCTCCGTCTCGCTGGCGCCCGTCGCGAGGACGAACGGGTTCCTGTCGATCGGCACGATCACCTTCCTGGGGCTCATCTTCTCCAGGTTGCGCCTGTTCTCGAGGGCCTGCTGGTCGAGCACCTTGATCATCTCGCCCGCGCGCTCGAACACGACGACCTCCTCCTTGCCGAACCGCTTCCTCGTCGTCGTCACGCGGTCCCTGCCCGCCATGCCCCCCATGGTGACCTCCATGATGCCTCCCAGGAGGTCCCCGAACGGGTTGTTCGTCATGCCCTTGCCATAGCTCGCCTTCGTGTGCGAGCACTTCGGGCAGAATGTCTCCTTCGGGGACGAGTACGTCCCGCAGTTGGAGCACCTGTACCCCAATCGCTCGGCCACGTTGACGGGCGACTCCTTGGGATCGATGAACTCACCCTCGGCGAACCCCTTGGACTCGGCCTCCTTCTCCACCTCGCCCGAACCCTTGACCTCCACCATCGGGCGCTCGGGGTTCTCGGGATTGTGCACCACCCTGATCTCCTCCGTGGGCCTCGAGAGGTGGAGCGACAGCGCCTGCGCTATCATCGACTTACCAGTGCCAGGGGGTCCGACGAGCAGGAAGTGCCTCCTCTGGGACGCGGCGATCCTGGCGAGCCTGACGGCCTCTTCCTGGCCGACGACGCGCTCGAGCGGATCGTGCGATATCTTGATCTCTTCCGTCGTCTCGATGGATTCCGGCAGTGCCGAGGTCGTGTGTGCCTCTTCGTCTGTCATGGCGGTCCACGGTCTATGTCAGGTCATCCTTCGTGAATACCTTGACGTTGGTGGGCAACTTCGCTATGTTGCCCATCTTAACACCTACGACCGTGGAGATATCCTTTTCCACGGCCAAATCGAGGACGCGCTGGGTTATTATGCCGTCCAGGACCAGGGACTTGACCTTGGCGTCCGCCTCCTTCAGCGTCTCGGCCAGCTTGCCCACGTGTACCTCCTTCAGGGCCTTGCCGCTGTCGTCCAGTAGCTTGGCCTTGGAGGTCGTGCTCAGCTCGGTCAGCAGGTCCTTGAGGTGCGCGAGGTCCGGCGACAGCCGCTTCGCGCTCGCCTTGGGCTCGACCCTGCCCCTGTCGGGCCGTCGTCTCCCACGGTCGTCGTCGTGCCTGCTCCTGTCTCCTCTGTGATTGTCATCCCTTGCCGTTTTCTCACCATTTCTGGACGCGCCGCCTGTGAGGTTGAACATTTCCGCGAACTGGTCCGCCGGGATCTTGTTCCTCAGGCACTTGACCATCTGCTTCTGCGTCAGCTCCTCGACCTCCTGTCCTCCGGGCGCCTTGGCGATGAAGTCTATCTCGGCGACCTGCATCAGCTCGCGCGCGATGAGCTCTCCGCCCCTGTCGCCGTCCACGAACGCGGTCACCACCTTCTCCTTGGCAAGCTCGACTATCGTCTTCGGTATGTTCGTCCCCTCGACGGCTATGGCGTTCTTGATGCCGTACTTGAGCAGGTTGAGCACGTCCGACCTCCCCTCGACCACTATGATCGCGTCGGAGTCGTCTATGTTCGGCCCTGCCGGGAGTCGCTCCCTGCCATAGTGGACCACCTCTTCCATCTGGAAGGTCTGGCGCACGGAGTCCGTCAGGTCCCCGCCGCTCGTCTTCGATGTCTTCATCAGCTCGGCCAGGAGCTGCTTCGCCCTGTCCACGATCTTGTTCCGCTTGGCGACGCGCACGTCCTCGATCTTGTCCACCGATATCCTCGCCTTGCAGGGGCCGACCCTGTCGATGGTCTCGAGCGACGATGCCAATATCGCCGTCTCCACTTGGTCCAGGCTCGAGGGCACATACACGGTGCCCTCCGACTTGCCCTTGTTGGACGAGACCTCGACCTCTATCCGGCCTATCCTCCCGCTCTTCTGGAGGTCCCTGAGGTCTAGCTCCTCGCCCAGAAGACCCTCCGTCTGTCCGAATATCGCCCCGACGATGTCGGGCTTCTCTACGATGCCGTCAGTGGAGAGTCTCGCTTGTATCAGGTATTTCGTCGTACTTGGGTCTATATCCATTGCTTTCGCCTCTTGACTGAAAAACAGCCCTCCAACCGCTACCTAGTGGCTGTGTCCTTGGCACTGACTGCCGTCAGTGCTCACTGGAAAGCGGTTTCCTAACGAACGTCCCGCGGCGGTCGCCGGCAGGTGCCGGTCATACCATGCCCGCGGATGACATTGATCGTGATCTTTTCAATTCTCAATGTAGACGTGATGCGCTGTTCTTCGACAGAATACTATCACGCGCTCCGATAAATACTTTTCCATATTCACGATAATATTGTGACCGAAGGGGCCAGTGGGCAGGGTCAGCCGCCCGATACCACGGAGACGAGCCTTATGTCGTCCCCGTCCCGCAGCTCGTGGTCTATCGGCAGCGGCTCCCCGCCTTCCACAGCGATCCACGCGTCGGGCAGCAACCCCATGCTCCTCATGAGCGTCTCCACCGTCGCGCCGTCGTCCAGCTCGATGATGCGCGTCTCCTTCCGCGTGGGCAGCAGGTGGGCAACGACCTTCATCGACTCGCTCCGGACCGGATAGTGCGAACGCGTAGATGTGGTTTTTGCCTGGCGTCGGTGCCAGATGCTCCCAACGAGGGATGTCCGGCCCGCACCATTGAAATGCTGGCAAATGCATCACGCGATTGAAAACGAAATATAGTCGGCCGATTATGCATGGGCGCCGACCAACCCTGCCGAGGTAGCTAAGCCCGGTTTAAGGCGGTAGCCTCGAGAGCTACTGGTGCTTGTCACCACGGGAGTTCAAATCTCCCCCTCGGCGCCACTCGCGACCAGCGTGGGATCCTTCGAATCGGTGAGGGCGATGACACGTTCTAAGGAGATCGTAGCGTATTCGGCCTCCTTCGCCGGGCCAGTCGCAGGGAACGCCTTCCTGGCCATGGTCGTCGTCCTCGAGGCCGAGTGGAACGCCTCCGCCGAGGCGGTGTTGCTTGCGATCCCCGCCTTCATGCTGCCTTTCGCCGTGATACAGTTGTTCTCCGGCGCCGTGTCTAACGCGTATGACCGCCGCTTGACGCTCAGCCTGGGGCTCCTGGTATACATAATCGGCTCCTTGGCAGCTGCCGCCTCGCCGTCGCTGGAGGTCTTCCTGGGGACGAGGGTCGTCCAGGGCGTCGGCTACGCCTTCGTCGCCCCGGTGCTCGTCCCCATAGTGTCCGACCTGGCTGGCAGCGAGCGCCAAGGCCTGGCGATGGGCTACCTCGGGAGCACGAGCACGGCGGGCGTCACCGTGGGTCCTCTCCTCGGAGGCCTGTTCGCCGAGTTCAACTGGAGGCTTGCTTTCGTCGCGATCGCCGTCCTCGCATCGGCCGTGCTCGTCGCCGTTCTCGTCGTCTTCCGCGGAGAGCCTCAGCCGCCCCGTGGAGTCAGCGGGTGGCAGGGTTCGTGGAGACAGCTCTCCGAGACCCTCAAGAACAGGGACGTCAAGCTCCTTTCGATATCGGGGTTCGTAGCCTTCGCCTCCTTCATAGGCGTCGTGTCCTATCTGTCGCCATATCTGGGCTCCAGGGGCGTGAGCGCCGGCGAGATCGGGTTCGCGCTCATGTTCTCGGGCCTCGCAGGCATGTTCCTGTCGCCCGTGGCCGGCAAGCTCGTCGACCGGAGGGGGACCAGATGCTGCGCCGCGCTGGGGTTCGTCGTGTCCGCGGGCGCGATATTCCTCATGGCCTTCGCGGACGAGTATGTCGCCTACATCGTCTTGTTGGCGACGCTCGGGTTCGGCTCCAGCTTCGTGTGGTCCGCGATACTCACGATGCTCATGAGGGCCGATCCGACGATGAAGGACTCCTCATCGGCCGTGTTCAACTCCGCCAGGTTCATGGGATACGCGGTGTCGCCGGTGCTGCTGGCACCTGTGTTCGGCTCGTGGAGCCTGGAAGGCGTCGCGGTGGTCTGTTCCTTGGCGTACATCGCATGCGTGGTCCTGGTGCTGTCCACGCGCAGGTCGTTGGACAGATGACAGGGATTAATTACGGTCCGGCTCATTCACGGTCGACCATGAAGCCCAAGAAGATACTCATGGTGGTCTGTGACGGCGTGTCCGACCGGCCCGTGAAGGAGCACGACGGCAGGACGCCGCTCCAGACCGCTCGGAAGCCAGCGATGGACGCAGTGGCCCGCAACGGCGTCTCAGGGACTATGGACGTGATTGCGCCCGGGGTCACGCCCGGCAGCGACACCGCCCATCTCGCGCTCTTCGGCTACGACCCCTACGTGGTCTACACCGGAAGGGGCCCGATCGAGGCGGCCGGGGTCGGCATCTCGCTGAAGCGAGGGGACGTCGCGTTCAGGTGCAACTTCGCGCATGTGGACCCTTCACTCAGAGTGCTGGACCGGAGGGCTGGGAGGATACGCTCCGGCACCGCGGAGCTGGCGAAGGCGCTCTCCGGCATGAGGCTCGGGGACGTGGAGGTGCTCTTCAAGGAGGGTTCCGAGCACAGGGCCGTCCTCGTACTGCGCGGTCCAGGGCTGGACCACAGGGTGTCCGAGGTGGACCCTCACTCCGATTCCAGGATACTCGAGGCGAGGGCGTTGTCGGAGGGGGCGGAGAAGACGGCGAAGGTCCTCAACGAGTTCGTCAACAGGTCGAACGAGATCCTGTCGGCGCATCCGGTCAACAAGGACCGGGTGGAGCGCGGCCTCGCGCCGGCCAACATCGTCCTGCCGCGCGGAGCTGGACGGCTGGGCGAGCTGGAGCCCCTCTCCGACCGATACGGTCTCAGATGCGCGGGTGTCGCGGGCGTCACGCTCGTCAAGGGGATATGCAGGCTCGTGGGCATGGACGTGCCCTCCGTCAAAGGCGCGACCGGAGGCCTCGACACGGACTACGGCGCCAAGGCGGAGGCCGCGCTGAGGCTCGTGGAGTCGCACGACTTCGTGTTCGTGAACGTCAAGGCGCCGGACATCGCGAGCCACGACGGCGATTTCCGACTAAAGGTGCAGGTAATCGAGAACGTAGACGTCATGCTGGGGAGGATACTGAAAGACCTGCACGAGGAGGTCGTCGTCATACTTACCGCGGACCACTCGACGCCTGTCAGCGTGAGGGACCACAGTGCGGACCCCGTGCCCGTTGCGATATCGGGCGCTGACTCGCGGGTGGACGGCGTCCGCGCATATGACGAGATCTCGGCCGCGTCCGGGGCCTTGGGCAGTATAAGAGGGACGGAGTTGCTGCCCATAGCACTGGGAATGGCCAACAGGTCCAGGAAGTTCGGTGCGTGAGGGCGGGCTACGAGCTCGCGACCTCTTCGTTTATGGCGTCCTGGTCGATGTGTCCGACGACGTGGACTTCGGCCCTGTCCACACCGTCCAGCGCCACCAGCCTCCGCTTGATGTTCAGCGCCAGATGGACGCCGAGGGGGCAGAACTGCGATGTAGGCCTGAAAGTCAGGCTGACACCGTCTCCATTCAATGCGATGTCCGATATGAGACCCATGTCGTAGATGTTCATGTTCGTGTGCGGGTCGACGATCTCCCTGAGCACGCCGACCACATCGTCCTTCGTCACCATCAACCGTGCACCTTCGTCCCATGCGGGTTTTCGCTGTTCTACTGACACTCTACCGGATAGTCTAATTTGTTGCCTTTGTGGTTCGGGTCGGCGGCCGCTCCCGGTCTCACGCGGGCCGCGAGGCATCCGACCTCAGATGGCCTTCCTCTGTTTCTTGAAGTAGTCTAGCACTATCTTCCGCTGTCCCTTGCGCAGTATCTCCGACAGCGTGGAGGGCGAGACATCGAACATGCGCGCGAGCTCGCGCAGGCTTATCCGCTTCGGATAGTCGAAGTATCCCCTCTCGAACGCCACCTGCGTGATCTTGTCCTGCCGCTCCGTGAGCGATTCCTTGTCGTCTATCTTCGTCAGCTTGACGAGTTCCGCGTCGACGCTCTTGGACTTCAGATGGTCGAATATCTCCTTGAGCACCTGTTTCTTGCTGATGACCATCGTCCACTCGACCTTCCCACCGTCCTTCGACTGGGCCGAGATGAGGAACACGTCGGCGTCGGTGAGGATCCTGCATATCTCGCACCTCGTCGTCGTGACGGCGCTGATCACCTTGCCCTTCTCGGTGACCGTCGTGTCGACGTCGGCGACGAGCGGGTTCCCCTTGATGGCCGCGAGGACCTCCTCCATCACGTCGGACGCGGCTGATATCTCGACGAGGTCCTTGACGCCGTTCTCCGCATATGGCACCCTGTCGATGACCCTTATCTCGACCGGGAACCGTGACGACACCTCGGTCATCCAGTTCTCAGGTTCATGGAGCGAGATTATTGCCTCCATCATGGTTGTCGATGCCCCTACTGCCTTCCGCAGACCGCCCGTCTCCAGTGCAGTGCATACAGCGTATATCTATTTTGACCTCGGCGACGCGTTGGCGGTTGCATTTTCGTCACACCGCCCGAGCGTATTATCTATCACGTTTCCGTTAAGCTGAGACGGGATGGACCTATCGAGTCTCAACCGGTCGGCGGCGATGGTCGATTCACCGGGCATGTTCGACGAAGTGCTCTCGGGTGAGAATGTCCGGATGAAGTCCTCGAGGTGCGTCCTATGCAAAGGCTCGAAGATGCTCTGTGGCAAGAGCCGTTGCAGCGTGCTCGCGAGACACTACTCCAACGCGAGGGCTCGGGTACAGACCGAGCGCATGGCCCTCGACGGCAACTCCCCTCCGAGCGTGTTCATAGGCAGGATGGGGTATCCGAAGGTGGCCGTGGGCCCGATGATACCGCCGTACCACGGCGACACATCGCTGCTAGACACCCCGGAGCGCTGGAGCGGCCTCTCCATAGACGACATAATCGACTTCAGGTCGAGCCTGGTGAGGGGCATGCACTGGACCAGGGTCACCGACGTGGAGACCGGGAACCGCATAGTCTCCAGGACGAGGGAGCTCGCGCTCGCCCAGGTGCCACCGGACGTGGAGGCCGAGTTCAGCAAGAAGCCCGTCGGGAGGCTCACCGTGGACGACGACGTCCAGCCGTTCGGGCCGTCGGCCCCGCTACAGAGGTTCGACATATCCAACTGCAGGTTCGACAACAGGCTGGAGAAGGCCTTCTCCGACACGGACCTCCTCGCCAGGGACGCCATCGTCTCGCTGTACGACAGCGGGACGCTCGTCTCGCAGATACAGCGGGCCTTCAGCGTCGGCGCGTTCGGCTTGGGCAAGCGGAGGCGTTTCGTGCCGACCAGGTGGAGCATAACGGCGGTGGACAGCCAGCTCGGGCTGCACATGCTCGAGACGACCAAGACGATGCCGGCGATCGAAGGATACAGGGTGTACGAGACGAGGAGCCTGGACAACCGTTGGGCCGTCTTGATGATGCCCAGCTCATGGAAGTACGAGCTCATCGAGGCATGGTATCCCGACACCGTCTGGAACCCGCACAACGACAAGATCGCCATAATGGGCGACCACGAGTTCTTCGACGGCAAGAAGACATACGCCAGCATCGGCGGCTGCTACTATGCGGCCCGGCTCGCCGTGAACGAGCTCCTGACGAGGGAGCGACGCCAGGCGGGCGTGTGCATACTGCGCGAGGCCCATCCTGGCTACATCTTGCCTGTCGGTGTGTGGAACGTGAGGGAGAACGTGAGGGCAGCGCTGTCCAAACCCCCCAAACGCTTCCAGACGCTGAGGGGGGCCCTGACGCATGTCTCGACGATCATGGACATACCGATATCGAGGTGGGTGAAGAGCAGCGCCGTCCTCAAGGACGCCATGTACCAGAGACGGATCGAGGAGTTCGTGGGATGACCCCGCTGGAGGTGCGGTATGTCGAGTGCTCCAACGCGACCAGCGCGTCGAAACTCCCGGGCCTGGACAGGGCGCTGAACCCGTACAGGGGCTGCGCCCACTCGTGCGCGTACTGCTACGCCCAGGATGTCACGAGGTTCGAGACCGACGTTCCCTGGGGCGACGTGGTCGAGGCCAAGGTGAACATAGCTCATAAGCTCAAGCGGGAGCTGTCCAAGGGCCCGAAGGGCGTCTACGGCGTCGGCACCGTGACGGATCCCTATCAGCCGCTCGAGGACAGGCTCGCGCTCACGCGCAGCTGTATCGCCATCCTCCGGAGGTTCGACGCCCGGACGAGCGTGCTCACGAAGTCCGACCTCGTCCTGCGGGACAAGGACCTGTTCGAGGGCTGGCCAGGAGTCGAAGTCGGCGTAAGCATCGCCTGCGCGGACGACGATGTCGCCGGCGTCGTGGAGCCTCGGGCGCCACCGCCGACGAGGAGGCTCGATGCCCTTGCCAGGCTGTCCGAGGCGGGCGTGGACGTGTACCTGATGGCCGCGCCAGTGATACCTGGGCTCTCCGATTCGCGAGATGCTTTGGAGACGTTGGTCGAGGCCGCTCACAGCTCGGGCGTGAGACGCGTCATGTGGGACATGTGGAACCCCAAGCGCCTGGCCTCCCGGCGTCTCCGAGCGGCGCTCGAGGGAGCGGGCATTGAACCGTCGGGGAGGGCGAGAGGCGACGCTCAGGCCGCGTGCTCTTCCGTGCTCAGGGAGGCCTGCGAGATGCGAGGCATCCAGCTGGTCGAGGCGTTCTGATCCCCTCGCGACGCGCGTGCTCGCGCATACGCACATTTTATATAGAAGCTCTATCATACTCGAAGCAGAGGAGGCAGACTAGATGATGGGAAACCAACCCGTAATAATACTGAAAGAAGGCACGGAGACGACGCGCGGCCGCACAGCGCATTCGAACAACATAATGGCGGCCAAGGCCGTCGCCGACTCCGTCAGGAGCACCTTGGGCCCCAAGGGCATGGACAAGATGCTCGTGGACAGCATGGGAGACATCGTGATCACGAACGACGGCGCAACGATACTAAAGGAGCTCGACATCGAGCACCCCGCCGCCAAGATGATCGTCGAGATATCCAAGACGCAGGACGACGAGTGCGGGGACGGCACCACCTCAGCGGTCGTGATCGCCGGAGAGCTCCTGAAGAAGGCCGAGGCGCTGATAGAGCAGAACGTGCATCCGACGGTGATATCGAACGGTTTCAGGCTCGCGGCCCAGGAGGCCGTCAAGATCCTGAAGGGCATAGGCATCCCCGTGTCCCCGACCGACAAGAAGACGCTCAGGCTCGTGGCCATGACGGCGATGACCGGAAAGAGCGTGGGCGGGGAGAAGGAAGTGCTCGCCACGGTCGCTGTCGACGCCGTATCGTCCATAGCGGAGAAGAGCGACGGGAAATACGTGGCGGACATCGACAACATCCAGGTGGAGAAGAAGCACGGCGGGTCCGTTGCGGACACGAAGATGATATCCGGGCTCGTGCTCGACAAGGAGCGCGTCCACTCGCGAATGCCCTCGTCGGTGAAGGGCGCCAAGATCGCACTGATCGACTCGGCCATCGAGATCAAGAAGACCGAGGTCGAGGCGAAGATCCAGATAAAGGACCCGACCCAGATGCAGAGGTTCCTCGATGAGGAGGAGAAGACGCTGAAGGGGATGGTCGACAAGGTCAAGAAATCCGGCGCCACGGTGTTGATGTGCGAGAAGGGCATCGACGACCTGGCGCAGCACTACCTCGCCAAGGAGGGCATGTATGCCGTCAGGCGCGTGAAGCGCTCAGACATGGAGAAGCTGGCCAAGGCGACGGGAGGCAAGATAGTCACGAACCTCGACGACCTCACCTCTTCGGAGCTCGGCAGGGCCGAGACGGTTGAGGAGGTCAAGATAGGCGATTCCGACATGACCTTCGTAACGGGGTGCAAGAACCCCAAGGCCGTGTCGGTGCTGGTCAGAGGCGGGACGGAGCATGTCGTCGACGAGGCGGAGCGCGCGTTGCACGACGCTCTG
>JBFFML010000022.1:0-27930 GCA_041554135.1 Thermoplasmata archaeon | reverse complement strand
TGACGAAAACCGTTATATGCTGAGGACTCATCCAGAATCTGGATGGAACCAAAGGATTACGAGCTGGAGTTCTTCAAGGGCAACGGCTTCGTCCGAAGGCGGTGCGAGGGCTGCGGCAAGCATTTCTGGTCGATGGGCGACAGCGCCACCTGCGGCGAGGCGCCTTGCGTGGAGTACGGCTTCATCGGAAGCCCGCTCTTCAAGGAGAGGCAGAGCATACACGGGATGCGCGAGAGCTTCCTCTCGTTCCTCGAACGGAACGGGCATGAGCGCGTCGCGAGATACCCCATCACCGCCAGGTGGAGGGACGACGTGTTCTTCACCCAGGCGAGCATCTACGGGTTCCAGCCGTGGGTGATAGACGGTGTTGTCGACCCGCCGGCCAACCCGCTCGGCATATCGCAGACCTGCGTGAGGTTCAACGACATAGACAACGTGGGTAAGACGGGCTCGCATCTGACGATGTTCGAGATGATGGCCCACCACGTGTTCAACAAGAAGGGCAAGGAGATCTACTGGAAGGAGCGCACGACCGAGCTCTGTCACGAGTTCCTGACGAAGGTGCAGGGCCTCGACCCGAAATCCGTCAGCTACTCCGAGGCCTGGTGGGAGGGCGGAGGAAACGCGGGACCGTGCCTCGAGGTGCTGATAGGCGGCGTCGAGGTGGCGACCCTCGTCTTCATGGAATACGCCACGTGCAACGGCGAGCGCAAGCCGCTGGACATGCAGGTCGTCGACACGGGCTACGGCCTAGAGAGGCTCACATGGATATCCCAGGGCACCCCGTCCGCGTACGAGGCGGTCTTCGGGGACGTGCTCGACGAGCTGAAGAAGCTCTCGGGCACGAGCGTAGCGGAGAAGACGCTCGCCGAATACGCGAAGGTCGCGGGCTCGATGAAGATCGAGACGGCGGCCGACGTGAGGGCGCTCAGGAGGGACACCGCGGCCCGCCTGGGCATGGACGCGGAAGAGTTCATGAGGCAGATCAAGCCGTTCGAGAGCATGTATGTCATATGCGACCACACACGGGCGCTCATGTTCATGCTCAGCGACGGCATCGTACCGTCCAACGTGAGGCAGGGGTACTTCGCGCGGCTGCTGGTGAGGAGGGCCCTGAGGGAGATGGCGCAACTGGGGATCACCTCGAGGCTGGCGGACATAGTCTCCATGCAGGTGGAGTACTTCTCCAAGGACTTCCCCGACCTGAAGGAGAACAGGGACGGCATCATAGAGCTCGTCGACGTGGAGCAGGACAAGTACGGGGAGACGCTCGTCAAGGGCAAGGGGATCGTCGAGCGCCTGGAGGAGGCGCTCCGCGAGTCCGGGAAGAACATCTCGGACGACGACCTGATCGAGCTCTACGACTCGCACGGGTTGAACCCGGAAGTCGTGGCTGAGTTCGCCGAAGGGCCCGTCTCCGTCCCCGACGATTTCTACAAGCGAGTCGCCGCGAGGCACGCGAGGTCGGACGAGGAGGAGGAGGCGGAGGTTGAGATAGACCTGCCCAAGGACCTCCCACCCACGAAACAGATGTTCTACAAGGACCCGTACAAGTACAAGTTCAGGGCGAAGGTGCTCGCCGTCAAGGACGACCTCGTAGTGCTCGACAAGAGCTACTTCTACGCGGAGAGCGGCGGCCAGGAGTCCGATGTCGGCACGATGAAGGACATGAAGGTCGTGCGCGTGGACAGGATAGGCAACATAGTGGTCCACAAGGTGGAGGGGCCGATGCAGGCCGTGGTCGGCAAGCAGATAGTGTCCATCGTGGACGAGCGCAGGAGGAGGAGGCTCCAGCGGCATCACACGGCGACGCACATCGTCAACGGCGCCGCGAGGAAGGTCCTCGGGAACCATGTCTGGCAGACGGGGGCACACAAGTCCGAGGACATGGCGAGGCTGGACATAACGCACTACGCCGACCTGACGCCTGAGCAGCTGGAGCAGATAGAGAGGATTGCGAACGAGACCGTGCTCGCCGGCATCAAGGTGGACTCCAAGTTCATGGTGAGGACCGACGCTGAGAAGCGGTACGGGTTCAGGCTGTATCAGGGCGGGGCCGTCCCCGGGAAGGAGATCAGGGTCGTCAAGATCGCCGACTTCGACGTCGAGGCGTGCGGCGGCATACACTGCAAGAACACGCTCGAGGTAGGGGCCATCTCGCTGGCACAGACGAAGAGGATCCAGGACGGCGTCGTCAGGCTCGAGTTCGCCTCGGGCATGGCTGCCGTCGAGAGGAACATGGCCCTCTCCCGCACGCTGTCGAAGGCGGGCTCGATGCTGATGACCACGCCGGACAACCTCGTGGGAGCGATCGCGCGGCTCCAGACGGAGGTCAGGGACCAGCGCAAGGAGCTGGAGACGGTCAAGAAGGGCATCGTCGGCGAGACCGTCGGCGAGCTCGTGGAGAAGGCCGCGAGGATACACGGGGTCGCGGTCGTGAGGCACGTGCAGTCCGAGGACATGCGACACCTCGTCAAGCTGGCCAAGGAGATTATCGCTCACCCCAGGACCGTGGCCATCCTCGCGTCAGACCAGGAGGGCGTCAAGATGATCGTCGCCCGGAGCGCGGACATCGGCGTCAACTGCAGGCCGCTGCTCGGCGACGCGATGAAGCTCGTCGGCGGCTCGGGCGGCGGGAAGCCCGACTTCGCCCAAGGAGGAGGCCCCGACGCGAGCAGGCTGGAGGAGGCCGTCGAGTCGGTCATGTCGTCGTTGCGGAAGGCTCTGGAAGAAGGTTGATAGTTGAGATGTCCAGGTTCAACGAGTCGCTTACGAGATTGAGGTACCTGTTCGAGCTCACCAAATCGGCCTCGATAGCCAGGAGGTACTTCGTCATCGGGGCGTTCGACGGCGCGCTGACGATACTGGGCGTCATCATAGGCGCCTATGTCGCCGAGGCGAACGTGCATCCCGAACTGGCGAGGCAGCTGATCATCGGGGCGGGGGTCGCCGGGGGCATCGCCCTAGCGGTGTCGAGCGCCGTCGGGGCGTACGAGGCGGAGAGGGTCGAGCACATACTGCTGCACAAGCACCTGGAGCACGCCATGCTGTCGACGGTGGACGGCCAGAGGCGGGAGGCGATGACATTCAGCATACTCGTCAGCGCGATCGTGCACGGCGTGGCGCCGCTGTTGGCCGCGGTGGTCCCCCTGATACCGTTCTTCTTCCTGCCGCTCGACGAGGCGGTGGTCGTCGGCATAGTCGTCACGATGATATTCCTGTTCGGCCTCGGCGCCTTCCTCGGGAACCTGATAAAGGAGACTTTCATCTACACGGGCCTGCGGTTCGTCATCGCGGGCCTCGGGACGGCGATCATACTCATACTCATCGGAGGACACTCCTGAGGCAACGCGGAGGCCGCTCCGTGAACTGACATAAAGGATACAACTCCACGATGTTGCCCACTTGTTACGCACATAACGCGTTCAAATCGACCGCAAGGGGGATCAAGGTACAGAGGTGACCAGCTTGAGCTCCAGCACGCCGTTCTGCCCGCGGAGCGTCTTTGCAAGGGATTTCACGCGGGCGGCCTCGCCGTTGAAGGCTATGACCTCGAGGCAGGTGTGTTTGGACAGGTGGATGTGCATCGTCGCCGTCACGACGTCCGGGTAGTCGTGCTGGAGCTCCGTCATCGCGTGCGTGACGCCGCGCGCGTGATGGTCGTACGTGAGGAGGATCACCCCTGGCAGCTTCCCCTTGCTGTCCGTGTCCCATCTCCTGCTGGACATGAACTCGCGCATCGCCTCGCCGATGGCCTTCGACCGGTTGGCGTGACCGACAGCCGCGGAGAGCGCGTCGAACTCGCGGAGGAGCGTGTCGGGCAGGCTGACGGATATCCTCGTCTGTCTGGGCATCGGCTGGTAGAAGGATGAACCTCAAGATAATGGTTATTCGTGGTCACGGGCCGGGGGGAACGGCCCCGTCGGGCCGGTCACTGGATGCCGGTTGCCAACGGCTCGCGGGGGTTTGGGGCAGAGCATAAGTGTTTTATACAGGTTAGTGTGTGGGGGAGAATGCGCTCCAGACGTGATGATTTATCTGGTCTGGAGGGCGACAACCGCGAGACGCCAGCGTTGGAGGTTGCCGTTTGGCCGAGGAAAAAGGAGCGAAGTCGAAGGGAACCGCGAAGGGCAAGCGTGGCGAGCCGAAGGAAGAGGCCAAGCCCGCAGAGGCTCCGGCGAAGGAGAAGAAGAGCGAGGACTTCAGGTACATAGTCAGGCTCGTCAACACGGACCTCGACGGCAACAAGGATCTCGTCATCGCGCTGTCTGGCATAAAGGGAGTGGGCCTCAGGACCGCCGAGGTGATAACTAGGATGGCTGGCGTCCCGAGGGACGTCAAGATCGGCGACCTGCCCGAGGAGAAGACACAGGAGCTGGAGAAGCTCGTCCAGGACTACTCGGAGAAGGCCCCTCACTGGATGATGAACAGACAGCATGACTGGTCCTCAGGCGCGGACGTGCATCTCGTCGGCATAGATGTCGAGCTGAGCAAGAGGGACGATGTCAACCTCATGAGGATGATCAGGTGTTATCGCGGCGTAAGGCACGAGACGGGCCAGAAGGTCAGGGGACAGCGTACCCGGGCCAACGGCAGGTCGGGCCTCACGCTCGGCGTAATGAAGCGCAAGGAACAGCAGGGGCCTGCCCCGGCGAAGAAGGAGTAGTGTAGCGCATGGGCGACCCCAAGTTCTCAAGGAGAAGGTACGAAACCCCTGCCCAACCGTGGGAGGGCGAGCGTATCAAGGCCGAGAACGAGATGATCCAGAAGTACGGCCTCAAGAACAAGAGAGAGCTCTGGACGGCGCAGTCGATGGTCAGGCGGCTGAGGGCGCAGAGCAGGGAGCTCCAGGCTAGGCTGAGGACGGGCGACCCCCAGGCGGACAAGGAGACGGAGGAGCTGCTAAGGCGCTGTGCCAGGCTCGCGCTGCTGCCTCTCGACGGTGCGACGCTGAACGACGTCCTCGCGCTCAACACCGAGACGATCCTGGACAGGAGGCTTCAGACCGTCGTCTACAGGAAGGGGCTGGCACTCACGCCTCGGCAGGCGAGGCAGATGATCGTGCACGGACACGCCTCCGTGGACGGTAGGAAGGTCACTATACCAGGCTACCTCGTGAGACGCGGCGAGGAGGAGCTTATCGCATATCATGTAACGTCGCCGCTGACGGACGACATCCACCCGGCGAGACCGAAGCAAGAGGATATCGAGCGCAAGCGGATCGCCGAAGCGGCCCGGAAGGAGCGGGCGAGCATGGAGAGGCCGAGGTATGGCTCGAGAGACTCTGGCAGGAGGCCTGCGAGGAAGCCAGAGGTCGAGGCCAAGAAGAAGCCCGTTAAGGCCGAAGCGCCAGCCGGCGAGGCCGCCTCGAAGACAGACAGTCCAAAGGAGTGAGTCGATTGGCAAGATGGGGCATCGCACACATTTTCGCCAGCTACAACAACATAGTCATAACCCTCACCGACATCACCGGAGCCGAGACAATCACCAAGGCCACTGGCGGGATGGTTGTCAAGCAGGCGAAGGACGAGGCGTCGCCGTACGCGGCGATGCGCGCCGCCGAGAAGGTGGCGGAGATAGCCAAGGAGAAGGGCATCGATTCCATTCATGTCAGGGTCAGAGCCCCCGGGGGCAACAAGTCCATATCGCCAGGCCCTGGTGCGCAGGCCGCCATACGAGGCCTCGCGAGGGCGGGCCTAAGGATAGGAAGGATAGAGGATGTGACACCCGTCCCCCACGACGGTACCAAGAAGAAGGGCGGAAGAAGGGGACGCAGGGTCTAGAGTGATAGCAGATGAAGATCCACATCGTTGAGATGACGCCGACCAGAGCGGAACTCATAATCAGCGACACGAATCCGACATTCGTGAACGCGATAAGGAGGACCATCGTGAGCGACGTGCCCAAAATGGCCATCGACAACGTCGAGTTCCACCTCGGGCCGATCATGGACGAGAGCAGCAACCAGGCGTACGAGAGCGTCTCGCCGCTGTTCGACGAGATGGTGTCCCACAGGCTCTCGCTCGTGCCAGTGCCGACGGATTTCGACCATTTCAACTTCAGGGACAAGTGTTCCTGCGGAGGCGAGGGCTGCCCGTCGTGCGTCATCATGTACTCGCTCAACAAGAAGGGGCCGTGCACCGTCTACTCCGGCGACCTCGAGCCGCTTGGGAGCGACAAGTTCAGGGTAAAGGACGACCTCATACCGATCGTCAAGCTGGCGGAGGACCAGGCGTTGCTGGTCTACGCCACCGCGGAGCTCGGCACGGGCCGCCAGCACGCCAAGTGGCAGGCCACGGTGGGGGCGGGTTACAGATACCACGCGCAGATAGAGGTCGACAACGACAAGTGCGATGTCGGCTGCTCCTGCGCGGACATATGCCCGAAGGACGTCCTGGCCAAGGAGGGCAGGAAGCTCGTCGTCAAGCACCCGGAGAAGTGCAACCTGTGCAACTCCTGCGTCGAGATGTGCGAGGTCGACGCGATCAAGGTGACGGGCGACCCGAGCAAGATCGTATTCAGGTTCGAGACGGACGGCTCCGCCGCCGCGAAGGACGTGCTCATCAAGGGCCTGAGCATGCTCGAAGAGCGATTCGAGCAGCTCAGAGACAGCGTCTCCTCGCTGGAATGAGCCGCACACCGCTCAGAAGAACTCGTCCAGCTTCGCGTTCTTCACCTTGTCCGACTGGAACAGCGAGTCTATCGCGTTCTCCAGCAACGATATGCGCTGGAGCGTGTACGGCGAGACGTTGTAGGCCTCGCCTATCCTCTTAGCCATCTCCAGGTACTTGCTGACGCCCGCCTCGTGGACCGTCAGCGTCAACTTGTTCCCGCAGTAGCACTGTCCTCGCAAGGGTATCCTGCGGTACTTGGCGTTGCACTTGGCGCACCTCAGCTGCTGTCCCGTGAACCGTCTAAGGCTACCCTGGGTGTCGGGCAGCAGATGCCGCGTTATTATCCTGTGGACGACGTCGGCGGCGTCGACGGCCCTGATCTTCACGCCGAGGGCGACCTGCGCCTCCAGCTTGTCGCCCATCGACTCGAGCGCGGTGTACGCGGAGGCGATCGGCCCCTCGGAGATGTCCTTCGTGTCGTGCGTGAACCCCAGGCCCTCGTACTGCAGCACGGTGCCTATGCGCCCGGAGACGAGGTCCATGAGCGGCTCCACCTCCTTCGGGTGGGCGTACCGCTGCGTCGCCTTGTAGAAATCGAGCGGATAGGACGACGACACGTCGATGTTGTGCGCCTCCTTGTCTATCTCGTTCGGGTCTATCTTCGTCGTCAGCACGAGTGGGGCGTCCATCAGCCCTCCCCTCCTCTCCGGCAGGAAGGACCTCGAGAAGTTCAGGAGGCAGTCCATGAGCAGGATGATAGAGTCCTCGTCGCCGTCGCAGTTCCTCCGCTTGGCCGCGTGGAAGAACGGATGGGCGTAGCCCGCGTGGGCGTCCGTGAAGCCTATCATCCTCGAGAGCACCCCGCCGGACGTGTGCGGCGCGAGGCCGACTGCTAGGTGCCCTATGAGGTCGGCCTTCACCCGGATGTTGTAGAACGGCTTCATACCGTAGAACTTCGTCAGCAGGTCGTCGATGAACTTGGAGGCGGAGATGATGTAGTCCACGCACGAGTTCGGGACTATGATGTCCTGGATCTTCATCTCGACGAGGTCGTCAGGATCCTCCAGCTCCTTCCCGCTGGCCGTCCTCGTGTACCCGAGACGCCTGGCCGTCTGGATGTCCAAGCCTATCTCCGACGGCCTGAAATGCGTCAGGGGCACATCCGTCGCGTCGACGCGCATCGTGCCGTCCTTGAAGACGAACACGCCCCTCTTGGCACGCAGGATGCCCTTCTCTATCGCCTCCGGCGTCCTGCTCCTCGATATCATCCCCTGCACGCCCTTGACCTCCAGGGCCCTCGCGTCCATCATGTCGAGAGCCGCCTGGAACATCTCCCCCACGGGGACGCTGTGCACGGATGTCTTGCCGGTGAACATCGTGTGGCCACCGCACCTGCACTTGCTCGAGAAGGTCGACCCGCCGCAAACGGGGCACTCCCTGTCGCCGAGCTGCGTCTTCAGTATGCCAGCGTTGGCCGCCTCGCCGATGAGCCTCTGAGGGCCGCCGTGGGAGCCCACGGGGAACAGACAGTGGGGCGGGGGTCTCATCCTCCTCTCCCGCGCCTTCTCTGGCCGAGCCACCCTCGCGCCTATCCTGGTGACCGCCCTCGGGCGGATGTCGACCCCGGATAGAGCGCAGACGAGCTCGATGGGGTCGGATGTCTCGGGCAGGTCTTCACTTGAGGGTACGAGCTTCTCACCGTCGAGGGAGAGGCCGAGGCCCAGCATGACCGGCCTCGCGTATGCGTCGATGACGATCGTGCCGTCGAGAACGGTGTGAAGCGCGCCCAGAGACTCGAGCGTCGCTTTCATGGGGGAATCGGACGGGAGCTCGATCGCCCCCTCGTTCCATCGGGCGTCCTTGGCAAGGCCGGCCCTCAGGCTTAGCAGCTCGGCCACAGCGACGTCCGACCAGAACAGGTTGAAGCGCGGGTGGAGCGGGACCTTGTGCTCCCTGCACAGTTCGAGCGCCCTCTCGAACGTCGGCTCCTCCCAGTCCGACGGGAGCTGCGGGCATCTGTCCAGCAGCTCCTCGCGGTACCACTCGACCGTGAGCCCTGAGGGCACCAGGAGGTGGTTGTTCTCCGCGAACTCGCCGTACGGCACAAGCAGCTCGCCCACATCGACGATCTCCTTGACACGGCCGCGGACGGAGAGCGCCTGTTCCGTCGAGTCGACCTGCACGAGGTCGCCGTTGTCGAGGAGCACTATCGGTCCCTCTATGGAGTCGCAGGGTGTGATGGCCCCCGCCTTGCCTGGACGCTCGACCTTAATCTGCGTGCCTATCGCGACGAAATCGTCGAGGACGGCCATGGTGGCCGGGTTGAGAGACAGCGCGGCCAGTCCCGTGGCCCTCGTCCGGCCGTAACGAAGCCTCAGCCCGCCCACCCTGGACGGGTACGCCAGCACGGGCCTGCCCACGAGCATGTCCTTCAGGAACTTCATACTGGGGGATATCTCCGGGCCGCCGTCCTCCTGCCCCTTCTTCCTGATGTTGATGAAGTCGTCTATGAACTCCCAGCCGTCTATGCCGAGGCGTTTCACATGCTTCTGAAGCTTCGGCGCCTTGAGGCACAGTCCCTCCGCGATGACCAGGCAAGCTCCGCCACGCACGCGGTTCGTCGCCACGCGGGGCAGGTCCCTGAAGCCCGTTATCTCGGCGTCCTCGGTGCCCTCGCCATCGACGCATATCGGGGAGTTGCTGGCCATCATCTCTATCTCTTCGTTCGATGGGGTGTACTGGAGATGCTGACACGACTTGTAGAGCGGTATCTCCTCCTTGAGCCTGAGGACCTCCGACCCGGTCGGTAGGTATCTCCCGATGCCCACCTCCCTGCGCACGACGTCCGCGATCAGCACGCTCATCGCCTGGCCAGTCCCGCCGGCTGACCTTATGGGACCGGCGAAATAGACCGTCAGATAGTCCGAGCCGTCCTGGTTCCTGTTGATCGACACGCTCGCGATGCCCTCCAGAGGGGCGACCAGTATGCCTTCCGTGAGCACGGCCAGCCCGAGCCTTATGGCGCGCTCTATCGCGAACTCGGGGGACTTGGCCGGCATGCGGGCGTACTCCCTGGCTATGAGGAGCGACACCTCCTCCCTGTCGTGGACCTCGCTCAGCTCCCGTATCCTCTCGGCCACGCCGTCGACCTCCCACTCGGCGAGGAGCTTCTCGACCCTGGCCGCGAGGTCAGGGGCCTGAGGCACCTCGACCTCGAGCTCGGGGTCCATGCCGAGCATCCGCGCGCGCCTCGCGAGCTCGTAGCAGACGTCCACCTCCCGCTGGAGCAAGGAGAAATAATCCTGCATCGACTCGCTGCAAACGACGCCTCTCAAGGCATGCCCCCCTTCGAAGAACACCGACGACCGACCGCTCTGGCGAGCCTGCGCCGATGTGGTTGCTGTAGGTGCGATCCCGGTAGCTAATCGCGAATTCCGTCTATAAGCGTTGCCTACGCCCGAGGACCCTGACGGCCTCGTCCACGAGCTCGGGGACGCCCATGCCGGAGGCGGCGGACATCTTCATCCTACCGGACGCCGAGCTCACGAGGTCCACTTTGTTCTCCACCTCGACGAACGGCGTCTGGTCGAACTCCTCCCTCAGCGACGACAGCAGGTTCTCCTGCTGCTCCGAGGTGTATCCGCACGTCTCGCTCGGGTCCATGACGAAGACTATCAGGTCGGCGAGGTGCCTCACCGCGAGGACCGCCCTCAGCTCGATCGCGTTCCTCTCGCTCAGGGGCCTGTCGAGCAGGCCGGGGGTATCGATGACCTGATACCGCACGAACTCCTTGTCGAATATTCCGACGGATATCTCCTGCGTGGTGAAAGGGTACACGGCCACCCTCGGCTTGCCCGTCGACATCTGACGGACGAGCTGGCTCTTGCCCACGTTCGGGGCGCCGGCGATGACGATCGTCGGGGCCTCGTGGTCTATCGTGGGGAACTTCTTGATGGCGTTCCTCGCGTTGGCCAGGAACTTGAGCTCGCCGTCGACCTGCTTGACGAGGGACGATATCCTGCCGTAGGCGCCCCGGCGTATCTCGTCTATCTTGGCCGTCGAATCCTGAGCGGATATGTCCCTCACGGCGGCCCTCGATATCCTCGCGACATTGCCTCTGCACCAGTCCATCGCGCCCAACGACTTCTTGAGCTTGCCCGTGCCGATCGTCGCGTCGATGAGCGCGGAGTAGAACGGGCTGAGCGCCTCGATGCTAGGAAACGCCTTCACATACCGTCCCAGCGTGGACACGATGACGTCGCTCGAGGACTTCAGCTTGGATATGTTGACCTGCCTCACGGTCTCGAGCTTCGTCTCGCGCCTGACATCGACCTTGGAGGCCCTGCGAAAGGCCTTGTCGAGTATCTCGTCAGCGGTCAGCACCGTCGGTATATCTAGCATGACGCTGGTCCCCATGACGCGTTCATGAGATAAAACCTCCCAACGTCCGCCCTCCAAAAACCTCATATCGCCATAGTCAGCTAATGTATGTCGAAGTGAGATGAGAGACATAAGAGCCAGAAGGGGACCCGAACTCGTCTGCAAGGGTTGGAGGCAGGAGGCCATCCTCAGGATGCTCCAGAACAACCTCGAGAACGCCGAGAAGCCCGAGGAGCTCATCATATACGGCGGGACCGGCAAGGCTGCCAGGAACTGGGCGGCCTTCGATGCCATAGTGGAGTCGCTGAAGGGCCTCGGGGACGACGAAACGCTTCTGGTACAGTCGGGCAAGCCTGTCGGCGTGTTCAGGACGCACAGGAACGCCCCGAGGGTGCTGATCGCGAACGCCCACCTCGTGCCCAGATGGTCCAACTGGGAGGTGTTCCACGAGCTCGAGGCGAAGGGGCTGATCATGTACGGCCAGATGACGGCGGGCGGATGGGCCTACATAGGCACTCAGGGCATCCTCCAGGGCACGTACGAGACATTCGCGGCCTGCGCCAGGCAGAGTTACGGAGGCACCCTGAAGGGCAGGCTCGTGCTGACAGGCGGCCTCGGGGGCATGGGGGGCGCGCAACCGCTCGCGGTTACGATGAACGGAGGCGTATGCATCGCCGTCGAATGCGACCCCTCTCGCATACAAAGACGAACGCGTATGGGCTACTGCGATCTGCAGCTTGACAGCATCGAGAAGGCCGTCGAGGAGGCTACGAAGGCGAAGGCTGAAGGGAAGGCGCTGTCGATAGGTCTCTTAGGCAACTGTGCCGAGACCCATCCGAGGCTGCTGGAGATGGGCGTCGTCCCTGACGTTGTGACGGACCAAACGTCTGCGCACGATGAGCTCGACGGATACATCCCCGCAGGGCTGAGCGTCGACGACGCGGCGATGTTGAGGAAGAGCGATCCTGCGGAGTACAGGAGAAGGGCGCTCGACAGCATCGCCGTCCACGTGAGGGCCATGCTGGACTTCATGGCCAAGGGTTCTGTCGTCTTCGATTACGGCAACAACATCAGGGCGCAGGCCGCGCGCAACGGCGTGGAGAGCGCGTTCGATTTCCATGGGTTCGTTCCTCTGTACATCAGGCCGATGTTCTGCGAGGGCCGAGGGCCCTTCAGATGGATCGCCGTCTCGGGCGACTCGGAGGACATCATCAAGACGGACGCGGTCGTCATGGAGGAGTTCAAGGACAACGAGCAGCTCGTGAACTGGATCAAGCTCGCGGAGGCCAATGTGCCCTTCGAGGGGCTGCCTGCCCGGGTCTGCTGGCTCGGGTACGGTGAGAGGGCGAGGTTCGGGAAGATCATCAACCGTATGGTGGGCAGCGGAGAGCTGAGCGGCCCGATCGTGATAACGCGGGACCATCTCGACTGCGGATCCGTCGCCTCGCCGAACAGGGAGACCGAGGGCATGAAGGACGGAAGCGACGCCGTCGCCGATTGGCCGATGTTGAACGCGCTGGTCAACGCGGCGGCAGGCGCGGATCTCGTGGCGATACACAACGGCGGAGGCGTGGGAATCGGGTATTCGACGCACGCTGGACTGCTCGTGATAGCGGACGGGACGAAGGAGGCCGAGGGGCGGATAGAGAGGGTTCTCACGACGGATCCGGGAATGGGAGTGCTGAGGCACGCAGACGCTGGATATCCCGAGGCCGTCGCAACGGCGAAGCGCAAGGACATCAAGATCCCGATGCTGAGATGAAGACAAGGGATAAGGGTCTCCGAAGACATTCGGTGCTTGCCATGGACGACGGGATTCGATTGCATCTCGGATGCGGCAGCGTCTACAGACCGGGGCGAGTGAATGTTGATAGATACGATTCGAGCGTAGCGGATGTAAGGGGTGACGTCATGTCGCTGCCGTTCGCGGCTGGGTCCGCGGACGGCGTAGAGGCCTTCCACGTCGTCGAGCACTTCGACATCATACACTGCAGATACCTCCTATCCGAATGGTACACTGTTCTGAAGGGCGGAGGCGAGCTTGTGCTGGAGACGCCGGACCTCACCGAGACATTCAAGAGGTTCGTCAAGTCGGACCCTGATGGCCAAGAGCAGAGGCTTCACTGGGTCTACGGAATCGACAGTCCTGGAATGTCGCACAAAGCCGGTCTCTCATTCGACCTCGCGCACAAGCTGCTGGGCGAGTGCGGCTTCGTCGACATCAGGAGGGGAGACCCATCGACCCACCTCTACGAAGCGGGCATGAGGATAGAGTGTCGAAAGCCCGAGGGGGACCGCAGGGCGGAGTTCGCGGCCTCCCTGAGACGTAACCTGCTGGCCGAGCTGGGCCCAGTCGATTCCTATGTCATGGTCCCGCTCGAGAAGCATGTGAGACGCATGCTCGACGCGCTCCCAACCGACAAACCTCCGACAGAGGACGAGATCATCGCCGTGGCCGCGAGAATGGTGTCAGTGAACGCAGGCATTGCGCTTGCCCTCGTGGGAACGTGGATGGAGTATCAGGAGGAAGCCCCTGGGGATTCATGGCGGCCGCTGGAGAGGATTCGGAGCCTTGGCAACAGTAGGATCCATGAGAGAGTCTCCACACTCTGGATCCGAGCCAGTAAGGATGGGCCGTTGGAGGCACGGTTCCGGGAATTCATGGGTCGGGTTGGAAGGGACGTTCTCGGTCTCGTGACGAAAGGCTCGCAAGAGGATTATGATCGCCTCGCCTACGTCCTAAGCCTCGAACCACAGGAAATACCTCTGATGGACTTTGACCTCGTGCTGATGGACGCCAGAACGCGAGTGAACAAGGGCGTGAGGGAGTTCGCGTCTGGTGACTCAGATGAGGCGAAAGCCATCCTTGAGCTTGCCGCGATGGAGAACCCCGAGAACCTCTACGCGCATTGGAACTTGGCGAGATTGGGTGCCGTCGTCCGCTCGGGCGGAGGCTACGTCGAGGAGCACTACGAGAAGGCGATATCACTTGCACACGGGACAGAGCTCAAGAGAAGCCTCGAGAGGGAACTTGCCTCGTATAGAAGATCCGGACCGGACGCGGTCCCCTCGGAGCCCGTCACGGAATGAGCATGCTGGCCGTATTGACTTGCAGGTCAACGCCATCCAAATTGCCTTATATCTCGGAGTCAATCATTCAGGCTGATGAGTTCGAGTCTGGATGGCTCAGGCGAGGCCCTGAATGTAAGCACTGAGGACGTCTCTCGGATAAGGAGGATGACGAGAAGACGTCGCATCGCCGTGAGGACTCTGGGATGGTTGATGCCTGTCCTTTCCTTCGGCGCGGCCCTCTTCCTGTCCGGGGCGTTCAGAGCTGATGCCCTTGGGCAATCGCCAACGTATCCCTTGGCGGCGGCAGCAATCCTCACGCACCCTGGGGCGTTCGCGCAGAGAGCCAGATTCATGATGTTCGGAACGATCGTCCTCTCCGCAGTGGCGTTCGCTCTCGGCTTCGTCCTCGGCTCGGCCGAGCCAGAGACAAGCACGACTCCGAGATACGGAGTCCTGAACCGGCAAGGAACCGGGAGGTGGTCGGACTGAACTCGCTCGCGGAGGAGATGGGGGTCAGGGACACGGACATGGCGCACATGAAGAAACAGAGGAGCAGAGAGGGGCTCGTGCGGCTGTTCAGAGCCTGGTGGCTCCCGGTCGCCTACGCCGTCGGCGCCTTCTCCGTGGGCACAATCGCCATGATGGCCTACAACAAGGTCAACTCATACCCTTTCGCGGTTGTGGGAGTTGCGGCCGTTACATCGGCCTCCGGGCGTCCGAGATCCGCCAGCCGGGTCTTGCTGGTATTCGTCCCCCTGGTGTTGTTCTGCTTCGTGCTGGGCTTGAAGACCGGCGACGTGATCCTTCCTGAGAAACACTTGGCAGCGGGGGCCGAATACGGAGTCGTCCACCAGGAGGGGCTTGCAGCATGAACGAAGTGGTCGAATCCGCGGGCGAGGAACTGGGCCTGACGGAGAAAGATCTCAGCTCGATGAGGAAGCTGAGGATGAGAGAGGTGGTCTTCAGGCTCGGGCGGGGAGTTCTCTGCTCGACGGTTGGCTTCCTCGCGGGCTTCATACCGGCAGCCGCATTGGTGCTCCACTACTCGGGCACTTCATCGTCGTACCCATACGCTTCAGCTCTCGCCGTCGGAGCGGTTGCGACACGGAATGGTGCGAAGAAGGGACGGTCGAAGGCGTTATACGTAATCTCGTTCCCGCTGCTGCTGTTGTTCTTCTTCATAGGGATCGGTCTGAACCTATCCATGATGAATGCCGTAACGTATTATGGCGTGTGCGACGGCAGATGACGTTCAGGAGGTGTTCTGCCTGACGAATTCGCATTCTCTCGACTGCGCGATATGGGAATTCACCCTCGGCTGCAACCTGCGATGCACTCACTGTGGCTCATCGGCCGGACAGGCGAGGCCAGACGAACTGTCCACCAGGGAGGCTTTCGGGCTCTGCGAGATGCTCGCCTCCGTCGGGTGTAAAGAAGTCTGCCTAATGGGCGGCGAGCCGCTTCTGAGGCGCGACTTCATGCAGGTATCCGAGTGCGTCAAGCAACTGGGCATGAAGCTCAGCATCGTATCCAACGGGATGATAATGGACAAATTCGCGGACGGCATGTCCGACCTGGCTCCCGAGGTCGTCGGCATCAGCCTCGACGGCATGAAGGACAGCCACGAGGGCATACGAGGCAGTGGCACCTGGGACAAGGCCGTCGGCGCGGTCGACACGCTCAGGGCCAGTGACGTCCAGACAACGGTGATAACGACCGTCAGCAAGTTGAACTTCAGGGACCTGCCAGCTATGAGGGAGCTGCTCGCGCCAAAGGGCATCAACTGGCAGATACAGGTGGCCATGCCTTTCGGCAACTTCCTCAAGGAGAAGACGCTCTCGCCAGAGGAGTTCTACGCGACCGCGCTGTTCATCGCAAAGGAGGGGCTCAGGGACAGATCGGAGAGGATGAGAATCGCGGGTGCGCACTGCTACGGATACTTCTCCAAGGTGTTGCCGGGGTCGGCATGGAGGGGATGCACCGCAGGCACATCGACGATAGGCATAACCAGCGACGGGGGAATCGTGGGATGTCTCTCCATGGGCAATGACAGGTTCGTAGAGGGGAACGTGAGGAGGAGACATCTCAGGGACATCTGGAACGACGACGGCGCTTTCGCGTACACAAGACGTTTCGTAGCGGATGACTTGGGCGACAACTGCGCTGGCTGCAAGCATGGTCTCAGATGCGGCGGGGGCTGCAATTCCGTCTCCCTCGCCCTGACAGGTAAGTTCCACAACGACCCGTACTGCTTCAGATCCATCGAGAGGAGTTCCAAGCGAACTTGACAACTCCGTATCACCATGGGCGAGCTTGCCCCAGAAAATGGTAAGTATGAAAGACCGGGATTCGCGTCCGGAACACGATGTACGACCTCAAGCTCAAGATTTGGCTGGTGAAGGACGGACGCTTCCTCATCAGCGACGGCAGGGCCACCCTGCTGAGGAAGATCAAGGACCTGGGGTCGATGTCCAAGGCCGCGAAGGACATGGGCATGTCGTACAGGCACGCGTGGGACGTTCTCCAGAGGATATCGGACAATGCGGGCGGGGACGTCGTGAGGTCCTCCCGCGGAGGGCGCGAAGGAGGCGTCTCCGAGCTCACGGAACTCGGAGAGAAGATACTGGCTGAGTACGATGGAAAGGCGGGATCGCTAGAGAGCCAGATAGCCAACGAGTGGAGGAAACCATCGCTCACAGCTGACGCGGTCGTCGTCGAAGGCGACCGCATACTGCTCATCCGACGCGGTAAGGACCCGTTCAAGGGCTCCTACGCCCTCCCGGGCGGGTTCGTCGAGTACGGCGAGAGGCTCGAGGACTGTGTCATCCGAGAGGTCAGAGAAGAGACCGGACTCGCATGCGAGATAGTGCGGCTCGTGGGCGTCTACTCAGGCGCGGACAGGGACCCGCGCGGGCACTTCGTGACGGCCGCATACCACCTTAAGCCGATCCGTGGGAAGTTGGCCGCAGGCGACGACGCGGAGAGTGTCGAATGGTTCCCGACGAACGACCTGCCGGACATGGCCTTCGACCACAGTGAAATCGTGAAGGACTTCCTATCCAGGCAGAAGGGGCGAAAGAGCGAGTGAGGGCCTACAGAGCAGGCAGCATGCCTCTCGATGTCAACACGAACGGCAGGTAAACGACCTTGGAGCCGTTCACGGTCAACGAGTAGTCCAGCCTCTGGAGGACCCCTGGCTTCTCCGCCTCCATTGTCACCACCACGAAATCCGCAAGCTCGGACGCTTCCTCGGAGGGCATCACGGCGGGCATCCTGCGGACGCCGCCGAAGTTGAGCCTCGTCCTGTAGTTCGGAGACTTCACGGTGAAGTCCATCGCGATCCGCTTGAAGGCCATGGGGTCGAAGTCCGCCGCGGGGACGTAGATGAAGAGGTTCCCGCTGTCGTCGGCGCCCTTGATCCATGATGCCAGCCTGAACACGGGGGCGCCATGGACGCTCCTCGACCTGATCACGAAAGAGCAGTACAACCTCCAGAACGGGACATACACGCGCTCCCCCTGAGGCGCGGAAGTGCTGAACTCGGCGATCTCGTAGTCGACGGTGCGCGTCCCGCCGTCCCTCACGTGCAGGACGTGGCACTTGTCGCAGTGGAAGAACCTGTCCTTCTGCTTCGATATGATCGGGGAGTTGCACGCGGGGCACTTCACCTGGACGACCCTCACCTGTATGCCCCCTGTATCAACCGTGCGGCCTCCTGAAGCTCCCTCATGGTATCTGCCGCGGAGGCCGGCTTGTGCTTGAAATCGCCCTCTATCACCTCGGATCCGTGCCTGAAGAACCTGTACGTGAGGTACATGACGACACCAGCCCCGATCAACGCGCCCACCAGTATCTCGTACGCCAGTTCCCCCAGGATGATGCCCAGGGCGGCCAGCAAACCCCCCACGGATGTGCCGGCGGTGATAGCCAGGCTCTGGAACAGCGGATCACCTGGGGAACGGCCCGACAGCACCTGCCCCGTGACCCCGTCCACCGTGGACATGTACATCCTGTCCCTGTACGAGTAGCGAACGACCCAGACGGGATAGTATATCATCGAGAGCCTTCTCGGGAAGATGTGCAGCCGCTCCATAGTGACGTGCGGGACCCGGACGCTGCGGCGCGCCCTCGACAACGCATCGGCCCTGGACCGTGATACGGCGTCATCCCGACTCGTCGTGGCCTCGAATGTGGGGATCATGTCGAAGTCGGCGAAACCCGTCTCGCCCGAGAAGTTGTGCAGGCTTCTCAGGCCGAGGTCTCCGGGGTCCGTGGCGATCTCCGAGAACAGGTAATCCGTGAGGACCATCTCCTCCTTCGGTACGCGCTGGACATGTGTGTTGCCCTTCTGGTCGGTGTACCTCCGCTCCTCATAGCCGCATATCCAACCCGCCACCCTGGTCGAAGTCCTCCAGAACGGCAAGTAGATGGGGTAGACCTCTGAGATATGGCCTATCCGCCCGAGGTCCCTCGCCTTCCAGCCACGAGACCACCAGTGTCGCGTCGCGGCGACGGCCGCGTCCTTCGTGAGTCTGTTCTTGAAGGCTATGGTCGACACGCCCCTGTCGCCCTCTATGAACAGCGTGGAGTCGCAGTATGGGCATATGAGCGTGTCATCGCCCTCGGCGATGGATATCGCGCCCCCGCAAGCGGGACAGTTCAGGCCTACCGAGATGTCCGCCATGGTCACAACCTCTTAGCGACGGTGTACGACGCTGCGAACACGCCCACGATTGTCAAGGCCATCAGCGCTGCCGCAGCCTCCAGCGACCTCAGCGCGAGGAGGCCCTCGAGGGCGAACGCGGCGAAGCCAACAGCCGCAACCATGACATATGCGGCGGAGCTCCTTGTAGGGAAATCGGAGGCGAACACCTCGCCAGCGGAAGCATCGATGACCACCTCGAACCGCCTCTGCTCGAAGACATATGACAGCCGCCATATCGGGAAGAACACCAGCGCCTGCTCGACCGGCTCGCCAGGTAGCGAGTCGAGGTATGAGAGCATCTCTATGTCCGGCTGGATGATTTCCGCCCCGCCCATGTCGAACGTGCCGTCGAATATCTTGAGGTCCGTCGCCGGCACCTTGAGCGAGTGAAGGCCGGGCAACGTCGTGGAGCCTGCAGGCTCGAGGAGCACGCGCTCCTTGCCCGCGACGATGCGCTTGAACATGTAGACGGGGAAGTACTGCCTCGTCACGCCTGCTATCTGGGCGCGCTTGTCGAGGTCCTTGGCCCTCGTCGGACCCGCTGCCCAGCGGCGGAAGGTCCCTATCGCATTGGCCTCGTCGATCATGAACGGCGCGGCGTAGTAGAAACCTGCACCGGAGCGGTCGATGAAGATCTGGGAGTCGCAGTACGAGCACTTGACGAACTTCGTCCCTGCGTCGAACACCACCGGGGCAGCGCACTTCGGACACTTGATCGAGGCCAATTCACTCCCTGCCCCATCATCGGCGCTTCTGGCTCCTTCGGCTCAGGCTTCCTTTCCGCACTCCGGGCAGAACTTGACGGCGCCGGATATCTCCGCGCCACAGGATTGGCACTTCTTGGTGGCGTTCATGTCCGCCCCGCACTCAGAGCAGAACTTGGACGACTCGGGCACATCGGCGCCGCACTTCGCGCATTTGACCGTGTCGACGGCCATCTTGGCGCCACAAGACGAGCAGAACTTGCTGCCAGGCGCGTTCATCGCGCCGCACTTGGGGCAAGGCACACCCTGCGCCGGAGGCGGGCCCGCGACCGGCTGCTGCGGCGACGGTTGCCTCATCGCATCCATCATGGTCCAACCCATGCCTATGCCCGCGCCGACGCCCACGCCGGCGCCGGCAGTGCCCCCGGACGGGTTCTGGGCGGCCTCCCTCATCGCCTGTCCAGACTGATACTGCACGTAATTGGCGCCGAGCACCTGCATCGACGAGCGCGTGTCGACGGCCTTCTGGACCTCCTCCGGGAGCGACACGTACAGCCCCGAGAGCTTGTCGACGCTCAGGCCGTAGAGTTCGAAGTGTTCCGTGCATCTCGCCAGTATGACCTGCTCGATGTCTGTGAGGTTGCTCGCGATGTCCGCGACTCCCATACCGTCCCTCTTCATGTCACCGATGGAGTCGTAGACGATTATCACCATCTGCTCCTTGATCCGCTCCTCCACCTCGGCGCTCGAGGCGTAGTTGAGCGTCCCCACGAACTGATTGACGAAGTTCTCGGGCGACGCTATCTTGAACCTGAACTCGCCGAAGACCCGCAGGTTGACCATGCCGAACTCCTGGTCCCTGAACTGATACGGCTGTTTGCTGCCAAACTTGGCGTCGAACACTCGCTTCTGGAGGTATATGACCTCCGCCTGCTGCTGCACGCCAGATAGGAACTTGACCACCTTGCCGACTATCGGCGCGTTCAGCGACGTGAGCGCATACCTGTCGGGACGGTCTATGTAAGCGAGCGCCTTGCCGTCCCGGAAGAAAACTGCGATCTCGTCCTCCCTGACGACGATGTTGTCGTTGAACCTTATGTTCCTCGGCACCCTGTACATGATGTTCGAGCGCTTGTCACTGTCATCCCACTTGAACGTGTCCGCTCCGATCAGACTCATGTTTCTACACCTCCGTGCCTTCGATCGCCCTCAGCCGGGCGTTGAACTTGTCCTCGAAATCCGTTATCCTCGCCTTGATGTTCATGATGTCTTTGAATGTCGTTGCCTCGTCAGCCGCCATCAGCGAGTTCTTCAGGGATTCCACGCTGGCCGATATCGACATCATGTGGTCGAGCATCAGGGCGTCGTACTCGTATAGACGGTCCAGCTGCTCCTCCTTGAATGCGATGTCCGCGGCTATCCCGGAGTAGCCTGTCGCCGCGTGGGCCACCTGGCCCTCGAGCTTCTTGAACTGGTTGATCAGCCCTCCGATCATGCCCAACTCCTTGGTGGCAGGGCCTTGGACGAGTATGCCCCTGCACTCTTCGAGCGCCCTCCTCTGAAGCGACAGTTTCCCGGCCAGCTGGGCCCTGAGCATGCGGTCCGCGTCCCTCAGGTCTTCCCGTTCTCTGTATCCCTTGAATCCAGGAATATAGGTCTGTATCTTCTTCAGCAAGCCTCGGTCCTCTTCGATCCTCTCCCTGATGTCAGCCACCCTGGATGCCTCCTTCCCTTGGCCACAATATCGCTTGGCTGTGCTAATAAACGTGTCGTTGGACAACCAGGACTTCGGGTCGGGTTTAAAACCACGTATTGAGTTCCCTGATGCCATGGTCCAGGCGATGATAGGCGTCATAGGGGCGAGCAAGGCGAATGACGAGCTGTGCGCGCTAGCCGAGAAGGTCGGGGAGGAGATCGCCCTTCGAGATAGCATAGTCCTCAGCGGAGGCCTGACAGGCGTGATGGAGGCCGTCTGCAGGGGCGCGCGAAAGAGGGGAGGCGTGACTGTCGGGATCATACCATCGGACTGCAAAGACGACGCAAATGAGCATGTCCAGATACCGATAGTGACCGGGCTGGGAGTCGCCCGGAACGTCGTCATCGTGAAGACGGCGGATGTACTGATAGCGATCGGGGGCCAGTTCGGCACGCTCTCCGAGATGGCGCATGCCCTCAACATGGGCAAGACGGTCATCGCGTTGCGCTCATGGGAGATCGATAAGCTGTCCCGTGGGGAGTTGAGTGGATTGGTCAAGGTCGATGACCCAGTCGATGCGGTCGCCGCCGCCTTCGATGCGATTAAGGCGAAAGTGTAAAACATACGCGGGCTCGATGACGTCGACCGGGACCTTTGGTGGCCTACGAATGGTGATTTCAGTGTCAAAGGCGAAAGTGGCGATAGCGCTCAATCCGGACAGGACCGAAGGCACGAGGGCCGTTGTGAGAGCCATCGGTATGCCAGATGTCGAAGGAAGGGAAGTCTTCATCAAGCCGAACTTCAACACCGCGGATCCAACTCCCGGGTCGACGCACAACGACACCCTCAGGACCATCGTCGAACTCTGCATGGAGGCCGGGGCGAAACGGCTGATCGTTGGTGACAGGAGCGGGCCGGCTGACACGCGGAAGGTGTTCGAGAGCAAGGGTATCTTCGAGATGGGGAGGGAACTCGGCTTCGAGTGCCTCGTGCTGGACGAGCTGCCCGCGGATCAGTGGGTACAAGTGGATCCGCCGGACAGTGGATGGAAGAAGGGGTTCCGATTCGCCAAGGCTGCGTTGGATGCTGAAGCCGTAATCGGCCTCTGCTGCCTGAAGACCCACAGATATGGCGGACACTTCACCATGTCCTTGAAGCTCGGGACCGGGCTAGTACACAGGGGACACATGACGGAGCTGCATTCATCGATACTGAAACAGCGGAGGCTCATCGCGGAGATCAACTACGCTTATGCGCCAAAGCTGGTCGTAATGGACGGCGTGGAAGCATTCTACAAGGGCGGTCCCATGAAAGGACCAAGGTGGCGGGCGAACCTCACCTTCGCATCTAAGGACAGGGTCGCCCTGGACGCCGTCGGAGTGGCCTCTCTCAAGATGCACGGGACGACGAAGAAGATCGAGAACAAGAGCGTCTTCGACCATGACCAGATAAGGAGGGCAGTCGAGCTGGGCATCGGTGTCGCGTCACCGGAGGACATAGAGATCGTGCCGGTGGACAGCGGTTCAGAGAGGATCAGCGGAGACATAGAGCGGCATCTCGCGCTGTGACGTTCACGGCCTCTCTCCGCGACGCTGATGGCCGTCTCCGCGATATCTGAATGGTCGCCATCCGCCCAGTCGATGCTCCCCGAAGCAAAGGCGACGGAAAGCGCTGTCTTGCCCCACTTCCTCAGGATGGCAAAGAACTCTTCATCTCGATACGGGAAGAGGCAGGCGATGTATGAGGACGTATGCGCGGATACGCATTCCAAAAGCTACTAACATCTACGCTTTCACATAAGCCAACGCTATGCCTATTATCTGTCCCATGTGCTCAATCCATTTGATGGTGACGGGGTCGGGAAACCTCGCCTCCCTGGTGCCCGATATCTCTATCCAGCCCACGAGCTCGCCGTCCTCGTCGAGTATGTTTATGTCGAGGTAATCGCCCTCTATGCTCTCGTCGACCGACTTACGCTTCGCCTCCAGTAGTATCCGTCGGTTGAACGTGTCCTCCTCGCCTTCGCGGTAGGGCGTGTCCTCGGCGAGGAACACGAAGGTCAGCGAGCTGATGGGGCGGCCCTTGAAGACGCTCGGGTCGGTGAAATCCCTCAGCGTGTATTCGATGTCTGAGTGTGCCTTCCATGCATCAGGCCGCAACCCAGCCATCGCCACGTATCTATACAGGCCATCCGCGGGACTTCTCAGGCCTATTGTGACCTCCCGGATCCTGAACTCCTTGTTTATCATGACGGCTACATCGCCAAGGAACTCGTTCAGGTCGAGCTTGTGAGGATCCTGCAACTGCGCGATTATCGGCTGCATCTTGTCAAGAACCCTACACGACGCGTCCTTGCGATTGTATTGATACTCAAGCCTCAGGTTCCTCGCAACGTCATCCGCTCTGATATGGTCTCGCACAGGCATCCGTGTCACAACCGGTTTACCGGGAAATCCCGTTTCTCCTCTAAGGGCTTTTCTCCGGACGGCGCTGGAAGGACAGGGGGCGGTCATGGATAGGAATCTCACATGCAGCCACCAGATGGCTTCGACGGCGTGATCTCCATCAGAGAACCGCAACAAAATGTGCGATAATCTGCAACATTTAAAGTATCAGCTGTTGTATAGAAGCGAGCGCGGAGAGAGTCATTTGGCTAGAAGCAGCGGAAGACACAAGAGGCGGAGATATGACCAACACAGGTCTCGCCCTACTCAGATCAGCAAGCGGGTCGCAATGCTCAATCTGAACAGGATCTCGGGCTTCAGGTACGGCATGAGGGACATTATGAACCACTACGAGGTTGACGAGGCGAAGGCTTCGTCCATCGTCGCCACAGTGATAGCCAAAGGCTCTCGAGTCTCAATCGCCTCCGCTAGAACGTATGTCATCGGACAGGAGAAGGCGGGCAACTGCACCAGAGAGGTCTCGGACGAGGTGTGCGCGCTACTGGACAGATACTCCAAGTACCGATAGGCCACGCCGACTTCCGTCGTCCCCTGACTGACGCATCTGCATCGATTCCTGAGTGCGGAGCGCACCATTCGAGGCTGCGCGCACCGTCCAATCATTCTCTACGTTGATACCTCCCTCGTCTCTTCGATGATCCCGGAGAGTCCCTTTTCGACACCCTCGTCAATACGCTCGGCTCGTGCGTCATGAGGGTGTTGAGCGCCTTCTCCACGCCGAATAGCTGCGCCTGTCGTCCTATCGACGGACGCCCCTGCCGCACTCAGCACCTCAACGGCTTCATGCTCCCAGAATACCACTCCAGTCTCGGCGAGAATCTTCAGAGTCGGCTCATGAACTCTGTCTATCCGGTCTTCGGTGAGAACTGTCAGCGGTTTGTTCAGCGCTCCCGCATCCCGCGACGGGAGGTTGAACCTCATCTTCCAGTCGGGCGAGAGGTGGAGTATGAAGGTGTGCACGTCATCGTACATTTCCGACAGACCATGGGCGTATAGCGCGTTGACTCCCCTCAGATATCAAGACCCGTTTCCCAAGAGTAGGGTTGCCTCTTCACGGCTCATAGAGTGGCGCCGCAGGAATCGCATCTGATAGCCGAGTCCGGGTTCAGCGTGCCGCAGTACCTGCATCTGATCCTTATCGTCGCCTCTTTCCTCAACTGCTCGACTTTCCTCGCATAGCGCCTCAAGACATGGTACCGGGCATAAAGGAACGCGAGCCCGATGACTATCAGACACATCGCTGGTACGATGAGGCCCCAACCCACGAAGTATCCCGGGATGAGCAAGAAACATCCGAAGAACAAACCTATGATGGCCATCATCAAGTAGATTGTCGCGCGCTCGCCGGTGCTAGAGTCGTCTGGGGGAAGGATGATGTCAACTCCTTCCGCCTTCAGCGGTCTGCCACAATGAGGACAAAACCTCGAGTCATCCGGCGAGTCCGTCTTGCATGATGGGCAAATCAAGAGTATCTGCAGACACTCTAGCGATTGATGCCTTTATCTTCGTTTCCGAGTCGCTACCAACCTTGATAATATGGCTCTGGCCCCCCCTCACGCCGGTCGGAGCCTTCGTCTATGGATACCATGATGAAGGCCTTCTGAATGCGTAGTGACCCTTACTCTACTCCGGCTCCGTGGTGCGCCGGCTCGTTGACCAGGACTATCCGGTAGCGCACCCTCCTCTCCCTCAACTTGCGGATCGCCTCATTCACTTGCGACATCGGCATCAGCTCGATCAGCGGCTTGATGCGATGCTCTTGAGCGAACGCGAGCATCTCCCGCATACTCTTCCGGTTGCCCAGGAAGGAGCCGGTGACGGACTGCTGATGGACAACCATGTCGATCGGGTCGAACGTTATGGGGTCGGGGGAGAAGCCGACCATCACCATCTTGCCATTGTTCCTGAGAGTGAGCAACACCGACGTCCAATCGATCGTGCTATGGCTAGTGTACAGGAGCGTGTCGAAACTGAATCTCATCTCCCTCAGGCTGGCTCGGTCACCTGCGACAAGGAAATGGTCCGCGCCCAGGGCCATCGCCTGCTCCTCCTTGTCCGGCGACGATGAGATGGCGGTGACATCATAGTCCATGGCACGTGCGAACTGGAGTGCGAGGTGGCCAAGGCCGCCCACACCGATAACGCCAACCTTTCGCCTGTGTCCGTCCGCGCACGACCGAAGCGGGGAGTAGACCGTGATTCCAGCGCAGAGAAGCACTGCGGCGAACTCCGATGGCATGGGAGCCGGCAATGCATAGGCAAAACGACTGTCCACCGAGACCGAAGAAGAGAAGCCGCCGTAAGGAGTCCACACTCCTGCTTTGACGATGTCATCACAGAGGTGCTCGTCACCCCTCAGACACCACTCGCATCGCATGCACGAACGGCCCTGCCATCCGACGCCAACTCGGTCACCTTCCTTCAGGTCACTCACGGCCGAGCCCACTTCCGACACGTGCCCGACGATCTCATGGCCAGGCACGAGAGGGAAGTCGACGATTCCATAGTAGTTCTCAATCGCGTGTATATCGGTGTAGCAGAGGCCGCAATGAGTGATAGATATGCGGACGTCGTGATCTTTGAGTGCCGGCGGCTCATAATCGAATGGCTCCAGTTCACGTCCTGGGGCCATTGCGGCATATCCCGTGGTTACCAGTTTCAAAGGAATCAACACGCAATAAGCCCGGTATCGCCATTCCAGTCTATGACCTTTGCCGACGTGAGGCGATCAACCCAGAACCTCCCCCGTCCTCACCTCATGCCCGCCGGTGAGACGGTTGGGAACGAAGTCGTCTCCCGGACGCGCCCTCAAATCCCCTCAAGCGCCGGGTGGGTTCTGTCGCTTCCTTCTCCTGGCAGATGCGAACAGGAAAACGCACATCAGCCCTAGTATCGGGACCGCAAGGCTGGGGAACTCTGGAATAAGCACGTTGGAGAATGTCGCGTACTTGAGATAGGCGTTGTCCCAGTCATAGTAGCTGATATGCACCCTGCCGCCTGAGTCGACCGCTATCGATGTGTGCCAGCCAACGTTGAAGTAGCCCTCGATCGTATTCAACGCCCAGTCGCCACCCGCGTTCGTGGCGTACTTGAGGTTGTCATTCGTTGAATCGTAGTAGCTGATATGCACGCTGTCGGCGGCGTCAACCGCTATTGAGGTCCACATGCCAACATCCTCCCCCTCTACGCCATCAACGGTGCTCGCCGACCATGCGCCCCCCGCGTTCGTCGCGTACTTGAGGTCGAAATTCGTGGCGTCCCAGTAGCTTATGTGGACCTTGTCGGCTGAGTCGACCGCCAGAGACGTGAACGAGTTCACGTCGCCCGCGTCATCGACAGTGCTCAATGTCCATTTGCCGTCCGCGTTCGTCGCGTACTTGAGGGTGGAGTTCGTGATGTCGCCGTAACTGATATGGACAATGTCAGCCGAATCGACAGCTATGGAAGTGGACCCGCCCACATCCCCTGCACTGTCGAGGGCGCTCATTGCCCATCCGCCCCCCGCATTCGTGGCGTACTTGAGGTCGCGGTTGGTCGAATCGTAGTAGCTGATGTGCACCCAACCGTCAGAATCGACTGCCAAGGAGCTGGACGAGCCAACGTCGCCTGCGTTGTCAACCGTGACTGAGGCCCAGTTGCCACCGGCGTCTGTGGCGTATTTGAGGCTGGAATTCGTGATGTCCTTGTAACAGATATGGACCTTGTCGGCGGCGTCGATCGCTATCGAGGTGGGCCAGCCAACGGTGCCGTCGGAGTCGACGGTACTCAAGGTCCAGTCGCCGCCTGCGTTCGTGGCGTGCTTGAGGTCGCCGTGCGTGGAATCGTAGTAGCTGATGTGTACACAGCCATCGGAATCTACAGCTATGGAGGTGTATCGGCCCACGGAACCCGTGCTGTCCACTATCTCTATGTCCGCAGCCACGGATTCCGACCTGACGGCCAGGTACTCATGCGAAACAGGCGGCAAAAGGACGAACGAGGCCAGGACGACAGACGCGGCAACGGCAATGAGCAGCAGCTGAAGCTGCCTCGATCGCTTTCGTCGCGATGCTCCCCCGGCGCGTGAAGGCTCCAATCCGATCCGGCTGGTTTCATACCTGCCCATTCCAGGCGCAACCACGGCCGTACCAAGTCTTCTCGAAGTACCAACTCCGCCAGGGCCACTGGAATCACCTTGATATAATCCTTTCTGAGACCTGCCTGCCCCAAAGGCGTCTAACAAGGCGCGAATCGCAGGTCGATGCCATAAGCCATTCGACGGCCCGACCTCTACCCCCTAAGAGCCCTCGGTCGA
>JBFFML010000021.1:0-31115 GCA_041554135.1 Thermoplasmata archaeon | reverse complement strand
GTCTAAGGTCCGGAGGGGCTACATCGCGGCGACGGTCGTCTGCGCGGCGATCGGGTTGACCATGCTCAGCATGGTCTCGCCCGTGCTGTCGTCTTCCGCAGACTTCTCGATGTTCAACACGGGATGGAACGGCACGAGCGGCCTTGCGGTGTCGACCTACAAGACGGGCAAGCTCTCGCCATCCTTCGAGCTGCGCGCAACGGGCGGCGAGGTCGAGTTCGTGCGCCTCGGCCTGGACGACATGGTCCTCGACCCCGCCTCCGAGGCCCTGGCCATCATCGGCCCCTCCAATGGGTTCTCCGCGTCGGAAGGCGCGCTCGTCGGCGAGTTCGTAAGGGCGGGCGGCAGATTGCTGTTGGCGGACGACTTCGGCTCCGCGACCGGCCTGCTCGAGGGTATGGGCGCGGCCTGCAGGTTCTCGGGTAGGCTCGTGATCGACCTGTCATTCGAGAAGTCGCCTGAATTCCCCGTGTGCTTCGATATCTCCCCCGACGCGCTCACGACGAATGTTTCGTCCCTGCAACTCAACTACGCTGCATCGATCGTCGTCGGCGGATCGACGGAGCCGCTTGTACGCACGAGCCTGGCCAGCTGGTCCGACACGGACGGCGACAGGATGCAGGACTTCGGCGAGCCATCGGGGCCTTTCGTGGTGCTGGCGAGGGAGCGCCTCGGCGCGGGGGAGATAGTGCTGCTGTCCGACCCCAGCGTGCTCATCAACGGGATGCGCGCGTACATGGACAACGACGTCCTCGCGTCCAACCTCGTGTCCGTGCTGAGCGACGGCAGGGCCGGCGTGTACTTCGACGAGAGCCATCGGGACTTCTTCGACCCCGTCGTCATCAGCACGGAGCTGACCGGCGCGGTGCCTGGCAACGCCAAGGCGGCGTTGTTCTTCGTCGCCTTCGTCCTCGCCCTGTGGATCGCGACGGACGTCCTGGACAGGGCATGGTCGTGGACGCGCGTGCGGGCCTCGCGGGCCTTGGGTTTCGTGGCGGGGAGGCTGCTGAGGCGGAGGGGGCCTGAGCGAGAAGACCGGTCCATCGACGACATCGTCCAGGAGCTGTCCGATGCGCATCCGGAATGGCGTCCAGGCCTCATTCGATATGTCGTCAGCGAGAAGCAGCGCCATGACTACCATGTCGAGAGGCGGTCCTGAGCGCCGTCACGACAGTATGAGCCACACCCTTCGTACGACGACGATGACGAACAGCAGCAGCCCCGTGTAGATGAAGTACTCCATCCTGCTCCTGAGCTCCTTGCTCAGCAGCCCGCTGGTGAGCTCGACCGCGATGAGCAGGCCGATCAGCTCCAGGGTGAGGAGCACCTCGAGCCCCGCCGACAGCGAGACGAGCATGGAGAATATCGTCCAGACGGCGAAGCCGACGAAGACCTTCTGTGAAAGCAGCAAGACGCCCTCACCCTCGACATCATTCGGGTTTGGCGAGGCCCTTGAGCTCCTCCGCGACCTTGGCTATGAGCTCGCCCTTGCCCATCTTGGGCTCGACGAGCACCCTGCCCTCCCGTCGGTACCAGTAGCGAGGGTACGCCTTCTCGAGCTCGAGTATGCAGTCGAGGCCCAGCGCCCTGACGGAGTCGTAGAGCATCCTCGCGGACGGCGCCTCCACGGCGTCCTTCCTGGGCACCCTACGGCCGGAGCACCTGCTCACCCTGGAGTCGAAGTACGACGGCCAAAGGACGAGCGCCTTCTCGGGGTCGACTGCCATGTGCCTCGGGCTTGCCATTGCCCCCCGTGTATCTAATACTAACGGTCGTCAACCCGTGGACGCCCGAAGCATCCGCCCTCTTGGAACGTTTATCTATGCTGTCGGTGTTCCGCCAACGAAGAGGGCATTTCCGATGATGGATGAAGATGTTGCAGAACACGCGCTCCGGCAGGCGACGTCCAAGGCGGACCCGCTGCTGGCGGAGGCGCGCCTCGTCAGCCTGAGGGCCAGAAGCATGTCGATCAAGTCGGGACAGGTCTACAGCGTGACCTCCTCCGTCGACGCTGGCATGTATGTCCGCGTCATACTCGACGGCGGGATAGGTTTCGCGAGCGCGAACAGGATATCCCGGTCTACCGGGGCGGACCTGGCGAGGCGTGCGGTCAAGCTCGCCAAGGCGGGCAAGCGCAAGGAGCGCGTGAAGCTCTCCTCCGAGAAGGCGACCAAGACGTCGTGGTCCGTCAGGCAGCGCACTCCGCTCGCGGACATGTCCAACGAGGACCGGATGGACTACCTCAAATCCCTCGACTCGGCCGTGACGGCCACCGGGCTGAAGGTCCAGGGCAGGTTCTTCGAGGTCGCCGACGAGGAGATCACCGCGCACACCGCGACGACCGACGGCGCGAGGATAGGCTCGTTCCTGCCGCGCATGAGGCTCAACTGCCTGAACATGGTCACGTCGAAGGGCCAGACGGAGCAGTCTTTCAGGGAGTGGGGCGCCACGGGCGGCTGGGAGCGCACCGAGGAGTGGGGCGCGGCGGCCGAGCTCGCGAACGAGATGAGGATGTTGAAGGACCTCATAGACAAGGGCAAGAAGGTCAAGCCCGGGACATACGACCTCCTGTGCGGCCCCGAGGTCGCGGGCATCGCCGCGCACGAGTCGTGCGGGCACCCCATGGAGGCCGACAGGATACTCGGCAGGGAGATGTCCCAGGCGGGCAAGTCGTTCATCAAGCCAGAGATGATCGGCGATGCCATCGGCTCGGAGCACGCGACGGTCATCGACGACCCTACCGTGCCGGGCTCCTACGGCTACTACGAGTACGACCATGAGGGCGTGCGGGCGAGGCCGAGGTTCCTGTACAAGAAGGGCGTCATCAACGAGTTCCTGCACAACCGGGAGACGGCCGGCAAGCTGGGCCTGAAGAGCAACGCCTCGGCGCGGTCGTCCGTCTACTGGAAGGAGCCCATCGTGCGCATGGCCAACACGTTCGTCGCCCCGGGCGACATCGACGAGGCGGAGATGGTCGCGTCTGTCAGGGACGGCGTGTACATGAAGTCGTTCACGGAGTGGAACATCGACGACAAGCGGTTCAACCAGAAGTACGTCTCGCGCGAGGCGTACTTCATCAGGAACGGGAAGGTCGCTGGCCCCGCGAGGAACTGCGTGCTCGAGATAACCACGCCCCGTTTCTGGGAGTCCATGGACGGCGTGTCCAAGAAGCTTGAGTTCACGGCCGCGGAGTGCGGCAAGGGCGACCCTATGCAGGGCGCGGCGGTGTTCTGCGGCGGTCCGACGCTGCGTCTCAGGGGGGTGCACCTGAGATGAGCCGTCTGAAGGACACCGCGACGGAGCTCGTCGACGCCGCGAGGGAGGCTGGCGCCGACGACGCCGTGGTCGAGGTGTACGACAGCGCCGTCGACCAGATACGCTATTCGAATTCGATGATAGACACCTCCAACTTCTGGCGTTCGGCCAACGCGCATGTGTTCGTCTCCGTCGGCGGCCGCACGATGGCCTCGGACGTCAGGGACCTAAGGACCGGCGCGAAGTCCGTCCGCGAGATCGTTAGGCTCGCGCGGGCGTCGCCCGTGAACGAGGATTTCAAGGGCATCGCGAAGGGCCGGTTCAAGTACAGGCGCACCAGCGTGGACAAGCGGATCGCCTCGATCCGCGATCCCGCTAAGTATGTACACGAGGCGATCGACGCGGCCGTGGAGGTCGGCGCGACCGATGTCGGGGGCACGCTGTTCGTCCGGCGCGCCCAGTGGTGCATCGCGTCCACCGGGGGAGCGCTCGCAGAGGACGGCAACGCCTCCCTCGACCTGTCCGTGAGGGCGTTCTCCCAGCCGGAGGCCTCGGGCCAGGCGGTGCTGGTGACCGCGAACCTGGACAGGATGAAGGCCGCGGAGACGGGCGCCCGGGCGGCGGTGTTCGCTCTCGCGGCGAGGGACCCCGTCCAGGGCGACGTGGGCAGGTTCGACCTCGTCTTGGAGCCGTTGTTCATCGGCGGTATCGTGGGAGCGACGGGCGCCATGGCGAGCGCGCTGTCCGTGGAGCTGGGCATGTCGATGTACGCCAAGAAGCTCGGCAAGCCCATCGCCTCGGAGGTGGTCACCCTGGTCGACGACCCGACGCTGAAGAGCATGTCGAGGAGGGCGTTCGACCACGAGGGCAGGCCCACGAGGAAGAACACCGTGATCAAGGACGGCGTCCTGAGGACGTTCCTGCACAACACCTCCACCGCCAAGAGGTTCAAGGCGAGGCCGACGGCCAGCACGGGCCCGCTGGTGCCGAACCTGTTCAGCACGCCGAGCGAGCCCGTCATGTTCCACCCGGTGCTCTCCAAGGGCGACCACACGGTGGACGAGCTCATCGAGGACGTCAGGGACGGCCTCTACATGAACAACACATGGTACACTCGCTTCCAGAACTACTCGACCGGCGACTTCTCGACGATACCCCGCGACGCCATACTGCGCGTGAGGAACGGCGAGATAGTGGGCTCGGTGAAGAACATCAGGGTGAGCGAGAACCTCATGAAGTTCTGGAAGAGCGTGGACGCCGTCTCGCGTTCGCGGGAGGAGATATACTGGTGGGACGAGGCCGCACCGCCGGCCGACCTCCCTGCGGCCCGCGCGAGGAAGATGGCCGTCACTCGTTCCTCGTAGGGACTGGGCGTACGGTCGAGGGCGTCCGCTGCTCGGTCGTACGATTGACTCCCGCCCCGCTACAGAACTATTGCTCCTGCTGAATGAGCTTGGCGTTGACGACGCCGTCCTGGCCACATCGCGAAGTGATGACGGCCTCGCCCAGCTCCGTCATGACAGTCGCGCCCTTGGTCATGATGTTGCGCTGGACGTAGTTGGGGTTCGACGGGTTGCTCTTGACCGTGAGGATCTTGACGCGCTTGACCGTCTTCGTCTTCGGGTCGACGACGTTGATCGCGTCGGCGAGCAGCAGCCGCGCCTTGCTGTTCGCGCCCTTGGTGCGGTACATCTTGATCTTCCTCGCGCCGAGGCGTGTGAACTGCTTCTCGCGGCCCACTTCGAACTTGCGTTTCTTCCTCGCAAGCCTCATCCTTCCGCCCGAAGGCTTCCTCTTTGGCCTTCCCTGCCAAATAGCCATCTGCAACCTCGGAGTCTGTGAAAGAGGGAGGGGTATTAAAACGTTTTGGGGTGCCGCTGCGCCTCGGGGAACGGCTGGCCGGCGCTCTGGCGTCATGCCCGTGCCGGGGCCCTCAAACGCTGCAGAGGCTTATCCTCACGCTCCGGGAGAGGAGGACCTTGGCGTAGTAGCCGTCCTTTGCCGCGCCGGGGTTGACGAACACCGTCCCGCGGGAGACCTTCTCCCCCCTCGCCTCGTGTATGTGCCCCGACAGCGCGAGTCTCGGCCGCAGCTCCGAGGCGACGTCGAGTATGGCCTTCGACCCCATGTTGTTGCCCGCGCTCGACAGGTCGTTCATCCCGAGGGCGGGGGTGTGGGTGACCATGACGCCTCCTCGGACGCCGACCTCCCTGAGCCTCCGCTCCATGACCTCCTCCGGTATCTCGAACGGCATCCCGTACGGCGACGGGGGCGCGCCGCCGAAGCCGAAGAACCTGACGCCGTTGACCTCGCACGCCTTGCCGTGCACGCTCGCGCCCGCGACGTCCAGCACCGACGCGACGGCCTTCGAGTCGCAGTTGCCCGGCACCGCGATGATCCTCACGTCCAAGGAGTCGAGCAGCGCCCGCGCGACCTTCGGCGAGCCGTCCGACGTGATGTCGCCGCAGATGACGACCGCGTCGAAGCGCTCGTCGTCGACTGCGTCCCTGATCGCGTCCATCGCCTTCCGCGAGCCGTGTATGTCCGAGCACACCAGCAGGTTCGTCTCCGTCATCATGCGCATCACCAAGGTACCGTGACGCCGAGCGAGAGGTCGCCGAACACCATCAGGTACGACGCCGCGTAGCCCGCGATCGCGCCGCCGTTGAGCAGCGGCAGCCCGGCCTGTGGGTTGCCCTTGAGCACGAACCGCATAAGGACGCCGAAGCCCACGAGCGCACCGACGAGCGTCCCCATCGCGACTAGGAGATTGCCCGGGAGGCCGACGACTGCGGCGCCGTCCAGGAAGTAGTAGGCGGAGGCTATCAGCACGCCCGGGATGATGATGTCTCCGAGGCCCATGAACATCGCGTCCCGTTCGCCACCCTCATCCAGCTCCTGCTTGAGCGGTTTCTGCTCCATGTACGAGTACTCGAGCTTCTTCGGCACGACGAGCAGTATGGGCAGCCTCATCGATGTGACGCCGTCCGCGAGCGCGACCATGTGCTTCGTCCCGTAGACCGAGACGGCGTCGTAGACTGCCAGCGCGATGAGCAGTATGAGGACGGGGAGTATGGTCAGCGATATGCCCAGTATGCCTATGACGCCTATCGCCACCAGCATGCCCGTGATGTCTATCACGTGCCACTCTGGCCTCTTAACGAGGAGGTATGTGAGCACCGCCGTGACGGCGACCGACAGCACGAGCGCCGCGACGCCGAGGGCGAGTGCGGAGAACGCCGCCCAGAGGACGATCATCATCGTGTACGCGACCGCCCCGAGGAATATGACCCGCACGACGCTCTCCTTCCTCTTCTTGATGATATATAGCACTAGGAAAGTGAAGAGCACGATCGCGACGATGTAGTATATCGGTATCATCGGGTCGTTCGGGTCCTCGAACGCCTGGTACTCCTCGCCGAGCGCGCCCTCGACCATCAGCAGGGCGCCTATCTGCGCGACGCTGAACATCAGCGCCATCACGATGACGGCCCTCGTCGAGGAGCGCATGTCCCAGGCTATCCTGGACCCTCATGAAATAGTTTGCGCAGCGGTTGCCAGCCCGGAACAAATTCCAAATAGCACGAACGGGGTCTACGTGGCCGTGCCCGAGCTGGATGTCCTCAAGGTGGACGTGTTCACCGACGAGCCCCTGGCGGGCAACCCCGCCGCCATCGTCCTCGGAGCGGACGAGCTGGACGAGATGCAGATGCAGCGCATAGCCGTCGAGATGGGCGTCAAGTCGACGGCCTTCGTGCTGAGGTCCCGCAGGGCGGATGTGAGGCTGAGGTACTTCACGCCCATTTCCGAGGAGCCGATATGCGGCCATTCGACGATAGGCGCCCTGTGGGCGCTCGCCGACAGGAGCGCCTTCGGCAGCTCGCCCGGCGGCAGACGCAGGCTGGAGACGATGCTCGGCATCCTGCCGTTCCATGTGGATGCCCGGGCGGACGGCAGGACCGTCATATGGATGACTCAGAAACGGCCGTTGTTCGCCAAGGTGGACGACATCGTCGATGTCGCCGGCGCCCTCGGCGTCGGCGCGGACAAGATGTTCCACGAGGAGTTCCCCCTCTGCAGGGCGTCGACCGGCGTGCCCTGCCTGCTCGTCCCCATGCGTTCGCTCGAGACGGTCGAGCGGCTCAACCCCAAGGCGGGGGCGATCGAGGAGCTTGCCCACGAGCACGAGGTGAACGCCGTGTACGTGTACACATGGAACGTCGTGGACAAGGATTCGATGCTGCACGCCCGGTGTTTCGCCGTCACGCCGGACTACCACGAGGACCCTGCGTCCGCGCTCCCTGCGGGCGCCCTCTGCGCGTACCTCGCGGAGAACGAATTCGTGCCGAGGGAGCGGTTCGACGAGATGGTCGTCGAGCAGGGCACATGGGTCGGAAGGCACTCGAGACTGTTGGCGAGGATAGAGAAGCGCGGGTCCGCAATAAGAAAGGTGGAGGTCGGCGGCTCCGCCGCGGTGTCGGTCAGCGGACGACTGTTCGTCGGATGACGCGGGCCTTCAGGCGACCTTGGTCCCGAACGCCATGTTGCCGGAGACCTTGTCTATCCTGACCTTGACCTGCGTGCCCTTCGCGCAGCCAGGGACGTATATGACGTATCTGCCCTTCCGGGCCAGCCCGTCGCCCTTCTTGCCTATGTCCTCGATCATCAGCTCGTAGACCTTGCCCGCCTCGACCTCGCGCTCCTCTTCCTGCTTGGCCTGCTTGCGCACATGGACGGGCCTGTGCGCGCCGCAAGTCTCGCATGTCAATATGAGTATGCGTCCGTCCTTGACGATCCTGGTGTCCGGACGGCCGCATTCGGAGCAGAGGACGTACTCGTCGACGTAGCTCTTTATCCGGTCGACCACCTGCGCCGTGGCGACCTTGCCCTTGAAAACGACTCTCGAGCCTTCGAGGCTTCCGGCCGTGCCGAGCTCCCTCAGGAGATATCCGTAAACGTGCTCGGGCTCGCGTCGCAGCGTCTCGACGATGGCGCCGAAGTTCCTTATCACCGTCGTCTTGCCTTCGATCATCACGTCGGGCTCAGGCACCTGGAACCTGTCGTGCGCCTCCAGGGTCTGCGGGAGGTCCTTCTTGGCGCGGTCCAGGAGCGCGCCGTAATCGAAATCGTCCTCGGCTGCCATCGGTGCCCAATAAAGCCTTCCGTAGTTAAAGCTATTGCAGCGCGCCGAGTGGCGCGACAGGCATCCAACACCTTCCCCTGGGTGGGCGTCGACGCGTGTGACGACCCAGGGACGCCTATGAGCGCGAAACGTTTAAGGCAGACGCTATACAATCGCCACTCTGGAAGTCTTCCCCCCCGGAGGGTGACACCCACGGAAAACTCGTCCTTCTCGCACCAGCCACCGCGCGGCCATTCGGGCAGGTCGCACGAGCTCAGGTTCTCGGTCCTGGACCTCGTCCCGGACAACGTCTGCGTGGTGAGGGAGGACCGTATCGTTGCATACCTGAACGCCGCGATGAGGGAGCGGTTCGGGGACCTCGTGGGACGGCGGTGCAACGAGGCGCCTTTCTCGTCGCCCGAGGTGTGCGGCGCGTGCCCTTTCAGGTCCGGTATCGACAAGGTGAGTTTTCCGCATGTCCGGACGGTGAGGACGTCGCAGGGCAGCGTCCTCGAGATCGTGGCCAACAGGCTCGACGACGAGGACTCCGACGCGCCGTACCTCGTGTCCATCGTGCGGGACGTCACTCGCCACGAGGACGCCGAGGCGGAGATACACAGGCTCGCGGCGTCGATCGACCAGCTGGGCGAGGCGGTGGTGCTCGTCGACAACGACGGCAGGGTCGCCTATGCCAACGACGCTTTCGTGACGATGATGGGCGTGGGCAAGGCCTCGGTTATCGGTGGCTCGCTCCCCGACATAGCCGCGTCGTCGTCGATCGATGTCCCGGTCGACAGCGTGATACAGCGCGACGGCGACAACGGCTGGAGCGGCGAGGCGACCGGCGGCTGGGGGGACGAGTCGAGGTTCTTCATAAGGATCGACGCCCGGCCCGTCCACGACGGCGGCATGCGGGTGGTCGGCACCGTCGCGACTTTCAGGGACGTCACGAGGGAGCGCGTGGAGCGGGCCGAGACGGAGAAGCACAGGTCTCAGCTCGAGAGGCGCATGGAGGAGCGGACCTCCGAGCTGGCGCTGCGCGTCAACCAGCTGATGATCATCAACAAGATCAGCAGGGCGCTGACATCCACCATGGACCCCAAGGACCTGATGGACGAGTTCACGCGCGCCATCGCGGAGGGGCTCAGATACCCGCTCGTGACCGTGCTGTTGTGGGACCGCGACATGGGGCATCTGTCCGTGCGGTCCGGCGCGGGCAGCATGGTGCGCACGGTGCCCGAAGGCCACAGGCAGAAGCTGAAGGAGGGCATCATCGGGCACGCGGCGTACTTCATGGAGACGCTCGTGACGGGTGACGTCGACGCCGACCCCAGGTACGTCCGGGGAAGCCTGTCGACCACGAAATCGGAGATATCCGTCCCGCTGACGTACCGGGGCGAGCTCCTGGGCGTCCTCGACGTACAGAGCGACAAGAGGGACGGGTTCACGAGGAACGACGTCAACGTCCTCGAGATGCTCGGGGACATGCTCGCTTCCGCGTTGGTCAACGCAAGGACCTTCAACGAGCTGAAGGAGAGGGAGAAGGCGTTGTCCGTGCTGGACCGTATAAGCCGGCAGATATCCATGCGGCTCGAGCCCACGGTCGTGCTCGAGCAGGTCGCGCGGGACGCCGCGACGCTGCTCAACGCCGAGAAGGCGTTGGTGGGCATCGTGGACTTCAAGAAGGACTTCATGAACTGGATGGCGCTGTACAACGTGGACGACCGCACCATGGAGATGCTCAGGACCACCGTCGAGATGGGCGTGACCGGCAGGGTCCTGAAGCGCATGACGACGGAGATAGTGAACGACTACGCCTCCGACCCCGACGCCGTCAGACGGGACGGTGACGCCCTCGGCATCAGGCAGATGATGTCCGCGCCGCTCGTTAGCGGGGGGCAGGCGATAGGCGTCGTGAGCGTCTACAACAGGCTCGACGGCACCAGTTTCCGCAAGGACGACGCCGCGATCCTCACGTCGCTCGCGGGCCACGCGGCCGTCGCGCTCGAGAACGCGAACCTGCTGTCCGACCTGAACCGGCGGGTGCATTCCCAGCTGATGCTCATGGAGACGGCCGTGTCCCTCCAGCGCATGATCGACTCGAGCGGGATGTATCAGGTCGTCGCGGAGAAGCTCAAGGAGGTCGTGGAGTACGACTCCATCACGATATACAAGGTGGACCGGAAGAAGCGTCTGATGATCCCGGTCGTCGCCGTGGGACAGGGCGCCCAGGCGGCGTTGAGGGAGCGGTTCCCGATGGGCGAGGGCATATCGGGCCATGTCGCCATAACGGGCATACCGGAGATAGTCAACAGCACGATGCTCGACGACCGCGCCGTCCTCGTCGCCGGGACGGAGAACGACGACGTGGACGAGGCGATGCTCGCCGTCCCCCTGAAGGGTCGGGAGCACGTGATCGGCGTGCTGACGCTGTACCGCGAATCGGGCAACGAGTTCACGACCGCCGACAGGGACATCGCGCAGCTGTTCGCCAACCAGGCCGCCGTCGCCGTGGAGAACTCCGAGCTTTACTCCGCCAGGGAGCACCTGCTCTCGGATTCCCAGATGAAGCTGGCGCAGATGGCCGCCGTCCTCGAGCTCACCACGTCCGTCATGTACATGGGCGACCTCGACGCGGTGCTTCAACGGATCACGGAGGCCGTCGTGGAGTCGTTCGGCTTCAGGAAGGCCACCATATCGTTGCTGGACCGCGACAGGCGCGAGTTCGTCCTCTCGGCCCTCTCGGGATACCCCTACTGGGTCACCAAGGGTACGGCGTTCGAGGCGGACACGATGCTCGAGGGCCTGGGGGCGGAGTACCGCGTGGGCGAGACGGCCCACTACCTCCCGTACGAGAAGCAGCGGTTCGGCGTGGAGCGGTTCAACTTCCTGGAGCACCCTGAGCTGGCGGACAGGCCGCGGCAGTCGCCCAACGCCTGGCACGAACGCGACATGCTCATGTTCGCCCTGAGGGACCGGTCGAACCACCTGATAGGTTACATGCTGGTCGACGACCCTGAGGACAGGAAGGTGCCGCAGAGGAGCCAGCTCGAGGTGCTGGAGGTGCTGGCGGGCATAGCGTCGATAGCCATCGTCAACTCGAGGCTGTACGAGGGCCAGGTCGAGGCGGTGAACGAGATCGCCCTCCTGAACGACCTCATGACGCACGACATCAACAACTTCAACCAGGGCATCATGGGCTATGTGGAGCTCCTGCTGCAGGACAGGCAGCTGACCGATGGCCAGAGGAGATACGCCGAGCGGGCGCTCGTCCAGGTGAAGAACAACGCGAGGCTGATAGAGAACATGCGCACGCTGGCCAGCGTGCGCGCGATGACCGACGACGAGTTCGCGCCGCAGGACATCGGCAGCGCCGTCGCCGAGGCCGTCGCCGTCGTGACCAAGGTCCACTCCGACAGGGAGGTGGTCGTGGACTCCAGCGTGTCGCCGGGGGAGCACTACGTGATGGCCAACTCGTCGTTCGGAGACCTCTTCGCGAACCTGTTGTCCAACGCGGTGAAGTTCGACCCCTCGGAACGCGTGCAGGTCGATGTATCCGTCGAGAGCGAGAGCATCTCCGAGAACGATTATTGGCTCGTGTCCGTCGCCGACCGCGGCCGCGGCATCCCGGACGACAGGAAGAAGTCGGTCTTCGAGCGGTTCGCCACGGGCATGACGGGCGTGAAGGGCTTCGGGCTGGGGCTGTCGATCGTCAGCACGATGGTCGAGAAGTTCAACGGCAAGGTCTGGGTCGAGGACCGCTTGGAGGGCGACCACTCGAAGGGCGCGGTGTTCAAGGTGCTCCTGCCAAAGGCGGAGCTGCTCGAGTAGCCTCGTCGTCCGTCGGCGCCGCCGTCTCAATCCCCGCGTCCGCTGGAGCGCTCGAGGGCCGCCCTCACGAGCCCGTAGTGCAGCGGGGCGGGCCTCTGCGGCCGCGACTTGAACTCCGGGTGGAACTGCGAGCCGACGAAGAACGGGTGCCCTTCCAGCTCGGCGATCTCCATCTTGTTGCCGTCTGGCGACCTCCCCGTGAACCTGAGCCCCTTGCCCTGGATGACGTCGATGTAGTGAGGGTTCACCTCGAACCTGTGCCGGTGCCTCTCGCTTATCGTCGTGGCGCCGTAGAGCCCGTGGGCGACCGAGCCCTCCTCGACGATCACGTCCTGGGCCCCGAGCCTCATCGTCGCGCCCTTCTTCGTGACGTCCTTCTGCTCGGGCAGGAGGTCGACGACCGGGTGCGACGTGTGTGAGTCGAACTCCGTGCTGTTCGCGTCGTGGAACGACAGCGCGTTCCTCGCGAACTCCACCACCGCCAGCTGGAAGCCCAGACAGACCCCGAGGAACGGCACGCCGTTCTCCCTCGCGTACCTGATGGCCTCCATCTTGCCGTCCGCGCCCCTCGACCCGAAACCGCCCGGTATGAGTATCCCGTCCGCCTCCTCGAGGAGCGGCCTGCAATCCTCCTTGCCCATGTCCTCGGCCTCCATCCTCAGGGGCAGCACCCTCGTGTTGAGCTCCGCCCCGGCGTGGGTCAACGCCTCGTAGTGGCTCATGTACGAGTCGTACTGCTCCATGTACTTCCCCACGAGGAGTATCCGCACCTCCTTCTTGGGATCCATGACCTTCTTCAGGAACCTGTTCCAGTTGGCCAGCCCGTCATCCGGGACGTCGAACCTCATCCGCTTGAGCAGGTAGTCGGTCAGCCCCTGCTCCTCGAGGAATATGGGCACCTGGTAGATCGACTTCGCGTCGGGCGCGCTTATCACCGCGTCGAGCGGCACGTCGCAGAACAGCGCTATCTTCTTGCGCGCGCTGTCCTCGAGCGGCCGCTCGCACCTCGCGACGATCACGTCGGGCTGCACGCCGAGCGCCCGGAGCTCCCTGACAGAGTGCTGCGTCGGCTTCGTCTTCTGCTCCTTCAACGCCCCGAGGCTAGGCACCAGCGTCGTGTGGACGAACACGAAGTTCTCGTGCCCCATCTCGGAGTGCATCTGCCGCATCGCCTCGAGGAACGGCGCCGACTCGATGTCCCCGACCGTGCCGCCGAGCTCGACGATGACGACGTCGGTGCCGGGCTTCATGCCCACCTTGGATATCATCGACTTGATCTCGTTCGTGATGTGCGGTATTATCTGGACCGTCTTCCCGAGGAAGTTGCCGTCGCGCTCCTTCTCGATGACGCTGCCGTAGACCTTGCCCGTGGTCACCACATGGTCGCTGGTGAGGCTCACATCGAGGAACCTCTCGTAGTTGCCCAGGTCGAGGTCCGCCTCGCTCCCGTCGTCGAGGACGAAGACCTCGCCATGTTCGAACGGGTTCAGCGTCCCAGCATCGAAGTTCAGGTACGGGTCGATCTTCATCGCCGTCGGGTTGAGCCCCCTCGCCTTGAGCACGCAGCCTATCGACGAAGAGGTTATCCCCTTGCCGAGACCTGACAAAACACCCCCCGTGACCACTATGCACTTCATCCTATCTCACGGGATTCGGAGAATGTGGTAGCCCGTCATAAAGATTTGCAGTGCCCTGGGGCGTCAGTTGATTACAATCCACTCGTAGTCGCAGTCGACCAGCCTCCACCCGGCCTCGCCGGGGACCATGGCGAGCGTGTAGGTGCGATCGCTCCCCGACACGAACCATGGGCTCGGGTACCATCTGTATGTCGTGGAGTAGTTCAGGTGCACCGCGATATCGTCTCGGTCGGAGGACATCCATGCCTGCCAGTCGTACGCGGAACCGACATCGGCCTTGACCATCATCGTGATGTTCGGGTAGTATCCGGTCCCCGTCCCCTGATCGTAGGAGCTGGAGAGCCAGTTCACCTCCGCTCGGCCCGACCCCGATATCCGGAGGGCGTGCCCGTACGACGTGTTCACAAGCTCGATGTCCGCGTCGCCCTCGACCTGCGCCTGCTCGGCGAAGGCGTACGCCGGCGCTTCGTCTAGATACGTGCAAGGCATCGGCACCCAGACCGTGTATGTCCCCTCAACGGCGGGGAAGACGACCACCGTGTATTCACACAAGTGCTCTTCCTTCGTGGCCTCCTCGACGATGAGCCACGCGACGAGGCCCGCCGATAAGGTGACGATGACCGCCACTATGATCGGCGCTAGCACCGCCTTCCTCCTCGCCTCCGACCGTCGGAGGTCTCTGAACCGGCTCGAAACGCTCGTCCCCCGGTCACCCCAACGCCCGATTGGCGGTCTAGCTATATGTATAATCGTCACTGAGGATGGGTCGCGCGCCTCGCGGCGACCGTCGCAGCCCTATCGCCCCATCAGGGCCGACATCGCCGCGACAAGCGAGTCGACCGCCGCCCCGACCTCGTCCGACACATCGCCTCTGAACTCCAACGACCGCGGCTGTATCACGATGATCATGACCTTCTTCCCGGCCCTCTCGAGCATGGCGGCCAGGAGCGCGACGGGCACCCTGTGCGTGGATATCTCCGTCTCCTTCACGAGCCGTCTGGGGACGATCTCGATGGTCCCCGGCGACGCCCCCAGGTCGCCGGCGTCCACGAAGAACACGGTCCCCGGGCCGGGCCTCTCCGAGATGTCCAGCGCGACGCCCTCGACGCCGTCGTGCTCCGAGAAAGAATTGTCGGGAAAGGTTTTCTTCAAGGCGTCTGCCACGAGCACCCCCGCGCCGTCGTCCGCCTTGTCCACGTACCCGAGGCCGAGCACGTATGTCGGCCCTGGGCCGGCGGCGCGTCCGATGGCCTCGGTCAGAGCCTCTTCAGGGTCACCAGGTGCGTGGCGCAGCTTATGCATGGGTCGTACGCCCTCGCGATCATCTCGAGCGCGGGCAACAGCTCCTCGTCGCTCTTGCCGTCCGCGAGCATCCTCTCGGCGCAAGCCCTCATGTGCGTCTCGATGTCGTCGAGGTTCTGCGCCGTCGGCGTGATGATGTCCGCCACCTCGATGAGGCCGTCCTTGACCTCGTAGTGGTGGTACAGCACGCCCCTCGGCGCCTCGACGGCGCCCGTGCCGGAGCCCGTGTCCCGCGTCGCCTCCGCCCTCGGCGGGTCGGCCAGCGCGGCGACCCTCTCCGTCGCCTCGGGCATCTGCTCGAGCGCCCAGGTCATCTCTATGGCCTGCGCGAGGTTGTTGAACAGCGGGTTCCTGAGCCATCTGTCGCTGTAGTGCTCCTTGAACAGGTCGCCCGCCTGGCCGTCGATGCGCTTGCCCATGTTGATCAGCCTCGCGTTCGCGCCCACGGTGAAGGACTTCTCCTTGTACACAGACCTCTTGGCGAACGAGTGCGGCACGACCCTCTCGGACGTGAGCTTCCTGTAGTCCTCGGCATCGGTCTCCTTGCCGTTCGATACGAGTATCGAGTCGCCCGCGAGCCCGAACCTCTTGTTCGGGGCGTTGACCGACATGAACGTCGTGTCGACCTCCGGGTACTCCGGATACTCCAACGAGGCGAACAGCTCGACCGCCCTCACCGCGTCGGGGACGAGCTCCCTCGCCCTGAGCGCGATCTCGCCCAGCTGGTCCTTCGACGGGTATTTGCCGAAGCCCCCGAGCCCCGGGTTCTCGCCGTGGACGATCCTGCCGCTCGTGACCTCCATCACATGGTTGCCGAACTTCTTCAGCCTCAGGGCGCGCTTGACGTCGTCCCCGTAGTCGTTCAGCATCGCTATCGCGGACGGATATCCCAAGTAGTCCGGCAGCGCGAGCAGGTACGTGTGCAGCGAGTTGCTCTCGACGTTCTCCCCGAGCATCATGAGGTCGCGCATCAGCTGCGCCTTCTCGGGCGGGTCTATGGCGAGCGCCTTCTCGAGGCCCCTTATCGCCGCGTACTTGTGCGACAGCGTGCATATGGCGCAGATCCTCGGGACGACGTTGACGTCGTCCTCTGGCTTCATCCCGCGCACGAGCTGCTCGATAAGCCTCGGCCCCTCGTGGATGTCCAGCGTGACGCTCTTGACCTTCTTGCCATCCAGCGTCACCGTGATGCCGCCGTCCCCCTCGACCCTGGAGAGCGGCACTACCTCGAGCGTCCTCATCTCTTCGCCTCCTTCTTCTTGCTGGCCGGCTTGAGCTCCTTGATCATCTTCGCCACTCCGGCGCCTCCGAATTTCTTCATCTTCTGGACTATCTCCTCGTCGCCGTAGCCCTTCTCCTTGAGCAGGTCGTACTCGGCGCTGACGTTCAGGTCGTCCGTCGGCCCCCAGCACCCGACGCACGGTATGTTGTGCGACGGGCAGACGGCGCCGCATCCGGCTTTCGTTAGCGGTCCGGCGCAGAACCTGCCCTCGAGCAGTATGCACGGGTTCTCCTTCCACTTGCACTCCGTGCACACGGGGAAGCTGTACAGGTACGGATGCCTCCCAGCCACGAGCTTCGACACGGCGCTGAGGAACTCCGTCTTGTCTATCGGGCAGCCCGGTATCTTCATCTCGACCTTGACGTACGCGTCGAGCGGCTGCGCCTCCAACGCCTTCGAGACGGCGATCTTCGCGTTGCCGTACACGCCCTTGTACCGCTCGTCGAAGCCGCCCTCCTCGAGCTTCATAGCCTGCGGGCCTCCCACGCAGGCGCACGTGCCTATGGCGATGAGCACCTTGGAGCGCTTCCTTATGTCCTTCAGATGCTCGAGCTGCTCCTCGGTGGATATGGACCCCTCTACGAAGGCCACGTCCAGCTCCCCCTCGTGGTTGTCGCTCTTCGCCATGGCGAACGACCGTATCTCGACGGCGCCGAACAGGTCCACGAGCTGGTCCTCGCAGTTCAGTATCATCAGCTGGTCGCCGGCGCAGCCGGTGAAACCGTACACGCCGATCTTAGGCGATGACATTGCTGCTCACCCCCTTGCCGATGAGCTCCTTCATATGGAGCACGTCCCAGTATGTGAACACCGGGCCGTCGATGCATGTGTACAGATACTCGATGGCGCAATGGCCGCACTTGCCCACGCCGCACTTCATGCGTCGCTCCAGCGTCATCAGTATCTGGTGCTTCGGTATGTTCAGTTTGACCAGGTGCTGCATCACGAACTTGTACATGACGGGAGGGCCGCACACCGCTGCGTAGGTGTTCTTCGCGTCGATCGGCCCCAGCTCCTTGAAGAGCTCGGTCACCACGCCCACCCTCTCGGGCCACTCGCCCGTGTCGTCCTTGTCGACCGTCAGCAGGCAGTTAAGGTCGTCCCGCTCCTTCAGCTGGAGGAACTCCTCCCTGAACAGCATCTCGCCCGGGGTCCTCGCGCCGTGCAGGTACACGATGTTGCCGAACTCGTCCCTGTTGTCCAGCACGTACAGCAGGAGCGACCTCAGCGGCGCGGCGCCGAGCCCTCCAGCGATGATCAGTATGTCCTTGCCCTTCATCTTCTCGATGGGGAAGCCGTTGCCGTACGGCCCGCGTATGCCGACGGTCTGGTTCTCCTTCAGCCCGAACAGGGTCTCCGTGAGCGTCCCCGCCTTCCTGATGCAGAACTCGAGCAGGCCCGGACGCGACGGCGTCGAGGATATCGAGAACGGCGCCTCGCCCTCCCCGAGGACCGAGCCCATGATGAACTGTCCTGGCCGGTAGCTCATCCGCAGGACTGTGTCGACATCGACAGACCTCGCCTGGTAGAAGTTGACATCCTCGGTCAACGGATATCTCCGGACGATCCTCCACATCTCCGGCTTGTACGGGTTGTCCTCCACCTCGCGGTCGTCGAGGACCACGCACATCTTCCTCATTTGCCCACCTCCTGCTCCCTGAGGGCGTTCGCCACGGTGACCACATTGATGTCGACCGGACAGGTCGACACGCACCTGCCGCAGCCGACGCATGCGGGCTCGCCGAACTCGCCGATGTACGCCTGGAGCTTGTGGGTGTACCACAGCTTGAGCCTGTCCACGCGCTTGTCCCTGAAGTTGTGCCCTCCGGCGACCAGCGAGTACTCGCGGAACATGCAGCTGTCCCAGAAGCGGTCCCTTGTGCCCTCGACGGTCCCGAGCTCGACCTCGTCGACGACGTTGTAGCAGTTGCAGGTCGGGCACACCATCGTGCACTGGCCGCACGAGAGGCACTTCTCGGCGAGCTCGTCCCATATCGTGCTGTCGTATCCCAGCTCGAATATGTCGGGCATGCCGGTGAAGTCCGCCTTGGAGTTGAACTGCGAGGTCTTCCACTTCCTGTACTCCGTGTAGTTGAGGATGTCGTCCTTCCCGATGTCCCTGCTGAACAGCTCGGGCCTAAGGCGCACGAGGTCGTGCCCCCTGCTGGATCCGACCCACACGAGGTAGAACATCTTCAGGTCGGTGAAGAACAGGTCGAACCCCTCGGCGATGAACTCCGTGTCCGTGGCGAAGCACATGCACTTGTCATCGGGTATGCAGCTGTGGCCCAGGAGCAGCGTCTTCTCACGCCTCTCGGCGTAGTACGGGTCCTTGTACTCCTCGAGGAACATCTTGTCCATGATCTGTATGCCGTGGATGTCGCAGGGGTGTATGCCGAACAATATCCTGTTCGGCACGTCGCCGGTGCGCTCGACGTATCCCTCGTCGTCGAAGTCGAACATCGTGAACCTCGGAGGGTAGAGGAGCTTCTTGGGCGGTATCATCGTCCTCGCGGCCTTCAGGTCCATCTGGGAGAGCGCCTCCACTTTCTCGAAGGCGACCCTCTCGCCCCTCCTCGTAGGACCCCAGAGCTCTCCCCACTCCTTCACCGTCTCCAGGAATGCGGACAGGTCCTCCTTCTTCATCTTCAGAATCATCATGCTATCTCATCCTTCGGTTGCCGTCCCAATCGCACTTCAATCGGGCCCTCGGCAAAACGTCGCCAGACCTGCCGTTGAGCCCCGTGGTTGAGGGAATCGAGCCGTGATATAAAAACATTAGGAACACCGATTGAAACCCGGTTGGATGTTTTGCGACGTTCGGGACGCAAGTTCATTCGGTCGAGGTCAGAGACCGACACAAGTCACACCTGTCGCGGCTGGCGCGGCGAGGACGCCATACGCGGCGGCGATCAGGCCCTCGAGGGGCCATGTCTTGTTGACAATCGTAACATCTCCGCCCGCATGCTTTTAACCCCTCCGCCCAATAACCTTGGCAGCCAACTGGCCGATGGACGGCCGTTAGACTGGCTACTGAATTGTTGATTGAGAGGTGGATAAGATGGGAAAGACAGGAGTCGCCAGCGCGCTCTCGGTGGGCATCGTCTTGATGTTGTCACTCTGCTCGCTGGCTGGTGTGTCCTCCGTGGCGAGCGCTGCTCTGCCGACGGAGTGGCAGGTGGAGACACCCATGGCCAAGAACTGTACACAGGCCGTCGTCGTGCAGGACGAGGACGGAATCGTCTATGTCATGGGCGGTGTCAGGGAATTCAACGGAATGAGTTACGGGCCGATGGTCCCGGACGTGGCATCGTTCGACCCGGCGACCGGCGAATGGAACGATCTCAGCCCGATGGACGTGGGCGTGAGGGGCGCGGCGGGCGCTCTCGGCAGCGACGGCCGCATCTACGTGTTCGGCGGTGCGAACTACACCGTCTCATCTCATCAGCTCACGCAGATATACGACCCTGCGACGGACTCGTGGAGTTATGGCGCGGCCGTCCCGTTGGGCGTCTGGGAGGCGAAGGCGGTGCAGAGCGACCGTGAGGGCGAGATCGTCGTCGCGGGCGGAGAAGGGGCCATGACCGCCGTCCAGATATACGACATAGCATCCGACAGCTGGTCCTCGGGCAACGCCATGCCTGTGGGGCTGCACGCAGGAGCCTTCTTCAACTCGGGATACTACAGCTACTACATCGGTGGAAGCGACATCAGCTACAACCCATCGGACGTGGTGCTCAGGTACGATTCGTACTATGACTCCTGGAGCCTGCGCGAACCGATGCCAGAGCCGATATCCTCGTTGGCGGCCACCGTCGGCCCCGACGGGTTGGTGTACGTCGTCGGCGGAGGCGACACTTCCGGGAACGTGGGCGTCGGATACGACACGGCATACTGCTTCAACCCGTCCGCGCAGACGTGGAAGAGGGTCGCCGACCTCCCGACGGGAGCGAAGTACCTGGGGGCGGCGGCGAGCGACAACGGGAAGGTCTACGCCATCGGAGGCAACAACGCGTCCGAGGTCTTCTCACAGGTGCTCTCCCTGCACGTGATGGACGTTTCAGCGCGTCTGTCGAGCGCCGAGGTTAGCCCAGGGGAGAAGCTGACGGTGACGTTCGAAGTCGAGCTGGCCAACACCGGCGAGATCGAGGGTGCGGAGTACTATGCGCACATAATCGACAGCGACGGGGTGCCGGTCAACCCCGTCCACGGATGGTTCCACGCATCCTCCTCGTGCTTCGCATTCGAGCTCGACGTACCGGAGAGCGCGGAGCCGGGCGAGTACGCCGTGTACGCCTTCATGTATGTCGAGACGGAGACGATAGGCCTTGAGCTGCCTGCGCAGGAGTTGCCGTTCACCGTCATCGCCGCGGCCACGACGGAGGAACTCATCGACGACTTGGGAGACGACATCGCCGAGCAGATGGACAACATGTCCGAGCAGATCGACGCCCTGCTCGACGAGCTGGAGGACATGCGGGCGGAGATGGACGATCTGAAGGACGCCGTGAACGAGACGCAACAATCTACCGATGACGTCGGGGCGGCCGTCGACGGCAAGATGGACGGTTCGCTGGGCATCGTGGTGTTGATCCTGCTCGTCGTGGTGCTGATCCTCGCCCTCGTGTCGATGTTGACGGCGCGCAAATCTGCAGTCCCTCCGCCTCCGTAGACGCGGACGCGACGCGCGAAGTACGCGGTAGTCAAACCCTTGGGCGAAGGGGCCACATGTGCCCCTTCAATATCCTTTCTTTTGTCTTCTTCTCCCGCGCGCGCGATTCCGTACAGAAGGCGCAGTGCGTGCCCCGACCCGTCTCTGTGACGCCGGAGCGTGACGATCATCGGCGCACCAACGTCCTTTCTTCTTAGGACTGACTGACAGGACCGTGCCGATGATATTGTCCATCCGTGTCGAACGTTGGGCCGCGGGCCGTCGACATTTATCAGAACTGAAAGAATTTTAATCACTCGGTCATTTTTATATAGAGTTAGTTCGTTTGGCGGTCCGGGACTGCTGCGGCAACGGGGCGCGGTCAAAGCCATCCCATGTCGCAGGCGCGGAGCTCGGAACGGGGGAGGAGAAGCTTGCGGCCAGTCGTGGGAGATAAGGGAGTCCTATTGACCTTTCCAAACGGGATTTTCAGCGAGTCGCGCGTTCGCCGTCTCTCGAAATTTATTTCCGTGTTTGTCGTCGCGGTCCTCCTTCTTTCATCCTTCTCGTTCTTGATATCCCTCGTTTCTGACGAGTCAGAATCCGACGAGGATACCGCGTTGCCGGCAAGGTCCGCGGCCATCACCGAGAAGAACCTGGTCATTAGCCCGACATCAGGCTATGTCGGCCAGGTTATCACGTTCAATGCCACCGCGTCGTCCGATATCATCGACACGAACCTGACGTTCACGATCTATTATGATTATTATCTTAGCGATATGACTCCGAACCCAGACAGCCCCACATCCGTGAACATAACGGGCAACCCAGGCAAGGCCGTGACAGAGTACACATACAGCAAGCCCGGGCCGGTCAACGGCAACTACTATGTCCGCGTGTACATAGACGACGGTGATGAAGTCACGTACGTCACGAAGAGAATCACGATAAGGAACAACTCAGCTCCGTACTTCGCACCCGACCTAGGCACCGCTTTGGCCGCGGAGTTGGACAACGAGACCTTCACCGCCTCTCTCAACATGTCTGTCGTGTGCTGGGACAAGGACGACGACAACCTCACCCTGATCTGGGATTTCGGCGACGGTACTGCGCCGGTCGTGCAGGTCACAGGTCCGGCCTTGGCGGGAGTCGAATGCGTGCAGAATCACACGTGGAGGCCCGATCCTGAGCTCTGGTATGGGATCGGCGACACCGACATCACTTACTACGTGAACCTCAGCCTCACGGATCATCTCGGCCACTGGACCAACAAATCGACGCTCATCCGCATACCGCTGGACCACAACTTCAGTCCCAAAGGCAACATAAGCGTCCTTGCCGGCATAGTGGACCCTGCGGATGTCGTGACGATATACGGGAACGCCTCGGACGCAGAGGGCGAACCTCTGACATGGACTTTCGTGTTCCGCAACGAGACGGAGATCATACATCTCGATGTCTTCCATACCGGATTGACGGACCCCGGAGAGACGGTCTTTCAGAATACGAGCTACATGTTCTCCGTCCCTGGGGACTACACCGTTACCCTGCATCTGTCCGACCTGACGCTCCCAGAGATGCAGGTCGACCCCGACTTCTCGGCCCACAACAAATCCATCGGCCCCGTCTACCTGTCGTCGGTGAACAACAGCCTTCCTTACTTGTCGCGGATCACAGCTGTGGATGGTTACACGGGCAGCCAGGATGTGGTCCTGAATACGACCACAGGCGTGGCATTGGTGAGATTCTCGGTCGAGGTGGCCGACCGCGACGAAGAGGTGGTGTATGCGACATGGGACTTCGGAGACGGGTCCGAGGTGGCGTACAATGTCTCGGCGGGCGGCACTGCAGACCTGTTCAAATTCACCCAAGTCCATGAGTATCCCACTGCGGGACAGTACAACGTGACGATCGTCATCACCGACGGTCGCCCTGGCCACGAGGTCATGAAGTACAAGCTGCTGAATGTCACCTCGTTCAACCGGGCCCCGGAGGTCATGTCGCTCAGAGTGGTCCTATCGAACAGCAGCTACGGCCTCCCGGGGTCGGTCGTGCGGTTCGAGCTCGTGCTGTTCGACAGTGAGAGAGACCCTCTTGAAGTGAGATGGGATTTCGGTGACGGCAGCCCGGTCGAGTACACGAATGTGACTGTCTTCGACGATGACGGTCGCGTGAGGATAGTGGTCAATCACACGTACTCCGATGTTGGCAACTACAAAATGTGGGTGAACTTCACCGACCGGCTGTATGGCCTTACGGGCTATCATGCGGAATCCTATAGTTCGCTCGTGTCCATCAAGATCCCCGTACCTGTGGTCGTCCGCGAATGGGACTGGTGGGACTACGCCAGCCTCACGCTCTTCTTTGTCATCATAGCTTTGCTGGTCTTCTGGGCCGCCTTGGGTTCCCTGAAGCGACGCCGGATCGACATGCTGGGGGTCACCCAGGAAGAGTACCTCCATCGGAAGAAGGAGATGGAGGATTTCGACAAGAGACACATGCGTGGGGAGGGGAGTGGGTGAGCAAGTCGTCGATGAGGAAGATGCTCGCCAAGCGTGGCATCAACATAATCATCACGATATTCGGCATAATGACGCTCAACTTCATTCTTGTACACGCCATGCCCGGAGACCCGATCCTGAACATGGTGCCCAGGGACCCGAAGCTGGACCCTGCCTACAAGGATGCCCTGATCGACAAGTTCAACCTCAACTCTTCGTTGCCTGAACGCTATGTGACCTATCTCTGGAACACCATCACATTGGATTGGGGCACCTCTTACATGCAGGACCATCGCGAAGTTGTCGATATCGTGTTCACCGACATGAGATGGACCATTCTTCTCATCGGGACGTCGACGATCATCACCCTGATCCTGGGCATGTTGATAGGGGCTTACGGGGCCTACACCAGAGGCGGCGCGTTCGACATGTCTTCGACGGCCATCATGCTGTTCTTCTATGGAATGCCGATCTTCTGGTTCGGTTTGGTGCTGCAGATGCTATTCAACACCTACCCGTTGGGCATGGATTGGTGGCCTCAACTGCCGACCGGGGGGTACTATGATACCATCAAACACGGCAGCACGTTCCGTTGGGACTTCTGGCTAATACTCAGTGTCTTGGAGCACCTCATACTCCCTGCAATGACGCTTGCGATAGGTTCTCTGGCGGGCGTCGCCATCGTCATGCGCAGCTCCCTCCTGGACGTCATGAGCGAGGATTACATATTGACCGCCAGAGCGAAGGGGTTGACGGACTTCCAGGTCATGAGGTTCCACGCGATGCCGAACGGCATGCCACCGATGATAGCCTTGATCGCCCTCAGCCTCGCGTTCGTCATCGGCGGGGCCTACCAGATAGAGTACGTGTTCAACTACCCTGGAATCGGGTTTCGGACGCTGAACGCCATCTGGGAGCTCGACTTCCCGCTGCTGCAGTTCATCGTCGTCATAGGCGGTGTCGCGGTCGTCATCGCCAATTTCCTGGCTGATATCATACTGATATTCATAGACCCGAGGATAAAGATCGCCTGAGGTGAGTGCCTGTGTACGGTGTTGACGAGTATGGGAATGAGCGGCCGACGCGGACATGTCGACGGCGCGGCCTCGCACTGATGGCGCTGACGCTGCTCATGGCCGTGTTCGCTTCAGCGTTTCTGCCCTCTCCAGCATTGGCCGCACCTCCTACGGCCGATGCCGGTCCAGACCAGACCGTGGAGCAGTATGAATACGTCATCTTCGACGGCAGCGGCTCGACAGACGACGTGGGCATTGTCAACTACACTTGGACCTTCTTATATGGCGGCAACGTTTGGAGCCTCTACGGCGAGGTCAACGACTCCTTCTACTTCGTCGAGATGGGCCTTTACAACGTGACTCTGAACGTCACGGACGAAGACGGAGACTTCGACACCGACGTGATGGTCGTGACCGTTGTCAAGGAGAAGGTCAACATCATCGAGGATTATTGGTGGACGTTCCCGATTATCGGCGCGATCATCGCGGCCGCGGTGATTCTGTGGGTCGTTCTGTACTCGGACTTGGATATCATCTCCGTGCCCACCAGAGAGCGGTCCAGACTGCTGGTGCGTCGGTTCAGAGAGATGTCGAAGCAGGTGGTGTCCCATCGGATGGGAGCGGCCGGGACGGTGATAGTCGCGTTCTTCTTCGCGCTCGCCGTGTTCGGTCCGCTCATCGCGCCTTACTCCGTCGACCCGGCGTCGGACGACGTCGACGAACTGTATCTCATGCCATCGCCCGAGCATTGGATGGGTACGGATTCCCGCGGCGTGGACATCTACAGCCAGCTGCTCTACGGGGCGAGAACATCGATCATCGTAGGCATATTCGCAGCGATCATAGCATCCTTGATGGGAGCCGCGATCGGTCTGTACTCGGGGTACGCGGGCGGTTGGCAGGATGAGGTCATCATGCGCATTAACGATGTTATACTGTCCATCCCGTGGCTGGTGCTCATGATTCTCCTTGCGGCGATGGCCGGCGAGATCACGCTGGCGTTGCTCATAGTGATCATCGGGGTGACTGGCTGGTCCGGCACGGCGAGGCTGGTCCGAGCCCAGGTCCTGTCGCTCAGAGAGCGCATGTATGTCGAGCGAGCCAGAGCGATCGGCTCGAGCGACTTGCATATAATAAACAAGCACATCATGCCGAACGCCTTCCCGCTCATCTTCGCCAACACCATACTGACCGTCGCGATATCGATCCTCTCGGAGGCCACGCTCAGCTTCCTGAGGATGCGCCCGGTGGGGACCACGACCTGGGGGACCATGCTGTCCTACGCCGAGCAGTCCTCGGTGACACTTCAGTCAGGCTTGATCTGGTGGATACTCGCCCCGGGGCTCTGCATAGTGTTCCTCGTACTGGGATTCACGTTGCTCGGTCACGCCCTCGATGAGGTGGTCAATCCGCGTCTCAGAAGGAGGTAGAGTGCCGGAAACATTGATATAGCGTGAGCGCACTGGCGTGAGGGGGGCAATGAGGATATTCAATCGAAATTCCAAGTCTTGGCGTCTGAGGCCGGAGGGTCCGGCCGAAGATGCCTGAAAACAACGCGGCGACGCATTGGTCTGCCGCATAGGAAAGAATTGTAAGAAATTTGGGGGGAACGAGAGATGGATGATAGGACTGGAAGTGCAACAAGGACGGCCGCGCTAGCGGTCGTCATGGCCGCCGTCATGCTGGTGGGCATGCCAACGCTCAACCTTGGCGGCGGGGAGAAGTTCAGCGCGGTCGGCGCCGCAGAGGCGGTGGACTACGAGACCAGGAACTTCGTCCTGGGCGTGGGTGAGCTGACTGCCGATTCGCTGAACACGAACACGGCGACAATGGTCTCCGAGTATCTGTTGATATTCTACTGCTACAGCTACTTGATGGGCTATGACGTCGATATGAACATCGTGGGCGACCTGGCAACGGACTGGGATGTTTCGCCAGACGGGATGACATGGAATATCAAGCTGGTGAATAACGCTGTCTTCTACGATCCCACAGACGATACGACGCATCCTGTGACAGCGAACGATGTCGCCTTCAGCTACTGGGGGATTCAGAACAACCCCTCGGGAAGGCTGCACAGCTACTTCCCGGGAGTGATAGAGAGTATCGACATTGTCAACGACTACGAGTTCACGCTGACCCTCAACACGGTGCACGCGTCGATAATGGAGTCGTTCATGGCGGTTCCCATCCTTCCGGAGTATTACTGGACCGGGAACGATTTCCTCGACTTCGCCAACCTGCCTCCGATAGGCTCCGGCCCGTTGTACTACGCGACGGACGGTCTGCCTGACGAGGGCACGGCTGAACTCAAGAGGAACGATCACTGGTTCCAGACCGTGAACAAGGGATGGCAGCTGCACACAACCGCATGGATTGTGAAGGAATACACATCCGAACAGTCTGCATTGCTCGATCTCGATGACGGGAAGTTGGACGTTTACATGAGGCTGCCAGCCCACGAGTACTTGGACGTGCTGCCTACCTTCCCGAACATCATCGGCTTCTCGCAATGTGCGGGTTTCGTGTACGAGTACAACCTCAACCAGATGACGGACGAGCTGAGAGACGAACTCGGAGGGAACTTCAACCCGGGATCTAACGACCAGCTCCTGCTGGACGAGACGGTCAAGATGGCCATGGCTATGGCCATAGACAAGGATCTCTTCGTGACCGACATAATAGAAGGCCTGGGCTCCGTCGCTGACTCGTTGATTCCGCCGAACAACCCGGGACACTACACGATACCCGACCCTGTGGTTTGCGACCGGCCTGCAGCGAGACAGATGCTCTGGGACGCTGGCTGGAGATACGATAGGACCGGCGCCCCGGCCACGAGCACCACGTGTCCTCTGGCCAAGGCGGGCGGTGCCGATGTCCTCTCGTTCGACTTCTGCACCCTGGACACCAGTACTGTGTGGGAGAACGCCGCGAACCTGATAGTCACATGGAACGCGCAGATCGGCGTGGAGCTCGTCCTGGACATCAAGAGTGTCAGCGAGATGAACTCAATCTGGTACTCCGCCGACTACGATGTCTGGCTCTGGGACTGGGTCATGGGAGTCACTTCGGACCCGTCTGGCATTTTGGAGGTCTACACCACCATGTCCATAGGCGCGAGCAGCGATGTCTACTGGTCCGACCCGACATTCGACGCGCTCTACAACGCTTCGTTGCAGACGGTCGACCTGGCGGCCCGTCAGGACCTCTGGAACCAGATGCAGGAGATGGCGTACTGGAACCTCGGATGTCAGGCCATCGCATACTCCAACGACAACTATGCCGTGAGCACGGTCAACTGGGACCCTGACAGCCTTGGAGACTGGAACACGAAGTACATGCTGCTACCGGACATAAGCTGTCAGTGGCCTTCGATGCAGATGTATCCCAACGACAACCACGCCCCGCAGTTCACCGGATACACAGGCATGGACGCAGACGTGATCGTCGATACCGGCGTGTCCAAACACTTCACCGCTTCTGCGAACGACGACGATGGCACGACCGACCTGGAGATCAAATGGTTCTGGGGCGACGGGGAGTCGACGAGCTGGATACCTGCGCCGACCAACACCGCCGAGGCGGACCATACGTACACCGCGGACGGCGTCTACGAGGTCTGGGTGGCCGTTCGCGAGGCCAGTCCGTCGAACGGGAAGAACGACTACTTCATAACCAGCCAGATGGCGACCGTCATGGCCTACGACCAGACAAACGACCCGCCAACCGGAGTCTCATTCACCATGGACCCGATGACGGGCATCGACGCGGGAACGTGGATCGAGTTCAGTGGGACGGCTAGTGACCCAGAGGGCAATCCCATCTACTACACATGGGACTTCGGCGATGGCCACACAGGTGCCGGACAGACGGTCGAGTACCAATACGGCGCAGACGGCTATTTCAATGTGGTTCTGTCGGTAACCGACAACCACTTGGGAGCCGGGACACGGCCGGTCACCACAGATGGTAGCGTGAACGTGGCTCCGAACCACCCGCCGACCATAGCTGTCTCGGACTACTCGGACGTACCGGTGCACCAGGTTTGGACATACGAGGCGACCGCCAACGACGCAGAGGACTCCTTGGAGTTCACGTGGGTCTGGGGCGATGGAGATGTCGACGTCACGCTTGTGCCGACGGCGAACCACATCTACGACAACCGAGGAACCTACACGCTCACCGTGTACGCTGATGACCTTACGGGCCTGCCCGGACACCGCGTGTCGGATTCCGCATTGGTGCATACCTACAACCCTTCGCCGAACAAGGTGCCGGTGATCACCGCGTTCAGCGTCGATGACACCACGCCCAGCACTCAGCAGTACGTCCTGTTCAGCGGGAGCGCGTATGACCAGGACGGAGACGCGCTGACGTTCACCGTCGATTTCGGTGATGGGTTCTACGTCGAGACCATCGGCTACAACAATGGTGAGACGTTCACGGTGGAGGTGGAGCACGCCTATGTGAGCGATGACGCTTACACCGCGAGGCTGTATGTGTCCGACGGTCTGGCCAACACGAGTTCCAGCGGCCAGGTGATCGATGTGTACTGGAACGACCCGCCCGTCCTTCAGCCCATCCCGGACATCAGCGGCTATGTGGATGTGCCGGTGACGGTCACCATCGATGTCGAAGACTATGACGGGGACGACCTCACCGTGACTTGGGTCTGGAACGACGGTGCCGTCGATGTCACGCACAACGTCTTCACGGCGTCGCACACATATGTGGCAGAGTGGAATGACGTGTATCGTGTGTATGTCGATGACGGCGAGGGGCACAACGTCTCCGATGCCGCGCTCCTGTACATAGAGGAGCCGCTCGCGGAGTTCGTCCTGGACCTCGAGGTCGGCTGGAACCTCGTGTCGATACCGTTGGTGAACCACGGATACATGGCGAGCACGCTCCCGCTGGACACTTATGAGATGGTGTCGAGATGGGACCCGGCCACGCAGACATACGACAAGAACTACATCGTCGGCCTGTCCGGATCCTCGGCAGACTTCGACATCGAGCCGAACTGGGGATACTGGATCGGGGCGAACACTGCGAGGTCGATAACGCTGTCCGGCGAGCTGGCCACTACGACTCAGGAGCGAGTCCTCACCGTACCAGCCGAAGGCGGTTGGGCCATGGTCGGTCTGGCAACGATGCAGACCGGTCTGTGGGCCAGCGACCTGGTGGATATGTGCACCGCGGACACGGTGTCTATGGTGACTCGGTGGAACGCCGACACGCAGACATACCAGAGCTACATAGTCATGTTCGGCATCGGGGACTTCGAGCTGAACCCTGGCGACGGACTCTGGCTTGCGCTGGAGGAGACCGGAGTGTTGGCCTATGAGCCGTAACAGGGCTTGGATGTCGCCAAGAGAGGACAGGATCGACAGGAGCCTTAGCTCGGCTCCGAGAGACCATAGCCCGAGCCCTGCGAAGCGGAAGCTCGCGAGGAGGACGACGATGCGGGCTGCATGCGTGGCCTTGGCGGTGGTCGCCGCTGGAGCGCTCGTCCTTTCCATGGGTATAGGGACGAAGGAGCTGAATGCCGCCATACCCGGGGACTCCTCCGGCGTTGGCATCGAGATGCCGCATCCGATAGTCGGCATATGTTACGACAGCCAAGGCAACCCCTTGGAAGGCTGTGAAGTGACCGTGACCGACATCACTCTGGGCGCATCTGGTGTCAATATATCCGACGCAGATGGCAAGTACAGCTTCGACATCGCCAACCTGCCCGGCGAATGGGCGGTCGGAGACGAGATCCTCGTCGAGGCCGTCTATGAGGGCTCGTACTTTGGGACGAACACCACCATAGCCACCGGCGCGTTCTTCGATGTCGTCGACGTCCACGTCGACACTACAGCGATACCGGAGTTCCCGATGGTGTTGGTGCCCGTGATCGGCATCCTGGCCCTGTTCGCGATCGCGCGGATGAGGAGCGGGAGAGCGGAGGCGTAGCCGTCAACGGCACGGCACAAACCCCTTAAACCTATTTCCAGATGGATGATGATGAGAGGGAGGAGGAACAGAACATGAGAAGGAGAAAGACTGCAGGGGCGATGCTGATGTGTGCCACTTTCGTACTGATAGCCGCGGCGCCGTTGGTATCGTCCGAGGAGACAGTACACACGATATTGAAAGACGAGAACGGACCACCGTCCACGTGCGCTTTGGACTGGTACATCACGCCGACCGAAGATGGCACTTGGTATGGGCACGTCACCAACTACGGGATGAGATGGATCATCATTGACGTTTTGGACGAAGACACCGGCGGACTGCTGATCGACCGCGAGATGTACAGGTACGCGGTTTATGGGGACGAGTTCGACACCGCCTCCGTGCACATGGTCTCAGGGCACACGTACATGATAACGGGAACGCCTAACGGCCCGTTGGGGACATATGTCACAGTGGAGGATGTCTTCGTCCCTGATGTCGCGCATGAGCCGCCGGTCGCCGCGTTCGAGGTCATCGTCGACGGACTGACGGTGTCGGTCGACGCGTCCGCCTCG
>JBFFML010000020.1:0-32073 GCA_041554135.1 Thermoplasmata archaeon | reverse complement strand
GCGTCCACCACGCCCTTGTCATCCCCGCCAGGCTCCACGGCGAACCTCGTCTGGGCCCGCACCTTCCTGCCGACCTTGACCTCGATGATGTTGTTATCCTGTATGTCCGCGAGCACCTCGCCGGCGCGGGCCACGACCGATTCCGGCACCCCTGCCAGCCTTGCCACCTGGATGCCGTAGCTCTTGTTCGCCCTTCCCGGCACGACCTTCCTCAGGAACACGACCTCGGAACCCTGCTCCTTCACCGCCATCGAGTAGTTCCTGGCCCCCTCCAGCGAGTCGGCCAGTTCCGTGAGCTGGTGGTAATGGGTGGCGAAGAGCGATCGCGCCGCCGCCCCGCCGTCCTCGTACAGGTGCTCCGCGACGGCCCACGCGATCGCGAGCCCGTCGAAGGTGCTCGTGCCCCTCCCCACCTCGTCCAGGAGTATGAGGCTCTTCTTCGTCGCGCAGTTGAGTATGTTCGCGAGCTCCGTCATCTCGACCATGAAGGTCGACTGCCCTCTCGACAGGTCGTCGAACGCGCCTACCCGGGTGAATATCCTGTCCACCAGACCCACCCTCGCCTCGGCTGCGGGGACGAACGACCCGGCCTGCGCCATGACCACCACGAGCGCTATCTGCCGGAGGTACGTCGACTTGCCTGCCATGTTGGGGCCCGTCAGTATGATCAGCCTGTTCAGATCCGTGTCGATGTGCGCGTCGTTAGGGACGAACGGGTCGCCCAGCACGCGCTCGACCACGGGATGGCGCGCGTCCTTGAGCATGATCGTGTCGCTGTCGTCGACCGTCGGGCGGGAGTATCCGTACGCGACCGCCGAATCGGCGAAGGAGCGAAGCACGTCGGCAGCGGCGATCGCGCTGGCCACCTGCCGTATCCTCCCGCCGTGCCCGGACAGCTCCGCCCTCACGCGCATGAATATGTCGAATTCGAGCGTCTTCATGCGCTCCTGGGCCGAGAGGATGGATTCCTCCTTCTCCTTCAGCTCGGGGATCACGTAGCGTTCGCCCGTGCTCAACGTCTGCTTGCGCTGATAGTCCTGGGGCACTCTGTTCATGCTCGCCTTCGAGACCTCTATGTAGTATCCGAACACGTTGTTGAAGCCGAGCTTGAGGTTCTTTATCCCAGTCCGGGCGCGCTCGGACCGCTCCAGGTCGGCTATCCACTTCCTGCCCTCCGAGACGGTCCTGCGCAGCTCGTCGAGCGCGGGGTCGAACCCGTCCCTGATCAGCCCGCCGTCCCTCACCGTCGCTGGCGGGTCGTCGCTGACGGCGCGGTCGATGAGGTCGACCACATCGGACACATCGACCATCTCGTCCGCGAGCGCCCTCAACCTCTGTGCGGACATGGCACGGAGGACGTCCCTGACGCCGGGCGCCTCCGCGAGACAGTCCCGCACCCCGAGGACGTCCTTCGCGTTCGCGCTGCCGTGGACGACGCGGGCGATCAGTCGTTCGAGGTCCCTGACCTTGCCGAGCGATTCCCACAGAGCCAGCCTGCTGGATGTGTCGGACACCAGCTCATCGACGGCGTCGAGCCTCGCGTTTATGCCGTCGACGCTCACCAGCGGCTCCATCAGCCAACGCCTCAGGGTGCGCGTGCCCATCGGCGTCAGCGTCCTGTCGAGGACCGCCACGAGCGTGTTCTCGTAGGAGCCGTCCCTCACGTTCCTCGCGATCTCCAGGTTCCTGAGCGTCGTCTGGTCGAGCATCAGCTTGTCCGCCGTGGACAGGTGTACAGGTTTGGACATGAAGTCGAGGGCCCGCTTCTGCGTCGACTCGAGATACCTGAGTATCGCGCCCGCGCTCGAGACGGCGAGCGTCTTACCGGACATCCCCAGGCCGTCGACGGATTGCAGCCCGAAATGCCGTTTGAGTAGTGATTCCGCGGCGTCGGATATGAAACAGTAGTCCTCGACCGTCGTGAGGGTCGCGTTGCCGTGAACGAACTCGACCTTGAGCCTCTCGGAGCGGAAGCCCTCCGGGAGCAGCACCTCCTTAGGAGACCTGTGGACGAACTCGGTGAGTACCTTCCCCTCCGCGTCGGCGCCTTCGGCCTCCATCGTCAGGAACTCGCCTGTCGATATGTCCACGAACGCCATCCCGAAGTCGCCTTCCCGCTCCACCACGGACATGAGGTAGTTGTTCGCCCTGCTGTCGAGGGCGGAGCTCTCGAGGACCGTCCCGGGCGTGACGACCCTGACGACATCGCGCTCCACGAGACCCTTCGCCTTCCTCGCATCCTCCAGCTGCTCGCATATCGCGACCTTGTATCCCTTGCTGAGCAGCTTCGGCAGATATGAGTCTAGCGAGTGCCAGGGCACGCCGCAGAGCGGTATCCTCTCCTTCTTGCCCTTGTCTCGGGATGTGAGTGTGATGTCCAGCTCCTTGGAGCCAACGACCGCGTCCTCGCCGAACATCTCGTAGAAATCGCCCAGCCTGAAGAGGAGCAGACAGTCCTTGTACTGCTCCTTGATCTTGAAGTACTGGTCCATCATCGGTGTGGTAGCTCTCCCCACTGGGCCGCTCCCCCTCTGACGGAAAAACACGGAACTTGGTATTTCAATCTATGTAGAAGCACTCGTAAGCCACGCATAATCTTTTCGTCAAGGAGCGCGTTATCTCCCACAACGAGCGGATGGAGCGACCGCCTTGCCCGATAGTTCGAGCATACTTGTGTACACAGACGGAGCCGCGAGGGGGAACCCGGGACCCGCCGCGATCGGCTACGCCATATTCAACCTCTCAGGCAAATGCCTGGAACGGAACGGCAAGCGGATAGGCGAGCGCACGAACAACGAGGCGGAGTACGAGGCGCTCATCTGGGCGCTCGAACGCGTCTCCAGCTATACGAGGGACAGCGTGAAATTCCACTCCGACAGCGAACTGGTCGTGCACCAGGTGAACGGTGTCTACGCGGTCAAGAAGGAACGTCTCAAGGAGTATGTCGAGAGGATAGGAGCGGCCAGAGGGCGTTTCAGATCGTTCCGATTGATCCATGTGCCGAGGGAGAACCCGAGGCTGCAGATGGTGGACAGCATAGTCAACAAGGCACTCGACGAAGGGATGGGGGGTTGACCATCGTGACGACGAGGAGGGGAAGGGACGGCTCGAGAGCGGCCGAGGCTTCGAGCCTCGATGACTTCGGGATCGTCGTCGACGACGAGAAGGCCAGGTACAGGAGCTACGTGACCGCGTCGTCCAAGCTGAACCCGAAGGAGCGGGCGGCATGGTGGAGGGACATCTTCCGGCGGGACCCGGAGATGCTCGAGTACTACAGAGGGGGCTCGGGGAGATAGCCTCCCTGGCCGTCGAGCCGCCAGTCTCGCCACGGCGAACGCCGCGAGACAGAGTCTCGTCGGCATGTGTGCCGTCCTACTGTCCCGGAACGTCACGAAGAAGCGTGGCCTGGCACGAGAATGAGTAGCCCCGGGAGGATTCGAACCTCCGTCGCAAGATCCCTCCTTGCGAGAATCGCAATCCAGAGTCTCGCATGATTGACCACTACACTACGGGGCTGATGTGACGGGGCTGCCTATTCCAGTCCCGATATTTAAGGGATTTCGATTCAGCCTCTAGTCCCTCACCTTCTCGACGGCGCGGACCATCTGCTCGAACACGCCGTCGATGCCCGCGGAGCCGTCTATGTCCACCAGGTTGCCCTTGGCCCTGAAATGCTCGATTAGCGGCGCGGTCTGGTCCATGTACACCTTCAGCCTATTGCGGACCGTCTCCTCCTTGTCGTCGTCCCTCTGTATCAACGCCGAACCGCACATGTCGCACACGCCGTCCTCCCGCGGAGGGTTGAACTCGACGTGGTACACGGCGGCGCACTCGGGGCATATCCTGCGCCCGACGGCCCGCACCACGAGCTCCTCGAAGTCCACGACTATGTTGAGCACCAGGTCGACCTCCGTCATCTTCTCGAGCTCGAGCGCCTGCCCCATGGTCCTCGGGAAGCCGTCGAGGATGTAACCGTCAGCGCAGTCGGGGCTCGACACGCGGTCGGATATGAGCTGCACGATGAGGTCGTCTGGTCCCAGGCGTCCCGTGTCCAGGTACGACTTTATCTTGAGGCCGAGCGGGGTCTGCTTCGCGACTGCCTCCCTGAGCAGGTCGCCCGTGGAGACCTGAGGAATGCCATACTTCTTCGACAGCTTCTGAGCCTGCGTGCCCTTCCCGGCGCTGGGAGGACCGAATATGATGAGCTTCAACATCCGCGTCACCGGCGAACCATCCGAGAGGACGTACTTATTGCTTCCTCAGCCATCCGAAACCGGTTCGAGGACGACTCGGACGGTGGGAGACCACGTCGCTGTTCGAGAAAATGATTTTATCCGCCAGCGGCATTAGCGGTCGATGATGCACATGAAGAAAGAGGTCGTAGAGGAGATAGAGGGCATAGTCGGGAGAAGGGGTTATTCGACCGACGTCGCGGACCTCTACGTCTACGGCTTCGACGCATCAATTCATCACAAGACACCCGACATCGTCGTACGTCCCGCCACGGCCGCGCAGGTGTCCGAGATCGTCAAGCTCGCCAACAGGACACTGACGCCGATCGTGCCCAGGGGGGCAGGCACCGCCATGTGCGGGCACACCGTCCCCCTGAAGGGCGGCATCATCCTCGACATGACGGGGATGAACAAGATCAAGGAGCTGAGGATAGAGGACCTGTACTGCGTGGTCGAGCCTGGCGTCATCTACGACGCGCTCAACTCGGAGCTGGGCAAACGCGGCTTCTGGTTCCCGACGACGCCTGGCAGCGCCGAGGCCTGCACGATAGGAGGCATGGTGGCGACGAACGCCTCGGGCATGAGGGCGATCAAGTACGGCGCGACGAGGGACTACGTCCTCGGCCTCGAAGTCGTCCTTCCCACGGGTGAGATCATACACACGGGCACCAGGACGCTGAAGAACTCCTCGGGCTACCAGCTGGACCGGCTGATGGTGGGCAGCGAAGGCACCCTCGGCGTGATCACCGAGGTGACCCTCAGGTTCGCGGTGAAGCCCAAGGCGTCTGCCATGACGGTGGCTGCGTTCAACTCGCTGGTCGACGCGGGGAGATGCGTGTCGAACATAATAGCCGAACCGCTACTGCCGTCCGCGATCGAGCTCATGGATTCGGTGACCATCAAGGCGGTGAACAAGTGCATGAACGTCGGCCTCCCGGACTGCGAGGCGATATGCATGATAGAGGTCGATGGGCATCCAGCGGCCGTCGAGGAGGAGCTGAAGGTGGTCGAGGACATAGCGAGGAGGAGCGGGGCGTTCTCGACAGAGGCGTCCTCAGACAAGAAGAGGATCAACGAGTGGACGCAGGCCAGGAAGGCGATAATGCCGTCGCTCAGCAGGTACGGCGAGAAGTTCGTCTCGGTCGCCCTCGCGGACGACATGTCAGTGCCGATATCGAAGATACCGGAGGCCGTCGAGGCGTTCCAGAGGATCGCCGAGGCGAACGGCGTCATCGTGGGCACCTACGGGCACTCGGCCGACGGCAACCTGCACACCAAGATGCTGGTGGAGCCGTACTCGGAGGATAGCTGGAGGGCCGGCGAGAAGGCGGTCGGCCAGATATACGACAAGGTGCTGGAGCTCGGCGGGACGGTCACGGGGGAGCACGGCGTGTCCATAACCAAGGCGCCGTACATGCAGAAGGAGCGGCGGGACTCCATTGGCGCCATGAAGGCCATCAAGAGGGCGCTCGACCCGAACGACATCATGAACCCGGGCAAGATCTTCGACTGGGAGGGGAGCATCATATCCCATCTGAGGTATCCCGCGTTCCTCGACAAGGGATGCTCGTGCTCGGAGCCCTGCAAGCAGGACTGAGCGGCTCCCGGGGGCGGCGCAGAGGCGAGGCACGAAGCTTATTAGACCATGAGCCATAGCTCGAGGCCGATGCGCCCGAACAGGACTTACGCGACGCTCCACTGGTGCGACACGTGCAACGTCCCTCTCATCGGCCGCGCCTGCGGGCGATGCGGCAACGAGGGCAGAGAGGTCCCCCTGTCGCCCCCGGGGGACGTCCGGCTGGCGCTCGACGGCACGAGGAAGAGGCTCAGGTACCTGTTTCTCAAGGAGTTCGGCGTCAGGCAGCTGATAAACGACGTGGTGCTGTTGAACAAGACCTCCGGCGACGACCGTGCCGAGGAGGTCATAGTCGACGGACGCAGGATCGCGCTGCTACGCTACGACCTCGAATCGAGGGAGCACGAGCTCGTCCTAAGGTTGGACGGCGCCAGGATGCTCGCGGCGCTCGACTCGAAGAAGCAGGTGTCGCTGCGGAAGGCCGAGGGGCACATGAAGGGCAAGCACCTGCCACCGGAGACCATCGAGTCCGCGGACCCCGACATCAGGGCGGGGGACGAGGTCGTCATAACCATGGGCAAGTTCATAGGCTGCGGTACGGCGAAGGTCGACGCGCCCGCGCTCCGCCGCGCGGAGAAAGGGGTCAAGGTGCGGGAATTCGCGAAGCTGGGGCCGTTGGCCCCCCGAACAAGGAAGACATGGACCAAGATGCTCGTGAAGGCCAACCAGCCTCAGCTCGTCGCCAGGAAAGCCAAGGCGGAACGGGAGATCAAGGAGGCGTTGACCGCGCGGAACCTGCCGCTCACGGTGTCGTTCAGCGGCGGAAAGGACAGCCTCGTCGTGCTCGACCTCGCGCTCTCCGTCGACCGCGACCTGACGGCGCTGTTCATCGACACCGGTCTGGAGCACCGCTATACGAGGGACTACGTGGACAGGGTCGTGCGGGACATGAGGGTGCGACTGCTCCGGGCGAACGCCGGAAACGCGTTCGAGGACAACTTCGACTCATTCGGACCGCCCGCGAAGGACTTCAGATGGTGCTGCAAGGTCTGCAAGCTCGCGCCCGTGTCCGCACTCATAGAGGACAAGTATCCAAAGGGCACCGTGACGGTGGAAGGCAACAGGAGGCTCGAGTCGTTCGCGCGCGCGCACATGACGATGATGGAGGACAACCCGTTCGTGCCCGGCCAGGTGACCGTCAACCCGATACGCGACTGGACGGCGTTGGACGTCTGGCTTTACATCATCTGGCGTCGGTTGGAGTACAACCCGCTGTACGACGAGGACATCGAGAGGGTGGGTTGTTGGATGTGCCCGTCAGCCCTCGCGAGCGAGTACGAGGAGATATCGAGGATCGGCCCCGAGCAGGCTCGCTCGTGGGAGCTGAGGCTGCTCGCCTGGGCGGAGAGGAACCGGCTCCCTCGCGAGTTCGTCAGATACGGTTTCTGGCGGTGGAAGCAGCTCCCGCCCAAGATGCGGGACCTCGCGGCGCGGCTGAACATCGATGTCAAGCCCGAGAGGGCAGACACGCTCGACCTGAAGGTGCTGAAGGGAGTCAGCCCGTGCTCGGCCGGAGGGTACTCCGTGGAGGCGGTGCTCGACACGCCCAGGCAGGCGTCCATAGCCGAGATAGGCCAGATGATGAAGGTGATCGGCGACGTGAGACTCTCCGAGGAGTTCGGCGTCGCCATGATGGACTCCGACGGCGCCAGGCTGAGGGTATTCTCCGGCGGACAGATCACCGCCGTCGCGGAGACGCCAGAACAGGCCTCGGCGCTGTTCGAGAGCGGCGCCCGCGCGCTGCTGAGGGCGAGCATGTGCACCAAGTGCGGAATCTGCGAGAAGGCGTGCAAGAACCACGCGATATCGATCGACGACGAGGTGACCATATCCGAGGAGAAGTGCACGCGCTGCGGCGACTGCGTCGAGAGCTGCGTTGTGGCACACTACTTCGACAAACTAGCTAAAGACCCCGCCAGGTCGCCCGCGAGGAGAGCCGGGCGCAAGAGGAAGCGCTGACTACTTGTCCTCTTCCTTCAGCTTCTTGGCGACATCGAGCGTCTCCTTCTTCGCCCTCGACGCGCCTCTCTTGCCGACATCGACCGCTTTCTTGAAGAGCGGTTTGGCCTCGCGCGCAACCGTCTCCGTCGCCCGCACGCCGACCTCGATGGCCTCGCCTGTAGCGCTCGCGACCTTCCGCGTCCCCCGGTCCACCACGCTCTTGCTCGGGACGCCCCCGCAGTCCGGGCAGCTGGCCGCATCTCCTATCTCCCTGCCGCACCTCGAGCATCTCGTCATAGCTACATCCTCGGGGATGGTACGCCAACCAAACCCTATAAACATATCATCGGCGTTTACGACCGAGAACCGCCAGAAGGCGTGGGTGTCATGGCAGACCTTGTGATGATAGTAAGCGCGATCGTGGGGTTCGCGCCCTCCATGGGGCTCATGTTCTACACCCTGAGGAACTACACGTTCCCACGGGTGAAGGAGCCCTTCTTCGACGACAGGAAGATATTCGCGTTCTTCGCGCTAGGCATAGTCGTCGGGATGATCCTCTTCGCCTTCGAGGAATGGGGGAGGACGGCGTCCACGACCGAGACCATCCTCGTGCTGATCGTCGGCTTCGCGCTCATGGAGGAATCGCTGAAGCTCGTGATCCTGAACTACCCGAAGTTCCAGAGGAAGATCGACACCGCGTTCTACGGCCTGGCCTTCGGCCTGGGCATATCGGCGACGTTCACCTTCGCGACCGTGTATGCCAGCGCCCTCGGCGTCGAGGACCTGTCGGCGGTCGACATGGCGGCGTACGCGCTCCTCGGCCTGCAGTTCGTGCTCCTGCACGGGGCGACGACGGCGTTCATAGGCATCGGCGTCGCGAGAGGCGACATAAAACCGTACTTCTCCGAGGCCGTGCTCATACACGTCGGCTACAACCTGTTCATGGTGCCCTTCTTCATGTACGACGTCGTCGAGCCGCCGCTGAACCTGATAGGCCTCGGTGCGGCGTACATAGTCGTGATATATGGATACTACAAGGTGCACAACCTGTCGATCCCCGTCCTGCTGGAGGATGCCAAGAGGCTCAGCAAGGCCCCTAGGAAGAAGAGGAAGTGAGCAGGGCTCAGACGGCCCTGTACCGGCCGTCGCCTGTCTCGTACACCATGTTCGCCGAGACAAGGCCCTCCACAAGACCCTCGGGATCGTTGGCGCCGAGCACGGCGAGGACGCGCCTGACCTCCTCGAGACCGAAGTCGCCGAGCTCGTCCGTGAGCCCACGGGCGATCGCCTCGCCCCTCTCCTCCCGGCCTTTGAGGGCCATGACGGCCTGGGCGACCCGGACGCACGGGTCGTCGGACTTCTTCGGCCTGCGCCGTCTGAACTTCTTGCCCGCCGACAGCTGCTCGTTGGCCTGACCCACCATGTCGGCCAACTCCCGCGGGGAGTCCGTTTCGTACTTGAACATCGATCGCCTGAGCTTGATCTTCCGCCCGCACGGACAGGACGACGTCTTCCTGATAGTTTCCACGCCACGCGCCTTCCCGCACGAGGGGCAGATGATGATGCCATACTTCACACACAGCACCCCGTTGACGGTCCCGTCAGAACGACCGCAGCTCCTTCTCGAGCATCTTCAGGTCCTGCTCGAGTAGCGTAAGCGGGCTTATCGGGACCAGCATGATCGAGTCGGTGACGGCGACCTTGTCGTTGAGGTGCTGCAGAAGCTTCAGCGCCTTCGGGAAGCCGTTCTGGGATATCAGGTACTCCGTGCCGGAGAGCAGGACGAGCGAGCCGGGGTTCTCGGTCAAGAAAGTCTTGACATCCGAGTAGAGCAACGCGAGGTTGGACGGGTCCCGTGAGAAGCTCTTCTGCTGGTCCATCGACAGCCAAAGGAACGGCGTGCCGCGCAGGCCGTAACGCTCCTTCACCTTCTCCGGGTACTCCCTCGCCACGCACAGGGCCGGCACGCCGTGCTTGGCAGCGTCGACGAATATGTCGTATGACTGGTCGGGGATCTCCTCCTTGATCAGGTAGGAGTACCCCGTCTCCAACGAGTACTTCCGCGCCGTCTCCATGTCGACATGCGCGGACGGCTTGAGGTTGTCCACCACCTCGTAGACCTGGAGCACGCAGGAGAGGTATCCTCTGCTTGCGCACTCTATCTCGTCGACCTCGAACCTCTTCGAGGTTAGCTGAGACACGATGCCGGACAGGTATCCCCGCGCGAAGTCGCAGCTGTTGCCCTCCTTCGCCTCCACTGAATCCTCGAGGTTGACGACCATCTCCGTCTCCTCTGTCGACTCCACACGCATCCGGCTCAGGCCGGCCTCCATCCACACGGGGCCTATGACGGCCTTGACCTCACCGAGGCCCGAGCATTCGAGGCCGTACGTGTCGACCAGGGCCCTGCCGCACCTCTGGCCGTATCTGTAGAGCATCGTCTTGGTGCGATGGTCGCCCTCCGTTATCTCCAGCTCCTCTCGGAGATGGGCGAGGGCCACGCCGGGCATGACGAAGAACGGTATCGTCTTCATCCTGAGCCCTCCTCGACCATCCTCTTCGCTATCATGGAGAACGCCTCCTCGACGTTGCCGCCTGTCTTCGCGCTGGTCTCAAGAACGGTCGAGCCTATGGAATCGGCGAACGCCCTGACCTCGTCCAGGGGGAACGCCTTGTACAGGTCGGACTTGTTGACGAGTATCACGACCGGTTTGTGCCCGACGACTGACACGAACCCGTCGACCCATGAGGCGAGTGAGTCCACCGTGTCCCGCCTGGTGTAGTCGCAGACCACGAACGCGCCCGCGGCGCCCCGGTAGTAGGCGGCGTGAAGGGTCTTCTGAGTCTTCTGGCCGAGTATGTCCCAGATCATGAGGTCCGCTTCGACATCGTCGTACAACACCACCTTCTTGGTGACCTTGGTCCCGAACGACATCAGGTACTTGTCGTCGAAAGCGTCGAAGACGAACCTTCGGACGAGACTCGTCTTGCCCACGGCTCCGTCGCCGAGCAGGCATAGCTTCAGTATGTACTTGTCCGGGGGCATCGGAGAACGGTCTGCTAATGTTTCAGTGTCTATTTAACCGTTCATGAATGGCAGTCGGATGGCACGCGCCTCCAGCGGCGCGCCCTCCTCGGCACACGCAGCGACGCGGCCCGCACGACGTCAGAAAAGGGTATATGCATGCAAGTGCTTACTTGCATCCATGGCCGGCAGGAGGGCGAGGGGCTCGACGGATCCCAGAACGAGGGACAGGCTGTTGGACACCGGCCTCCGACTGTTCGCCGAGAAGGGCTTCAAGGCCACGACGACCAAGGAGATAGCGAGGAGGGCTGGCGTCAACGAGGTCACGCTGTTCAGGATCTTCGGCTCGAAGAAGGCTCTGTTCACGGCCGTCATCTCCGAAAGGTCGCCAGTCGTAGAGGTCGGGAGGAGCGTGTCGTTCGACGTCGACAAGCCTGTCGACGCGCTGCTCATGCGGAACGCGGAGACGGTCCTGACGATACTGAAGGAGAACAGGCAGGTCCTGATGATGGTCCTTCGAGACGCGTGGAGGGTGCCTAGGCTGAGGAGCGTCGTGAGCGAGGCGAGCGTCGAGCCTGGGCTGCAGATGTTGGCGGGGCTGATGGAGGCGCTCATGGACGCCGGCAGGATACGCAGGACGGACCCGGTGGTGGCAGCGCGGGCGCTGATGGGCATGGTCCAGTCGTACTTCCTCACGGTCCACCTCCTTGCTGGCAGGACACCGGACGCCGAGGAGGACCGTAGGATGCTCAAGGGGTTCGTGACCATCTTCCTCGACGGCCTTCGCGAAGAGGTGAGCGCATGACACGGGCGGAGCCGAGAGAACATGGTGACAACGCTGTCGTGACGAGAGGGCTCGGCAAGTCGTTCGGCGATGTCGTCGCGGTCCGGGACCTCGACCTCGAGATAGGCCGCGGCGTGACGTACGGGCTGGTCGGCCCGAACGGCTCCGGGAAGACGACGATCATACGGATGCTGAACGGCCTTCTTGGCGCGTCCGCCGGGGAGGCGTGGCTCCTGGGGGAGCGCGTGCCCGTCCGGCGTGCGAGGGCACGCATAGGGTACATGCCACAGGAGACGGCCGTGTACACCGACCTCACCGTGCACGAGAACATGGAGCTCTTCGGCGAGATGTACTCCATGCCGGCGGAGGAAAGGGCCGACAGGGAGGACGAACTGCTGCGGATGATCGACCTGGAGGAGAGGAGGGACTCGCTCGTCTCCACCCTCAGCGGAGGCATGAGGCACAGGGTCTCGTTGGCGTGCGCGCTCGTGCACGACCCCGAGCTCCTGTTCCTGGACGAGCCCACCGTGGGCGTCGACCCGGAGCTCAGGAAAGGCTTCTGGGACTACTTCGCCAGGCTCAAGGGGCAGGGCAAGACGGTCGTCCTCACGACGCACTACATGGACGAGGCCGTGAGGTGCGACATAGTGGGCATGATGCGCCTCGGGAGGCTGATCGCGGAGGATACGCCGACGGACCTGTTGGGATCCACCGGCGCAGCCACCCTCGAGGAGGCGTTCATCGCGCGGGCCCAGGGGGCGTCGCCATGAACGCGCGTAGGATGCTTGGCGTGACGAAGAAGACCCTGCGGGCGCTCAAACACGACCGTAGGACCGCGGGTTTCCTCGTGTTCATGCCGTTGTTCATGATAGCCATCTTCGGCTACACCTTCGGAGGCGACCTCGAGGACGTCGAAGTCGCCATAGTCAACCTCGACGAGGGCGGCCCGGACGGCTCCGTGGCGGAGGACATAATCGGGGAGCTGTCGTCCGGGCCAACGCTCTCGCTCGACGTCATGGAGGGCGCGACGGCCGCCGACGCCGAGGATGCTGTCCGAGACGCCGACGCGTGGGCCGCGATCGTCTTCCCGCGCAACTTCACGCTCGATGCGGACGCCGCCGTCAAGAGCATGTTGGCGGGCGGCGTGGCGATGCCGGGCCTCGTGACCGTGTACGTCGACGCCACCAACCCGAACATAGCCCAGGCGGTGCTGGCCGAGCTGCTCGAGGCGACGCAGAAGGTCCTCGCGGCCGACTACGGCCTCATCCCGCCGATAGTCGTTGGCGAGGAGAGGGTATACGGCGAGGACGCTGAGTTCATAGACTTCTTCGCCCCTGGCGTAATGGGCCTCGCCGCGATGATGGTCACGTTCATGCTCTCCATCATATCGTTCGTTCACGAGCGGTCGACGGGGACCCTCGACAGGCTGCTCGCCACGCCCGTGACGGAGGGGGAGATCGTCGGCGGGTACGCGCTCGCCCTCGGGGTCGTGGCGCTGGCGCAGTCGGTCGTCATACTCGTCACCGCGGTGCTGCTGTTCGACGTGAACGTGGAGGGGAGCATACTGCTCGTGCTGGCGACGATACTCCTGCTCGGCATAGGCAGCCAAGGCCTGGGCTTCCTGCTGTCGTCCATAGCGAAGAACGAGTTCCAGGCCGTCCAGTTCATGCCCATCATACTCTTCCCCTCGATACTGCTCGCGGGCGTGTTCTGGCCGATAGAGGCCGTCCCCGAGCTCCTCCGACCGGTGTCGCACTTCATCCCGCTCACATACGCGGTCGAAGGGTGCAGGTCGGTGATGATCAGGGGCTGGGACATCGGGGGCGTATGGCCCCAGCTGCTCGTGCTGGCCGGCTTCGCCGTCGCGACGCTCGTGCTCAGCGCGTACAGCCTGAAGAGGAGGAGGTGAGCCGCCGTGGCAGTCACGACGAGGGTCATACTGGTCACCGAGGAGGGCGAACTGACCTACCGGCAGCTGGAGGCGCTGCTGGCGGTCAGGGGTAGGGGCAGCATGAAGAGGGCCTCGGAGGCCCTCGGGATATCGGCCCCGGTGCTCTACAAGTACGTCAAGGGGGCGGAGGAGCGATGCGGCGAGCGGCTCGTGAGGTCGGACAGCAGGGGCACGAAGCTGACGCCCTTCGGAGCCGACCTGCTGGCGCGCCTGGAGGCCATGAGGCTGCGCACGGAGGACCGGCCTGCGCTCCACGTCGCCGGGACGCTCGTGTCGGAGCTCTGCCTGCTGAGCGCCGCGTCGGCGCTGTCGCAGAGGGGCGTCGACTGCCGCGTGACCATATCGACGGACGAGGAGAACCTGAGGGCCATCGACGAGATGAGGGTCGACTGTGTGATCGTGGACGACCCGCTGCTCGCCATGGAGCTCGCCGAGAGGGTCGAGGGCGTCGAGATCGCCCCTGACATGCTGCTCATGCGGCGCTCCGGGAAGGACTTCGCGAGGCTGGAGTTCGGCGCGCAGAGGCTCGGTTTCCGGTACCTCGAGCAGGAAGGCATTGAGCACTCGGTCGCCAAGAGGCTCTTCGAGCCGGCGCTGCTGGACCGGACGGACCTCAGCTACTTCGTCAACCGCAGCCTCGTCAGGAGGGGCATACTCGCCGCCGAGGACGCGGAGGAGCAGGAGTGGTCCGTGCACTCGATAATGGCCCTCCCGGTCTCGGACCACGCCGACAACGACGGGTTCCTGGCGCACGCCAGGAGGGCGGGCATTTACCCCAAAGGATAATGCTGTACCCTTTTTAGCAAAACCCTCATATAAGACGGGGGCGGTCCTCCCGCACGGTGACGACTTGGCAGAGACGAAGGAGCCCAAACCGGAATTCACGAGAAAGGTGGTCGAGGCTGGCGGCAAGACGGTCAACCTGTGCTTCCAATGCGGGACGTGCACTGGAAGCTGTCCCTCCGGGAGGCAGACGGCCTTCAGGATAAGGAAGCTGGTCCGCAGGGCCCAGCTGGGGTTCGAGGAGGACGTGTTGCCATCGGATGACCTGTGGCTGTGCACGACGTGTTTCACGTGCTACGAGCGATGCCCGAGGGGCGTCGAGATCGTGGACATAGTCATGGCGCTCAGGAACATGGCCGTTAGGCAGGGGCACATGGCGGAGCCGCACAGGAAGGTCGCTGAGCTCATATCGAAGACGGGACACCTCGTGTCGCTTAGGGACCAGGACAAGACCCTCAGGGGCAAGCTGGGGCTCGAGGAGACGCCTCCGACGGTCTTCTCTGACCCGAAGGCGCAGGAGGAGGTAGTCAAGATCGCCTCCATATGCGGTTTCGACAAGCTCGTCGCCGAGGGGGGCAAGTGAGATGGCGAAGTACGGATTCTTCCTGGGCTGCATAATGCCGCTCAGATACCCAGGCATCGAGAGCTCTACGAGGGCGGTCGCCGAGTCGCTCGGCATCGAGCTCGTGGACATGAAGGGCGCCAGCTGCTGTCCCGCGCCCGGCGTGATGAGGTCCTTCGACCAGACATACTGGATGGCCGTGGCCGCCAGGAACCTGGCAATCGCCGAGAAGATGGGCGTGGACATCGTGACCATATGCAACGGCTGCTTCGACACGCTGTTCGAGGTCGCCCACAAGCTCAACCACGACGAGGAGCTGCGCGGCAAGGTCAACAAGATCCTGAAGGAGGCCTCAGGGATGGAGTACGACGGCACCGTCCAGGTGAGGCACTTCGTGGAGCTGCTGTACAGGGACATCGGCGTGGAGGCGATCAAGGCGAAGGTCAAGGGCGACAAGAAGCTGAAGGCCGCCGTGCACTACGGCTGCCACTTCCTCAAGCCGAGCAACATCAAGAAGATCGACGACGCCGAGCGACCGCACATCTTCGACGACCTCGTCGAGGCGGCGGGCATGGAGAGCCTCACGTACAAGGACAAGGGCAGCTGCTGCGGCGCAGGAGGCGGTGTCAGGGCGAGGACGCCGGATGTCGCGCTGAAGATGACGAAGGAGAACCTCGACAACATGACCAGCGCTGGCGCGGAGGTCATAGTCGACTGCTGTCCGTTCTGTCACCTGCAGTACGACGTTAGCCAGCCTCAGCTGAAGGACTACAGCATACCGGTGCTGCACCTGTCGCAGCTGCTCGGGCTCGCGTTCGGCCTCGACAAGGAGAAGCTGGGGCTCGAGTGCCACCAGGTGAAGGTAGAGCTCTGAGACCGAGGAGACCCCCGGACATGCACGTGGCGAGATTGCTGGCAGTGACCGAGGTGCGCAACGTGCCTCCGGAGATCCGCCCGTTCGTCGAGTTCCGAGCGGCCGTCGAGGAGCGCGAGGTCGACGAGGGGGAGAAGGTCGCGATCCTCGTGATCGAGACCACGAGCTGCTACATACCGGTGTTCCTGAAGGACCCGGTGAGCCTCGAGGAGCTCGAGAAGCGCCTCGAGGACCAGGACGCGGCGCTGACGGCCGACTCGAGGGACGCCTTGGCCAAGCATCTGCGGTGAGCGCGGACGGGCAAGATTCATATCGGCTGTCCGCCTTCACCGGGACGATATGAGCGGTGATAGGCTGTGAAGAGGCGGTACAAGTGCTTCGTCTGTGGCAAGGTCTACGACACCGAGGCGAAGGCCACGAAGTGCCACGACGCGCCGATCCAGCTATTGCGAGAGGATGAGGGGCGTCGCAAGCCGAGGTTCCTCGGCAACTGAGCGGGACCACATTTTCCGTCCTCGGCCTTCGCCTGAGCGCATGGGATGATGAGATTATGTCGATAGAGACGCTGCACGCAAGGATAGACAAGCTCTGGCCGAAGCATCTTGAGGAGACCAGGAGGATGCTGAGGATCCCGAGCGTGTCCATGACCGGTGAGGGTATCCAGGAGACCGCCGAGGCGTTGTCCGAGCTGCTGTCGGGCTTGGGCGCCAAGGTCGGCCTGTACAAGGCGGGCCCGAAGAGCCATCCGCTCGTCGCGGGCGACCTCGATGTCGGGGCCGACAGGACTGGCATCGTGTACGGCATGTACGACGTGCAGCCCGTGGGCGACATCGACGAGTGGGACCACCCGCCTTTCGGGGCAACGATAGTGAACAGGGAGCCACACGGGGAGGTGCTCATAAACCGCGGCGTGTACAACTCCAAGGCGGCCCTCATGGGCAGCCTGCTAGCATTCAGGACCATGCTCGACGCCGGCGAGCTGCCGGTCAACCTCCACTTCGTGCTCGAGGGGGAGGAGGAGATCGGGGGGCTCAGCCTGCCCAAGTACATCCACGAGAACAAGGCGGAGCTGTCGAAGGCGGACTTCGCGCTCGGCCTCGACTACGGGGAGAACTCCAACGGCGTGCCGGTCATCTGTCTCGGGCTCAAGGGGTGCGTGTACTTCGAGCTGACGGCGAGGGGCTCGGACAGAGGGGGACCGACGAAGGGCGAGATACACAGCAGCGACGCCGTGATAGTCGAGAGCCCCGTGTGGAGGCTCGTGAAGGCGGTCAGCACGTTGGTCGACGAGAACCAGGACCCCGCGGTGGACGGGTTGTGGGACAACGTCCAGGAGCCGTCGGAGGAGGACCTCGCGCTCGTCAGCAAGCTCTCGAAGGTGTTCGACGCGGGAGCTTACGCCGACGACATCGGCGTGAAGCGGTTCAAGACAGAGGGGTCCGAGGAGGAGCTGCTGAGGAAGTACCTGTTCGAGCCGTCGCTGAACATCGACGGTATCGTCGCCGGATACATCGAGGAGGGCAGCAAGACCGTCCTGCCCGACAGCGCCAAGGTGAAGATCGACGTGCGCCTGGTGCCGAACATGACCATAGAGGAGACGCGCGCCAAGGTGATGGCCCATCTAAGGAGGCGCGGGTTCACAGACATCGAGATGACGAACTATGAGGATTACCCATGGTCGAAGGTCTCCGCCGACGAGACCATATCCCGCGCGTCGATAGAGGCGATGAGGTATCACGGCAAGGAGCCGGAGGTCTGGCCGCTCAGCGCTGGGTCGGCCCCGCTGTACCTGTTCGACCAGTTCCTCGGCGTGCCGTGGGGCGGCGCGGGGCTGGGCCACGGGGGGCGCGCGCACGCCCCGAACGAGTTCGCCGTCGTCGAGGGCATGAAGGACTTCGAGAAGAGCACTATCACGCTGATATTCAAGTACGTCGAGCTCGCAGAGGACGGATAGGCTCCGTCCGAGCGGGCCGACGCGGGCGCTGCGAACCCGGCCGACGGGGACCTGTTTCACGGCAGCCAGCGCGTCCGCGTGGCTGTCCCGCGGCGGTCCGCCGCCACGGCAAGCTTTTAATACGGAAATCCATTATCGAGCCTGCTCGACCGATTGTGGCAGCGAGGTATCAGATGGCGCAGAAAGCTAGGACGACGACCAAGAAGGTCAAGGACAGGTGGCGTGCCAAGGAATGGTACAAGGTCTACGCCCCGGACATGTTCAGCCGCATGCAGCTGGGCGAGACGCCGGCGGAGAGCCCGAACCTGCTTGTGGGGAGGGTGACCGAAGCCACCGTGCAGGACCTGACTGGTGACTTCTCCAAGATGCACATCAAGTTGAAGTTCAAGGTACACGACGTCCGAGGCCTCGACGTGCACACGATGTTCGCGGGGCACGACCTCACGAGCGACTATGTGAGGAGGCTCACAAGGAGGAAGCGCACGAAGACGGACACGGTCGTGAAGGTCACGACGAAGGACGGCTGGGGCATGGTCGTGAAGCCGATGGCCGTCTCGGAACAGAGGATACAGGCTTCCCAGGAGACGGCGATCAGGCGCATCATGGACGAGGAGGTCAAGAGGATCGCCTCGGAGTGCACGATCGGCGAGTTCGTAAAGAAGCTGATAATGGGGGACCTTTCGAGGGCGATATCGGACGCCTCCAGGAAGATCGTCCCCATCAAGAGGATAGAGATAAGGCGAAGCGAGGTCACCGGCATGGGCAAGATGCCCGCCCCTGGCGAGGAGGTCCCGATCAACGCCCCCGAGCCGAAGGAGGAGCCGTCCGAGGAGGAGCCCACGGCGGAGGGCGCGGCCGAGGCGGAGGCGGACGAGCCGACGCCAGAGGGGAGCGCGCAGGAGCCGAGCGACGCGGAGCCCGAAGAGGAGACCTCGGAGGAAGAGGAGAAGGAGTAGCCGCGCATCCACTCCTCGGTCAAACGCTACTTGTGCGAAAATGTCGGGGTGGCTCAGCCTGGTGGAGCGTCGGACTCATAGGGAGTTCTTCTGACCAGATGCTCCTCGGACATCCGAAGGTCACGGGTTCGAACCCCGTCCCCGACACCATTATCGGTGAACAGCGTGTTCACCGTTCTCCAGGACGGTGCTAGGTACGAGGGTCATCATATTCACCGGCAAGGGCGGGGTCGGCAAGACCTCCATCGCCGCAGCCACGGCGATCAGGACCGCCGAGATGGGGCACAGGACCGTGGTGATAAGCACCGACTCGGCCCACAGCCTCTCCGACTCGCTCGAGACCGCCCTCAGCGGCGAGCTCCAGCGGATAGACGAGAACCTCGACGGCATAGAGATCGACATGCAGATGGAGCTGGAGCATCGCTGGAAGGAGATACAGTCGTACTTCTCCGACTTCCTGGCGTCGCAGGGCATGGACGGCGTGACGGCCAAGGAGATGGCGGTGTTCCCGGGCATGGAGCTGATGTCGGCGCTGTTCTACGTCGAGGAGTTCCACAAGAACGACGCTTACGACGTGGTCGTGATGGACACGGCGCCGACCGCGGACACCCTCCGCCTTCTAGCCTTCCCGGACATAGCGAACTGGTACTTCGACCACCTGTTCCACATGGTGAAGAACGTGATAAGGATCGCGAGGGCCACCGTTGGCAGGCTGATGACGGCCCCGATACCCTCCGACCGGTTCCTCGAGGACCTCGAGAGCCTCAGGGAGCGGCTGGTATACGTGCGCGATTTGTTGACCGACCCCGAGACGACCTCGGTCAGACTCGTGCTGAATCCCGAGCGGATGGTGATAACGGAGACGCAACGCGCGTACACGTACCTGTGCATGTACGGGTACACCGTCGAGAGCCTCATCATAAACAGGATCATCCCCGAGGACCTAGAGGAGCCGTATTTCAGGGACAAGCTGAGGGAGCAGAAGGACCATCTGAGGACGATCGACGAGATATTCTCGCCGCTGAAGACCATGAGGGCGGGCCTGGCGCGGAAGGAGGTCCTGGGAAGGGACGCCTTGCGCCATCTGGCGGACGACATCTACGGCGACGACGACCCGGCCACGATCTACTCGACCGAGTCGCCCATGAGGATATCCGAGAAGGGCGACAGGGTGATCCTGGCCATCAGGCTGCCCTTCGTGATGGGCCAGAAACTAGAGCTATATACGCGTAAGGATGTTCTGACGTTGCAGCTGGGGGCGTTCAAGAAGTCCATCAGCCTCCCGTACGCGCTCGCGGGCAAGCCCGTCCTGAGCGCGGACCTCGAGGGTGATTGGCTGAACATCCAATTCGAGGGTGAGGAAGTTGGCAAGAAAAAAGGTCGAAGAAGGCGTGGAAGCGGCAAGAAGGCTCGAAAGGCACCTCGAAGAGATGGCGGCTAGGGTGACCAGCAAGGAGACAATGACGCACCTCGTCAACGCTGGCATGGAGGTCGTCCAGGCGGCCAACGTGGCGATGAGCCAGCTGGACGTCCCCGAGGAGACGCGCGTGCGCATGCACAAGGCCGAGCGCGAGGTGCTGCTGGCGATGAGGGGCGTCATCGACGCCGCCCTCACGGAGATAGACAAGGAGATCCCGAAGGGCGGCAAGGAGCTCACCAAGGTGCCGATCAAGCGGAAGTCGAAGTAGCCGTCCGATAGCCGGAGCGCGGGGAGAACAGAGCTTTTTTACATGTACCACGTTCCACGGACCGTTCAACCCCGGAACGGAGGCTGTACGATATGCCGAAGATGTTGGTCCCATACCCCGACAAGTGCACGGGATGCAGGTTCTGCGAGATGGCCTGCTCCCTGTACCACGAAGGCAGGATAAACCACGCCAACGCGAGGCTTCAGGTGCACAAGAGGGATGTCAAGACGGACTTCCCCGTGGTCTGCACGCACTGCGTCGCTTGCGGAGAGGAGTGCTGCGTGAACGCGTGCCCCGTGGAGGCGATATCCATCGATGAGGGCATCGTCAAAGTGGACGAGGAGGAGTGCACGGCCTGCGGCGCCTGCGTCGAGGCGTGCCCGTTCGGCGTGATGCGCATGGAGGAGACTGCCTTCAAGTGCGACCTGTGCGGAGGCGACCCCACATGCGTGAAGTTCTGCCCCATGGGGGCGATAAAGTACGAGGAGCCGGACGAGGCGCAGTACGACGCCGTCAAGAAGCTTCTGGAGGAGTGGCCATGAAGGCCTATCACGGTAAGACGCTCAAAGTCGACCTGACGACCGGCAAGTGGTCGGTGAAGACGTTCGACGAGGAGTATGTCAGGAGCTACCTCGGGGGCCAGGGCTTCGCCGTCGAGCTCGTCTACCATGGCACGCCGGCCGGGACGGACGCGCTCGCCCCTGAGAGCGTGCTCGCCATGGCCGGGGGCGCCTTCGACGGATTCCCCGTGCCCACGGGCGGCAAGACCGCGTTCGCGGCCAAGTCGCCGCAGACGGGCACACTCGCCGAGAGCATCATGGGGGGCGTGATCGGGGCCGAGCTCAGGCACGCGGGCTACGACGCCCTCGAGATAGTCGGCAGGGCGGAGACGCCGTCCTACCTGTTCATAGAGGACGAGACGATAGAGATCGAGGACGCCTCCGATCTCTGGGGCAGGAGCACCAGGGAGACACCCGAGCTGCTGAGGAAGAAGCACGGCTGGGACGTCAAGGTCGCATGCATAGGCGTCGCGGGTGAGAAACTGGTCAAGTTCGCGTGCATCGACTGCGAGGAGCGGCAGGCCGGCAGGGCAGGGCTCGGCGCGGTGATGGGGTCCAAGAACCTCAAGGCCATCGCGATACGCGGAACCAAGGACCTCGAGCCCGCCGACCCGGGCGCGCTCATGGAGATCGCGCTGAGGTATCAGAGGATCATGGAGGACGCCCCGTCGTTCAAGGAGGACACGGTGTATGGCACCGGCGAGTTCCTCGGCTGGATAAACAAGGAGAAGGGCGTGTTCCCCACAAGGAACTGGCAGGAAGGCGTGTTCGAGGAGCGGGAGAAGATCGACCCGTACTACTGGGCGACGAGGTACGTGTCCAAGAACAAGGCCTGCTTCTCGTGCACCAAGCCGTGCGGGAAGCTGTTCGAGATCAAGAGCGGCAAGTTCGCGGGCGTCGCGGTGGACGGGCTGGAGTACGAGACCCTGTACTCCCTCGGGGCGGCGTGCGGCAACGCAAGCATCGAGTCGGCCGCGCGGGGCAACGAGATCTGCGACGTCCTCGGCATGGACACGATCTCCGCCGGCGTGACGATAGGCTTCGCGATGGAGCTCGTCCAGAGGGGCGTGCTGACGGTGGGCGAGGTCGGGATGAACCTCACCTTCGACAACGCTGAGGACGCCGTGCCACAGATGCTCGAGCTAATGGGCAGACGCGAGGGCTTCGGCGACGTGCTCGCCGACGGCGTCAGGCTCGCGGCCGAGAGGATCGGCAAAGGGGCCGAGAGGTACGCGATACACACGAAGGGCATGGAGCCGCCGGCGTACGACGTCCGGGGGATGAAGGGCCACGGGCTCGCGTACATGACCTCTACGAGGGGCGCGTGCCATCTGAGGGCGGGTTTCTACGCCCCGGAGCTCGTAGGCAAGTTCTGGCGCTGGGAGGGCATAGATAGACAGTCGCCCGAGGGCAAGGGCGCCATGGTGGCGACGATGGAGAACTTCATGTGCGTCTACGACTCCGTCGGCCTGTGCAAGTTCTCGAGGGGCTTCTTCCTCATAGAGAGGCTGTGCGAGGTCCTGGAGGCCATAACGGGGCTCAGGTTCACGGAGGACGAGCTGCTGAGGATAGGCGAGAGGATACACAACATGAAGGGCCACTTCAACTTCAGGGAGGGTGTCATCCGGAAGGACTGGCTATTGCCCACGCGCATACGTGAGGACCCCATCCCGGACGGGCCGTCGAAGGGCAGCCTGATAACGACTGAGCAGATGGACCGCATGCTTGACGACTACATGGCGGCCCGTGGCTGGACGGCCGACGGCGAGCCGACGGCGGAGAAGCTGCAAGAACTCGACATATCCTGAGAGCGGGTATCCGGCAAGGCCGCCGCGGGGAGCGCGCCAACGACGGCGGGTCAGATGACCTTGATGGCCTCGGCCAGCTGCTCCAGCCTGGCCCTAGCGGCGTCGCAGTCGACCTCTCGAGGCATCACGGCGACTATGAGGGCCTTCCTTCCAGCGCCGACGAGTATCATGGTCGAGTCCTCGCTGTCAACGACCACGCCGTTGGGCGTGCTGGTGCTGAGCTCCGAATGAGCGGTCGAGGCCGCGCCGAGAAGAGTGGCGCACATGATGCCGAAGGTCTCGCCCGACACGTCCTCGGGTATGTCGCCGGCCATGATCAGACCGTCCCTGCTGACGATGGCCGACGCGAAGGCGCCGAACTCGTGCCTAAGGGCGCGAAGCGCAGGTTTGAGTTCCGTATCAATCCCCTCCATCCCTCTCGATCTTGAACACGCAACGGGCATCGCCTTTGCTCGCGCACTCGACCTCCTCGCAGTGCACGCGCTTCCGCAGCTGTCCCTCGTACATCTTGCGGATCATGCCCCTAAGCCTGTGACATGTGACCACGTCCGACGAGTCGCACACCTCGAACGACCCCTCGACGACCGCGCTCGACTCCTGAAACGTTATGTTGTCCACCCAGCCCTTGGCGCGCAACAGGTTGGCGCATATCTCGAAGTACTTGTCGGGCTCCTGCATGGCGATCTTCGAGATCTCGTCGCCGAGTATCATGCCCTCCCTGAAGAACAGGCCGTGGCATGCCTGAGCCATCACCCCTTCGTAGAGCTTCCTGATCCCCTCGAACTCCGCCTGCGAGAACTTGACGAACTTCATGCGATCCGACTCGTGGATTCGAGTGGAGGATATTTAATGTTTGGTTCCTTGACGTCGAGGTCTGGCTGCCGCCGTTTCCCCCGGACGGGGCGGGACCGCAGGCGTTGAAAGCTTCTTATTCGACCTGCCCCATACGATGGCAGTGTGACCATGTTCTCCGACGACGACGGCAGGCGGGCCGTGGAGATAGCGAGAACAGTTGTGGAGAGGCACGTCAGGCGTGAGCGGATACCGGAACTGGAGGTCCCGGCGATATTCCAGGAGAAGTCCGGAGTCTTCGTGACATTGACGACATTCCCCGACGACGAGCTACGCGGATGCATAGGGTACCCCGAGCCGGTCGCCCCGCTGATCGAGGCGCTGAAGGACTCGGCCATCAGCGCCGCTTCCCGTGACCCTAGGTTCCACCGGGTAAGCCCCGAGGAGCTTGATGGCATTAAGGTGGAGGTCAGCCTGTTGACCCCGCCGGAGGAGCTCAGGCCGGGAAAGCCGTCCGAGCTGCCTCTCATGATAAGCGTCGGCGACGACGGGCTGATAGTCCAAAGGGACATGGCGAGGGGGCTGTTGCTGCCTCAGGTCCCGGTCGAGCAGGGATGGGACGCCGAGGAGTTCCTCAGCCACGCCTGCATGAAGGCCGGCGTGTCGCCCGATTGTTGGCTCATGCCGGGCACGAAGGTGTTCAGGTTCAAGGCGGAGGTCTTCTCGGAGAAGGAACCCCGAGGCGAAGTGGTGCGAAGAAATCTGAGTGAGCAACATGGATGTCGTGGTTAAGGGCAGGTGCTACATCGGCGGACAGCCTGTCCAGCAGTGCGTCGGCGTCAAGGACGGCAAGATCACCGCCATCGCGGCGGACCTCGACGGCGACAGCGTGTACGATTTCGGCAGCAAGCTGATCATACCGGGGGCGGTCGACATACACGTCCACATGAGGGACCCTGGAGCCACTCACAAGGAGGATTTCGCCTCCGGCTCCCTCGCGGCGCTGCACGGCGGCGTCACCTGCGTCCTGGACATGCCCAACACTAAGCCGACGACGATGACGGTCGAGGCGCTGAGGGAGAAGAAGCGCTTGGCGTCGACGAGAAGCTATGCGGACTTCGGGCTGTTCGCGGGCGTGCGCCCTGGAAGCGATGTCGAGGGATTGTCGCGGGAAGGGGCGGTCGGCTTCAAGCTGTACATGGCAGGGACGACGGGCGACCTGCTCACCGCGTCGCTCGAATCCGTCGAAGACGAGCTCCGCAGGATTGCGTCGACAGGGAAGGTGCTCGCGGTCCACGCCGAGGACGAGAAGCTGAGAAGGAAAGAGGCCGAGTCGTCGCTCGCGGACCACCTCAGGAACCGGGGGAACGAGTGTGAGACGAGCGCTGTGAGGAAGCTTCGGAAGGCCGCGGCTGTTGGACTCAGGATACACGTGTGCCACGTATCGGCCAGGGAGTCGCTGCCCCTGCTGCAGGGGGTCGAGAACCTCACATCGGAGGTCACGCCGCATCACCTGCTACTGGACGCGGACGCGAAGCTGGGGTCCTACGGCAAGGTGAACCCGCCCCTCAGACGACGGGAAGACAGGCAGGCCATGTTCGCCGCGTTGAAGGAGGGCAGGTTCGACGCCATCGCTTCCGACCACGCGCCTCACACGATCGAGGAGAAGGAGGAGGACTTCGACTATGCGCCGTGCGGCATGCCCGGCGTGGAGACGATGCTCCCGCTGTCGATGCAGCTGGTCAGGGAAGGCCATGTCGCTCTCCCGAACCTGGTGAGGCTTCTCTGCGAGAGGCCGGCCGAGGTGCACGGACTCCAGAAGGGCAGGATAGCCGTCGGATACGATGCCGACCTGGTGATCGTCGACACGGCAGACAGCAGGCGGATCAAGGCTGACGACCTCCACTCGAAATGCGGTTGGACGCCGTACGAAGGCATGAAGGCGACATTCCCGAAAGCCGTCTTCTTGAGAGGGGAGATCATGGTCGAGGACGGGGCCCAGATAGGCGAACGGATCGGAAGGGGCGTGCTTTGAAGCGCGAGGTCAGTCGGGGCGGCGGCGTGGAAGTCGATCTATCAGAGCTCACGGGGAGGACTTACGAGTGCATCGATGGCTGCGCCCTGTGCTGCCTGTGCCAGCCTGAGCTGTTGCCCGACGAGGAGGAGGCGTTCGGCAACGTGCCCGAACTGATGCAGGGCGTCACGGACAAACACATATCCCCGGAAGTCAGGGGCGCGGCGATCAGGCTCAAGGGGAGCCACGGAGCGTGCCATTTCCTCAGCGACAAGCGCTGCACGATCTACGACCATAGGCCGCACTTCTGCAGGTCGTTCCCCCTCAACGTGTTCGTCGGATGGCGCGTCCAGGTCAACGTCAACCTGTCGTGCAGGGGCGTCGGGCTCCCCGGCGAGGACCTGGAGCCACTCGGAAGAGCTTTGGTCGAGGATTACGACGGTGACAGGCTGCGCGAGGAGGTCCGGTCGTCCAAGGCCGTGTTCGACGAATTCGTCAGGAACGCGAGGGACGCTTCCGTCGCGCAGTCGTTCCCATCCGTCAGAGAGGCGGCGGAGCTGCTCGGCGACGAGCTGACGGATATGATCGGCCTGAGCAGGACGATGAGCTACGCTGAGCATGGAAGGACGAGGCAGAACACCTCACCGACGGACATCGTCAGGAAGGTGAGGGAGACCGAGGCGGAGGCCGACATCGCCGAGAGGGCGATGATAGACGGCATCGAGCTGTTCGACCTGCCGGACCTCAGCCTCCTGCCCGTCTACGTCGACGAGAACCTCGATTGGATGATATTCAAGTTGGACGGGAAGGACATCGTCGGCCATCGGCTGGACGAGGATGGCGGGACGGCGGAGTTCTTCAGGACGGCCCCTTCGGCGGTCGACCTTCTGCCGCTTACGCAGGAGGGGCGGGCGTCGTTGGGCGCGTACATCCGACTCGTCAACGAGCGTGATTGCTTCTTGGGACACGCCGCTTACCTGTGCAACTCCGAGGACTACGACTACAACTTCGCCCAGGTGTACCTGGGGGCGCTGGCGAACAACGCCGTCGACCTGTGGTGGAGGGCCTCGCTGCTCGCCGCGGTTGAGGGCGTCCAAGAGCTGGGCCACCGGCAGGTGAGAGACGGCGTCGTCTTCTTCGACATGGACCTTCTCGATCTGCCGACCATAGGCGCATTCATATGACGACAGGGCACCGTCAGTCCTTTTCGTCGTCGAGCCGGTCAAGCGTGAACGAGCCCTCGCGGACCTCCATCCTCCTGGCCACGAAGAAGTAGGGGATGCTCAGCAGCGCGGCGATTGCGACGACGAGCGCCACGACGACGAGCAAAACGACGGCGATGAGGCCTATCAGCGCGATGAGCGCCGCTATCACGCCGAGCCATTCCAGGGCCAGTAATGCCAAGACGACCACGGCCACGAACAGCAGGACCGCGGCAAGCTTGCCCATACCGGACCACCTCAGCGTCCGAAGGTTATGCTCGAGCCACTGCTCTGCTGTGCAGGCAGGAACGGCACGAGCGCGCCCGCGAGCTTCGGAAGCGTGAGAGACTGCAGGAGCACCTTCCCTGGGCCAGTGAGCGTGGTGACGAACAGGCCCTCGCCGCTGAACAGCGCGCTCCTTATGGAGCCGACGCCCTCGATGCTGTACTGCACCGAGCCCTCCCAGGCGACCACGTTGCCTGTGCTCACCCTGACGGATTCGCCCGGCTTGAGGTCCATCGATATGAAATCGCCAGCGCCGTGTATGAACACGATGCCCTCACCGGTCAGCCGCTGAATTATCAGGCCCTCGCCGCCGAAGAACACCGCGCCGAGCTTCTTCTGGAACGCTATGTCCAGGGTCACCGCGCCCTCTGCGCAGAGGAAGGCGTCCTTCTGGACGAGCCAGGTCTTCCCGCCCCGCAGGTCGAGGGGCTCGATCTTGCCCGGGACGTTGCCAGAGAAGGCCACCACGCCAGGCCCGCCGGAGGATACGAACTCCGTGACGAAGAAGCTCTCGCCCGAGAGCTTCCTCTTGAGCCCGGCCATCAAGCCGCCTCTCGCACGAGCGGTCATCGAGATGTTCGAGCTCATGTAGGTCATCGTCCCCGCCTCGGCGAAGACCATCTCCCCGGGTCCTATCTCGCAATGCACGAACTGCAGGTTGTCCCCTGTCACATTGTACTTCATGAGTATCGACGAATTCACCACAATCATCCGTATTTTATGCTTTCGAGCAGAGCGCCCGCGTCTGATAAGGGCGCGACAGGGACGTCGCGGCCCTAGCGACCATCGACGGGCGTTCAATTCGAGACTTGAGGGCCGAAAGCGTTATCAGTTTGAATTTCATGTAGCCTTTTCGAACGTTTTGAGAGGGGGGCATCGGTGAATAAGCAAGACGCTGTGACGCTGGACAAGAACGACAAGATCATATTGAAAATGCTTCAAGAGGACTGCAACGTCAGCCTGAAGAAGATCGGCGAGAAGACTGGCCTGTCGTCTTCGACAGTCCACTATCGGGTGAACCGACTCAAGGAGGAAGGGGTCATAACCGGCTTCAAGGCCTGCGTCGACCCGTTGAAGGTGGGGAAGGAGATACTCGCGATAGCGCTGATCACCGGCAAGTACGGACCAGACTACTCGAAGAAGATCGGCGAGAAGATCGCGAAGATACAGGGGGTCTGGGCAGTCTACTTCTTGCTGGGCAACATAGACTTCGCGGTGCTCCTGCGGGCGTCTTCGAGAGAGGAGCTCAAGATGATAGTCGACTCGTTCATCAGAATAGATGACGTGGAAAGGAGCAACACATATCTGATCCTCGACCGACACAAGGAGGACCTGACGGTCCAGCTGTAGGCCCGTGGGTCGAATGGCAAACCTACCTTGAATCCCTCGCCATCGAGAGGGAGAGGAGATAGTCCTCGATCCGCTTCACCTGGCTCGAGAGGTTCTCGATGCCTCTGGCGAGGCCAGCGAGCTCCCCCGTCAGCTGCGACTGCATAGATGGCTCCGCCGTCCCAGCCGGCGACTCGACCGGCGCCCCCCTAAGACTCTCCAGCGCGGACTTGAGGCCTTCGATCTTCTCGGCGTACTCGTCGATCCTCGGATCGGGCGAGAAGGCGCCCGTCCCCGACGCCTCGATGCGGGCCACCGTCTCCTTCAGCGACCGGACATCCCCTTCCAGGTCGGTGAAGGCGTTGGCTATCTTCTCTATCTTCCTGTCCGTGGTTGTCAGGATGACCCCGAGACCCTTCGCCATCTTCCTGTCCAGCTCGGACTTGATGCCGTCGACCGCCGCCTTGAGCTCGGACTCCGCCTCGACGACAAGGGATGAACGGTCATCGGTCGCCTTTATCGTGTTGTCCAGATCGCCCAGCTTCGCCGCGACGTCGGCGAGCAGTTCGAGTCCCTCCCCGTCCAGGGTTATCCTCACCGGCGCTGGTGGATAGCGTCTGACGGCGTCGACCGTAGCCATCATGTCCATGGTCGGACCGGTCCCGATGATGGCCTGTCTTATGGGTTCGAGACGGGATATAGCGTATTCCGCCATCTTGACAGGGTTCTTTGACCATTGAGCGGTGTCCCGAAGCTCCGCGATCACCTTTTCGAGCTGCCTCGCCGAGTCGGCGATGTCTGAGCTCTCGAGCGCCCTTATGTCCCTTATCGCGTCTCTCCTTCCCTTAATCGAGGCGTCATCTGGCATCATGCCCTCGTGCGAGTAGACCGTCGCTATGTAGTTGATGCCCGACATGACCCGCCCCATGACATAACCCCAGTCCTTGTTGCTGACGGTGATTGACACACTCTCGGACTTCTCGAACAACATGCAGAAGCTCGAGTTCGGCATTATGCAGATCTCGATGCTGTACGGATGGTTCCTGAAGAACGACGGGACGTGCTCAGGACTCTCCGTCTCGACGGCCAACAGATAGGACCTGACATACGCCCTCGCGTACTCCGCCAGGTCGACTTCCATGGGGTTCGTACCTATCTGCTCGCTCTCCTGTGAGTTCATGTCGACACCGGTCATATGATGCGCAGGGGGGCCTCGGCACGCCGATATGCGAAAGGCAGGCGGTGATTCGGACATTCTCAGTGCAAGGCGATTGTGTCTGCGGTCGAACCTCGACCGTGACCACCGACTGTGTTTCGACCACGTATGCAATCGAAAGCATATGAATCTAGACCGCCGCAGTCGTCCCACGCGCTTCCCGCGGCGCCGCACGGTCGATACCGAACCCTCGTTGCCGCCTGACACCACCTCCTCAGTTCGTCGTGTGTCTGCGGGCTGGTCGGCCACGGCCATCACGACGCCACAACATGGCCAGGAGGAGGCGGACGAGGGGCGGCAGGAACGAGCCAGCGGCTCCGAAGTGGGCTTCGCAAGGGTCGAAAAGCTTTAAGTACAGAACCAGGTTATCAGGAACCAGGTGATTTAATTTGATGAAACCTCTGGCTGTTCTGAACAAGGCGATCAACCATCAGGTTATCGTTGAGCTGAAGGGCAAGAGGGGATACAGAGGCATCCTCGACGGCTATGACCCGCACATGAACCTCGTGCTCAAGAACGCTGAGGAGATACACGACAACGAGGTCAGGCGCAAGCTCGACTCGATAATCGTCAGAGGAGACAACGTGATCTACATCTCTCCGTGAGGTAGGACAGGATGACAAAGGGAACTCCGTCGATGGGCAAGCGTGGAAGCAAGAAGACCCACATCATGTGCCGCAGATGTGGCAAACGATCCTACCACGTGAGACACAAGATGTGCGCCTCGTGCGGCTTCGGGGCCAGCGCCAAGCGAAGGAAGTACAACTGGGCAAAGGCGCATTGACATCTGCGCCTATCAGGGGGGTTGAGGGTCTGAAGCCTGAGCACCCGCAGGATGAGTGTGGCGTCTTCGCAATAGCCTCCATCACCAACGCCTCGGTCGACATATTCTATGCGCTGAGAGTGCTTCAGCACAGGGGACAGGAGTCCGCTGGCATCGCCGTATACAACAACGGCATCAAGTCCGTCAAAGGCATGGGCCTGGCCCACCAGGCGCTCAAGGCCGAGGAGGTCAGGAACCTCCGGGGCGAGATAGGGATAGGTCATGTGAGATACTCCACGGTGGGCACGTCGAACCTCGACAACGCCCAACCGGTCGTCATGTCCACCAACTACGGCGACATCGCCCTCGCCCACAACGGCGAGATAGTCAACGCGGACCAGTTGAGGGAGGGCCTGAAGAAGAAAGGCTGGGCGTTCGCCACCACTAGCGACTCGGAGATAATCATCAGGTTGCTCGCGAACGACATCGCGAACACCGGCGACCCCGCGAGGTCCGTGAGGAACGTGATGTCGCTGATGAACGGCTCATACTCCATCACGCTGATGGTCGATAACCGCGTGTTCGCCCTGAGGGACCCTTACGGCATACGCCCCCTTTGCATAGGCAGGACCAAGGAGGGCTACGCCGCCGCGTCCGAGAGCGTCGTCTTCGACACGCTCGGAGGGGAGTTCCTGAGGGACGTCGAGCCCGGCGAGTTGATAGAGTTGCTGCCGGGTGAGGCTAGGTCCATAAAGACCGGCCTTGCCAAAGGCACTGCGCATTGCATGTTCGAATGGGTGTACATAGCCAGGGCGGACTCGTGCCTCGACGGGAGGCTCGTATACGACGTCAGAAGGAAGATCGGCCAGAGGCTGGCCGTGGAGCAGCCTGTCGACGCTGACGTCGTCGTGCCGGTCCCTGACTCTGGCAGGTCCCATTCGATGGGCTACGCCGAGCAGTCCGGGATACCATATTCCGAGGGACTGATGAAGAACAGGTACGTGGAGCGCACATTCATAATGCCCGAGCAGACGGACAGGAGCACCAGCGTCATGCTCAAGCTCAACCCGTTGAAGAGCGTCATCAAGGACAAGAAGATCGTGCTCGTCGACGATTCCATAGTGAGAGGGACGACGATGCGGAAGATCGTCCAGCTCGTCAGGAACGCGGGCGCCAAAGAGGTGCACGTCAGGGTAGGCTCGCCGCCGATAAGAGCGCCCTGCTACTTCGGGATAGACATGAAGACGAGGGACCAGTTCGCCGCGACGGGCAGGAGCGTGAAGCAGATCGGGGAGATGATCACGGCCGACAGCCTCGGATACGTCTCGGTCGAAGGGCTGGTGGAGGCGATCGGCCTTACTGTTAACGACCTCTGCCTGGGCTGCCTGACCGGGGAATACCCGCTCCCCGTCGAGGGGGAGAAGGTTAGGTTCCAGAAGAAGCTCGACTCGTTCGCGTGAAAGGCGCCCCCGACGCAAGCCTTTAACTACGGCCGTAACATACAACGCCGCCCGTGATGGGCCGGTAGATCAGCGGAAGATCGCCCGCTTGGCATGCGGGAGGTCGCGAGTTCAAATCTCGCCCGGTCCACGCTTCTCTCATTCCAGCCGGTCATGTTCCAGTTGGGCGGCCTGTGCGGGTCGCTGGTGATCGGCTTCTTGGCGAAGACCTATTTCATCCCCTCGGCTTGGACCGCCGCTGCAGTCATCCTTCTGCTT
>JBFFML010000019.1:0-39298 GCA_041554135.1 Thermoplasmata archaeon | reverse complement strand
TACTCAGTCGTCCATCCCTCCACGAGCTCCGCCTCGGCCTCCGGGAGGTCGAACGGGATGATCTCCACCTCGGCTATGAGGCAGATGAGGAACACGACGAAGCCTATGAACAGCGGTATGGCGAACCATATGTCGTGCTGCGCGTCCACGATGTCGACGAAGTTGAAGCTCCCGGCGAGGAGGAACACGCTGGCGGCGGACAGTATGAGAGGTATCTCGTAGCTCATCATCTGGGCCGCGGACCGCATACCACCGATCAGAGTGTACTTGTTGTTCGACGACCAGCCAGCGAGCAGTATGGCGAGCGGCGCGATCGCGAAGGCCGCCAGGGCGAAGACGGCCCCCGCGGCGACGTACTCTCCGGACTCGTTGGTCGCGACGCCGAAGTTCACGCTAAGCGGTATGACGGCGAGTATCAGAAGCGAGGAGCCGACGTAGAGTATGGGGGCCAGGAGGTAGCCCAGCCTGTCCGCCTTGGCAGGGACGATGATCTCCTTGACGAACAGCTTGACACCGTCCGCAAGGTTCTGCAGCCATCCGCCGATCCCGTAACCGACGTAGTATGGCCCGTAGAAGTCGAGTATCCTGCCGCTGAGCTTGCGGAATATCCACAGGAAGTTGAGCACGTTGATGAGGGCGACGATTATGATGACCAGGCTCTCGAGGAGTATGGTCATGAATGTCAGGTGGGCGTCTGACGCCGCGAAGTCGCCGACGGCGGTGAAGAGGTCGCCGAAGTACCATGGCAGTACGTCGCCCAGCCAATACCACAGGTTGTTGACCAGGTCCACGAGCCAGTGGAGGATGCCATAGCAGAACTGGAACAGGTTCATCTCATCACCTATCGTTCTCCCCGATGCACATGTCGAGGCCGCCCATTATGGCGACCACGTCGGCCAGCTTGTACCCCACGAGTATCTTGGGGGCGGCGGACACCGTGACGAATATCGGGCTTCGGATCTTCAGCCTGTAAGGCCTGTCCGTGCCGTCGCCTACGACGTACATCACGGCCTCGCCCCTCGGATCCTCCACCCGTCCCAGGCCGGTGCCCTCGCGGGCGTTCCGAGGAGCGACCACCCTCCACTTGCCCTTCGGCATCTTCTGGAGCGCCTGGCGTATGATCCTGCAGCTCTCCCACATCTCGTCCATCCTGACACGATACCGGGCGTAGCAGTCGCAGTCCTTGTGGGTCGCCACGTTGAAGTCCATCTCCGGGTACACGGAGTACGGCATGTCCTTCCTTAGGTCGTAGTCGACGCCGCTCGCCCTGAGCGACGGGCCTGTGACTCCGAGGTTGAGGGCGTCCTCCTTCCTCAGGACGCCGATGCCGACGTTCCGCATCATGAATATCTTCGAACCCTCGAACAGGTCCTCGTACTCCTTGAGGCGCATCTCCATGTAGCGCGTCGCGCGGACCACGTCCCTCTCGAAGTCTGGCGGGAGGTCATGGGCCACGCCGCCTATCCTCGGATAGTTGTATGTGAGCCTAGAGCCGGTAAGGCCCTGGAGGAGGTCGACGAAGACCTCCCTGTCCCTCATGGTGTAAGTGAACCCGACGGAGAGGCCGAGGTCGCCCGCGTACGCCGCGAGCCACATCAGGTGAGAGGCTATCCTCTGCATCTCGATGGCCATGACGCGTATGTACTCCGCCCTCTCCGGGACCTCGAGGCCCATGAGGTCCTCGACGGTCAGACAGTAGAGGTGCGACCAGGTGAGGGACGAGCCGTAGCAGAGCCTGTCGGCGATGGGTATGATCTGAGGATATGTCCTCCTCTCGCATATCTTCTCGATCCCCCTGTGCAGGTAGCCCACCTCGGGCTCGGCATCCACGATCGTCTCGCCGTCCACCTTGACACGCAGGTTCCAGAGCCCGTGCGTCATCGGGTGCTGGGGTCCCATGTTGATCCACATCTCGGCCATTCACGGTCACCCCTTGAAATCCTTCCTGAGAGGATGGTATAGCACGTCCTTGGGCAACAGTATCCTCTCCAGCTTCGGATGGCTCCGGAACACGACGCCCATGAGATCGTACGCCTCCCTCTCCTGCCAGTTGGCCCCACCCCATATGGAGGACACGGAATCCACGGTGGGGTCGTCCTTCGGCGTGGTGGTAATCAGCTCCAACAACAGCCGTGACTGGTAGGATGTGATGTGGTACACGATCTCGAACCGGTCGTCGTACTCCACGGCGGAGATCATCGTCATGTGCTCGAACCCGGCTTCGTCCCTGAGGTATCTGCAGAGGGCGAAGAGATCCGCCCTGTCCACCTTGGCTCGCATGACGCCTGGCCTCAGTTGCGCGCCTTCCGAGACAGCGTCAGGGAACCGCTCGGCGATGGTCCTGAGCACCCTGTACTCAGGGTCTTCGTCCACCTTGCTGGGCGCCCTCTCGATGCTGGCGCCGCCGCCTGGAACCTGGTCCCCCTGTTCCGACATCTTGTCCCACCTACTTGCCTGTCAGCAGGCCTTTCCTGTTCTCCTTGATGAGTCTCTGAAGCTTCAGAAAGCCGTCGATCAAGGCCTCTGGCCTTGCGGGACAGCCTGGTATGTACACATCGACCGGGATGAACTGGTCGACTCCCTGCACCATGTTGTAACTGTCGTAGAAAGGCCCACCGGATATCGCGCACTCGCCCATCGCGACGACCCACTTGGGCTCGGGCATCTGGTCGTAAAGCCTCCTGAGCGCGGGTTTGAGCTTCTTCGTCACGGGGCCGTTGACGAGAAGGACGTCGCACTGCCTCGGGCTCGACCGCGGTATGATGCCGAACCGCTGTTGGTCGAACCTCGGGGCCGACGCGACAGCCATCTCCAGCGCGCAGCACATGATTCCGAAGTGGAGGAAGTAAAGGGAGTTCCTGGTCGCCCAGTTGAAGAAGTCCTTGGTCAGGAAGTCTATCCCGCCGCCCACGGGTGACCTCCGCAGGAGGTACTCCATGGCGTCGTCTGACCACTTGAGGAAATCCTTCGATCGGAACATTATGGCCTGTCCCAGGGACGGGTCTGTGGTTCGGGTCAGATCCAGACTATCTCCTCCTTCTTCAGAGCGTATGTCACGCCCACGAGAAGAACGCTTAGGAACATGAACATGAAGACCTTCCCCATGTCGCTCAGGCCGGAGAACACGAGCGCCCATATCAGCACGAAGACGGTCACCAGGTCGAAGGCCACGAAGATGATCGCATACATGTAGTACTGGAAATGGAACTGTATCTGCGCGTCGCCTATGGGGACCTCGCCGCACTCGTAGGTCGTCATGGAACGGGCGTCGTTCCTGTCCGTCCGGAAGTATCTGGATACGAAGAACGCTAGGGTGGGGAAAAGGATGGCTATTATCGCAAAGACGGCGACCCCCATATAGTCGTCTTGCAGCATTGCTCGTGGATTCACGACAACATATAAGGCCTTTTCCAGCAGACGCTTCAGGAGGGGGTCCGTCAGTACGGCCCGCGTGGTGCGGGAACCCGCCATCGACACCGCCGCGGCTCATCGCCGTTTCCGCCGAGCCCGGCTAGCGGCAACGGCGTTGCGAAGAAGGCTTTTATAACCCGTTTCAGGTTGTCAATCCAGATTACATTGCCCGACCTCGTGCTAATGCATCCCCCGAGCGTGATGGACTTCAGGAAGAGGACACTGCTGCCAGGCCCGGTCAGCGACCTCATACCTTCCACGCCCGTGTTCGAGATGTACCCCATAGGTTTCACGACCATCGCATCGCACCTCGAATCGAAAGGATACGAGGTCCGGATCGCCAACATAGCGTCGCGCATGCTTGCCTCTGACAGGTTCGACCCTGAGAGGTTCGTCCGGTCGATCGACGCGGCCGCGTTCGGCATCGATCTCCACTGGATGCCGCATGTGCAGGGCGCGCTTGAGCTGGCCCGGATGATCAAGGAGCATCATCCTGAGAGCCCGGTCGTGTTCGGCGGATTCAGCTCGTCATACTATCACGAGCAGCTGATCCGAGAGTACCCGCAGGTGGACTATGTCCTGAGGGGCGACTCGACGGAGGTACCCTTCGAACGCCTGATGACGGCTTTGGAGAGAGGCTCTTCCGTTGAAGAAGTCCCCAACCTCACGTGGAGGGACGGCGCCCGCGTGGCCGTCAACCCGTTGAGCCACGTGCCTGAGGACCTTGACGACATCGCGGTCGACTACGGCCTGCTCGTCAGGAAGGTCCTGAAGTACAGAGACCTCACGGGGCATCTGCCGTACGCGGACTGGAAGACGAATCCGATGTCGATAGCCGTGGCGGTCAGGGGGTGCACCCACAACTGTCTGAACTGCGCTGGCTCATGCGACGCGTTCTCCAGGTATCTCAACAGGGGCAAACCGGCATACCGGTCGCCCGACCTGCTCGCGGACGACATCCAGAAGGCTGAGGAGTACATCAAGGGGGCGACGTTCATCGTAGGGGACATCCGCCAGGCCGGCAAGTCCTACGCCGACGAGTTCCTGAAGGCGCTGAAAGCCAGGGGCGTGGACAACGAGATCATCCTCGAGCTGTTCGCACCTGCCGACGAGGCTTTCGCGAAGGCCGTAGCGTCCAGCGTCGACAGGTTCAGCGTGCAGATGTCCCCCGAAACCCACGATGAGGAGGTCAGGAAGGCGCAGGGCAAGCACTACACGAACGCCGGAGTGGAGAAGTCCGTGGGGACGCTCCTGAAGGCGGGGTGTGGCAGGTTCGACCTCTTCTACATGATAGGGCTGCCTGGGCAGACACGGGAATCCGTGATGGCGACCGTCGAGTACACGCGCAGACTGCATGAGAGGCATCCCGGCGCTCGGCTGTACCCCTTCATAAGCCCTCTCGCGCCGTTCATAGATCCTGGGGGCAACGCGTTCGAGGACCCGCACGTCCACGGCTACAGGCTGTTCGCGTCCAGTCTGGAAGACCATGCCAAGCTCGCAGTGATGCCCAGCTGGAAATACGTGCTGAACTACGAGACCAAGTGGATGACCAGGGACGTCATCACGGAATCGACCTACGCGGCCGGGCTGGGAATGAACTCGATCAAGCGGGACCTCGGGCTGATTGACGAGGGCGTCGCGGATAGGACGGAGGAGCGCATAAGGCGGGCGGCGGCACTGATGGCGAAGATCGACACCATCGTCGGCAGGGGCAGGGCGACGAGCAGCGACCTGGACGGGCTCAGAGAGGAGGCCTCGGAGCTGAGCGAGTGCACGGTGTGCGAGAAGGACGAGCTCGACTGGTCCACGAGCTCGATCTACGCGAGCCTCCCTCGGATGGTCGGCGCCCTCCTGAGAAGGAAGTGACCTGGCCGAACCGTTTATGGCTCCCGCGGTCAATGGGGTTACCGGAGCGGAACATGATCCTTGGCATCTATGGTTGGCAGGATTCTGGCAAGACCACACTTGTGGAGAAGCTGACAAGGGAACTGTCGTCCAAGGGGTACAGGGTGTCTTCTGTGAAACACGCGCCACACGAAGAAGGACTGGACGAGGAAGGCAAAGACACCTGGCGACACGCCGCTGCGGGGAGCGACCCCGTCGCCCTTCAGACGAAGAGCGGCACGGTCCTTTACATACGACAGAGCCAGAGCGTGGAGGGCATAGTCGAGCTGATCGTGCGCGAGTTCGACCCGGATGTCCTACTGTTGGAAGGATACAAGGACGGGGCGTTCCCCAAGGTGGCGCTGGGAGACGTCGAACCGACGGAGGGGACCGTTCTCGTCAACCCGGGTCTCGACGAAGTGGTCGACTATATCGTCAAGGAGACGGAATGCGAGAGGGCATACGACGAGCTGCCCAAGCTGGACTGCGGCAAGTGTGGCCTGACATGCGCCGACCTCGCGCGCGAGATAGCGAACGGCAACCGCGTCCTCGACGACTGTGTCGAGAGGTCCGCGAGGAAAGTCGAGATCGTCGTCGAAGGTCGGAGGCTGCCGGTGGGCGCGTTCGTGGCGGAGATAACGGAGAAGACCGTCAGGGGGCTGCTCTCGAGCCTCAAAGGGTACTCCGCGGGCGGGGATGTCGAGATCCGCCTCCGCCGTCCGGACGCGGAGAGGACGGACGAGCCCGAAGACTAACGGGACGGCACTCAGCTACCCGTTAGAAACGTCATGCGCTAGATTTATCAACATCGAAGATATCCTGAGAGCCAGTAGCAGGACCAGGCCTGTCAACTCCACCGGTGACTTTGATGAGAAAGATCTCAGAGATCGAGAAGGACCTCAACGCCTGCCTGCAATGCGGATATTGCAGAGACCCATGCCCAGTGTACAGGAGCATAGGCTGGGAATCGGCGACACCGAGAGGCAAGGTGTACTATCTGAAACAGCTCGCCAACCGGTCCCCGATAGACCGGATCCTGAGGCGTCGGCCGAAGGTCGACGACAAGCTGACCGAGCGGATATTCCAGTGCACCTCGTGCGGGGCGTGCGAGCACACATGCCATGTCGAGATCGACTTCCCACACCTGTGGGAGGAGGTCAAGGAATGGCTCATCTCCCAAGGCTACGGGCCCATGGAGGCGCACAAGCGGATAATGGAGAGAGTCGTCCAGAAGAAGAACCCATATGACGAGCCCGCGGACAAGCGCGCGGCTTGGCTCCCCAAGGACATAACGCTCTCCGACGACCCTGAGGTCGTCTTCTTCACGGGCTGCACGGAGGCGTACAGGATGCAGCCTCTGGCCGTCGCGACGGCGAGAATCCTCGACAAGGCAGGCGTGAAGTTCACCATCATGGGCGAAGAGGAATGGTGCTGCGGCTCACCCCTCCTCAGGACGGGACAGAAGGCCCCTGTGGCGGGCGAGCTCGCCCCACACAACGTCAGGGTGATGGAGAAGCACGGCTGGAAGACCATGATCATCGCGTGCGCTGGCTGCTACAACACCATCAAGAACGACTATCCAGGCCTTGTGGGCAAGCCTGCGTTCGAGCTGTACCACATAACCGAGTACCTCGACAAGCTGATCAAGGATGGCAGGCTCAAGTTCACGAAGGAGTTCAAGAAGAAGGTGGCCTACCACGACCCGTGCCACCTGGGAAGGCACGCGAAGGTCTACGACGCGCCAAGGAGCATCCTCAAGGCGATACCCGGTCTCGAGCTCGTCGAGATGAGACACGAACGGGACGACTCGCAATGCTGCGGGGCGGGCGGCGGGTTCAAATCGGCGTTCAACGAAAGGGCGGAGGACATCGCGGCGGACAGGGTCAGGGAAGCGGCTGAGGCGGGCGCCGAGCTAATAGTCACGTCATGTCCGTTCTGTCAGGTGAACCTCAACGCCGGGGCCAAGAAGGCCGGCTTGGACATCAAGACCTCTGACATCGTGCAGGTCGCGCTCCAGGCCGTCTAGAGACGAGGCGCTTCTGGACCGCCTCGCTCCTCAGCTCTCGGAGGGCGTCAGAGGCTATCCATCTCGCAGCCCTCGAATCGATATCCGATATCTCCGTCGCGCACTCCAGGGCCATGCGGTTCAGGTTCTCGTTCCTCTTGCCGATCTGCCTCAGGGCCCAGTTCACTGCTTTCTTCACATACCTTCGGTCGTCCTGGGACTCCCGCCTGACATGCTCGAGCATCTCCACGAACTGCCCGTCGGAGGCCGCCCTGTCATGCACGGCCAACCCGGCCATCAACGCGAACGCGGCCCTCTTGACGAATTCCTCCTCCCTGTGGCTCCATGCTGCGGCCATCTCGAAGGCGTAGGGCGTCCTGTCGAAAAGGCATGTGCAGGCCTGGTCGCATACGTCCCATGAGTCGAAGTCCCCCGCCCATCGCTCCATCTGCCCTCGCGTCACCCTCTCTGGCTCGTCTATGATCGCCGCGAGGATCCTCCCTTCGTGAATCCCGGTTTCCCAGAGCATCAGGGCGAGCTGATGGTCCTTGCCAATCTCCTTGGCCATCACCCTCAGGTCGGTCACGGAGATGCCAAGCGTGTTCTCTGAGCAGATACCGTACCTCGCCATACCCTCGACCCTGCGAGGGTCGGCCATCGCCCTCAGCCTGCGGACGGCTTCCTCGACGTCCATCCTCAGATACCTGTCCACGGCACGCCCTTGTACGCGCTCATGACGATCTGTGTGTCAGTCTCCTTTATGCCGTCCATCTTCAGGAACGAGTCTATGAACTCCTGCAGCTCAGTCATGCCGACGAAGAGGGCCACGACGAGCAGGTCGTACTCCCCGGTCACCCGGTAGACGGCGACGACCCGGTTATGGCCCGTTATATGCTCCACGACCTCGTCCAGCTTCTCGCTGAGCGACTTGACATGCACGTAGGCCTTGACGGTGTCCTCGATGAGCCGGTAGTCGATGTGGATCGAGAACCTGAGGATTATCCCCTTGTCTATGAGGTTCTTGATCCTCCTCCTGACGGTGGCCTCGGTCACCCCGAGTTTCTTGGCTATCTCGGAGTTGCTCATCCGGGAATTCTCCCTGAGCTCGCAGAGTATCCTTATGTCGGTCCTGTCGATGGGCAGTAGTTTCAGGTCCAGGCCCTTCCACCGCTCGTATATCTCGCACGGGTGGTCCATCATCGAGGTCGAAGTCATGTTGCTCCCGGTGTCCCGGTACAAGGTGACCAGTACTTCAACTTAACGGAATCCATACAAGTGTGCGTGAATTACTGACACTTTTCGATTGCCGTGGCTTCGATTGCGCAATAAAATCAACGACAAACGGCGCGAAAGCGCTATTCCCCGAACCTGCGTTTCCTCAGCTGGTACGACCTGACGGCCCTGAGGAAATCAACCTTCCTGAAGCCGGGCCAGTACACGTCGGAGAAGTAGAGCTCGGAGTACGCGAGCTGCCACAGGAGGAAGTTCGATATCCGCTCCTCCCCTGAAGTCCTGAGGATGAGGTCGGGGTCGGGCAGGTCGGACGTGTATAGGTATCTGTAGAACGCCGCCTCGTCGATGTCCTCGACGGCCAACTTGCCGTCCCGGACCTCCGCCGCGATGCCCCTGACAGCCTGTATCAGCTCCTCCCGTCCGCCGTATCCCACGGCGATGTTGAAGAAGTAGCTGTCGTAGGCCTTCGTCCTCTCCTCGGAGTACTCGATCGCCTCCCGGACGTCCTTCGGGAGCATCTCCCTCTGACCAAGGACCCTCACGCGGATCCGGTTCCTGTGGACCCTCTCGTCGTCCGCCAACCTCCTGAAGTTCTCGGCGAACATCCTCATCAGGGTGCTGATCTCATCCGTCTCGCGGGCCACGTTCTCCGTGGAGAAGGCGTACACCGTGAGCACCTTGATGTCGAGCTCTAGACACCACTCGATCATCTCCTCCAGCTTCTCCTTGCCCTTCTCGTGCCCTTCGGCTATCATAAGGCCGAACTCGCGGGCATACCTCCTGTTCCCGTCCATGATGACGGCGACATGTTGGGGGATGGGCTTGGATAGCACTTCCTTGAGCAGGCGCTTCTCGTATGTCTGGTACGCCGTCGAGGCGATCGCTCTCGATATCTCTCCCGTCATGCGCGCAGCTCCTGAGCAATGATGGCCGTGGCGGATTTAAACTATGCGTGTCTGAAATCCTCGGGCAGGCCAGCGCTGTACAGCCCGAGCTCGGCGCAGCCAATGGCGGCGACGGCGCCTATCGCGCCTCTCGGGCCGGTGATCCGTCGCAGTTCGACGCCGTTCTCCGTCGCCGTGTGCTCCGCGTCGTGGATGGACAGTATGGTCTCCTTGGCGTCCGCGCCGAACCTGACCAGTTTGGAGGGGATCTTCAGCCCTTCGAACACGGCGATGCTCGTCTCGTCTGACAGCGTGTGCTCCGCCACGAAGTCCTGTGCCCAGGCCAGCGCCTTGTCGACCTCCCCCGGGAGCAGCGCGAAGGACACGGCCGTGGAAGAGCAGTTGGTCGTCTTCTGTGGAGCGTGAGGGTTCAGCTGGACGATCTTGTGCGTGATGAAAACGCCGTGGGGCATCTCCCGGGCCAGCCTAAGCCCCAGGACCCAGGTCGCGCCCCCTTCCCTCGTGTCGGTATCGTCTATCCCGATGATGACGCGGCGGCGGAGAGGGGTCGTGATCCTCAGCTCGACCATCCTGCTGCCGCCAACCTCCTCGTCGCTGAGGAACTCGACGCGCTCCACGCCTTCCGCCTGTGGAAGACACGCGCCAACGCCCACGCTCGCGCCCGCCAGCCCGAGCCAGGTGGTCTCCACCTTGTCGCCCCTGACAACGACGGACTTGAGCGCCTGCCCGCCGGTGTCCTTCGACGCGGGCCCGAACCTCACATCGCCCTCTCCCAGCCTGGCATCCATCACGAGCGTCGTCCCTTGGACCTCGGCATGCTCCAACACGCCTCTGGCCCGCAGCCGGTTGACGGCGTCCCATTCGACGGGCCCCTGGGCACAGCACTCCTCGATTATCCTGGCCATTTTGGCCTTCTCGTCGACCAGCGTTATAAGGCGTTTGGCGAACATGCTGCCGTGCCGCGCTCGTATCTCCTCGGGCGTACGTGTGCTCGCCATCGCAGATCATACTTCCAGTGACTCGCCGGGCTCCAGGATCACCACTTCCGTGCCCGGCGATGACTCGCTGACCAGCCTCTCGAACTCCTTGGGGTCCTGCTCTATGGGCTCCCAGGTGCCGTAGTGCATCGGGACGGCGATCTTCGGCGAGACGAGCGAGGTCGCGAGCGCGGCCTGTCTCGGATCCATCGTGAAGAAGCCGCCTATGGGCAGAAGGGCGACTTCGGGCTTGAACATCTCGCCTATCAGCCCCATGTCGCCGAACACGCACGTGTCTCCCGCGTGGTACACTGGCTTGCCCGTGTCGATGACGAGGCCGACCGCCATCGCGGCGGAGAACTCGAGGCCTGGGGCTCCGATGCTAGACGAGTGGAACGCGGGGACCATGGTCATCTCGGAGTCCCTCACCTTCGCCGTGCCGCCGAGGTTGAAGCCGACGCTCTTGACATCGCACTTCTCGATGAAGTCGGACATCTCGACTATGCTCGCGACCGTCGCCCCTGTCCGCCGGGCGATCTCGACTGTGTCACCGAGGTGGTCGGCGTGCCCGTGCGTCACGCAGATGATGTCGCACTCGACCTTGTCGTGCTCCACCGAGGCTTTTGGGTTGCCCGTTAGGAACGGATCTATCAGGATTCTGTCTCTGCCCTCTATAAGAAAGGCCGAGTGGCCCAACCACGTGATCTTCATGTTCACCATCCAGGTAGAAGAATACGCCGGTGATATTTCATGATTTGCGAAACCACATGCGACGGCGGACCGTCACACGCGGGAGACGTCCATGAACCTGGAGGGGACGTCGGCGAGGTTCAGAGCCAGCAGTCGGGAGGAGCGGTAGATCATCCACCGCCCCTTCACGCCGAGAGCCGCTCCCTTGTGCCTTCCGGGCGTCTCCACAAGATGGGGCACGCCGTCCAACGGGAGCTCCAGAGGATAGCCGTCGAGCCACTCGATCCTCTCCGGTCTTAGGCTGAATCGAGACTCCAACGACTCGCTCAGTAATGCGTACCTGCTCTCGATGCCGCCTTCGTCCACCTTCCGCGCGAGACCGTTCAAGAGCGTTTCGTAGCGAAATGCCTGAGGCACCCTCAAAGCGGAGGAGATCTCCTTCTCTGCCGTTCGGGCGCTCCGCCTCGTGGGGTACGTCCCGATGAGCGCGTAGGCGTCGGCCCCCTGCTCGATCAGCCTCCTCCGCACTCGCCTCGTGGAGCTCATGCCTATCTTTGCCTTGGTGTCGTAGAACGCGATGTACAGCATGTGCTCCCGTCTGCAGAACTCGGTTTCGCACAGCTCGCCATCGCACTTCGGCTCGAAGATGCACTCCTGGTGCGGTATGAACGACTCCTCAGCGCAGTCAGCGCATTGGACGAAGCGCGTGACCTCGACGTTGCCGGGGCATCTTGTGTACTCGTCGCCGTCATAGCGACCGACGCACTGCCGCCTGCGGCTTATCACATAATCCACCTGCCCCAGGTCGACTCCGTCAACGGAGCCTTCCTTGTCGACGTACGTCAGAGTGGGCTTGAACCCGCGCCAGTCGAATCCCAGGACGTGATAGGGCAGCGAACCCTCGATTTGGGACAGCCAGATCCGGTCGCCACGCTCGAACATGAACCACGTGAGTCCGTCAGGGCCGTATTAACCCTTTTCCGTGCCAGCGTGAAAATGGTGCCGCCGCCAGCGGTCACTCGCCATCGGGCATGTCGGACGGCTCCCGCTCTCCTTCGTCCTCCGAGCCTTCCGACTCGGGGCTCACCTCAGGCGGGTACTCCGACAAGTCCACGTCGATCTTCTTCAGGTACTTCGGCTCGATCTCCTTGGCCAGGTAGACCGTCTTCCCGGCCTTCTGTATGACGACGCCGTCGTCGGAAGCGGCCTTCACATCGACCTCGAGTATGACCGGAGACTCGGTTCTCACGCGTCCAGCGTTCACCGCGTCTCCCACCGTCTTGCTGAGATGGACCCTCTTCCTGTCCGAGGGCTTGATGCCCGTCTCCAGGATTATGTCCACCTCCTCCTCGGTGGCCGGATAGTACAACGAGTCGGGGATCCCGACATGGGTGGGGTCGAGGTCGACCTCGAAAGAGTGCGCGTAGGTCGCCCTTATGTTCCCGTCCTTGAACTCGTACCTGCCCTTGTTGTCAGTCTCGATTATCGCCAATATGTGGTGGGGCCTGAGCCAGTGATACCGCCGCTGCTTCACCTTGATGGCTTCAACCAGTTGCCTGAGGTCGACGAAGCCGTATCGGTCCACGTCGAGGTCGAACCGCTCCGGAAAGTGTCTGAGTACGCCAGCCAGAGTCCTGCTGAGTCTGTCCAGCTCCTCGGAGTTCATCAGGAATCTGCCCTCTTCTCCGCACACTGGACAGTATTCCGCTCTGAAATATCCGTGTTCCCTGCATTCTCTGAGCAAACGATGCCTCCGTCGTCCCGGAAATACTGAGAACCAGAATATATCTTTTGGCAGTACCCGGCCTGGATTCGACACCGCCGGGAGAAGGCCTTCCACGGAAGGCTTAACTATGAAGTCGCAATATCGACCGCAAGACCTGCGAATCCCGTGCCGTCAGCCGGGGTTCCAGTCAAGCTGCAACGACCGACCGGCCGTGCTCGAGTCGGCGCAACCGCCACTCTCGAGCGATCGCCGTCCGCCTTTGGGGATAGGAGAGGTGATTCAATGGACAGCAGACGAGTCGTCGTCATCGGGGGAGGCATCGCTGGTATTCAGGCGTCGTTGGACTTGGCAGACAGAGGGTTCAAAGTCCACATCGTGGAGAAGTCGCCGTCCATAGGCGGGCACATGGCCCAGTTGGACAAGACATTCCCCACGAACGATTGTTCGATGTGCATCCTGTCGCCGAAGATGATATCCTGTGCGGACCACGGGAACGTCGTTCTGCACACTTACTCGGAGTTGGAGGCGGTCGAAGGAGCGTTCCCCAACTTCCGCGTGAGCATAAGGGAGAAGGCGAGGTTCATAGACATGGACAGATGCACGGGCTGCGGCGACTGCATGGCCAAATGCCCCGTGAAGGTACCAAGCGAGTTCGAGGAGGGGCTGTCGAAACGGAAGGCGGTGTATCTGCCGTTTCCCCAGGCGGTCCCCCGCAAGGCAACGATCGACAAGGAGCATTGTCGCATGATCACCGCGGGGAAGTGCGGCGTATGCAAGAAGGTCTGTCAGGCGGGCGCGGTCGACTATGAGCAGGAGGACAACATCGTCCAGGTGGAGGCCTCGGCGATCGTCCTCGCGAACGGCTTCGACATGATGGACGCGTCGACCATACCCGAGTACGGCCTGGGCATATGCAAGGACGTCGTGACATCCCTTCAACTGGAGAGGATACTCTCGGCGTCGGGACCGACGAACGGCCACCTGCAGCGGCCATCCGACGGCAAGGAGCCTCGCAACCTCGCGTTCGTACAGTGCGTGGGCTCGCGGGACTCCCACACGCACGACTACTGCAGCAGCGTCTGCTGCATGTACGCCACGAAGGAGTCCATACTGGCGAGGGAGCACGCGCCGGACGTGGGCATCACGATATTCTTCATGGACATGAGGGCAACAGGCAAGGGGTTCCAGGAGTTCGTCTCGAGGGCCAAGGACTCGTACGGCGTCAGGTACGTGCGGTCGAGGCCCGCGAAGGTACAACCAGCCAACGGCGACAGCGGCGTCCTTGTGACTTACGAGACGAGGGGGCTGGCAGGGGAGTCCAAGACGGAGGAGTTCGACATGCTCGTCCTCTGTCCCGCGCTGTTGCCGTCCGCGGACAACCCGCATCTCGCGGGCTTGGTCGGCGCAGCGATCGACGACAACGGCTTCTTCGTGACGCCCGACCTGTCCCATCCGGTCGACACTACGTCGAGGGGTGTGTTGGTGTGCGGATTCGCGAGTGGGCCGATAGACATACCAGATTCCGTGTCGCAGGCGTCGGCCGTCGCTTCGCGGGTCGCGGAGCTCATCGAGGGCGGTGATGGATGATGGCGAGGGTCGGCGTGTTCATATGTCACTGCGGCCACAACATCGCGTCCGCAGTCGATGTCGAAAGGGTCGTCGAGTTCGCGAAGACCCTCCCGAACGTGGTCTTCGCTGGCCACAACCTCTACTCGTGCTCACAGGAAGGCCTGAGCGCGATAAAGCAGAGCATAACGGACAACGAGTTGGACAGGGTCGTAGTCGCCGCGTGCACGCCAAGGACCCATGAGCCTCTCTTCCGACGGGCCTGTGAGCAGGCGGGCATCAACAAGTACCTTTTCGAATTCGTCAACATCAGAGAGCATTGTTCTTGGATCCACGCGAAAGAGCCCGAAGCAGCGACGGAGAAGGCGATGAAGCTGGTCGCGATGGGCGTGGCCAAAGCCGCGCTGCTGGAGCCTCAGGAGGAGGGCGAGTCCAGCGTGATCCCCAAGGCGATCGTGATAGGCGCCGGCGTCTCCGGCCTCTCCGCCGCAGCCTCTCTGGTCGAACAAGGCATCGAGACGCACATCATCGAGAAGTCGGACCGCGTCGGCGGACTGCTCTCGGACGTGGCTGTCATAGGCCCTGAGGGCGTGGACAGCCGGGAGCTGATCGATGGTTTGGTGGACGTGATAAAGGGCTCTTCGAAAGGACATCTGCATCTCAGGTCCCGAGTGAAGAGCCTGAAAGGCTTCGTGGGCAACTTCCAGGTCGTCGTCGACGATGACGGCAAAGACCTGGAGCTGGAGGCGGGGGCGATAATAGTCGCGACAGGCGCGGTGGAGCTCCTGCCAGAAGGCGAGTACGGCCTCGGCGAGTACCCTCAGGTGATAACGCAATCCGAGCTTGAGAGGCGGCTCGCGACGGGTAGCGTGGACGTGGACAGCGTCGTCCTTATCAACTGCGTCGGGAGCAGGCAGCCTGGGAGGGAGTACTGTTCGCGGATATGCTGCAACGCCACGCTGAAGAACTCCCTGAGGGTTCTCGACGCTTGTCCGAACGCGTCAGTCACGGTGCTCCACAGAGACATCATGAGCTGCGGAGCTGCCGCCGAGGCGCTGTACAAGGAGGCCTCGGAGAGCGGAGTCAGGTTCGTGAGATACGGCCTGGACCGGCGTCCCGAGGTCGTCGCGAAGGATGGTTCGGTATCGGTCCGCGTGTTCGACGAGACGCTCGACGACCACATAGACCTTGCCGCCGACCTCGTCGTCCTGGCGACTCCGCTCGTCTCGCCGGAGGACTCGGTGGAGACGAGCAAGCTGCTCAAGGTCCCGAGGGACAAATACGGCTTCTTCCTCGAGGCGCATGTGAAGCTAAGGCCCGTCGAGTTCGCCACGGACGGCGTGTTCGTTGGCGGCTCCGCGAGATGGCCCGTCAGCGCCAGGGAGTGCATATGGCAGGGTCAGGCGGCCGCGGCGAAGGCGTCGATACCCATCAGCGAGGGGAAGGTCCGCATCGAGGCGATCACCGCCGAGGTCGACCCCGACAAGTGCATCGCATGCGGGAACTGCGTCAGATCGTGCCCGTACGAGGCGGTGGAGATAGTGGAAGTGGATGGTCGGAGGGTGGCGAAGGTCAACGAAGCCCAATGCAAAGGCTGCGGCACATGCGTGGCCGCGTGCCACAACGACGCCGTACAGCAGAAGGGTTTCACGAGCAGGCAGCTCGGGGCGATGATAGACGCCCTCGTCAAGACGGTCTCGGAGGGTGGCCAATGACCGGATTCAACCCCACGATACTGGCGTTCTGCTGCAACTGGTGCTCGTATGCCGGCGCCGACCTGGCAGGCGTCAACCGGCTGCAGATGCCCACGAACGTGAACGTCGTACGTGTCATGTGCAGCGCGAGCGTGAAGCCCGAATATGTGATAAAGGCCCTGTCGCAAGGTATCGACGGCGTGCTCGTGCTGGGCTGTCACATCGGCGATTGCCATTACCTCACCGGGAACCATCGCACCGCGAAGAGGATCCCCCTGACCGCGAAGGTCGTCGAGAAGGTGGGGATCGACCCCCGCCGGATAAGGCTCGACTGGGTAAGCGCGGCGGAGGGCGAGAAGTTCCAGGCGGTGGTGACGGAGTTCGTCGAGGACGTCAAGAAGTTGGGCCCCAACCCGTTGAGGGAGGTGGTCTTCTGACGGGCGACACGGAGAAAATACTGCGCCTCGCGTTCGATGAACGGGGAGCCGACTTCCTGCTGGCCATGAGGACGGAGCACGGGAATGTCGCGCCCGTGCTTCTGGCCAGGGACGAGGACCCTGGAGAGCTTCGGACGGACGTGCCTTACCAGATGGCCATGATACTGTCCCGCGCGTACCCGTACGTCCGCGAGGGGAGGATCGCCGTCTTGGCCCGCAGGTGCGACGAGAAGGCGATAGCGGAGCTGTCGAAGAGGGACATCGTCGACAAGGACAGGATCGTGCTCATCGGTCTCGCGTGCTCGGCCGAGCAGGTCGAGGAGTGCAGATGTCGGGACCCCTGTCCGCAGAAGGTCGATATCGGGGAATGCGTACCACCCGTCGGGGAGGACGCCGTCCTCGAGCGCGTCCGTGGCATGTCATCCGAGGAGAGGCTGGCCTTCTGGATAGACCAGTTCCGCAAGTGCAACAAATGCTACGGTTGCACGATGAACTGCCCGGTCTGCTTCTGTGACGACTGTCTCCTGGAGGACAAGACCTTCTCCGTCGAGAAGGGGATACCCCCCGGGATGGCGTTCCATCTGATCCGCTCGATGCATCTCGCCGACAAGTGCGTCGAGTGTGGGGAGTGCGAGAGATCGTGCCCCGCGGACATACCGCTGCTCGTGCTGAGGAAGATGGTGAGCGACGACATGAAGGAGATGTTCGAGTTCGCCAGCGGCGACCCTGACAGAGGGAGCCCGCTCCTGACAACGCTCGACGGCGACCCGATAAAGGAAGGTGACCGCAATGCGTGCTGAGTACGTCCTCACGACATGTCCGTACTGCGGAACGGGCTGCAACTTCTTCCTGCAGGTCGTGGACGGCCGCACCGTCGGCGTAATCCCATGCAAGACCGACGAGACTAGCAGGGGGAGCCTCTGCATCAAAGGCTACAACGCACACGCGTTCGTTGGCCACCCTGACAGGCTGGAACACCCCATGATGAGGCAGGGTGACGAGCTCGTGAAGGCCTCGTGGGACGAGGCCTTGGACAGGATAGTCTCCGAGATCAAGCGGATATCCTCCGAGCACGGGCCGGACTCGGTCATCGTGCTCGCATCGGCAAAGTGCACCAACGAGGAAAACTACGTATTCCAGAAGCTTGCAAGGGCCGCGATAGGGACGAACAACGTGGACCACTGCGCGAGGCTGTGCCACGCGTCCACCGTCGCAGGGCTGCTTCAATCGTTCGGCAGCGGGGCCATGACGAACACGATCCCGGAGTTCGAGGACGCCGACTGCGTCCTCGTGACGGGCTCCAACACCCTGGAGGCGCACCCACTCATAGGCTCGAGGATACTGAGGGCCAAGGAGAAGGGCGCGAAGGTCATCGTGGTGGACCCGCGGGACACGCCTCTGTCACGAATCGCCACTATTAGCCTGCGCCAGACGCCTGGGACCGATGTCGCCTGGGTCAACGGGATGATCAACGTGATCATATCCGAGGACCTGTACGACAAGGAGTTCGTCGAGAACAGAACGGCTGGGTTCGAGGAGCTGCGGGAGATCGTGGGCAAGTACACCCCTCAGCACGTCGAGGAAGTGACCGGCATCCCGGCCGAAGCGCTCGTAAGCGCGGCACGGGAGTACGCCGGGGCGGATCGCGCGATGATAGCCTATGCGATGGGCATCACGCAGCACAGCAACGGAACGAACCTCGTCAGGACACTGGCCAACCTTGCGATGGTGACGGGCAATGTCGGAAGGGAGTGCACGGGCGTGAACCCGCTGCGTGGCCAGTGCAACGTCCAGGGCGCATGCGATGCGGGAGCGCTGCCCAACCTATATCCCGGATATCAGAACGTCGAGGACGCCGACACGAAGTCGAAGTTCGAGAAGGCCTGGGGCAGGACGCTCAGCGGCACTAAGGGGATGACGCTCACGTGCGCGTTCAACCAGGCGCTCACGGGCGACATCAAGGCGATGGTCATATTCGGCGAGAACCCGATGATGTCCGACCCCGACACTGGCCATGTCGAAGCAGCGATCGAGAAGCTCGAGTTCTTGGCTGTGGCGGACATATTCCCAACGGAGACGGCGAAGCTCGCCGATGTCGTCCTGCCAGCCGCCTGCTACGCTGAGAAGGACGGCACATTCACGGCTACCGACAGGGCCATAAGGGTCGTGCGCAGGGCCGTCGACCCTCCGGGGGAAGCGAGGCCGGACTGGCAGATCGCCTGCGACCTCGGCAAGAGGTTCGGATGCGACGGCTTCGACTTCGAGTCGCCAGCTGCCATCCTAGCGGAGATGGGGTCGCTCGCGCCGATATACGGAGGCATATCGCGTGAGAGGGTGGACGGGGAAATCGTCAGATGGCCTTGTCCGTCCGCAGACCACCCGGGGACGAACGTACTCCACAGCGGGTCGTTCAAGATAGGCAGAGGCGTCTTTGCGATCGTCGATCACACGCCCCCCGCCGAGGAGCCCTCCGAGGATTTCCCGTTCGTGCTGACCACTGGCAGGAACCTGTTCCATTTCCACACGGGCACGATGACGCGCAGGTCCGTCAAGCTGCAGAGGGAGTCTCCCGAGCCCTACGTCGAGATCAACGCCGAGGACGCCAGACGACTCGGCATCGCCGACGGGTCCAGCGTGAGGGTCTCGTCGAGGAGAGGCTCGATCACGGTCGCGGCGAGAGTCACGAGATGGATAGGCAAAGGGACCATATTCATCCCGTTCCACTACGTCGAGGGCGCAGCGAACAGGCTGACCAACAACGCGCTCGACCCGATCGCACAGATACCCGAGTTCAAGGTCTGCGCTGCCGCCGTGGAGAAGGCGTAGGGCGCACGCAACGCTTACCTCGGAACGAGACGACCGCACCCGGTATGGATCGTCAGTCCTTCTTCGGAGGCTTGGTCATCACGGCCAGCAGGAACGACGCCAGCGACGCCACGCCGACCGCAACGAAGACCCACACGAAACCGTCCTCCGCTCCCGCCATGAACCCAGGTATGAGGCCCCCCACGACGCCTGCTGCGCCATAGCCGTTGAACACAAGGCCGTAGTTCACGCCGAGGTTCTTGGTGCCGAAGTACTCCGCGGTCGTCGACGGGAACAACGCGAAATTCCCGCCGAAGGTGAACCCGACCGCGGAGGCCAATGCTGTCAGGCCTATGAACTGGGTCATCTCGCCCGACGGCCGCACCATCAGGAACCCGGCCGCGGAGAACAGTATGATCGTCTGGATGAGGAACATCATCTTCATCGTGTTTCCCCTGCCGATCATGTCGGAGGTCTTGCCCCAGACGATCCTCCCCGCACCGTTGAACAGGGCGATCACGCCCGCGATGGTCTGGAATTGAGCCACGACCAGGAGCGAGCTGGTCGGGTCGAGGTACTGCGCCACGTTCTTGACGTTGGCGATCATCATCAGGCCCGCTGTCGCCGACAACAGGAACATGGCGAAGAGCATGTAGAACTGCGGGGTCTTGACCATCTCACGCCATTCGAACTCGCCGTTGTGCCTGCCGTGATTGACGACAGGTACGTAGCCCTTCGGTAGCCATCCCTGGGGCGGGTCCCTGAGGAGCTGCGCGCCCCCGACCACCATCAGCGTGAATATGAGGCCGAGGTAGAGGAACGCCTCGCTGAGCCCCAAAGACGGGGAGTCGATCATCCAGTTCCCCACCTGGGTGAATATGAAAGCGCCCGCGCCGAACCCCGCGACCGCTATACCAGCGACGAGGCCTTTCTTGTCCGGGAACCACTTGACGGCCGCCGCCAGCGGGCAGACGTAGCCCAGTCCGAGGCCGATGCCGCTGACGACGCCATAGGATAGATACATCAACGCGAGGCTGTCCGTCGAGAACGCCGCCATCAGGTAGCCCCCGCCGTACGTGAGGCCGCCGATGGTCGCGACCATTCGCGGCCCTCGCCTGTCCTGTATCCTGCCAGCTACGATCATCGTCACCGCGAACACGGCTATCGCTGCAGAGAATATCCCCAGGATGTGGAACGACTTCGAGTCGTAACCAAGGGTGTTCGACAGCGGTGACGTGAATATTGAGAAGGCGTAGACAGCGCCAAGAGCGAGCTGGATCATCAACGCCCCAGCGACGACGACCCAGCGGTTCATTGCCTTTGGCGTGTCTGCCTTCCTTACGGTGCTTTCCTCGTTCCCTGCAATCATCATATCTCTTCCGTTTTGTTCAAGCGCTCATCAAACGAACTTCACCGTGCCGGTCCTGATGTCCAGGACGGCGCCGAGTATCTCCAGTGTTCCATTAGAAATCGCCTTCCGTATGACAGGGCTGACGTCCTCAAGCTTCCTCATCTGCACACGGACGTTGCATGCCGCGACAGCGTCGTCGTCCCTGGCCTCGTCGCAGTTCAGCTTCGACTTCGCGAACTCGATCTCCTTCAGTACCGCGCCCAGGTTGCCGGCCTCGCAGCATTCGTAGCTGGCCTTTATGGACCCGCAGTCAGTGTGACCAAGAACCAACAACGCCCTGACCTTGAGTCGCTCGACCGCGTACTCTAGGCTGCCGACGACGCTCGTGTCGCAGGCGGTGTTGCCGGCGGTCCTGACAACGAAGGCGTCGCCAAGCGAGAGCGAGAAGACCCTCGCGGGATCGACTCTGGCGTCGGAGCAAGTCAATATCGCGAAGAACGGCTCGTGCGACCCCGCGAGGCGGGACAGCACGGCGGGGTCGGTCACCTTGCGAAACGTGGCGTTACCGTCCACGAGCCGCCTCTTAGGATCCAACCCTTCCTTCATAGTCATTGCCTCCATGCGATACCCGCAAGGAGATGTCGGCGAGAGGGCTCGAGGCCCTCCCGCCATCGAAACGCCTGGTGCCGCTCAGTCCTCCAGCGTGGAGGTGTCGCCGGTCGGCAGGCCGAGCTCCCTCGCCCTCAACAGGCGTCTCATGATCTTCCCGCTGCGCGTCTTCGGCAACGTGTTGACGACCTCTATCTCCCTCGGATACGCATGGCCGGCCAACTTGCTCTTGACGAACTTCTGGATCTCCTTCTTAAGCTCCTCCGATTCCGTATGCCCGGGCGTCAGCACGATGAACGCCTTGATTATGTTCCCTCGGAGCTGGTCGGGTTTGCCTATGACCCCCGCCTCGGCGATAGCCTCGTGCTCTATCAGCGCGCTCTCGACCTCGAACGGTCCGACGCGCTCCCCTGAGGTCTTTATGACATCGTCCGCGCGGCCCACGTACCAGAAGTACCCGTCCTTGTCGATCTGGGCGGTGTCGCCCGTGTAGTACCAGCCGTTCCTCATGTACTCGTTGTACTTGGCCTCGTTCTTCCATATCTGGCGCATCATCGACGGCCAGCCTGGCCTTATGGCGAGGCTGCCCTCCTCCCCCTGCGGGAGGATGTTGCCGTCCTCGTCGACTATGACCGCCTCTATGCCAGGCAATGGTTTGCCCATCGATCCCGGCTTGATGGGCATCTCCGGGAAGTTGGTGATCAGTATGCTCCCGGTCTCCGTCTGCCACCACGTGTCGTGGAAGGGCTTCGAGTCGAACACATCGAGGGCCCATTTCACGCCTTCGGGGTTCAGGGGCTCGCCCACCGAGTAGAGCACCCTCAGGCAGCTGAGGTCGAACTTGTCCGGGATGTCATCGCCTTTGGCCATCAACATACGTACGGCCGTCGGAGCGGTGTACCATATCGATATCTTGTGATCCTGGATCGCCTTGTACCACCTCTCGGGGTCGAACCTGCCTCCGAGGCCGACTTGCGTAACGCCGCAGGACCAGGGGCCGAGGCATCCGTAGACGACCCCGGTCACCCATCCGAGGTCGGCGGTGCACCAGTAGACGTCCTCGTCGTGCAGGTCCAGCACCCACTTCGATGTGAGCGTCTGCTGCACTATGCCCGCATGCGCGTGCACGACGCCCTTCGGCTTGCCCGTCGTGCCGGACGTGTAAAGCATAAACTGGAACTCCTCCGGATCCATGTGGACGGTCTCGAACTCCGCCGAAGCTGCCCTCATCTCGTCGGTGTAACTGACCTCGCCGGCGTCCTTGTCGGCGTTGTCCACCACTATCACGTGCTTGAGGTCGGGCAACTGGTCCTTCACCATGTACACCCGCTTGACGAGCTCGGAATCGGTCACGATAGCGACCGCGCTGCTGTCCAGAAGCCGGTCCTTGATCGCGTCAGGGCCGAACGCCGGGAACATCGGGCTGGCGATCGCCCCTGCCTTGATAGCCCCGAGGAAGCTCACGTACAGCTCCTGAGACCGCTGTAGGAACACGAACACCCTGTCCTGCCTCTTGACCCCGAGCTTCACGAGCACGTTGGCGAACCTGTTCGTATCCTCGTAGAGCTCCTTGAATGTCAGCTTAAGGACTTTCCCTTCTCCGTCGTCGTATATCAGCGCGACCTTGTCCGCCCGCTCGCCCAGGGCGTGCCTGTCGATGACGTTGTGCGCAGAGTTGATCTTCCCGTCAGGGAACCAATCGACGAGGCTGTCCGCATCCGACCACTTGAACGTCTTCCTGAGCCCTTCGTAATCCTGAAGGTTAGGTTTCAACCTGAGCTGTTCGAGGTTCTTCACGACTAAGCCGCTGTGTATCAACTCGCTGTCCTGGTCACTCATCTCTTCTCACTTCCATCGGCCTGGCGCTCCATACGAAGCGCCTGGCTCTGCCGGTCGCTTCCCCGGAAGCTCCCCTGGCGCGTCGGACGCAGGAGACTGACGGACGCTGTCCTCATGCCCATGCGAATCTCCCTGTCCGACTCACCCTATTTAAACGATGGCCCGGATACCGAGCTTCGCTCACACTCATCAGGGAGCTGTACTCGTCGACTGCATCCTGGAACTTGCTTTAAGCCTTTTCGAATTTACAACGGCGATTTCAGGACTATGTATATCCGTCAAGAATGCGTCGGAGGACTGTCCGCCGTCGGATTTCGTAGAGACAACGGCAATAATCGAACTTACATAAAAATCTGGACGAGGGCGGAGTGGTCTAGAACCGCTCGATTGAATGGGCCGTCTGAAGGGGTTTCGAGCCCCGCGTCGTCGCTGCCGGGGACCGTCAGCCGTTGAGGCCGTGATGCACCCTGGCCGCCTGGACCGTGTTCTTCATGAGCATCGTTATCGTCATGGGTCCGACGCCGCCTGGGACAGGGGTTATGGCCTTCGCCTTGTCCTTAACGCCGTCGAAGTCGACGTCGCCCACGAGCCTCGTGCCCTTCTTGGCCGTGGGGTCTTCGATGCGGTTGACCCCGACATCGATGATTACGACTCCTTCCTTGACCATGTCCGCCTTGACGAACTTCGGCACGCCCATGGCCGCAATCAATATGTCAGCCTGACGGGACAGCCCTGGCAGGTCGCTCGTGCGTGAATGGCACACCGTGACCGTCGCGTCGGCCCCAGGGGCCTTCTGGACGAGTATGTTGGCTATCGGTTTGCCGACGATGTTGCTCCTCCCGAGTATCACGACGTGTTTGCCCTTCGGGTCGTTCCCGCTCCTGACGAGCAACTCCTGAATCCCGGCCGGCGTGCATGGAAGGTACGAATCCGCCCCGACGACCATCTTCCCGACGTTCACCGGGTGGAAGCCGTCGACGTCCTTGCCGGGGTCTATCCTCATCAGCACCTTCTCCTCGCTGATCTGCTTCGGGAGGGGGAGTTGTACGAGTATGCCGTCGAACTTCGGGTCGGAGTTGTACTTGTCGATGAGCTCGAGGAGGTCAGCCTCGGATGTCGTCGCCGGAAGCCTCACCGTCTCAGAGTGTATCCCGAGCTCCTCACAGGCCTCGCCCTTCTTCCTCACGTAGACCTGCGATGCGGGGTCCTCTCCGACGAGCAGCACGACGAGTCCCGGTGTCACCCCGGATGCCTTCAGCTTCGAGACCTCTTCCTTCAGCTCGGCCCTGATGACTTTAGCCACTTCATTCCCGCTGATAATCTCCGCTGCCATTAGACCACGTCCAGCTTAGGCTCATGCACGCGAATTACTTAAGGTTTCGCGCTCAGCCGAGACGACGGCCCGGACGCTCTGACGGGGCCTCCGAAAGGATTTATAACGACTCCCCGATACGGGGGCAAAGGGGGTAAAGTAGAATGGCGATGAAGCCAGACATTGAGATTGCTCAGGAGGCGAAAGTACAGCACATCGAGAAGATAGCGGAGAACGTCGGTCTTACCCGCGACGACCTCGATTTCTACGGGAAGTACAAGGCAAAAGTACCGTTGAGCGTGCTGAAGCGATTCGACGGGAACAAGGACGGGAAGCTGATCTTTGTCACCGCGATCACCGCAACGAAGGCGGGCGAGGGAAAGACGGTGACGTCGATCGGTCTTTGCCAAGCCATGGGCCACATCGGCAAGAAGGTCATGTTGTCGTTGAGGGAGCCATCACTCGGGCCGACCTTCGGCATCAAGGGCGGCGCGACTGGTGGTGGATACTCTCAGGTGTACCCGATGTGGGACATCGACCTGCATTTCACAGGCGACATACACGCCGTCGGCACGGCGCACAACCTGCTGTCCGCGCTGACGGAGAACCATGTCACCAAGAAGAACGAGTTGAACATAGACCCGACGAGAATCGTCCTGAGGAAGGCCCTGGACATGAACTGTCGGGAGCTCAGGGACATCGTCGTCGGCCTCGGAGGAAGGAGCAAGGGGGGCGTGCCCAGGGAGAGCGGGTTCGACATCACGGTCGCGAGCGAGATCAACGCGATACTGGCGCTATCCGACGACATGGCCGACCTTCGCAGGAGGCTCTCGAGCATCGTCGTCGCGTACTCTTTCGACGGGAAGCCTGTGACCGCTGACAAGTTGAAGGGCATCGGCGCCATGTGCCTGCTGCTCAAGGACGCCGTCAACCCGACCCTCGTCCAGACGCTCGAGGGCCAGCCGGCGTTCATACACGGCTCGCCGTTCGCGAACATCGCGCACGGGAACAGCTCGATAATCGCCACAAAGTACGCCCTGAAGATGGCGGACTATGTGATAACCGAAGGCGGATTCGCTGCCGACCTTGGCGGCGAGAAGTTCTTCGACATAGTCTGCAGGGTGGGCAAACTCAAGCCGGATGTGGCCGTCCTCGTCGCCAGCATCAGAGCGTTGAAGATGCACGGCGGGATGAATGTGAAGGAGATTGGCAACCCGAACGTCGAGTTCCTGGAGAAGGGCTACCCCAACCTCGACAAGCACATAGAGAACATCAAGAAGTTCGGCGTGCCCGTCGTCGTCGCGATCAACCAGTTCCCGACGGACTCCCAGGAGGAGATTGAGCACATCAAGAAGCACTGCGAGAAGGTGGGCGCGAGGTTCGGCCTCTCGAGGGTGTTCATGGACGGAGGCAAGGGAGGCGTGGACCTGGCGAACGCGGTCCTCGAGTCGTTGGAGAAGGAGCAATCCAACTTCAAGGTGCTCTACGACGAGAAGGCCTCGATAAAGGACAAGATACGCAAGATCGCCACTGAGATCTACGGGGCGGAGGACGTGGTCTATACGGGGACCGCGCCGTCAGACATAAAGGCGATCGAGGCCGCGGGCAACGACAAGCTCCCTATCTGCATGGCCAAGACCCAGCTCTCGATAACCGACGATCCCGCGAAGAGGGGCGCACCAACCGACTGGGTGCTGACGGTCAGAGAGGTCAGGTTGGCTCTCGGAGCAGGGTTCATCGTCCCGCTCACCGGCGAGATCATGACCATGCCAGGTTTGCCGACCGTGCCCGTCGCAGAGCGGATCAACATCGACGACAACGGCTACATAACAGGGCTGAACTGAGCCCCGTGCCACGGTCGATGACCGACTCCGGGCCGGACGCCCGGAGGAGGCTTCAAACCCTTTTCTCTTCATTGCTACACTGCAGATCGACGCTTGGCTGAACGGGCATCGGCTGCAGCGGCGTCCGTGAAGGTGGGAGGAGCATGACGAACAAAGTCCTCATAATAGGCGGAGGTCCCGCAGGTCTGGCCGCGGCGAGAACGCTTTTGGACGAGCAGGTAGAGGTAGTGCTTGTCGAGAAGGAGGAGTCGCTCGGCGGCATGGCACGTGAGCTCGCATGCAAGGGCGTCTCGGAATGCAGGAACTGCGGCGTATGCTACGTCATCGACCACGCGGCCGAGATCGTCCGGGAGCCCGAGGCTGAAGTGTTCCTGCGATCGGAGGTCGTGTCGATCCTGAAGACCGACGACGGGTTCAAGGTCAAGATCAAGTCGGCCCCGAGGTATGTCTCGGGCTCGTGTGTCGGCTGTGGGAAGTGCGTCGATGAGTGCCCTGTCGAGGGCAAGTCGATCCATCCGCCAGTTGGCAGCGGCAAACCCCAGGTGTACTGGATAGACCGCCGCCGATGCCTGCATTTCAAGAAGGATGGATGTGAGAGATGCGCGGCCGTGTGTCCCACCGGCGCGATCGCTTACGACGATAGGGCGAGGAACGTGACCAGGGATGTCTCCAAGGTGATCCTCGCCGCGGGGATGGAGGCGATAGACGCCTCGGTCGTGCCGAGGCTCGGCTACGGCTCGATACCCGACGTCATATCCAGCGTCGATGCCGAGAGGATACTCAACGAGAAGGGGCGCATATCACGCCCGTCCGATGGCACCGCCCCGAAGAAGGTCGCCATGGTCCAGTGCGTGGGGTCGAGGAACGAGAAGACGGGTGTCGAGTACTGCAGCAAGTTCTGCTGCAAGTACGCGACGAAGATTGCCCAGGTCATGATGGATGTCGATCCTGACATGGACCTCGATTTCTACTTCATGGACCTCAGGACGCTCTACGAGCCCCAGGACGATTTCAAGAGATGGGCGGAGAGCAAGAAGCGCAAAGTGGAGAAGAAGAAGGTCCCACAGGTGAGGCTCATACGGAGCATGCCCTCGCAGGCATATCCCGGTGAGGACGGCGGCGTGATCCTGAGGTCATCCGGCGAGAGCGACGCTGAGATCGTCGAGACGTCGTACGACCTCGTGATACTCTCCGTGGGCATGCGCCCCAGGGCCATCCCGGAGTCGCTCGCGCAGTCGCTGGGGATGACGGTCGACGAGTCCGGATTCGTCATGTGCGCGGAACCCACGGATTCGCCGAGCGTGCTCTCCCTCGGCGCGGTATGTGAGCCCATGGACATAGAGGAGACCATCGTTCGCGCCGTGGCCGCAGCGGCTTCGGCCGTCATGCCGAAGGGGGCGGGCAGATGAAGGGGAGAATGCAGGTCGTGGTCTGTCGCGTCTGCTCCTCAGGAGGAGGGGTCCTCGACGCGGACAGACTGATACAATCAATCTCGGAGACGCCTGGTGTGGGCTCCGCCATAGTGGTCGACCGCCTGTGCGACAAGAACACTGTCGCCTCGCTCGTCCAGGAAGCCAAGGACAAGGAGGTCGATAGGCTGCTCGTCATTCCATGTTCAAGAGAGGACCTGTCGCCATTCGTCCTCCAGGCATACAGGAAGAAGGCGAAGATAAACGACTACTTGATCGAGACGGTCGACCTGGTGAACGAGGTCGTCCTCCCGCACATGAACGACAGGGAGGGCGCCCAGGCGAAGGCGGAAACCAAGCTCCTCGCCAGCATCGCCCGATTGTCGTTGCTGCAGCCACTGGAGAAGCGCTCGGACGAGATGAGGACGAAGAACGTTGTCGTGATCGGCGCGGGAGTGGCTGGCCTCGCGGCAGCGGATCAGGCGGCCCGAGCAGGTATGCACACTGTCATACTGGAGAAGACCGACAGACCCACCAAGGCGCCAGGGGTCGTGATGCCCAAGTCCAAGATAATCGCGGCCACCGGCGAGGCTGGCAACTACGTCCTCACGATCGAAGCCGGCAAGAAAGTCGAGAAACTGGAATGCGCGGCTATCGTCATCGCGTCAGGAGGAGACTGGGCGGATGCGCGCGGCCCGCTGGCAGACAAGTGCAAGGGTGCTGAACCTCTGTACAGACTCAGGCGGGACATAGACGAGGGACGTGTGCCCGAAGGTACGGTCGTGATTGTCGACACGCCAGACCCCAAAGGAGCGACGACACGCGCGCAGGACTACGCCTGGGACGAGGCTCTCGACTGTGCCATCGACGTCAAGCGCAAGACCCCGTCCACGGAGGTCTTCCTCGTATTCCAGGAGATGCGGGCTTCCGGCCTGAAGGAACTCGCGTACAAAGAGGCGGCCGAACTGGGCGTCAGGTTCGTTAGATATGACAAGAGGAACCCGCCTAAGATCGACGGCAAGGATCCGAAGAGGATCCTCGTCACGGACGTGGCGCAGGGAGAGACGATATCGCTGGCGTTTGGGACGCTGGCGTACGCCTCTGTGGCAGCGAACCCAGACAACCTGGAGATCGCCGACATCCTTCGCATACCTCTTTCCCCAGACGGCGGCGTCCGGAGAGGGAGCATGCAGAGAGGGCCCGTCGCGACCCCACGGCCAGGGATATTCGTTTGCGGCTCCGCGATGTTCCCCAAATCGGAGTCCATGGCCAGGGCCGAGGGGCGGGCAGCCGGGATCCTCGCCGCGCAGTACGCTTCCGCGGGCAAAGTCGAGTACGGCGGCTCTGTCGCCGAGGTCGACGCGGAGAAGTGCTCGGCCTGCCTCACGTGCGTGAGGACATGTCCGTTCGAGGCCCCGTTCATCGGAGCGGCGGGCAAGGCGGAGATCAAGATCCAGATGTGCCAGGGGTGCGGGATGTGCGTCGGCATATGTCCCAGCAAGGCGATCGACCTGCACCACTACACAGATGACCAGCTGAAGGCGGAGACCGCGACGTATCTCGGAGGTGATTTCTGATGGCCGAGAGGAAACCCAAGATCGTAGGCTTCTGCTGCGAGAGGCACGCGATGGACTCCGCGATGTCAGCGGCCAGGAGCGGCAAGGAGTACGAAACCGGCCTGCGCATCATAAGAGTGCCCTGCTCCGGCAGGGTTGATGGCATCCACATACTGAACGCCCTCGAGGAAGGTGCGGACGCTGTGTTCGTCCTGGGATGCCTCGAGAAGAACTGCTACTACGACACGGGGTCGATCGAAGGGAGGAAACGCGTCGAATATGTGAAGTCCATGCTGTCGGGGGTGGGGCTCGAGCCCGAGCGGGTCGAGATGTTCAACGCCTCGTCGTCGATGGAATGGAAGCTCCCGGAGATCGTATCGAAGATGACGGATGTGGCGAAACGCCTCGGACCCATAGGCCCAGAACGAGGTGATGACAAGTGATAGTCGCTGAGCGAAAGCCGCTGAACGAGATCGCCGACATGATCGTCCCGTTCGAGAAGGTCACGGTCATAGGCTGCAGGAGCTGTGTGGCGATCTGCCTCGCCGGGGGCGAGAAGGAAGTGAAGACGCTCGTCTCCGCATTGAAGTTGAAGAACAAGAAGGAGGGCAGGAAGCAGGAGTTCGACGGCTTCGTGCTCGAGAGGCAGTGCGAGAAGGAGTGGGTGAAGGAGGTCGAGGGGAAGATACGATCCTCCGACGTCATCCTGTCGATGGCTTGCTCCCTCGGCGCCCAGACGATAGGCGACATGTACCCCGAGAAGATAGTAGTGCCAGCCCTTAACACGGCCATCTTCGGCGTGCCCGAGGAACAGGGCGTGTGGTCCGAGAAATGCCTCGGCTGTGGGGACTGCATCATCCACACGACCGGAGGGATCTGTCCCATAGCGAGGTGTGCTAAGAGCATGCTGAACGGCCCATGCGGAGGATCGTCTGAAGGACGGTGCGAGGTGAACCTGGACGTCGAGTGCGCCTGGTACGCGATCCACGAACGTCTGAAACTCCAGAACCGGCTCGACTTGATGGAATCAGTCAAGCCGCCCAAGGACTGGGTCACGAGCCACAGCGGTGGCCGCAGGGTCCTGGTCAGAGAGGACGCGAAGCTGACGCAGCATCAGAAGAGGGGAAAGGGGGCGGTCGAATGAAGGCGGGCAGCAACCTCGAGAAGGTGCTCGATGCGGGGAAGTTCGCAGTGACGGCGGAGATCGGCCCTCCACAATCGTCGAACCCCGAACCGCTGACGCATCACGCCAAGATGATGAAGGGCTCGGCCGACGCTTTCAACCTCACGGACAACCAGACCGCCGTCGTGAGGCTGTCGAGCATAGCCAGCGCGGCCATCATCATGAAGGAGGGCGTGGAACCCGTCATCCAGATGACCTGCAGGGACAGGAACAGGATAGCGTTGCAGAGCGACCTGCTCGGAGCCAGCGCGATCGGCGTCAGAAATGTCCTCTGCCTCACGGGCGACCATCAGACTTTCGGCAACGAGAAGGGCGCCAAGAGCGTGTTCGACTTCGATTCCATATCCGAGCTATACACATTCGACCGGCTCAGGACCGAAGGCGTGCAGTCCGGCGGAGAGAAGATCGAGGATCCCCCGAAGGTGTACCTTGGATGCGCCGAGAATCCGTTCGCGACACCGTACGAGTTCAGGGCGATGAGGCTCGCGAAGAAGGTCGCCGCTGGCGCGGACTTCGTGCAGACGCAGGCGATATTCGACATGGACATGTTCGAGTCCTGGATGGAAGAGGTCCGAAGCAGGGGCCTAGACAAGAAGACGCACATACTCGCGGGCGTCATACCGATGAAGACCGCGGGTGCCGCCCGATACATGAAGAACAAGGTCCCGGGCATGATCGTGCCCAACCACATCATAGACAGGATGAAGAACGCGTCGGACCCGAAGGAGGAGGGGATCAAGCTCTGCGTCGAGCAGATAGAGACGCTGAAGACGATCAAAGGGGTCCACGGAGTACACATAATGGCCGTCATGTGGGAAGAGATGGTGCCGCGGATAGCCGAGATGGCTGGGCTGTTGCCGAGGCCTAATCTGTAGAGGCTCGCCGACCGAGAAGGCCTAGGCGTCCGAAGTAACACATCCTAGTCGCGGCCATGCTCCGGGACAGAATGATTGATACACGCCGACACGCATCCTCCGTGAGGATGAGGGCGACTCGCGACACCACGATCGGCATGCTTGCGGCTCTTGTGTTCGTGTGCATGTTCAACCTCACATTCATAGTCCCATCCATCAAGGAGCTGATTATAGACAGGTTCGACGCGACCGCGACGGAGGCATCGCTCTTCGTGACCGTCGAGATGATAGCATACATAGTCTTCGCGATGGTCTGGGGATCCCTTTCCGACAGGCGCGGGGAGAGGCGGATATTCATAGTCGTCGGATTTCTGGCATCCTCATTGTTGTACTATTCGATGACATTGGCGGAGACCCTTCAGACGCTCCTTCTGCTCAGGTTCTTCCAGGGGGCGATGACCGTGATGTCATGGTCCCTCATCATGACGGTCGCCCTCGACCGTTCGGACAGAAGCAGGTACGGCGCGTCGATGGGCATCGTCGGAACGGGGTTGGCGCTCGGCCTCGGCGTGGGCGCGCCGATAGGGGGAGTCGCCGGGGGGATCGACCCGCTTCTGCCTCTTCGGATAGCTGCTGTTCTGTTCGGCATAGCTGGTGGCATCTCATGGGTCTTCGTCAAGGACACGCCGATGCTTGCAAAGACGGAGTCGATAGTGAAAGCCGTCGCCGTCGCTGTGAGCGACAGACGCGTTCTGCCCCCGTACCTGTTCGCATTCGCCGAGAGGTTCAGCGCGGGCTTCTTGGTGCTCCTGTTCCCGTTGTTCATGGCGGACACTTTCGGATCGTCCCCGCAAGAGAGAGGGATGTACCTCGCGGCGTTCCTCCTTCCTTTCGCTCTCCTGCAGTACCCGTTCGGCAGACTGTCCGACAGGAAGGGGAGAGACACGATGCTGATCGTCGGGGGGCTGTCTTACGCCGCGCTGTTCGCCCTGCTCGGGCTCTCAGGGCACGCCCTCGTGTTCGTTGTGATGGTCTGCTGCGGCGTCTTCGCCGCCATGCTCCTACCTGCCAGTTTGGCGCTCTTGGGAAGCGTTGCGGGGAAGGAGGGAAGGGCCACACACATGGGGGGGTTCAACGCCGTGGGGTCGCTTGGCTTCGCAGCGGGCCCCGTCTTCGCCGCAATGCTCTTCGACGCTTTCGGGTACGAGACCGCATTCATCTACGGAGGAGCCGTCATCGCCTTCACTGTTGTCGCGTCTGGATTGCTCATCTTCAGGGGACGGACGTCGGGCGCGGCCGAATAGGCGGCGAGGGCTCTCAGCATACCGCGACCATCGCAGCATATCCCATCACGAAAACCGTTATAACCATTCAGTCTATACTCTCGTGGCATACCTTTGCCTTGCGGGGGGAGGGATGCCTCGGCCAGTTGATTCGAACAAAGCGGAGTAGGTCAAATGAGCAAGGTGAAGAGAGCGCTTGTGAGCGTTTCGGACAAGACGGGACTTGTCGAGTTCGCAAAGGGCCTTTCGGAATTGGGGATCGTTATATTGTCCACGGGAGGGACGGCCGCAGTTCTCGAGAAGAACGGCGTGCCGGTGATGGGAGTGTCTGAGGTCACAAGATTTCCTGAGATGCTTGACGGAAGAGTCAAGACGCTGCACCCCGCCATCCACGGCGGCCTCCTGGCCATCAGGGACAACAGTGAACACATGGAGGCCATAAGCAGCCACGGCATCGAGCCGATAGACATGGTCGTCGTCAACCTGTACCCGTTCGAGGCGACGGTGTCGCAGAAGGACGTGAAGCTCGAGGACGCCATCGAGAACATAGACATCGGAGGACCTTCGATGCTCAGGTCCGCGGCGAAGAACCACGCTTCCGTCGCGGTCGTGGTGAACCCGGATCAGTATCCCAGAGTGCTGAAAGAGCTGCGCGAGAACGATTGCAGGTTGTCTCAGGACACGCGAAGGGCATTGGCGCTGGATGCCTTCAGGTCGACCGCAAGATACGACTCAGCGATATCCCACTTCCTCTGGAGACAGTTCGCTACCGACGAACTGTTCCCGGACAGTCTCACGCTCTCGTTCGAGAAACTCGGGGATCTGAGATACGGCGAGAACCCTCATCAGAAGGCTGCGTTCTACGGAGACCTGTTCGACCGTACGCCCCTCAGCGTCGCGACGGCCGAGAAGATGCACGGGAAACAGATCTCGTACTGCAATGTCCTCGACATAGACGCGGCGCTCGCGATCGTGTCTGACTTCGAACGGCCCACCGCGGCGGTGATTAAGCACACGAACCCGTCCGGCGTAGCCACGTCCGACTCGATTGCGGACGCGTTCAGGACGGCGTACGACGCCGATCCCGTCAGCGCGTTCGGATGCGTGGTGGGACTCAACCGCGAAGTGGACATCGACACCGCCAAGGAGATCGCCGGCCATTTCGTCGAGGCGGTCATCGCCCCAGGCTATACGGAGGAGGCAGAGAAGCTCCTCGAGGAGAAGAAGAACATAAGACTTCTGCGCACGAACGCGCCGATCGTCCGAGAGGACGGCAGACTCATGATGGCGAAGGTCAAAGGGGGGTTGCTCGTGCAGACGGGCCCATACGCCGAGCTTGACAGGTCGAAGCTCAAGGTCGTGACCAAACGAGCCCCCACGGAGGAGGAGGTCGACGCGATGATATTCGGCGTCAAGGTCTGCAGGCACATCAAGTCCAACACCATCCTGCTCGTCAAAGGTGAGAGGACCGTCGGGATAGGCGCTGGGCAGATGAGCCGGGTCGACTCCGCGAAGATCGCGGGCATGAAAGCGGGCGACGAAGCCAAGGGCAGCGTTCTGGTGTCCGACGCCTTCTTCCCGTTCAGGGACGGCGTGGACGCGGCAGCGGCGGTAGGCGTCGCGGCGATCGTGCAACCCGGCGGGTCCATGCGCGACGAGGAGGCCATCGCCGCAGCGGATGAACACGGGATCGCGATGGTGTTCAGCGGCCTTCGGCTCTTCAAGCACTGACAGGCGCCAATGGGACGAAAGAGTCGGGTTCGCGGCTCAGAGGATGGGCATCAGACGTGGCCTGAAGTCACCCTCCTCAGGGGAGGTCATGACATACGGGGCGGTGAACGGCTCTTCACCCCTCACGACGGTGACACCGGATGTCTTGTCTATTCGTATGTGAGTGTGGGCTAGGTCCGCGAGCTTGCTCTTCGATCTCACCGACGGGCTCACCGTGCACACGAATACGCCGTCGTTGTTCAATAGCGAAGTGAGGAAATCGGTCATGCCGTCGAACACGCTCTCCCCGTAGATAGATTCGAGCGAGTCGAAGCCGATCATCGCCAGGTACGGCTGTTTCGCGCCCTTGAGGGCGTACTGCACGTCCTGCCACTTCACGTCGACGCGGATATCCGAGCCCTCGAGCGTCATGACGTAGTCCTTAGGAGACTCGGACGCCGCATGCGGCTCGAGGATTCTGACATGTTTGTCGAACGCCTCCTCAGACAGAAAGCCGAGCAGCTCGTCCCTCGCCGCGTCGGATCCGGTCTTCCTAGTGGGCATCCAAATGACCCCGTGGCCCTGAGCGGCGAAGTTGCATATCACGGCGTTCTCTATCTGCGCCGATGCGCCGACGGGCACGCCGGGGCTCAGCTCCAGGAGCGACATAGTCCCCTTCCTCAGCCCTCCCGCGAGCATGTCATCGAAGTCGGTGTTGCCGGTCGACATGTGCCTGTCGTCCAACGCCTCGATCGGTTTGAACGGTTTGGGACTCTCGGGTTTGCTGTACCTGTTGTACTCGAAAGTCCTGACCCTGCCTCCTAGGAGCGTGTACACATACTTGGGCTGCCTGATCTCGCACCCCCTCAGCTTCAGAAGGTCCATCTCACGTATCCTCCTGCCAGATGAGGTCTCGAGCGATAGGTACAGCACGCCGTCGCCGAGATAGTCCAGCAGTGGATCCGGCGTCTCCAGGACATAGACGACGTTCGTGCCGCAGCCTTCCACCAGGTCCTTCTGGAGGGCGTTTATGAGTCTAGACGGGGGAACGCCGTACTTGTCCGCAAGCGCGTCTATGCTGTCTATGATGATGAGCGTGCGCTCGGGGAGCGCCTTGTCGACAACGTCATAGGCCATCTCTATCTCGGGCATCATCGAACCCACGGTGACGGTGATCTCACCCTCTCCCGACGGCTCCGCCAGTGGCGCGTCCTCGCCGCCCGACTCGATGTTGCCTTCGAGCTTCCGAAGCTCAGCCCTCGGGGCCCTGGCCTTCTCGCCCTTTAGCTCCCCCTTGATGGCTGCCAACCCCAGCAGGATCTTCTCCACCTGCATCTCGGAGTCCGCCTTCTTCTTGAGCTTCTTCCGCGCCTTGAGTATCTCGCCCTCCTTGACCTTGTCCATAAGCCAGGGGAACTGGTTGAACAGCGATTGGTCCGAGACCCTTGTGGACATGTAGTAGCTCTGCTGTAGCTGTGCGAGCTCTTCGATCATCTGCAGCGCCAACGTGGTCTTCCCGGTCCCGGCCATTCCGCGGACTATCAGAGAGTGCCCACCGGGGCTCGATAGGAACTTGATTATCTCCTTCGGGAACGCTGCCGGACTTGTCATCTCATCCTCTTTCATCACAACTCATCTCCTTTCAGGCGCCATTCACTCTTCCCGGGGTCTAAGGAGACCCCCGGACGAATCATCCTCATCTTCCTCCTCGATCAGCTTGATTTCCTTCCATTCGCCGCCGAAGTCCTGGGTCACGCCGGTCACCATCTGGAATCTCACCCGGAGTTTCCCGCCCTCGAAGAATATGTAGGCGTTCTTCAACATCGACTGATACAGCACGATCCTCTTGCCCTGCTGTGTGAGCGCCCTGTCGACCGCCTTCAGGAGCCCTGCCTTCTCAAGGACGTGTATCCGCCTGTAGCACGCTGCTATAGGTATGCTCAACCTCGAGCTGAGTTCGAGCGCGTGTTTGGGCTTGCGAGAACAGGCGACGAGTATCTTGGCGGCGTAGTTGTCCATTATCAGTCTCGATGCTTCGATGGGATCCAAAGGCGTGGCCTCCGCAGGGTCTCCTCGCAATGTCGTATCCGAGCGTCGCCGCGAGCATGGAGGGGGGAGCCACGACGAAGCGCGAATCACTCCGATCTGCGCGTACAACGAATGCCTCTTTGCGATTTAATACTATTTCCCCGTTTCATCGGCTGTGGCCCGTCACAATTGAGATGTGGCCCGTCCCGGCAGCACTCATGAAATAGTGGATACGCTTTCTCAGATATCGTCGCGAAAGCCTCCGCCCGCGGCACGGTCTCTGGGAGACTCCCGGAGGCTTCTTGAGGAATGGAGCATGAGGGGCTACAAGTGCAAGTGCGGGTTCGCCACGATCGCCGACCGGCCCAGATGCCCACGCTGTGGCAAGCGCATGAGACTGACATATTGGCCGAACAAGGCCAAGGTGCTCGCGTACGTCCGCCTGGGCGTTTTTCCCAAAGGACAGGAGTTCCCGATGGATCTGCTCATGGTCGAAGTGGAGGAAGGTCCGAAACTGGCGTGTTGGACAGACCTGCAGTTTGCCAGGGGAGACGAAGTGACCTTCGTGCAGCTGGAAAACGATTACATATGCAGCCCCAAGTGCGACGTCGCGAAAATCGAGTCTGAGACGCAGCAGTCAGTAGTCGACGGAGGAGACGTCGACGAGTGAGAACTGAGGGCCCAGAGCGGATATCTTGTCGTCGAGCATCGCACGCACTTCCTCCGGCTTCGTCGGTTTCGACCCTCCGAAGTTCGTCACCAGCTCGCACGTCATGCGCTCGTAGTAGACAAGGACGTTCGTGTAACCCGCGACGATATTCACGGACGCATCACCCATGACTTTCATTATCTCATGCAGGGAGCCCGGTCTGTCGGGCAGATCGATCCTGAGCCTGAACAAACGGGCGTCGTCGTCCAAGAAGACCACGGACAGGATCCACGAGTCCGGATCCCCTATGAGCATGACAGGGGAGGAGTCCCTACCAAGGAAGCTCGTGTACGCCTGCGGCAAGTCGAAAGCCCCGTTCTCGATCACGCTCGCCTTCTTCTCGGTCTTGCGCAACGCCCTCGTCTTCACACTCTCGCTTTCGAGTGACGCACCCCTCGTGTAGCGCGTCGCGAGGTCCGAATCCTCGACGCACAGGCAGTCGACGAGGCTCAGGGATGGGCTCTTCGCAGCCTTGGACTTGTCGAACTCAGCCTTCAGGGAAGGCGAGTCGCCGAAGAACGACAGGTCGACGAGCATCTCCCATATCATCACAGCGTTAGGTATCGAACTCACTGTCTCCGAGTTCAGTATATCGATATTCAGGGACTTGAGAAACTGTGCAGCCTGCGCGAGCGCCCCTGGTTCGTCCCTCACCTGCATGGTAACATACGCGATCTGACGGTAGTTCTCCGGTCCGAAAGGGGACAGGACTATCTCAAACGCCTCCCTGCCTCTGGCCTCGTACTTGAACATGGAACTGAACACCTCGCTGCCGTCCACGAGGCCCAGGGGCTCGCCGATCTTCTTGCTGATCATTATCTTGCCGGACTGCATGCGTCCGAAATCCCAGAGCTTCATCTATCTCCCCTCTTCGAGTCTGTAAGTCGAACCACGACATAAACCTGTTGAGCCAAGGCTATGATTTCGGAGAGAAGATGTACAGAGTTGGCACCCGGCTCTTCAGCCCGGTCCAATAGCCGCAGGTCTTGCATCTGTAGCCCATCGTGACGGAGCCACCGTAGACCGTGAGGTTCTTGATCCTCTCTGTCTTTCCTCCGCATACGGGGCAGGAGCCCGCGGACGTCTTGTCCTTCGTCTCTCTGCATCTCATCTCGACCGTAGCTAGGCCGTTCGATATCGCAAGCCTCCTCACCCTCTCCTCGCTGACCGCATAATCGGAGTCGTGCCGTCGGAGGGCGCGCAATACCAGCTCTGTGAGCTTTCTCTGGGAGCTGATGGCGCCATACCTATCCAGAACATCCTTGATAGCCTGTACGATCTCAGTGTCAGAAGGGATCCTGTAGGCCATCGCGGGGGCATCGGCGTACGTTTACGAATACCTTTCCACGGAAGCTCCCGAGGGGGGCGCGAAGATGGACCAGCTGGCATTCCGCCCAGACGCCGCCTGTTCGTTGCTCGGCAAAACATATAAGAGAGCAACTGTTACCCGCCAGATTGGTGACGAGGGCATGCGAGTGAAAGTCATAATAATGGGAGCCGCGGGAAGGGATTTCCACAACTTCAACGTCTACTTCCGCGACAACGCCAACTACGAGGTAGTGGCGTTCACCGCAACGCAGATACCGAACATAGAGGGCAGGAAATATCCCGCAAGCCTTGCCGGGAAGCTGTACCCGAACGGCATAGACATACATCCCGAGGACGACCTCCCAGGACTGATCGAGAAGCTGGGGGCGGAGCAGGTCATCTTCGCCTACTCGGATGTGCCGCACATTCAAGTCATGCACAAGGCGTCGCTGGTGAACGCTTGCGGCGCCGACTTCAGGCTGATGGGCGCAAACCAGACTGAGGTGAAATCGAAGACGCCGCTGATAGCGATCTGCGCAGTGCGTACGGGCTCCGGTAAGTCACAGACCACGAGAGCCGTTGCGTCCGTGCTTAGAGCCAAGGGACGGCGAGTGGTCGCGATCAGGCACCCGATGCCATATGGGGACCTGGAGAAACAGGCAGTCCAGCGTTTCGCCACATATGAGGACCTGGACACGCACGAGTGCACGATAGAGGAGAGGGAAGAGTACGAGCCTCACATCGACAAGGGAATAATCGTCTACGCAGGCGTCGACTACGAGAGGATCCTCAGACAGGCTGAGCAGGAAGCGGATGTCATCCTCTGGGACGGCGGCAACAACGACACGCCATTCTACGTGCCCGACCTTCACATAGTCGTGGCCGACCCGCACAGAGCAGGTCACGGCAAATCGTATCACCCTGGCGAGACGAACATGCGCATGGCTGACGTGATCATCATAAACAAGGT
>JBFFML010000018.1:0-41330 GCA_041554135.1 Thermoplasmata archaeon | reverse complement strand
TTCAAGTTTTTCCCCGTCCGTTCCGCAAGCCATGATCTTAGGGGCTCGTCCATTCCGATGTCCTTCATCTCGTCAGGGTCGAGCACGAGATTCTCGTAGACAACAGATGTCAATTGATTCAGGGTCGTCGCTCTGTGGTTGACTGCTATGGAAGACTGCAGATTGTATGGATAGCAGTAGGTGGGCGGCAGAACCCGGATCCGATCTCGCGGGATCATCGCAACCGTAAGGGTGCTCAACAGCGCTTGATGCAGGAATGTCCTGTGCAGGCCGTCCGAGCAGTGGTGTTCCTGATACTCGTCGTCCGCAACGAGGTTCGTGAAGCACCTCAGCCACTCCTGGAAGAGGCCGATGGAAGGGTTGACGCAATATGAGTGCGAGTTGAAATACGCCCTTATCCTCTGCCCGTCTACGAACGAGCGGACTTCGAAGTCCGTGTCTGAAATGCCAGCGCAATCCATTATCCCCTCCCAGAATCCGTCGACGGGCTCGTCGGCTCGCAATCCGATGTTCTTGACATGCACCGGTCTCAGGGCTGCGTCAAATGCCTCGTCCAGGATGAACTGCGTTGGCGGGTTCACCGTCAACGTGTCGGGGCTGAGCCACACCAGAGATCGGATGGCGGAGGCCGCCCTCTTCTCAGCCTCGGCGCACGCCGACACCTTGCCAGCCAGCTCGTAACCTCTTATCTCCTCACGCACGCGCGTCTCGAGGATCTCTACCCCCTCATCATCGGGCAGTTCTGGCAAACCTTCGAACCCGGAGTCCAGGACCAGCCATACGGGGGCCTCAGATAACGCGCCACCGAAGCGCCTGATGCTGTCTACGAGCAGCCCGACGGCCTTCAGTTCGTTTGCGTCTGTCGCAGATGTCACAAAGACCAGGTCTTCGATCAGAGCCCTGTGATGGCCAAGCTCCACAACGCCCTCCCCCATATGATCCCGTGGACTCGTTAGGCTCACGTGAGGCATAATGCCATCGCTGGGTTTGCTGCTGATTCTGCGGGGCAGGCAATGCATTCGTCGGCCGGTCACCCTTCAAGCGTCATGTTCATGGCTGCCGATTGAGCCGTGACCAACAGGACGCGTGCTCCATTTCCAATCGTAAACCCGACTGCGACTGCGCGGTGTCCACGCCTATCACAAGGGCGCTACATTTGTGGCGTATCGAGGCCGTCACTGATGGCCGTTCCGGGTCCCGCATTTCATCAAATGCCCTTCACGCGTCTCCGCGCGTGTTCTCACTCAGTCCGTATTGTGCCGAAGTCGATTTAACGAATGTCAGCAAATTGTCCGATTTTCGACATACGAAACTAGTTTCGTGCGAGGTGTTAAATCGGGTTGCAGCCTTCCGGTTTCCTATTGTCAGTGAGCATTTTCGATGCGACCTGACAAGGGGGAAACAAGGGGAGTGAACAACGCATGTTAGCAAGAGGGATTTTTGGAAAGAGAATGATGGCAACCATCCTTGTCTGTGTGATGGCTGTCACGGCGATAGCGCCGTTCGCGGTGGGTTCTGACACCGACGAGTCGTTCGAGGTCGTGAGGCGCCCGCCTGGGGCACCGAGCGTCAACACGGTGTGGCACGAATGGACCGCCCCAGCCGACGGACAACTCTATCTCGAGGTGCAGAATCACGGCTTGGCGAGCGTCACTATAGCGATCAGGGACAACACTACATCCACCGGTGTCCTGAGCCAGACCATAAGGTTCCAGGGTGATGGCAGCGCCCTGATCAACTCACAGACAGTGGATGTCGCCGGAGGACACGATTATGGGATATCCGCCGTACCTGGTGGTCCTCCTGAGCAATACGCTGAGCTGACATTGAAGTACAGCCCATCTGGCCAACCCTCGAAATCCATCACGTACAAGATCTACGACATGTTCGAGGAGGAGTGGGGCGCCTGGTGGGACGTTAGAGTGGGATCCAGCTGGGACAGCGAGAGACTAATCACTGACCAAGCTGGCGAAGTGACGTATCTCTACTCGATGAACCGGAACCCGACGGGAGACGAGACCGACCAGGGGTTGATATACGCTCCATACAGGTGGGCCATCGAGGCCACGGGTCTGACGAGCCTTAACGTGCACAACCCCGTGATCATGCCGACGATGGGGCCGACCGTAAGCGACGCTGAAGCGTCCGCTGACGTGTACTTCCAGTACCTCGACATAAACGGAGGCGATTGGCTGAACTACTGGATCTCCGAATGGGGGTCCACGCTGGACTGGCAGGACGGTTCGCTGTGGAGCGACTCCAGCAGTTATCTGGAGTGGGTGGCGAATGGAAACGAGTACCTCGACTGGAATGACGGCTACATGATGGCGACGTACTACAGCGTGACGATGAACCGACAGGCTGCCGAGGAATGGCTCGCGATGCCACAGGACGCGGACCCCGCTTCTTGGTGGAGCACGAACAAGGCAAGCTACATTGCCGACTGGGATGTGTGGATCGAGGACCAGGGCAACAACGTGTTCGACATCTACTGCGGGTACGAGTGGCCGTTTGTGCCAGAAGGCACGATGATGCGGCTCGATGTCGTCGGCGACGATGTCGTGTTGGAGATCGGTCATTTCAGCCAGGGCTACGAGGCGTTGATGACGAGATGGCTTAGGCACACGGGCGTATCGATGCACCAGCCATACATGGAAGACTTCACGATGACGGCGACCTACGCTGCGGCCGAGACCGCTCTCAGCATGGACGCGGTCGCCCAGTGGAGCATGCACTGCGTGAAGCAGCACGACGCCGTACCGGAAACCGGCGCACTCAGCGCATGGGTCTGGGAGCCGATCGCCCTCGACTATGTAGCTGCGTTCGGAGGACACCCGTCGGACTACACTCCGTACTCCACGGAGACGATCATCAGCTGGGAGTGCGGTGATGTGCGCTACGGCGGCGAAGCCAGCTATGTGAACACGCCGGTTGAGCTGAACCTCGACGTCGACATGAAGATAGAGGTCGTTCTCCCGGCGGGCGATGTGCTCGGATATTACGCGCAACCAGTGGATCCTGGAGCCATATTGAGACTCTGGAGCGGGGACACGTCCGACTATGAGGCCCTCAAGTACTACGGGCCCATGAGCGTGGGCTACATGGACATCGGCGGAGGGTCGTCCTCGTGGAATTCCGTCACCAGGACCCTGACCGTGACAGGACCTACTGGCTTCGCTGGTACCATCCCGTTGGACCACGGCTACCCGTGGCTCGAGTTCAACGTCGGATAGGCGAGACAGACGCATAGACCCGGCGAGAAACCGTTGAAACCCTTTCCAATTCTTTCGTTTTGGCTCGATTCGTCTGCGTCGGTCGGAGAAGGCAGTTTTTGCCAATACGACATTAGCGGCCTCTCGCAGTGAATGTCTTCGCCAGCGAGCATGCCAAAGGCGTGCCTCAGGACGTTTCGACGTACCTGTCCGTGATATGCTCTGGACCCCTGGCGCACATGAGGACGACCGCGTTGTTGGGACAGCCTGACGCGCACAGACCGCACCCGAAACACCTGTCATCGTCGACCTTTGCGGTGTCGCGATCGAGCCTTATCGCCCCGAACTGACATCGGTCCACACAGATGCCGCACGCGTCGCATATCTCAGTGTCCACGCGCGCGAGGTACCTGCTCTGGTAGCAGATGTTGTCCTTTCCGTAGGTTATCATGGCCCTGAGTATCATGCAGCAACAGCTGCAGCAGTTGCAGATGAATTCGTAGCCATCCGAGTCGGTGTTGTTCAGTTGATGGACGAGGCCGAGTTCCTCGGACTTCTTCAGGATTTCGAGCGCCTCTTCCTTGGTGATCCTGACGGCGGCCCCCCTCTTGATGAAGTTCTCTGCGAAGTCGTTGAGGATGATGCAGACGTCGGTCGGGTTGTCGCAGTTCCTCTCCATCACCCTGCATGTGCATTCCGCCCGGGCTATCACGTTCGCGCCTTCGAGTATCTCGGTCATGCGCTCCTGCGGGATAACCTCGCCCCATCTCATGTCTATCGTCCGTTCGACAGGTATCACTCTGGCTTGGGGGATTATCGTCCTCGACCATTTCTCGTCGTGTTGCAGTTCCTCCTCGAAGAAATCTCGGAACAGGTCCAGCAACTTCTCCAAATCCTCCGGCTTCCTCAGCCGTGAACGCGCCCTTCGGTCCTGAAGCAGCGAATCCAGGATCTCTTTGTCCAGTTCGTAGATCGTAGTCTTCTCCACTGTTCCTCGAAGGACCAGCCCCGTCTCGTACAGGCGGTCAAGAGTCGTGGATACCGCTGCAGGGTCGCTTCCCACCTCTCGCGCGACCTCTTCCGCGGTTGCGGGCAGCTTGTCCAGTAACACAGCCTCGTCCTCGGTGAGCAACATCGCGAGGATCCTGGGCAGGTAACGTGAGCGAATCCCTTCGAGGTACTTGTCGGACAACGCTTGAAACGCCTCTTCTGTCAACGCATCACATCCGAATCCGCATCGCCTGCTTGATGGAGTACGTGTATTTCAACAAGGCGTTAGCATGTGCTGTGGCTTCAAGCGCCGTCCCTTCAAAGCTCTTCGGTCGCACAACGTCTTATAGCGTCGGGACATATCGACCAGCCGACGGTAGTTCGTATCTGGAGGCGAGGAGATGAAATGCCCTTACTGTAGCATGCTGATGGAACCAGGTTATCTAGTGGCGGGCACGACATCCACCAAGGGGATGACGCGCCTCGAATGGTACAGCCAAAGGCCGAGGCCAGCGACGCCAGGCGGAACCCCGTTGACTGCGTTCGAGACCAACGCGGCGGCCGCCGCCCACAGGTGTCAGAGCTGTCGCGCCGTTGTCGCGACCTACTGAGCGGGGACAGCGGCGCCAGCCCGCCTTCCTTGTCCATGCGAGACAAAGTTCTTTCGGATTGAGGGCCATCTCGGCTTCCCTCGCGGCTGACCATCCTCCGCGGGGCTCACCGAGATGATACCATGTCGGGCTCAGGCGACGATGTTGACACGGCTGAACTGATATCTCTGGCGCGGCAGTTGATAAGTATCCCGAGCGTATACACGCAGGAGGCGGCAATCGCAGACTTCGTGTTCGGCCGCCTTTGCGACTGGGGTTTCGCCCCGAGGAAGGTGCCTGTTGCCGATCACGGCCCTTGCATCGTGGTGGAGGCTGGCGACCCCTCCTCCCCGTCCATCGTACTCAACGGCCACATGGACACTGTCGAGGTGATGTCAGGGTGGGAACACGATCCTTTCGGCGCTGAAGTGGAAGACGACACGCTCTACGGTCTTGGTGCCCTCGACATGAAATGCGGTCTCGCTTCGCTCATGGTCGCGTTCAGAGCTCTTGCCGAGCCCGATCGCCTCGACGGCCATAGGATCGTCCTCCAGGCGGTGTCAGGAGAGGAGGACTTGGGTATTGGCACGAGGACGCTGATACGGAACGGAGAGTTCAGGAACGCTGAGGCGGTCATAATAGGCGAGGGATTCGGCGGCCTCCGCGCAGTGACGAACGGCCGCCGAGGCGGGTCCTACTACGACATCGATGTGCTGGGACGGTCCGCCCACGGTGCCACACCGCATCTCGGAAAGAACGCCGTCGTCGACGCGTCCAAGATCGTGTGCGCCTTGGAGGGGATGAGACTCTCCAGATCGGAGGAGCTGCTATCCGATGCGTTCGAACCTTTGGCGGAGGCGCAGACGGTCCTTAGCATATCCGGAGGTGGGATAAGCCTCAGCGTGCCGGACAGGTGCGTGATAAGCATCGTCAGGTGCACGATACCCGGGGGCGCGATTGACATCGGCCCTCAGCTGAGGTCGCTGGTCGGGAGCCTCTCGCTCTCCTGCGAAGTCGACATAAGATTCAAGGACGGGCCGGATGACCTGTACAGACCCTACCTTACACCCGCAGATTCGCCATTGGTGAGAGCCGCCGCAGATTCCGTCAGAGAGCACACGAGAGTCGAACCGACGCTCGTATGCGGCGTATCAGAGGCGGATGACAACGTCGTCGCGGAGCATACCGGACTGCCAGTCATCTGCGTGGGCCCTGGCGAGACGGGCGACATGGCGAGGCACCATCGGCCCGAGGAGTGCATCACCGTGTCCCAGCTGCCGACGGCGGCGAGGATATACCAGTCGACGGTTCGGAGGCTATGCGAAGGCTAAACCTACTCACCCTCCTTTCGTTGGAGGCGTAGCAGCAGTATGAACGCCACGGCTGCGACGGCTATCACGATCGTCGCGGCGGCATCCTCGTCGGACGTGGGAACCACAGAGTCTGCTGGCTGTGACGAGGCCGTTGGCCTTCGATGATGGATGAAAAGAAGAACGGCCCGAGCCGTCCGTCGGGCCTTAGGCGTTGGAATGGTTTCGCGGCGACCGTGTCGGTCGCGAGCATCAGTCCGCTCGATCCTTGTCCACGATCTTGATGCATTCCTCGACTATGTCGAAGCCCTTGTCGAGCTGCTCCTCTGGGATGTTCAGGGGTGGGATGTACCTGACGACGGACCTGCCGCACGGGAGGAGCATGACGCCCTTCTTGAAGGCTATCTCGGTGATCTTGTCCCTGCTCTTCGCCGCGTGCTTCTTCGACTTCCTGTCCTGGACGAACTCGTGGGCGAGCATCATGCCGACGCCCCTCGTGTCGCCGATGATCTCGTACTCGTCCTGCATCTCCTGGAGCCGTTTCTTCGTCTTCTCGCCGAGCTTCGTTGCGCGCTCGAGGAGCTTCTCTTCCTCGATGACGTCGAGCGTTGCGAGCGAGGCCGCGTGAGAAAGGGACGCCCCACCGAACGTGTTCGAGTGTCTCCCGTACCTGTCGAACGCGAGCTTGGCATCCACGATGGTCGCTCCGAGTGGCAAGCCGCCGCCGAGCGACTTCGCGCTGCAGACAATGTCGGGAATGATGTCGAAATGTTCGAACGCCCACATCTTGCCGGTCCTCCCCATGCCTGACTGCACCTCGTCATCTATGAGGAGGCACTTGTGCTTCCTCGTGAGATCGAATACGCCCTTGACGAACTCCTTCGGCGGCACGACATATCCGCCCTCTCCCTGGACGACCTCCATGCTGATGGCGGCCAAGTCGTTCGGCGGTATCTGGTTCTCGAAGTATATCTCTTCGATCGCCTTGACGCAGTGCATCCCGCAGCTCGGGTACTCGAGGTTGTACATGCATCTGTAGCAGTACGCGTACGGCACATGGTACACGCCGGGCATCAGGGTCGCGGTGTAGCCTTCCCTCTGCACCCACTTGCTCGCTGTCAACGACATCGAGGCCGTCGTCCTGCCATGGAACGCCCCGAGGAAGTCCATTATGACCTGCTTCCCCGTCGCCCACTTGGCGATCTTGACCGCGGACTCGTACGATTCCGAGCCGGTGTTGGAGAAGAAGACCATGTGCTTGCCCTCGCCTGGTATCGATTTGGCGAGTCTCTTGGCGACCTCGTTCTGGAGCCTGCAGTAGAAGTCGGTACCCGCGACGTGCGTGTACCTGTCCACCTGGTCCTTGACCGCGGCGACGACCTTAGGGTGCCTCGCGCCGACGTTCAACACGCCGACGCCAGCGTAGAAGTCGATGTACTCGTTGCCATCGACGTCCTCTATGACCGCGCCCTCGGCCTTCTTGAACACGAGAGGCCACGACTTCGTCGCCTTCACGAGCCACTGGGCGTCCTCGGCGACAGCCTTCTTAGCCTCCGGACCTGGAGGCTCCACTTTTATGTTCGGAACATCCGCCATAACAATACTCTCCTTGGCTTGACGGTAAGCGTATGCTTGATAAATCGGTTATGGTTATACCCTCATAATCCCATCGGAAAACCGCCGATTTCGAACATCCATATACGATTACCGTAACGATTCGTCCGCAGAATGCCCGGGACCGGGAGGGAGGCTTTCAACGCCCCTATGCGGACGGCGGATATGTGGTGATGCGGCTTGGGCGACGCCTCATCCGAGACGGACGCCCTCGTGGGGACACACCAAACGTATATAAAGGAGCCATATTTTAGGGGATACCTCCACAGAGAGGTCGCACTTTGAAATACACTCGGTTTGAGAGGGCGAGGATCATAGGCGCTAGAGCCCTTCAGATAAGCATGGGCGCGCCAGTCCTAGTGGACATATCCGATGAGATGATCGATCCCATCGAGATATCCATCATTGAGTTCGACAGAGGCGCCATACCCATGACTGTGAAGCGAGCGGACTGAGGTTTTCTAATGGAAGAGCAGGCAGCGGCTGAGATGGAGCAGACGGAGGCCCCCGACTCGCGGCTTCTGATACCGGAAGACATCTACCTGACATCGGGTGTGCACATCGGCACTCAGCAGAAGAGCGCCGACATGAAGGACTTCATATTCAAGGTGAGGTCGGACGGCCTCTACGTGCTCGACGTCAAGAAGACGGACGAACGCATACGCGTGGCCGCCAGGTTCATGGCGCGGTACGCGCCGGAGCGCATACTGGTCGTGTCGGCGAGGCAGTACGGCCAGAAACCCGCGAAGGTCTTCGCGAAGACCCTAGGTGCGTCCGTCGTCGCTGGCAGGTTCGTGCCAGGGTCGTTGACCAACCCCATACTCCCAGGCTTCCAGGAGCCCGAGATGCTCCTCGTCACCGACCCCGCGGCGGACGACCAAGCACTGTCCGAGGCGCTCAGCATCGGCATACCAATAGTCGCCATATGCGATGCGAACAACGAGACGAGGAACGTCGACCTCGTCGTCCCGTCCAACAACAAGGGCAGGAGGGCGCTCGCCACCGTGTACTGGCTTCTCACGAGGGAGATCCTCAGGTCGAGGGGCGCGATACAGGCCGATGAGGATTTCAAGATGCCAGTCGAGGAGTTCGAGGCGTCCTTGTAGGGCCGGGCCAAACACTTACTGGGAAAAGCTATTACTTGTGCCTAGCGATAGCTCCCCGACGAGGGGGGGTCGGGAGTATGAGGAGTCCTGCTGTTGCCGGTCAGTTCTACGCGGGTGATGCGAGCGGTCTCAGGCGCGAGGTCGAGGAGTGTTTCAAGGGGCCATTGGGGCCGCAGCGCCTACCTTCGAAGAAGGCGGCCGGACCAAGGAAGATCATGGGCGGGGTGTCGCCTCACGCGGGGCTGATGTTCTCAGGGCCAGTCGCCGCGCACCTGTACGACGCGATCGCATCCGACGGCGTGCCGAGCACGTTCGTGATAATCGGTCCCAACCACACGGGCAACGGGTCGGGCGTCGCGCTCACGACGGAGGATTTCGAGACGCCCATGGGCGTGGCGAAGGTCGACCAGGAGCTCGCGTCAGCGCTCAGGAGGGACCTGATCGACATCGACCCCACGGCCCACCACTACGAGCACTCGATCGAGGTCCAGCTGCCTTTCATACAGTACATCGCCCCCGAGTTCAAGTTCGTGCCGATATGCATGGCGTTCCAGGACATCGACGCCGCGAGATCCGTGGGGGGAGTCATCCGGGACGCTATCCGCGGGAAGGACGTCGTGGTCATCGCGTCGACCGACTTCTCCCACTATGTTACCAGTGAGACGGCCCGCGTGAAGGACGGGATGGCATTGGACGCCATCGAGCGGATGGACGTGAGGGGGTTGTACGATGTCGTCATGGATGAGAGCATATCGATGTGCGGTTACGGGCCCGTGATAGCGATGATGACCGCCTGCGAGGGAGGCAAGGCCCGCGTCTTGAAACGCGCCACATCCGGCGACGTGAGGCCTATGAGGGATGTCGTCGGCTACGCCGCGGTCGCGATTGAAAAGTAACATTAGGCGCCCCTCTCATCAAGGTCCCTATGCGCCTGCCGAGGATCACATCGTACGCCGTGCTCGCCATGTTCGCCGTCACGACGACGTGGCTGGCCCTGGTGGTCGCCTCCCCGTTCATGGTCCCCAAAGGCACCCTCACCGACCTGTCCGGCGCTGTTGGCTACAAGGACAACTCGGAGCTGTTCTCTCAGCTGGACCCGCTGCCGCGCGCCGTGTACTACGTCGGCGACAGCCAATGTCATCAGCTGGCCAGCAGGAGCTACTTCCTGAACGACAACCAGATGCCGTTCTGCTCGCGCGACCTGGGTCTGTTCATAGGCCTCGCAGCGGCCTCTGGTGTGGCGCTGTTCCTCACGATATCCGTCAACCCTCTTCTCCTCTTGTTCGGGCTGGCGCCGATTGGCATCGACGGCGGGTTGCAGGCCGTGACATCCTACGAGTCGACGAACACGCTCAGGATTGTCACTGGGATCATCGCCGGCATATCTCTCGCCTTCCTGCTCGCACTCTTCATGGTGACGCTCAAGAACGAGTCGGACATGAAGAAGCACGAGACCGCAGCCGAGAACCAGGGCGGACGGTCTGGGAAACCATGAAATAGTGCCCTGTCAATCCAAGAAGGCGAGCTAGGAAGTCGTCCGGCTGGCACAGGTGATTCGAATGGTGGACGGTTCTGCTGGTGTTCGGGAAGATCATGCGCCCCAAATGCAGGGGCCGAGCAGGATTACCAGGAACTGCGTCTCGTGCGGACGGGCGATAGACTGGAACGCGAACGTATGCGCCTACTGCGGCTACGACTATCGCATCGTCGCAGGACCCCCTCCTGCCGTCACCAGCGCCAAGCCAGTCGTTGCGGGCGTGATGATCATAATCGCCGGGTTGCTGGCGATAGCGATGGGGTTCGTCCTCATAGCCCTCGACATCTCTGACATTGAGGAAATGGGGATAACACAGATATCCGAGGGAGAAGTCTCTCTCGCCGAGATCGAGGAGATGATGCATGTATGCGGGGCGCTGGAGTTCGTCTTCGGCAGCATAGCCATCATCGGAGGCCTCTTCGCCCTTATACGCAAGTACTTCTACTTCGCTCTGGTGGGCGGCATCTTCGGGCTCCTATGCCTGGGATTCCTGGTCGGGGCGCTCTTCGGGCTGATCGGCGTGATACTCCTCCTGTTGTCCAGATCCGAGTTCAAGCCGTCGGCGCAACCACACCAGCATGCGTAGCGTCGTCGTCTCTGAGGCCAATCGTTTTATAATGTCCAGGTATCTTCGGGTATCAAGGGCGATGTCATGGGTGGCATCGCTCGGAAGAGGAAAGGTGAACCATGTCTGAAGCACAATCGCAGCAGCCCAGGAACTGCGTCTCCTGCGGACGTACCATCTCTTGGGATGCGAACGTATGTCCCTACTGCGGACACGACTACAGGGCACAGGCCTACGCAGGTCAGATGAGGGGAGAGACGATAAGCAGCGGCGTCAAGATCCTGTTCTATCTGCTCTCGTTCTTCATACCCATAGTCGGCTTCATCATCGGTGCGATATACTACACGAAACCTGAGCCCGAACTCAAGGAGGTCGGCAAGATGTGCCTGATTCTCGCGGTGCTCTCGATCGTGGTCAGCATCGTTTGCTGGGGCGGGATATTCGCCGCGGGTTTTCTGGCGTTCTGAAGACCTTTCCCGGACAATACGGAAAACTTCTTGCATGGGGGGTTTCCCCCCAACTACTTCTATTCCCTGATGATGGCTTGCGACACGCCCTCCCGAACAAGATTAATCATCTGCGACACATATCCGAGCCCGATGGATGCGCTCGAGGCCTTCCTCACGTTCTTCGGCTCCTCAGTCTGCCATCAGCTGGCGGAGCGGTCGTTCTCCCTCGACTCGTTCCAGATGCCACTTTGCGCCCGATGCCTCGGGATACACCTCGGTTTCCTGCTGTCGGCGGCCTTCATCCTGCTCTGCCGTTTCGCCAGGCACAGGGGGTGCATGCTGCAGAACCTTGGACACATGGCCGCCTTGGGGGCGTTGATGGTGCCCGCCGTGGTCGACGTGTCGCTGTCCTACCTGGGCGTCATCGGCTCGAACAACTTCACCAGGGCGTTCACGGGGGCGTTCTTCGGTGTGGCGCTCGCATTCATACTGCTGCCGCTCGTCCGCTCGATCATGCACTCGATGCCCATCCTGGGACGCCACATGCTCCCGCCGTCGCACATGATTCCCCCGGTCGCGACAGCCGTCCTAGCCGCGCTCCTCGCGGTGTTCTCGGAGAGCTCGCCCACGCTGTTCTACGCCGTTGCGGTCGCGGGCGTGGCAGGCGTGTTCGCGACGATGCTCGCGCTGGTCCTGATGTTCGTCGTGCTCGTCACGGACAGGAGCGAATGGTGGGACGGGAGAAGAATGGAGGCCGCGGGGGCCGTCACGGCCGTCCTGCTGGTGGCCCTCGCGTTGGCGCACGACCTCGTTGGCTAGATCCTCTTCATCATGCCCAGCTCCGGCTCGTAGATGTCCCCGTTGTCGAGTAGGTTGGCCACTATCTCCTCGAGCCGCACCTTGTCGATCTTCTTCGCCTTCGCCGCCTCGACGATCCTGTCCCACTGCGCGCCCTTGGGACCCTCTTCCAGCGAGTCGATTATCGCGAGGACCGTCTCGTCCTCGTCCGCGCCCACCTCGAGCTCCTGCATCTCCTCGCTCGCAGGACCCTCGGCGACCTCCCCGTCCGTCGCGTCGTCCACGGCCGGCGCTGCCGCCTTGGCGCGCTCGGCGGCCTGCACGCGCGCCCCCTCGGGCAGCACGGCCTTCAACGCGTCCTTGACGGTCCCTCTGAACCGGTCCAGGTCGACGTCCTTGTAGTGGTCCAAGGCCAGCAACGCGCCCTCTGCCAATCCCTCGGGGAATCCGAGCCGGGTCAGCTCGCCGACGCTCGGCTGGCTCATCTTAGCGGCCTCTTCAATGGCATCCATCCTGGCCAGCGTGCTCTTGGCCGTCTCCAGGACCCAGTGGTCCCGCGCGGCAGCGTCCACCTCCCTTATCCTCTCGGGGCGGATGCTCAGGTACTTGACGCCCTCCTCGGGGGAGTAGACCCTGCTCTTCCCCACGACCGCCGCGAATGCCGGCGGGGACATCTTGGAGAGCGCCGCTGCCGCTTCCGGCTGGTACTCGCCCGCGGATATGTAGTATGTCCCTGTGAGATCTGCCAGGCGTGCGCGGTACCTGGGCCTGTCGCCCTCGCCCACGCTCTCGATCTCCGTTATGACGCCCACGACGAGCACACGGTTTATCCTCGCGCCCAGCGGCGTGACGATGTACGAGACGGGCTTGTCGCCCTCTCCAGAGTGCTCCATCGTCGACGAGTTGTACTCCTCCGCGAACACGCGCCAGGAGACCTCGCGGGCGTTCATTTCGACTCCTCCAGCTCCACGAGGAGCGTCTCGATCTCGTCCTTCGGCGCCGGCGTCACGAGCTCCGCCTCCTTGGCTATCATCGACAGCCCGTAGGCGTCCGCGGTGACATTCCCTCCGACGTCGACGATCCTGAACATCAGCGTGTCCTCCAGGGAGTCCTTGATGGCGTCGAAGTTCATGGCCTGCCGCGCCCTGTCCAGGCAGTCCTCGAGCGTCGTGCCCATCAGTTTCTCCGTGATGTCCCTGCCGAACACGGCGCTTATCGAGCCGGTGCCGTCGTCTATGACCGCCTTGGTCCTGAGGTCGGGGTATCCCTCGACCCTGCCGTGGACCTTGCACGTGCCCTTCTGGAGCGCGCGCTTGCATTCGGGACAGCGCATTATCAGGCCCGAGCCGTCCCGGACCTCGACCACGGTGCCCCTGACGGAGACGTCGGCCGCGCCCCCTCTTCCAGCGATGTCGGATATGGGCACGATGGTCGTCCGACTCAGCTCCTCGACCGTAGGGAACTTCTCCTTCACTCGGAGCACTTCGGCCCTGTCGTCGAAGTTGACCTGGGGTATGCCCCTCCAGCTCTTCACGGTCGCCTTAGATATCTTCAGCAGCTCGCCCGCCTTGAGCTGGAAGTCGGACCACGCCGTGTACTGTATCCTGCCGGTCTCGTCGGCCAGCGTGCCGGAGTGTATCGTCTTGGTCTCGCCCTGCACGGTGACCTCCCTCTCCTCGACTGACAGAATGCGCGCCTTGACCTCGATGTATCCCATGCCGTCCGATATCTGGTTGACAGTCACGACCTTGGGCGGTCCCTGCGCGACATCCGACGCGTCTATGGTCGACGGGTCCTCCTTCCTCACGGACACCCGGTTGCCGAAATGCACCTCCACCCTTCCGCGGTACTCCTTTGTGTACGCCCCCTTGACGGAGATGACATCCCCTCTCTCGAGCTCGAAACCCTCCGGCTCCCATATCGTGTACGGCAGAGTGGTCGTGTCGTCGCCGATGAGCCCGTACATGATGCGCTTCTTCTCGCCCTTCGTCTCGATCGTCTTGTCGTTCGTCGTGACGACCTTGGCGACGAAGTCGACGTTCGGCTCGTTCGGCCTTATGTCCGCCAGCTTCCTCTGGAGCCCGGCCACGAAGCCGCTCATGTCACCACCGTACTTCTTGACGATGGTCTTCTTGGCCATGGGAATGGTCAGCTTGTAGACCTCGATGTACTCGTTCAGCTCGCTCGCTATCTCCTCCGTTGACAACTTGTCCCCGAGCGCCCTTGCGATCTCCTCAACGTGGGGCGCTAGTTTGTTCTCTTCCATCACAAACCCCCTTCGTATGTTGCGGCAGCCGTTTGTCATCCTATGCTGCCGGATGAATCAACACGCCCGCATCATATAAAGCGCTTCGTTACGGGCACGCGAAACTGCAGCCATGTAGCGTCGGTGGTCCGCCGTGGCTCACCCGAGCGCGCGGTCCCTCAAGTCGGCGGCGTTCCAGACGAGGAGCGAGATCCTCTCCTTCCGCTCGAGCCGCTCGACACCGTCGTACATCCTCTCCAGCTCGCTCATCGCGCCCTCGTGCACGTCCTCGGGGATGTCCCACTGGTTCGAGAAGGTCCTGGAACGGTAGCGCTCCATCGCCTTCTTTGCATCGACCATCTCGGTGCTCTCCGCTACCACGAGGCTCTTAGTGGGAGCGATGACGTCCGGTATCTCGCGTTCCCTTATGCCCTGGTGGCGGACCTCGAAGCCGGCCTTCGCGCACAGCTCCTCGTACGCTCTTCGCAGCTCCTCGGCGTCGCACTCGATCCTCTCGGTCGCGATGGACGCGTATCTGCTCCTCGCGACCCTGCCGATCTCGGCCAGCGCGAGACGCCAGTCGCTTATCAGGTGCGTGACGTGGACCGTGACGACATGGTCGAAGGCCCCGTCGGCGAAAGGCAGCGCCCTTGCGTCCGCCAACAGCAACGCCTTCAGCCCCTTCGCCTTGGCCTTCGCGAGCATCGCCACGGATATGTCGACTCCGGTGACGTCAATGCCTCTCTCCGCCAGAGGCGCCGCTATCCTGCCGGTGCCGACGCCCACCTCGAGCACTGTGGAGTCGTTCGACAGTTCCTCCTCCAGGGCGACCGCCACGCGCTCGACCACGCCTTCTGCGAACCCCCTCGTCGCGTCGTATATGTCGGCCACGCGGTCGAAAGAGACGTCCCTCTGTCTCATCATTCGCTATCGCGGATGGATAGCATGGAACGGCGTAATCTCGCTTGCGGTCCGCCGCGCTTCGGGCACGCATGCCAACTCGGTCGTCAGCTCGTGTCGTCAGCCGATTCGAAACGCAATCGATAGACTCGACTTGCCACGCCAAATCGTATCACGAAGGCGGGTACGACTTCGAGCCGTCGCACACCCTGATAAATCCGATAACCGGCAATCTGTGGGTACAGAATATATACATAGCATCGCATTACCTGGGAAAGACGAACTTGGGGGGGTTTTGAATGACAACCGAATTCGAGCTTTCCGTCGATGGATCGAGCGAGGACCTTCTGAGCGCTATCAGCCTGTTGGCAGAGCACCAGGTCAACCTTGACACCATCGCGACCGCGAAGGTTGACGACAAGTATGTCATCAAGTTCCTGACCGGTTGCGAGGAGGAGTGCAGGAGGACCTTCATGAAGGCGGACCTGCCCTTCAAGGAGCGGAAGGTGCTGGTCGTCGAGATGTACAACAAGCCCGGGCAGTGGATGAAGGCCGCGAAGGCGCTCGTCAACGCCGGCGTGACCGTCGAGACCAGCTACCTGAGCGGCCAGGAGGCCGACAAGCTCCGGTTCGTCTTCGGCGTCGACAACTACGACGGCGCCAAGTCGGTCATCGGCCAGATTGCGGAGTACTCCGTGGACTGAGCCCAGCCGACCGGGCGGACCTCGTGTTGCGCGGCCGCTATGGGGGTCACCGATCATGTGTGAATCTGCAGTGTATCTCGTCAACGGGGAGGAGCGTTCTCTCGTGATGCGGGAGGCGGCGAAGGTGCTCATAGTGCCCGAGGGCGTCGTCTGCGTGGACACGCTCGGCGAGCGCAGGCTCGTGGAAGGCGCCGTCCTCCACGAGGCCAACCTCGTCAAGCACGAGATCCTCCTCAGGCCGGGCCAGGGCTGAGTGCTTTGGGTCACAAGGTCGCCGTCGCCGGCAAGGGCGGCGTGGGCAAGACGACGGTCGTGGGCTCCCTCGCGAGGGTCTGGGCCCGGGAAGGCAAGAACGTGCTAGCCGTCGACGCGGACCCAGCATCGCACCTGCATTCGGTATTGGAGATACCGGAGGACAGGATCCCGCACCCCATCTCCGCAGAGCTGGACCTGATAGAGGAGCGTACCGGCTCCCGGCCGGGCGCCACGACGGGCCCGTTCTACAAGCTGAATCCGAAGGTGGACGACATACCCGACAGGTACTCCGTCGTAGGGGCGGACGGCGTGCGGCTCGTCGTGCTCGGGACCATCAAGGCCGCCGGGAGCGGATGCTTCTGCCCGGAGAACGCCGTGCTGCGCGCGTTGCTGGACCACATCATGCTCGAGAGGGACGACGCGGTCCTCGTCGACATGGAGGCGGGTCTGGAGCAGTTCGGCAGGGCCACGTGTAGGGGGGTGGACCTGCTGCTCATCGTCGTGGGGCCGAGCGCGAGGGCCGTCGACACGGGGCGGAGGATCGCCACACTGGCGCGCGAGATGGGCGTGGAGAGGATGGCCGTCGTGGCCAACGCCGTCAGGGACGAGCAGGACGATCGGGCCGTCCGGTCGATGCTGGCCGAGCACGGCCTGCCCCTGCTGTTCTCGCTGCCGCTGTCCGAGGTCGTCTCCCGGGCGGACATCGAGGGGCGCTCCGTGTTCCAGATGGAGGCCGCGGACCAATGGCTCGGCCCTGTCGGACAGCTTTCGAAAGAGATTCTAACGTTGCTCGGCGACGCGAGCGGCCCCGGCTGACCCGCCCGGGCCATCGGCGCGAGTCGATGGTGAGTATACAACAATGTTTTTGTAGGCACATCTGTATTCGGCAAACGCCGAGTGCTGTTGTCACAGTTGAGTACGAGCCAGACAATCGCTCAATGGGGGTTGCGTTTGAGGGCGACATACGCAGACTGTTCCGCGCGGCGGCCTGCAGACAGCAATGACATCCACAGCGCGGATGCTGAGGCGTCCCTTGAAGCTCCGTCGTTCGAACGCTTTTCTAAGCCTTCCTGCCACACCTGCCAGCCGACTGCGGGACCCGGTGCGGAGGCGCGCCTCACTGAGCTCTCGATCGCTGGTTGACATGGACGTGAGGGGGCGGTTTGCTTGACGGTGGAAACGAGTGAGGGGCCAGCGGCCAAGACCGCGGCGAAGGGCAAGACCGACAAGGTCGCGGGGCTTTGGGACGGCAGCTGCACGGAGATGTTCAACGGCCTGCGCGAGGAGGGCATATGCGCGCTCTACGACAGGGGCGACAGCCAGGGCGCGCAGTGCAGGTTCGGCCAGCTGGGGCTGTGCTGCAGGATATGTCTCCAGGGGCCCTGCAGGATAAACCCGATGGGCAAGGAGCCCACGACCGGCATCTGCGGCGCCCGGGACTACACGATCGTCGCCAGGCACATAGACAGGATGATAGTCGGGGGCACGGCGTCGCACTCGTATCACGGCAAGGAGATCGCGGAGGTGCTGCTGCAGGTCTCCGAGGGCAAGGCCAAGGACTACACGGTCACCGACGAGACGAAGCTGAGGGCCATCGCCAAGAAGCTCGGCATCGACGCCGCGGGCAAGGAGACGCTGCAGCTCGCGGGGGACGTGGCCCACGCCGCGATGGGGGACTACTCGAGGTACACTCACGAGCCACTGTCATTCCTCAAGGCCACCGTCACCAAGAAGCGGATGAGCCTCTGGGACTTCAACGGCGTACTCCCGCACAACATAGAGTCGGTAATCAGCGATGTCATGCATCGCACGGCGATGGGCGTCGACGCCGACCCAGTGCCGATGCTGTTCGCCGGCGTCAGGTGCGCCTTGGCGGACTACACGGGCGCGCAGATATCGTCGGACCTCAGTGACGTGCTCTTCGGGACGCCGAAGGTGGTGCTCAGCGAGGCGAACCTGGGCGTCCTTGACGAGAAGAGCGTCAACGTGGCCGTTCACGGCCACAACCCTCTCCTGAGCGACATACTAGTCGACGTCGCCCGCGAGATGAAGGACGAGGCGAGGAAGGAGGGCGCCGAGGGGTTCAACATAGTCGGCGTCTGCTGCACGGGGAACGAGATACTGATGAGGAAGGGCATCCCGATCGCCTCCAACGTGATGGCGCAGGAGCTCGTGCTGCTCAGCGGCCTGCTCGACGCCATGGTGCTGGACTACCAGTGCTTCATGCCGGCCCTGTCGGCGCTGTCCAAGTGCACGCACACGAGGCTGATCAGCACCGAGGCCGCCGCGCGCCTCGTGGGCGACACGCACATCGAGGTCACGCCGGAGCGCGCGAGGGAGTCCGCGCGTGAGGTGCTCAAGCTCGCGCTCGAGGCCTACAAGCGCAGGGGCGAGATGAGGCGGCTGCCTACGATCAAGCCCGCTAAGGTCGTCGCCGGGTTCAGCGTCGAGCAGATGCGCGAGCTGTTCGCCAAGGCCAACCCCGACGACCCGTTCCAGCACCTCGTGAGCAACATCATGAGCGGCAGGGTGCGCGGGCTGGCGCTGTTCGCTGGCTGCAAGAACATCCGGACGGACATGGACGAGGATGTCATCACCATCGTCAGGGAGCTCGTGAAGAGGGACGTGCTCGTCCTCGCGACCGGCTGCAACGCCATCGAGCTGGCGAAGGCCGGGTACATGGACCCCGAGAAGGCGAACGAGGTAGCGGGGGAGGGTCTGAGGTCGTTCCTCACGGAGCTGAGCGAGGCGGCCGGCGTGGACGGCCTGCCCTGCGTGTGGCACATCGGGTCGTGCGTGGACAACCCGAGATACTCCAACCTCGCGACGGAGGTCGCCAACAGGCTGGGCGTCGACGTCCATCAGATACCGTTCGTCGCGGCGGCGCCCGAGGCGATGCACGAGAAGGCCGTCTCGATAGGCACATGGGCGGTCACCATGGGCTTCCCCGTCCACGTGGGGACGATGAACTACCTCCACGGGAGCACGCTCGTGACGGAGGTGCTCGAGAACACGGCACGGGACGTCTACGGCGGGTACTTCATCTTCGAGAAGGACCCGATCGTCGCCGCGAAGCGCCTCTACTCCGCGATAGAGTACAGGCGCTGGAGGCTGGACCTCACGGACCCCGCCGTGGAGCGCGAGGCCATGTGCGTCCCCGACAGGGGCAAGGTGACCAACGAGCAGCTGTTCAAGATGGCGGTCGAGGGCTCGATCATCGCGACGGGCTACGCCGACTTCCTCCTGAACCGAGCGCTCAGGAAGCACGGCCCCGACAAGACCATCGAGTTCCCGGAGACGGGCTACCAGCTGCCCAGCCTGTTCGCTTGGTTGGGGCAGGACTGCACGCGCCTGGGCGACCTGCCGAAGCTGCTGGGGGAGGCCCGCGGGAAGATAGTCGAGGAGCCGACGATGGAGGCCGCGGTCGCCTCGGGCGAGGCGACCATGATCGCCGCCGAGATAGTCGAGGCGCTGAAGTACATAGACAACCCGGCGCCGTACGAGGGTTCGCTGTACTGCGGCTTCGTGCCCGACAGGATACTGAGGCAGCTGGGCATAGCGTTCGTGGACGACACGATACCCGGCGCGGCGGTGTTCGTCGGCAAGGCGAGCGACCCCAAGAAGCTCTCGGCCATGATACGCGACTGCCAGAACAAGGGCATGCTGATAATCGCCACATACGACATAATCAAGCAGCTGAAGGACGAGAAGATCGCCATGGGGCTGGACCGCATGCTCTACCCCGTCGGCGAGTTCACGCAGGTCATACACGGCCTCAACTTCGCCATCAGGGCGGCGCTGTCCTTCGGCGGCATACAGAAGGGCGACCGTGAGGGGCTGTACAAGTACCTGTCCAAGAGGCCGAAGGTGTTCGTGCTGCAGCTTGGCCCCCTCGACCACATCAAGGTCGCCGCCGAGTTCGCGGTGATGTTCAACGGCTCGCCGACGATAACCGACCAGGACGTCGAGCCGATACCGGACAAGTACGTCGTGCAGAAGAACCTCGACGAGATGATCGCCACGGCCATCGAGGTCAGGGGCTGCAGGATCAAGTTGGGCGCCGTCGACCTGCCCGTGCCGTACGGCCCCGCGTTCGAGGGCGAGACGATCCGCAGGCCGGACATGCACATCGAGGCGGGCGGGCCGTCGAAGACCCTCGCGTTCGAGCTGCTCAAGATGAGGGGGCCGGAGGAGGTCAAGGACGGCCAGGTGACGCTCATCGGCAAGGACGTCGACGAGATGCCCGAGGGGTCGTCGACGCACCTGGGCATACTCGTGAACGTGTACGGCAAGAACATGCAGGAGGACTTCGAGTCCGTGCTGGAGCGCAGGATACACCAGTTCATCAACTTCGCCGAGGGCGCGTGGCACACGGGCCAGCGGAACCTGCTGTGGATCCGCCTGAGCAAGACGTCCGTGAGCGCAGGGCTCCGGCTGAAGCACTTCGGCGACATACTCGTCACGAAGCTCAAGGAGGAGTTCGGCGCGATCGTGTCGAAGGTCGAGGTGCGGATCGTCACGGACGAGGCGGAGCTGAGGAAGCACGTCGACGAGGCGACGGAGGCGTACGCGAAGAGGGACGCCAGGATGGCCGACCTCACGGACGAGAAGGTGGAAACGTTCTACACGTGCACCCTGTGCCAGAGCTTCGCCCCGGGGCACGTGTGCATCGTCACGCCCGAGAGGCTCGGGCTGTGTGGCGCCATCAACTGGCTCGACGCCAAGGCGTCGTACCAGATCGCGCCGACCGGCCCTAACAACCCCGTGCCGAAGAAGGATGTCGTCGACGAGGTCAAGGGCCAGTGGACCGGCGTCAACGAGGCCGTCACGGAGAAGACCATGGGCAAGCTGCAGAAGTTCAACGCGTACACCATGATGGAGGACCCGATGACGTCGTGCGGCTGCTTCGAGTGCATCGTCGCCGTGTCGGCCGACCTCCAGGGCGTCGTCGTCGTCAACCGGGAGTTCTCCGGCATGACGCCCATAGGCATGACGTTCTCCACGCTCGCGGGCTCCGTCGGCGGCGGCATACAGACGCCGGGGTTCATCGGCGTGGGAAGGAAGTACCTCGTGAGCAGGAAGTTCATCACCGCCGACGGCGGCTTCCAGAGGATCGCGTGGATGCCGAAGGACCTCAAGGAGGCGATGAAGGACGAGCTGGTCAAGCGCTCCGAGGAGCTCGGCATCCCGGGGTTCATCGACAAGATCGCCGACGAGACGGTGGCTCGCACGCCGGAGGAGCTGACCGAATGGATGACGAAGGTCGACCATCCAGCGCTGAAGATGCTGCCCATGATCAACTGACGCTCCAAAAAGGGGGATTGTGACTTGGTGTTTGAGTTGCCGAAGGAGAAGTTCGGGGGACGGATCAAGGAGGTCGCGATAGGCGCGACCAAGGAGGACGGTGGCACGCGGAAGGCGAGGCTCGTGGCGGGCGGCTCGAACGGCCTCCCGTTCCACCGGTTCGAGGGCGAGTCGTCGCGGCCGCCGCTCATCGCCATGGACGTCGTCGACACGATGCGCATGGTGCCCGAGCAGCTGCAGGAGCAGATGGGCCCCGCGATAGCGGACCCGGTCGAATGGGCGAGGAAGTGCGAGGCCGAGTGGGGCGCTGACATGTGCGTCCTGAAGCTGCAGTCCGCCAACCCCGAGGAGGAGGACATACCGGCGGAGGAGCTCGAGGGCCTCGTGTCCAAGGTGCTGAGTTCGACCGGCCTCCCCCTAGCCGTCTACGGCTGCGGGTTCGAGGAGAAGGACGCGAAGGTGATGGAGGCGGTCTCTAACGTCGCGAAGGGTGAGAGGCTGTTCCTCGGCCTGGCGGAGGAGAAGGCCTACAAGTCCATCGCGGCGGCGTCGATGGCGAACGGCCACGGGGTCGTCGCGTTCTCCAACCTGGACATCAACCTCGCGAAGCAGATGAACATCCTGCTGCTCGATTTCGGCATGAAGCCCGAGAACATACTCATGGACCCGTTGATGGCGGCGCTCGGCATGGGGCTGGAGTACTCGTACTCCAACATCGAGCGCCTCCGGCTGGGGGCGCTGTCCGGCGACCCCGTGCTGCAGATGCCGATGATATGCGACTGCTCGTGCGCGTGGAACGTGCCCGAGGCGCTGGAGGACAACCCGGAGCACGGCGAGCCCGAGATGCGCGGGGTGTACTGGGAGACGATCACGGCGCTCTCCGCCGTCGTGGCGGGGGCGGGCATCGTCATCATGCGCCACCCGAAGTCGGTGAGGATGCTCAGGGACGCGCTCGCGTCGCTGTCCGGAGGTGAGTGACGTGCCGACCGCGATGGAGATATACAAGCTCCTGCCGAAGAAGAACTGCGGCGAGTGCAAGTTCCCCACGTGCCTCGCGTTCGCGATGCAGCTGGCCAACCAGAAGGTCGCGCTCGAGGCGTGCCCGTACGTCAGCGACGAGGCGAAGGCCGAGCTCGAGGAGAGCGGCGCGCCGCCGATACGCTCGGTCACGTTCGGCACGGGCGACCTCGCCGTCAAGATGGGCGACGAGACGCAGCTGTTCAGGCACGACAAGACGTTCTACAACCCCACCGTCCTCGGGCTGATAGTCGACGACGCCGAGGGTCCGGAGGCCATGCGGTCCAAGATAGACGACGCGCACGCGGCGTCGTTCGAGCGCGTCGGGCAGATCCTGCGCGTGGACTCCGTCGCCCTTAGGCACTCGTCGGGTAGCGAGGGCGACTACCTCGATGCGGTCAAGGCCGCCGCCGCGAGGGAGCTGCCGGTCGTCGTCATGTGCGAGGACGCCGGCCTCGCGGCGAAGGCCGCCGAGGCGTGCGGCGACCGCAGGCCGCTGCTGTACCGCGCGACAGGCGACAACTTCGACGCCATGGCCGAGCTCGCGAAGGCCAAGTCGCTCCCGCTCGTGGTCGGCGGCGTGGGCAGCATGGACGACCTCGTAGCCATGTCCGAGAGGGCGAAGAAGGCCGGGCTGAGCGACATACTGCTCGAGCCGCCATTCGACGGCGCCGAGAAGCTGCTGGAGAATATGACTGCCATCCGCAGGGCGGCGGTCAAGAACAAGTTCAGGCCTCTCGGCTTCCCGACCATCGCCGTCCTGGGCTCGTCGACGGAGGACCACATCAACGCCGCGCTCGGCGTGATGAAGTACGCGTCCGCGATCATGCTCGGGGACATATCGAGGGAGTTCGTCTATCCGCTGCTCGCGCTCCGGCAGAACATATACACCGACCCGCAGGTGCCCATCCAGGTCAAGGCGGGACTGTACTCCGTGGGGGAGCCGACCGAATCGTCGCCGGTCATGTTCACGACCAACTTCTCGCTGACGTACTTCACCGTGCGCGCGGACATCGAGAAGAGCAAGGTCCCTGCGTGGCTCCTGGTCGTCGACACCGAGGGGCAGTCGGTCATGACGGCCTTCGCGGCGGGCAAGCTCACGCCGGAGTCCGTGGCGAAGGCGATCGAGGACTTCCAGGTCAAGGAGAAGAGCTCCAGGAACGAGATCATAATACCCGGCATGGTCAGCAGGATGAGCGGCAAGCTGAACGAGCTGACGGGGCTGAAGGTCTCCGTGGGGCCGAGGGAATCGTCCGGGCTCCCGAAGCTGATGAAGTCCATCGCCTGACGGCCGGCCGCTCGCGTCACTTGACCCATCTCAGTAGGGCGAGCGCCGTCACGACGACCACGGCGGCCCCGACGGCGAATATAGCCAGGAGCTTCAGCGTCAGCAGGCCCGTGTCCTTCACGTAGAAATCGACCATCGAGTATGCGAAGTTGCCCGCGTTGTCCATCGCCACCAGCTGTATCTCGTGATGGCCATCGGACAGGCCCGAGATGAGAGCCTCTCTCACAGACGAGTTGTATTTCGTGGTGACGCCATCCACTCTCACGGCGAAGTCGTGCACCCCACTGTCGGGCTCGATGCACGTCCAGGTGAGGAGGTGGCAGTCGGACGCGATCGTCTCCCCGCGCCTGAGCGATGTGATCGCCAGATATCCGAAGGACCTGTCTATCTTCACTTGGTCCCTGTCACTGCCACAGGCGTTGCCTGCGAAGTCGACGGCGAAGAAGTCGACGGAATGTTCGCCGTCCGACGATATGGTGATGGTCTCCTCGTATGTCTGCCACTCTTCCTCGTCGATGCTGTAATTGATGCAGCAGATCCCGCTCGTATCGTCGCTCGCCCAGATCTCGACCACCACTTGTGAGCAGTACCAGCTCTCGTCGATCGCGAAGAAGCTCACATCACCGCTCTCCACCTTGGCCCACGCTTCGGGGGCGGTCATGTCTATGTGGACGGATATGTTCTTGACCTCCTCCGTGTTCCCGGCCAGGTCCTCCGAGTAGAACTCGAATGTGTGGACGCCGTCCTCCGTCAGCTCGATGGGCTCAGTGTACTCTTCCCAGTCCTCGTCGACCAACCTGTACAAGGTCCAGTTGACACCGCTTATCGTGTCGACCGCATCGAGCTCGAGCTCCACCGGCGACACGTACCAGCCGTTCTCTCCCTCGGTACCCGAGCAGACGGCTGACGTAGACGGTTCCTCCGAATCGTTGGCCGCGTACGGGTCCGCTAATGCGCGCACGTCGTATCCGCTTGCCCTGACGCCGTCTTGGTCGTCGCCGAGGGATGCGTAATCTTGGTGACATATGGTTCCCGCGTAGCGCGCCCCGTCCATGGCTATGTCCTGCACAGGCGCAGTCCCCAACCCACCATCCGCAAGCACGGAGAGGCCCCAGCCGGTCTCCGTGATGGCGTCGGTCCTTATCGAGGAGGACCCCATCACTATCATGGACAGGCAGAACGACACTGCGATCGCGCAGACCACTCGCTTCGCCATTTCCTCACCAGCGGATGATGAATGGCCGGTGTGTACTTAAATCCCATCTCAGGACCTCCGATCCCTGGCGTCCGTACGGTCCTGAGCGGCAACATGCGGTCTCCGCGCCGAGGGCGTAGGCGAAGCACAGGCGCAAGCGCTGGTCACCGCCTGACGCGTCTCATCTCATCATCGACGGCCCACGCGATGTCCTGATACGCGGGATCGCGTTGAGATATATGGAGGGTGGACTCGCTCTCGATGCTGCCGGAGCGTATGGCGGATGAGTCTCTCACCCGGTACGCGGCGTCGTAGCCGTCCGGTGTCGCGATGTCGTCGGTGTCCGGCGCCGCCATGTTCCTCACGAGCGCCATCCTGCCGATCCTCAGGTCCATCTCCCTTGCCAGGGCCGCTATCCGTACGGCGGCGTCGAGGGAGGCCTTCGACGCGTCGGACACGACGAACAGGACATCGACCGCCCTCGTGGTCCTCCTGCTAAGATGCTCCATCCCCGCCTCGTTGTCCATAACGACGTGGTCGTACTTGTCCGAGAGCGAGTCTACGAACGTGCGAAGTATGTTGTTGATGTAGCAGTAGCAGCCAGGGCCCTCCTGCCGACCCATGGTCAGAAGGTCAAAGCCGTCGCCCTCCGTCAGCGCGAGGCGCACCTGGTACTCGACGTGCTCCTGCTTCGAGACGCCGGCGGGCAGCTCGTCCACCTTCTCCAGGAGCTCCTCCCTCAGGTCGCCTATGGTCCTGCCGATGGATACTCCCAGCTTGGCGTGCAGGTTCGCGTTCGGGTCGGCGTCCACCGCGAGGACCACCTCGCCCGTCGTACTGTTGATGTGGCGGATCGCGAGCGCGGCGAAGGTGGTCTTGCCGACGCCGCCCTTGCCGGCCACGGCGGCGGAGAACTTGCTCATGGCGCGTCCTCCAGGCCCCGCCGCTCAGTGAAGCTCGGGAACTTGGATATGTCCGTGTGCGGTATGAACAGCGAGGACGAGAACTCGTTGTAGAAGTCGTTGTCCACGCTGAGCTCTATGTATGTCATCTCCTCGAACACCTCCGCCATCTCCTTCCTCATGTCCGCGGACAGCAGCGCGAGCCTCGCGCCGCTAAGGGCGCCGTTGCCTATGAACCTGTACTTGTCCCTCGGTATGTCCGGGAACATCCCGATCGATATGGCGCGGTCGATGTCTAGGTGGTTGCCGAACCCGCCGGCGATGACCACCTCGTCGAGGCCGTCTATCCGCTGGCTCATCTTGTTCAGGAGCACCGTCGCGGCGCCGTATATGGCCGCCTTCGTCCTGAGGATGTTCTGCAGGTCGGCGTCCGTGACCACGAGGTCCTCGGCGGCTCCCTGGCCTAGGCGGTCCATCCACTCGACGACGTACTCCCTCCCGCTGTCGTCCTCGCGTACGCGGTCCGTCTCGAGGTCCTGTATCCTCGCCTTCCTGTCGATCACGCCGTGCGCGTACATCTCCGCGATGAGGTCTATGAGCCCCGAACCGCAGATGCCGTTCGGCGCCTCGTCGCCGAGCACGTGATATGCCGTGGAGAGGTCGTCGTTTATCCGTATGCTGTCGATCGCGCCGTCCATCGCGCGCATGCCCGAAGACACCTCTCCGCCTTCGAACGCAGGCCCCGCGGAGCAGGCGCAGGCGACGAGCCAGTCCTCGCACCCGAGCACCATCTCGCCGTTCGTGCCGACATCTATCAGCAGCGTCGGCTCCTTCCTCACGTGCATCCCGCTCGCGATCACGTCGGCGACGACGTCGCCGCCGAGGTAGCCAGCGCGCGAAGGGAACAGCAGCGTCCTCGCCGAGGGGTGTACGCGTATGCCGAGGTCGTGCCCCCTCCTGGGCGGGATGTTGTGCGCGACAGGGACGTACGGCTCGAGCCGGAGATAGCGGGTGTCCAGGCCGACGAAGAAGTGGGTCATGATCGTGTTGCCCGCGACCGAGGCGCCGACTATGTCGTTCTCCGTCAGCGCCTCACCGCGACTCGCGGAGACCTCGTCTATCAGCTCCTGCACCGTCGAGTCGACCGTCTGTCGCGCGAGCTCCGTGAGGTCGCCGAAGCCCATCTCCTCGCCGTACATCATCCTCGCGATGACGTCCTCTCCCCTCGATATCTGACGGTTGTACTCGGACGCCGTCGCCAAGACCTCCCCCGTGATCAGGTCGACGGCCTGCGCGACGACCGTCGTGGTGCCGATGTCGACCGCCAACCCGATCAGGTTGCCGCGCCTGTCGCCGGGCTCGAGGCGTACGATCTCGCCCGGCGGTTCGAGCTCGGAGATCGTGGCCGTCACCTTCCAGTCGCCGTCCCTGAGGACATGCGGCACGCGCCTGAGCGTCTCCATGTCCATCGTCAGACCCGGCTCGGCGATGGTGCGGAGAAGCCTCTCGAGGTCGGCCGTGTTGTCGAATATGGTGGCCCTCGGCATCTCCACGAGCACCTTCCTGAGCCACGGGGTCATGCTGGGTATGTCGCGGTCGGCGGACCGCTCGAGAATCTGATGCTTCCGTATCCTGGAGCGCGGGAGTATCTCCACCTCCAGGTCCCCCTCGACGAACGTCTCGCACGCGAGGGTCGTCCCTGAGGCCCTGTCCTCCTCGGACAGCTTCCCCTGCCCGTCGAAGCGGAACGGACCCCTGGGCCGGACCTTGCAGCGGCCGCACTTGCCCGTCCCGCCGCATACCGCGTCCATGGCGACGTTGGCCGCGTGGCACGCCTCGAGGATGGTCGAGCCCTTGGGCACCTCGGCCGTAACGCCTTCGGGCAGGAAGGTGACCCTGCAGGTGCTCCCGTCAGTTCCAGGCATCCGAGACCAGCCTGATACGGACTGCAACACATGAGTATAAAATTGTTGTATGGGCGCCCGGTGGTCCCGTACGGGCCGAATGATTGATATTTCAAGAAGCGGGTACAGCCCCGAACACCGTCTGTGGGGGTTGAAGTGTGATAGTTGTAGGCGAGAGGATCAACGGCCAGTTTCCCCAGGTCTCGAAGGCGATCGACGCGCGCGACGAGAAGTTCGTGCAGGAACTGGCCATGGAGCAGCTCAAGGGCGGAGCGCATGTGCTGGACATCAACACCGGCCCGGGAAGGGACGACGCCGCCGAGGCCGCCACGTGGCTGGTGAAGACGGTCCAGGACGCGGTCGATGCCAGGCTGTGCATCGACACGCCGAGCCTCAAGGTGCAGACGGCGGCGCTGTCGGCCTGCGCCAAGGACCCGATGATCAACTCCACGACGGCGGAGCAGAAGCGCATGGAGAAGTTCTTCCCGCTGGCCAAGGAGCACAACGCGGAGATTGTCTGCCTGACGATCGACGAGAAGGGCATACCCAACTCCGCCGAGGGACGGACGGAGCTGGCGATGCTGCTGCTCGCGACCGCGATGGACAGCGGCATCGAGCCGGAGAAGGTGTTCCTCGACCCCGTGGTCCTGCCGATCTCCGCAGCCCAGAACCAGTGTCCCGGGGTGTGCGACGCGATAACGTCGTTCAGGACGCTCAACACGCCCTCGCCGAAGACCATAGTGGGCCTCAGCAACGTGTCGAGCGGGGCGGAGGAACGCTCGCTGCTCAACAGGACCTATCTCGCCATGCTCCTGGGCAGGGGCCTCGACGCGGCGATCGTGGACCCGAACGACGTCGAGCTCATGCAGGTCGTCAAGGCAGCCGAGGTGCTTCTGAACCAGAAGCTCTATGCGCCGTCGTTCCTGAGAGCATGAAGACGGACACGCGACCCGGAAGGCCCCCGTCCCACGCGGACGCCTTGGCGATCGCTTGGGACGCGCTCGAGCGCATGGACGTCGGGAGCCTCGCCAAGGACCTCGACGCGGGCGTGGACGGTCGCGCGGACGTGCTTCGAATATCCATGCTGCAAGACGAATGCCACATCGATATCCGGGGCAGGACGGTATCGTACGGCGAGGTCGGCGGCCCGGAGGTCCCGCGCTACCTGCAGGTGCTGTTGCTGCACTACCTGGCTGGTGCCACGAAGACCCAGCTGGCCAACAGGTTCATATCGTTCAGGGAGCTCGAGGGCGGGGCGTTGTACTACTCGGCCTTCAAGGCGAGGGCCATCGACCCCCTCGTCAAGGAGTTCGGCCTCAAGCCGGAGCGGCTGCGGCGCGTCGCGGCGACCCTGGACGCGGAGCCCCTGTCGCTCGGTTCGGTTGGCGTGAGGCTCCGCTTCTTCGACCGCCTTCCGGTCGCGGTGACGCTGTGGCTCGGCGATGTGGAGGTCTCCGCCTCGGCGAACATACTCTTCGACGCGAGCGCCGCGAAGATCCTGCCGACGGAGGACCTGTCCGTCGTGGGCGGCATAACCTCGAGGACGCTGATCAAGAAGGCGCGGGACTGAGGGCTCGCGCTGGCGCAGATGGGTCGTCACATGGCTCGTCACGCAGGCGTCTCACTGCGTGAACGTCTCGCCCTTCTCGTACTTCTCCCGCACGTGCTTGAGAATGATGTCCCGATCCTTCCTAAGATGCGACTCGTACCACACCTTGACGGTGTCGGCGAGCATCTCGTGGTACTTCTTCATGTCGAACTTCGAGACGGGCGTGTCAAGCAGCACGTACTGGCTGAAGATCCGCTTCCAGCCGGCGTACTTGTAGTAGTGCTCGCCCTCGCAGTACTCGAAGACCATCCTGATGTGCATCTTGCTGTCGACGTTGTAGTACCAGACCTTGATGGAGTCGCCTACCCTCCCCTGCGTCCTGTCGGTCAGGGCGAGGTTGTCGACGCCGAGGAAGTCGAACTCGGGCTTGAAGGTCCACTGGTCGGGGTATACCTCGAACTGGGCGAAGGCAGAGTTCTCAGGCGCCATGCTGTAGTGGACGTTTATCTTGTTGAACCTGGACCAGATCCTGAAGAAGTCCTCCAGCAGGCTCTTGTTTATCGTGACCTTCTGCGAGTTCTGCTCGACGGTGTTGTCAGTTACCTCTAGGGTCTTCTTCTCAAGCTCCTCGTCGAGCACAGCCCACCAGTCAGCGTCCTTGCTTTCAGCCTTGGCCATCGGTACATCCCAATCATAGTGATGATATTTCATGCATATATACATTTGGCATTTATTCAGCCGGTCTTTTATTTTTCTGGCCTAGGCCCTAAGCCCTCGCCCCGGAACGCCTGGAGGCGGAGGCTTCCCACGGCAATTTAGAAGTACGGAAAGGTGTCTGCCACCCCAAGGACATGACGGACTACTTCGGCCAGCTGATGGAGTTCCTCGAGGCGAACCAGGCAGACCCCTTCACCTACCTGCTGATATTCTACATATTCTGCATCGCGGCCGCCATACTGCTGCCGATACCCGTCGAGATCGCCCTCGTGGCGAACCCGGGGATACACATAGGCGTCAAGGCGGCCGTCATGGGCCTGGGCAAGGGGACGGGCGCCCTCGCCGTTTTCTTCTTCGGGAGGAAGATAGACGAGACGGTCGGCAGGTACGCGCAGAAGTGGCGCTGGTACCGATGGCTGCTCAGGAAGAGCGACGTCCTCGTCAGGAAGTATGGCTATGTGGCGATGTACGCGATCATGTCCATCCCCGGCATGGTGGACACGATACCGCTCTACATATTCTCCATACTGAACAAGGAGGGCGAGCTGATGAAGGTCCACTGGTTCGTGGTGGTCAACATACTCGCCGGTGTCACGCGCGCCCTCCTCATCTACTCGCTCTTCACGGCGTTCGGCATAGAGCTGTTCGGGTGACGCCGTGGCATGAGCGCCAGACGGCCGAGGGCCGGAAAAGATTTAAGGAGCACAGCCGCATAGTCGCGGGGCTGCTGAGGTAGGGTACATGGTACACGGTGCTCCGGAGGCGGGACTGCCCATCGACCGCGACATGATACTCGTGACGACGTTGAGCCAGGTGCTCGTCAGCGAGCATGGGGCAAAGACCATATCGATCAAGTTCGTCGTCGACTCCCAGAGGCTCGACCGTGTCGACGGGCATTACGAGATGGAGCACGAGCTCAGGGACGGCACGCAGCTGAGGGTCTCGTGCAAGGAGAACGACGGCGAGATGGTCTTCCGCGTGTTCAGGAACGGCACGCAGCTCAACTACTCCGTCCGTTTGGACGGCTACGTGTCGAGCGACCTCGTCCCTGTGTCCATTGGCGACTTCGAGGAGCTCGTGTCGCGCTGGCTTAACGACCTCCAGTGAGCCGCCCGCCTATGTGATCTTCTGTATCGTCTTAAGCGTCACGACGCCGTTGTTTATGTCTAGCTCGTGCATCTTCGGCGGCAGGACGGTCATCCTCATCTTCGGTATGCTCAGGTAGTATCGCACGCGGTCCTGCCCTCTGTCGACCCTGAGGTCGAACACGCCGTCGAAGTCGGACGCCATCATCGCGAACAGCTCCTCGCGCACGCCCGAGGGGAACGTGTGCAGCACCACCGTCTGGAACGACCGCAGGTCCCCGAACGCCCGCCTGCCCCATCTCATCATGTCGATCGGCGCCTTCGCCGTCAGCGACCCTGGCACGTTCTCGCACACCGCCCGCACGCCCTTGATGTTCGGCACGCGCTCGACCGCCGTGGCGAGGCCGTTCTGCAGTATCTTCTCGTCGTCGACGTCCGACACGGTTATGATCTTCCTCCGCAGCTCCTCGTCGACGCCCGCTATCGACGTGCGCTTGTGGGCCGAGTAGCAGTCGAGGAACACCAGCTCGTCGTTCGATATGTGTTCCCTGACGTCGAACCCCTGGTGTCTCATGCTGTTGATTACCGTCGCGACGGGACGGGACATGCAGCAGAATATCGCGGGCGACCCGTGCTTCAGCCCCTCGACCACGAACTGTTGCTGAAAAGCCTCGCAGTAGTTCGAGGGTTCCGCCCTGAGGGCCAGCGCGGAGTTGACCGGTATGCCTCCCTGCAGGGCCGTGTCCAGGCCGGGTATGCCGCTGGGAACGCGCGTGACGATCATCGGACCCCGTATGACCTGATGCCCGCATGCGTATATGCCGTTTGCCTTCGGCGCGTCCCGCGGGTCAGCGGGCTCATCTCTTGGGCGGCGCCTCGACCGGCGCGTCCTCGTCCTCGCGCCTGACCATGCGCAGGATCACAATGCCGATGATGACGAGCGCCACGCCCACCATCTGGAAGCCGTTCACGACCTCGGCCACTATGATGACCGCCAGTGCGACGGCCATCACGGGCTCGAGGCTGGCGACGATGCTGGCCTTGCTGGCCTCGATGCGTTTCAGCGCCACCATCGATATGAAGAACCCGACGGTGCACGGTATGAGGCCGATGAGGAATACCAGCAGCCACGCCCTCGGGGAGATGCTCGGTACGAGCGACTCAGCGGGGTTGGTCAGTATTATGATGCCGGGGAGCATCAGGACGGAGAAGTAGAGGGCGACGGTGTACGGCGAGTATCGTCTGAGGAACTTCTTGCCCCAGAGGTAGTACGTGGCCGCGCCGAACGCGGTGAATATGCCCAGGCCGACGCCGAGTGCGTTGACGCGTATCGCCTCGAGGTCGTACGCCTCGGAGACGAGGATGCAGCCGATGAACGTCGTCGGCAGCGCGATGGCCTTGGCCAAGGTCATCCTCTCGCCGAGGACGAATATGGAAGCGATGGTGACTATGCTCGGGTACGAGCACAGCAGTATCACGGCCGTCGTCACCGAGGTGAGGTCTATGCAGTGGTACCACGCCACGGAGAACAGCGCGCCGGTCACCGTGCTGAACACCAGCAGCGGGACGAAGTCGGAGCGGCGTATCCTGAGAGACTGCCTGTCGAGCGCGACGACGACGGATAAGAACATCGCGACGCTGAAGATCTCCGAGTACAGGGCGATGATGTTCGCCGTGGCACCCTCGTCGATGGCCAAGACCGTCAGCGTGCCCGATGTCGCCCATGTCAGCGCCGCCAGAGCCATCAGGACATAGGCGACGTTCTTCGTTATCGTCAATGGTTCGCCTCCTCGGCCGTGCCCGAATCCGCCGACTCCTTCATGTAGCTATCGCCTGGCGGCGGGCGCGGTCAGGGGCGATGCCAGCGGCATCAGCCTCCTCGCTCCGCCTCCTCGCGAGGAGCGATTACGGACAGGAGGGCGATGGATATGACCGCCATCGCCGCGCCGAACATGAACGTGGCGTGCGACCCGACGGCGTCCCAGAGCAATCCCGCGAGGAGGCCGCCGGGGAGCATCACGAGCCCCACGCCAGTGTGGAACGCGCCCAACGCGGAGGCGCGCATCTCCTCGTCGACGCTGTCCACGACGTACGCCTTGAACACCCCTTCCGACGACGCCTTGTAGACGCCAAGCAGCACGAAGGCCACAACGAGCTCCCACAGCGCTTCCGCCACGATCATCACGCAGCACGCGGCGGCGAATATCGCGAACGACATCGCGATGACCGGCTTGCGCCCTCGCCTGTCGGACATCCCACCGAAGGCCATCGCAGGCAGGGCGAACGCCACGTTGAAGAGCAGGTAGAGGAGCAGCACGGTCGTGATGGAGTGCCCGGCCTCCTCTCCCCTCAGGAGGAAGAACGCCTGGTTGACCTCGCCTATGTAGAACGCCATGACGACGACCATCAGCAGCCAGAAACCCTTCCCGAGGCCTCTCATCCCCGCGAGGAACGTGCCCATCGGCGCCGTCGCGGCCCTCACCTTCTCCTTGACGAACACGACTATGACCGCGACGGCCGCGATGGCGGGGACCGCCGCGACGGCGAATATGACCTTGTAGTCCTCCGGCCCGTAGTCGCCCTCCAGCCCGACTCCCATCGCGAACGCGAGCGCTACCAGGCCGACGACGCCGAGCATCGCGCCGAACGTGTCCATGAACTTGTGGAAGCCGTACGCGCGACCCATCGAATCGCCGTCGGTCGAGTCGGCGATGAGCGCGTCCCTCGGGGCGCTCCTGACACCTTTGCCGACACGTTCCGTGATCCTGATCGCGAACACGTGCCACGGGACCGCGGCGGCCAAGAGGAGCGGCTTCACCGACGCGCTGAGGCCGTACCCGCCGAGAACGAACGGCTTCCTGCGGCGCATCTTGTCCGAGAACCAGCCGGCGGGCACTTTCAGCAGCGAGGCGGTCGTCTCCGCGGCGCCTTCGACGATCCCGACGACGAGCCCAGTGGCCCCGATCGATATGAGGAAGAACGGGATGATGGGGATTATCATCTCGCTGCTCATGTCAGTGAGCATGCTGACGACGCCCAGGACTATCACGTTCGAGCTGACGCCCCTGAGGAGTCCCCGCTTCTTCCGCCTCTTTTCGGTCTCGTTCATCCTCGCTTCCGCTCGATATGGATTGCGCGGACGGATATAATCCTTCCAGGCGGATGCGCGGACCCTAGCGCTGCTCACGGCCTCGGCGTGAAGCCGACCGCCTTGACGGCGCTGGGGGAGTCGAAGTGCCTCACGAACGCGCGGTAGTAGAGCAGCTCCTCCTTAGTCCGTATCCTGTTCCTCGGCAGCGCCCTGCGCTCCCTCTCGAACTCCTCGTCCGATATCATGCTCTCGGCGCCCTTCACGAGCGCGGTCAACGAGCCCGCGCCGTCGCTGAAGCGCATCTTCTTCCTCGTGACGACCTCCTCGGGCAGCATGTCCGCGAAGGCCTTCCTGAGCGCCAGCTTGCTCTGGTTGATGTGCCGGCCCAGCACCGCGCGCCTGTCCATCCGCAGCCCGAGGTCGACGACGGGCCTGCTCATGATGGGCATCCTGCCGTCGAGCGACGCTGACGAGGTCATCCTGTCGACCCTCTGGAAGCCGGTCATGTGGCCCGTGCGCAGCAGGTGCCGCCTCTCGCGTCGCAGCCGCTCGTCGTCCGCGATGTCCCGCATGTAGTCGTAGCCAGCGAACACCTCGTCGCCACCCTCGCCGCACAGCGCGATCCTGTCCCTCGACGGGAAGGAGCGCGTCGCGATGTAGTTGGGTATGCAGCTCCTGACGAGCGGGAAGTCGAACGTCTCAGCGGCGTACACGACATCGTCCAGCAGGTCGAGCATCTCGTCGTCCTCGTACTCCCTCTCCTTATGGTTCGTCCCGAGCTCCTCGGAGACCTTCCTGGCCATGTCGGCGTCCGTCCCGCCCTCGTATGCGACGCAGACGGTGTCGATGTCCTCCGTCACGCACGACGCCGCCGCGGCGATGGCGCTGCTGTCCACGCCTCCGCTGAGGAGTATGTTCGCCCCGTCGCTGTTCTCCAGCGCGCGCTCGGTGGCGCGTATGAGCGCACCCCTGAGGGCCCTGGCGCCTCCGTCGCCCGGCCCCGTCTCGACATAGGCGTTCTTCGGCCTGACGGCCATCACGCCCTTGCCCTTGATCATCATCTTCCCCGGCGGGAACGGCACGAACTCGTCCCCAGTCAGTATCTGGGACTTCATCTCCGACGAGAACGAGCCATTCCTGATGCCGCCTGACAGGTACAGCGGCTTGATGCCGTACCTGTCCCTCGCGAGCACCATCTTGCGGCCGTCGGCGATGGCGACGGCGTACGCCCCGTCTATGTACCCGAACATGTCGGGTCCGACGCTCTCGTACATGCTGAGCAGCAGCTCCGGGTCGGATATTCCACGGTCTGCCTCGGGGGCGAAGGCCTCCCTGAGCGCCTCCCTGTTGAATATGTACGAGTCGCTGGCGACGGCGACACCGTCACGCTCCACGATGGGCTTGTTCGCCACGTCCGAGCTCGTCACGGCGGTCCTCGCGCCGAGCACGACCCTGTCGTCGGCGTAGACCCTCCTCCGGTCCGGCCCACGGTGCCTCAGCTTCCTCAACATCCTGCCTATCATGCCTCTGTCTTCGTGTCCATATGTCCCAGCTATGCCTGACATCTCGTCTACAACTCCTGTCTCTCTTGTGGGTCTAAATCTCCGCAAGATCCAGGTCCCTTTCGCTTATGGCTATCTCGTCCATCCGCTCCTTCTCCGACAGCGCCCGCCCCGTCGTGCCGTCCACGGGCACGCACGCGCCGTTGACGATGGCCGTCGTGATCCGCCCTCTCGCGACCTTGCTGCCCCTCAAGTCCGCGGCGTCGAGCAGCCCCTCCTTCACGGCCGTCGCGATGACCTCCGGCCTGATCAACGCGTCGTGCGTGTTGACCTGCTCGAGGCGCTTGATGGCGTCAATGAGGAACCGCGCGTCGTCCATCAGCTGTTGCCTGCGCTCCATGACCGTCCGGTCCGACTCAGGCGTCGGGAGCCCCAGCAGGGCCTTCCGCACCACGCCCTTCGCGAGCTCGCAGCTCTCGATTATCTCGTCGGCGGTGGCCGCGTGGTCCGCCTCCGAGAAGCCGACGACGTGCACTATGTGCGGCCTGAGCGCCATCGCGGAGTATATGGACGCCGCGAGCTGGCCCTTGGCGAGGTTCGGTTTTGGCGACAGCGACGACAGTCCCGAGCGGACCATCCTTATGACGTTGAAGTTGACGTCCGAGAGGGACTCCACGAGGTCCAGCTTCGCGAACATCTTCGCGAGGTCCATCGCCGGCGAGATGCCGCGCGGCGTGTCGAACATGAACTGGCACACGTAGTCCCTCACGCCCAGCGCCTTCGCGTTGTGCGCCGCAAGGTACGCCGTCGCGAGCTCGACGGTGTCGCCGGACCTCCTGAGCGCCCACTGATGCGACTCGTTCACCTCGACTGGTATGCCGTTCTTCGCGTACCATCGGATGGCCTTCTGGTTCTCCTTGACGGCCTCGAGCAGCGGGCGCTTGGAGCGCCCGTCCAGCTCGCTGTACCACGTGAGCGGGACCGCGCCCCAGGCTATGTTGATGGTGCGCTTGAGCATCCCGCCCCAGTCGATGAGGTCTCTCGTGCCACTGTAGCATCTCAGGAGGGGTCTGTTGCCGGCCTGCGCAGCCTCGTGTATCGCCCTGAGGTCGTCCTCCGAGCGTACAGGCACGCCGCCAGCGCCGTTGAGCGATTGCTGCATCTCGTCGGGCCGGAAGAACGACTCCTGGGCGTTCTGGTCGGGCGCGATGGATAGTATGTCCAGGGCGCGGCTCTCGGCGATCTTGCGCACGCCCTCTATCGTCTCCTTCATGTCGGGCAGGCCGAAGTGATGCCTTATGAGCGGGAACGGATGGCTCGACTCCAGGCGGGAGATGAGCGTGGTGCCGATGGCCCTGTCCTCCTCAGCGACGGAGCAGCCCCTGAGGACGGCGACCGTCACCTCCATGGGTTCGCTGCCGTCGAACGCCGTCTCGAACATCCCGGACTCGCGCGCGAGCTTCGCGACGGGAGGAGTGCCGCCGAACAGGAACCGCCTCCTGGCGAGCTCGGGGTCCTTGGTTAGCATGTTCTTGAGGTCGTCGAACACGGCCTGGGCGCTCTCGCTGCTGAGCCTGTAGCTCAGCGCGACGATGTCCGGCTCGTGCTGCTTGATGGCCCCTGTCAGCTTGCCCACGGGCAGCGCTGGCCCGAGGAAGACGGTCTCGTAGCCGAACGACCTCGCCACATCGAGGAACGCCTGCACGCCGGCCACGTGGACACAGTTGCCTATCGACGCCGCGAGCACCTTCAGGGCCGCACCCCCTCCACCGCGAGCATTCGGATGTCCTTCACCGACTTGTTCGCCAGGCCCACGCGCTCCGCCGTGCGCCCGTCCTTCCAGAAATCGTTGTCGTGTATCAGTGACGCGAGGTTCACGAGCGACTCCAGCGTCGGCGTCCTCACTTTCAGCTGACGGCCGACGGACACCATGGGCACGATGCTCATGGGCACATCCTCGAGGATGTACCTGTGGGTGAGCGTGGCGGGCGCGCGCACGCCCTTGTAGCCAGGCGTGGCCTGGATGGCCTCGTACAGCGTCCTCCCGGGCGAGTCGTAGGACAGATATAGCCACTCGCGGGCCGTGTGCAGCCTCACGCCGAGCGCCTTCCCCACGGCGACCCTCTCGGCGTCCGCGGCCTCCAACACCCTCGCGGTCGAGGGCGTCACGCCTTCGAGATAGTACTCGAAGTCGCCGTGCGTGGACTCGATCCTCGTGGCGTTCAGCAGCGTGAGCGTGGGATGGAAGACCGCACCGACGTTGTCGAGGCTCGTCTCGAGCACGTTGCTCGCGGGGACGAACTGCGGGAACGCCATGTTGACCTTCTTCAGCACCTTCGGCGTCCTGTGCGCCGGTATGGCCGCCATGGCCACGGAGTTCTTGATCTGCATGATGTGCGAGCTGGCGAAGTCAGTGTGCCTCGAGACGTAGATGAAAGTCTGCGCCTCGGACACCGTCGGGGGCTCCTTCACACGGTTCTCGCTGAGCGTCTGTAGGAACTCGAGGGCGCCGAACGTGCGCCCTGGGTTGAGTATCACATGCTGGTCCGGCCTCAGGTGCTTGGCGCACTGCTCCGCGACGGACCTGTGCCCCGACGCGGGCACGACGACCATCACGATGTCGGCCTCCCGGACGGCCTCCTTCATGTCCGAGGTGGCCAGCTCGAGCCTGCCGAAACCCTCGACGACACCCATCACGTCGATGCCGCCCCGGTCCTCCACACGCTCGATCTTCTCCGGGGACCTGTTCCAGAGATGCGTGGGGAATCCCATGAGCGCCAGGTGGCCTGCCATGGCTAGACCTCCATGGCCCGCACCCAGCACGGCGAAGGTGGGCTTCCTCTCGGCGCTGTGTTTCCTCTTCGGCAACGGCAATCCCCCACTCGAATTGCTGCTCGTTGGCTCAGGGCGCTGTTGGACAAATCGCCCTGAGAGCGGCCGAGCTATGCGTGTAAGTGGTGACCTATGGATGTATCTTATAAATAGATTGGCCGGATTCGAAGCGCGCACGCTACTATCCAGCGCACCCGCGGCCTATAATGGGGCACCCTGGCACAACGAGGCACCGACACCCGACTGCATCAGAGCCGCGTAACAACTTTTATATCAGGGTGTCGAATACATCGGTTAATGGTTCCGAAGGAGAAGATCGATTCGATAATCGATGGCTACGATCCCGACGATATCGTGATCGCCACGGCATGCTCACACACTTCCCTTCAGATATTCGACGGCGCGCGCAAGGAGGGGTTCAAGACCCTCGGCATAACCGTCGGACAGAACACCAAGTTCTACGAGGCGTTCCCGAGGGGCAAGCCCGACGAGTTCCTCCAGGTGGACACGTATCCCGAGCTGCTCGACAGGGCGGACGAGCTGTGCGAGAGGAACGTCGTCCTCGTGCCTCACGGGTCGTTCGTCGAGTATATGACGCCGAAGAGCTTCGAGTCGCTCGAGGTGCCCACGTTCGGCAACAGGCGCGTGCTCGACTGGGAGAGCAACCGCGAGAAGGAGCGCGATTGGCTCACATCGGCCGGCGTCGAGATGCCGGAGAAGGTCGAGGACCCCAAGAGGATCGACCGCCCGGTCCTGGTGAAGTACTACGGCGCCAAGGGCGGTAGGGGGTTCTTCATCGCGAAAGATTATCCCGACTTCAAGCTGGGCATCGACCACTCGCAGAAGTTCTCGATCCAGGAGTACATCCTGGGTACGAGGTACTACGTGCACTACTTCTACTCGCCGATACGCGACGACGGCTACAAGCTCAAGAAGGGCGTCCTCGAGCTCTTGAGCGTGGACAGGAGGGACGAGTCCAACATAGACGAGATGTACAAGTTGGGCGCCCAGGAGGAGCTCAAGAAGCTCGGGTTCTTCCCCACGTTCGTCGTGACGGGCAACGTGCCTGTGGTCCTCAGGGAGTCGCTCCTGCCCAAGCTGCTCGAGCTGGGCGAGAAGGTCGTCGAGAGGTCCATTGACCTGTTCGGCGGGATGCTGGGGCCCTTCTGCCTCGAGTGCATCGTGACGGACAGCATGAAGATCAAGGTGTTCGAGATATCGTCCCGCATAGTGGCGGGGACGAACCCCTTCATCTCGGGGTCGCCATACTCCGATCTGATAGAGCCTGGCCTGTCCACGGGCAGGCGTATAGCGCAGGAGATACGACACGCGGGCAAGAGCGGCCGCCTGAAAGAGGTCTTGACGTGAGGGAGTACATAGTCATAATCGCCGACAGCGAACTCGAGCTTGTGCCTGAGAGCATATTGGGCGAGGGCTGCGTGTTGAACAGCGCCCGCGCGCGCAGCAAGAACCCGCAGAAGATGCTCCTCGACGCGTCGCACCACCATCCGGCGTTCCGCAAGCTGCCGGACGGCGAGCGGAGGGGCCGTCCCGACATAATCCATCTCACGCTGCTTCTCTGCCTCGACAGCGACGTCAACGCCGAGGGCAAGATGAAGATATTCGTCCACACGCGCAACGACGACGTGATCGCCGTCAAGCCCGAGACGAGGCTGCCGACGAACTACATCAGGTTCGTGGGGCTCATAGAGCAGCTGTTCGAGCAGAAGGTCGTCCCGTCCAGGGAGAACGCCCTGCTGGAGCTGCGCCATCAGGCGTCGCTCGAGCTGCTGGTGAACGCCCTGAAGCCGGACGAGGTGATCGTCTTCGAGCCGGACGGAGAGCGCACGCCCCTGGAGGACGTCGTGTCGTCCTCGGAGGGCGATAGGATCGTCCTCATAATGGGCGGCTTCTCCAAGGGCACGTACAGGTCCGACCTGAGGAAGCTCAAGCCGAAGCGCGTGTCGTTCGGCACGCGCATGATCAAGGTGTGGACCGTCGCGTCGAAGGCCCTCAGGGCGCTGGAGGCCGCCGAGTCGCCCGAAGCGCCACCCGCGAAGCCGAAGAGGAAAAGCGGGGTCAAGAAGCCGGCTAAGGTATCCTCAGCAGCTCGTCCCGCTCGTAAGAAGAAAGCCGAGTGACGCCGCCGTCCCTGAGCACGGTGCTGTCTTTCCTCCCCCCGACGACGGTGCCTATGACCGTCGCCTCGACGCCCTCTCGCGAGAGGGCGTCAACGTACTTCTCCGCGTCCGCCGGCCTGAGAGCCGCGAGGAGCGCTCCTGAGCCTAGCAGCCCCAGAGGGTCGATGCCGTAATGGTCGCATATCCTGCGCGTCTCCGGTAGCACCGGCACGTCGTCCGCGCGCAGCTCCACGGCCCTGCCCGAGGCCGCCGCCAGCTCGTAGACGCCCATCAGGACGCCGCCCTCGGTGGGGTCGTGCATCGCCCTGACGTGGTACGACAGCGCCGTCCTCGCCTCGGGGATGACCGACAGCCCCGGGTCGAACAGGAACCTCGAGGCGCGCTTGACGAGGCTCTTGCCCAGCGCCCGTTCAAGCTCCTTCCTCTTCGTCCTCGCTATCGTCGCAGTGCCTTCAATCCCCGCCGCCTTGGTGAGGACGATGGCGTCGCCCACGCGCGCGCCGGACGTGAGCACCGGCTTGCGTCGTC
>JBFFML010000017.1:0-42874 GCA_041554135.1 Thermoplasmata archaeon | reverse complement strand
CGGCTCCCTGCACACAATGACGACTGGATTCCGAAGGCTGGTCAGCTGCGGTGTGTCATTGGAGGGACGCTTCGCCGTTCGACATCCGGTGCCTGCAATATGATATCAAGTTTATTGATACCGTATGGCAAAGAGTAAATCACATGCCGCACGTAACGGAAAGGCTGGGAAACAATGGCTGTCGTCTTCGGAACTCTCGGATACAGGCCGAAATCTCTCATCCCGACGCTGAAGTCCACACCAGGCGTGGATAAACTCGTCTTCTACACCGGCGCCGACAAGGCGGATGCTGAGGCGGAGAGGAGATCGGCGGAGGCGAGAAGGGAGGTCCTGGAATACTGCAAGAGGCTTGGCATCGAGGCCGTGGCCGTCACCCTGAAGGACCCCTTCGATTTCAAGGGCATCGCGCTGAGGATCAAGACCGACATACGGAGCCACAAGGCAAAGGGGGAGGACATCGCGGTGTTCAACATCGCCGGCGGCACGAGACCGACCTCTTCGGCGGCGCTCCTCGTCTGCATACTCGAGGGGATACCGACGGTGTACGTCCATGACGTCACATATGAGGAGATACGCCTGCCGCTCCTGAGGATAGAGTACAGCAGGGTGCTATCGAAAGAGGAGAGGGAGATACTCCGGCTATTGGTCCGGAACAGCGGCCGCCTGCTATCCCAGGTGGAGCTCGCGGCGTTGACGGACAAGCACAAAGCCACCTTGAACCACCACATCAAGAACCTGATCGCCAAGGGCGCTGTCCGGCTGCAGAATCACCCTGATGACGCCAGGAAGAAGGTCGTGGTACTCGAGGACTCCACGGAACTGCTGCTGGGTGATCTCGATTGAGGGTCATGGTGTCGACCTTCTCGAAGGGGGATGCCACGAAGGTGCTCAGAGCGATGCGCCTGCTCTCGTATGACCAGATCCTGCTCGTCGGAGAGGCCGGACTAGACTCCACGGAGGACTTCTCGACGATCGAACGGCTCGAGTCACTCGCGGGCGGGAGGGCCATGTTCGAGGCCGTCGACGCTTCTTCCGGTTTCCTCGAGATAGTAGACTGCGTCTGTGAGATACTGAGAAATCACATGAACCACGATCTGGCGCTCAATGTGACAGGAGGGACGAAACTGCTAGGCGATGCCGCCCTGTTCGCTGCGTTCAGGATGGGCGTCCCGGCTTATTACGTCGGGAACGATGTCGTACGACTCCCGGTACTGCACGGGGCATCGGCGGAGGCTTTCCTGACGCCGTTGCAGATAGAGGTCATAACGCGCATATCCGATGGCTCCACCATAGACGGTCTGCTCGAATCCACCGGTGTCAGAAACCGGCAGGCCGTGGAGAGGATAGTCCGGGAGCTGAGGAAGAAAGGCTTGGCCACGATGAGCCTGATATCGGGCGCGGTCCATGTCGGCCTGACCCAACAGGGTCGTGACACACTCAAATGGATCCCTCAGGATGTGTCCACGGGCCATGATGAGGAGATGGATCCAGGGCGTGGCAAACGCGCGCGCGTGGGCGGCGGGAGCGTGACTTGAATTGCCCACCGTCTACTTCGTCTGTCACGGGAACACCTGCAGGAGCCCGATGGCCGCGGAGATACTTCGAATATGGGTGAAGCAGGGGCAGGCAGGAGACCTTGCGGTAGACAGCTTCGGCACCAACCCGTATTATCCCGACAATCCTGAAGTCAAAGGCCTAAGAGAGAGCGCCATTACTGAGGTAATGGGGGACCTTGACAACCTTCAGGACCACGTGCCCAAAGGCATCGGAGACATAGGCCTTGTGGGCGAGGATCTGCTCGTCCTCCTCGCGCCCAAGGACCTTCCTGCGCTGAAGGAACAGATCAATGCTTCGGGGAGGAGGCCGAGGGTCATAATCTGGGACATCGAAGATCCATTCAGAAAGCCGCTGTCCAAATACATCGAGAGTGCGAAATCGATCAAGGCACTCATCGAGGAAGACTTCATTCGGAAGTCGGACTCTTCAGGTCAGACGAGGATCGACCGAATCTGGAGGAATGCTTGTAGGGCAGACTCTGATAACCATAGCAGGGATCAGCAAGTGGGCCGTAATCAACGGACTCTGGGCGACGATAAGGCACAGGGGCTACATGCCTGACAAGGTTTACCTTGTCAACCGTATAGGAAACGAGACGGAGGGTAACCAGCTCGCAAGAGCCATAGAGAAGCTTCTCCGCTCTTACGACAAGGAGCCCGAAGTGGTACTGGTCAAAGTCGAAGAGAAGGAATTCATGAAGATCGGAAAGAAGATCTCCAAGCTGATCGAAGAAGAGAAAGCGCAAGGGAACAAGGTCGCACTGGACATTACACCGGGAAGGAAGGCCGTTCAAGCGAAGGCCGAAGGTGCTGAAGGACTCGGCATGCGCGCACGCTTTGGGACGATTTAGATTCTAGCCAATTCCGTCGTGAGAAAAGGACATAGGGGCGGAAATATGGATTTCCATGCTAATGCTTGTCAATTCAATTCCGAGATACCAATGTTGAGGAATTGAGAGCCATGTCCAGGCATCCCGCTCCGTGGAGGTCACGATACCGCATAAGGGAGTTCTCGAGTCAGATATGGTGGCTGACTTCTACCATTGTAATCTCAATAATGCTTGTTACCCTACTGTCTGTAGCGGAAGTCGTGGGCATTCGATATGAGGACCGCCCTTTGTTCATCTTGATTGGCGTCATTGCTATCCAAGTTCTGCTTGTCGCTTACAGATTCCTTCGCTCCCGTTGAGAAAAACCCTTAAGGTGCATGAGTCGATTCCCAGCTGGAGGAAACAGTGGGTCAAGAAGCCAGCGATAGTGAAATGGCATCGAAGCTGCAAGCCGGCCAACCCGACAGAGAACCGCGCCTTCGGGCAATAGGCAAGAGTGCACTGCTGATTGGCATTGGCGCAGCAGCCATCTCGATTGTCTTGTTCGTATTGTCGAATGCTCTCGATGATAGAGCGACGGATCTTCTCCTGGAAGGGACATTTGAGGAATACGAGGACGCCACTGAGATGGCGGACCTGGCTAACATCGGCGCATGGATCGCCTTGGTGGTCGCCATCCCATCTATTGCAGGCGGACTAATCGCGTTTGTGTCATACAAGATGTAGGGACAGGAGAAGCCCTTAAGCTGTCGAAGGCGATTATCATAGATATCAATCCAAGAGCTTCCTCATGGGATTGGCTTTAGTCCAGCGAGATCGGTTTGAATGCGGCCCCCAACAGGTCTGATGATCATGTGGTTCATCAGATCTGTGTTAGCTCCTTTCCCAGATTGGTCAGGGTTTCCCTTCCTCCAGGTGTCACCAGGATATCGTCCTCTATTCTAATGCCGAACTCACCTTTAAAATTGACAGTGGGCTCTATGGTGAGAACGATTCCAGGCTGCAACATCATATCCATGTCTCTGTATTCTGTCAAATGAGGCATCTCGTGTGCCTCGAGGCCCAAGCCGTGTCCAATCCCGAAGGGGAAGTAGTCACCATATCCGCCTCCATCAATGACCTTCCACGCTGCGTCATTGATCGCGCCCGCTCTTATGCCGTCCCGAACCGTTTCTATAGCCTTCAATTGCGCATCAAGCACTATCCTGTGGACCTTCTTCTGTTTCTCACTTGGCTCTCCGACAACGGTCGGTCGTGTGATGTCCGCGTGATAACCGTTGTACGTTGCGGACAGATCCATCAAGAATATGTCTCCTTTCTTCACGCGGTCTTCTGAAGGAGGATCCCATGTGGCTGTCTTGGCTCCGGTTTGCACTACGCAATATGATATGCTCTCAGCTCCTTTCGCTCTCATTGCCCTTTCAACCTCGATGGATATCTCCTTCTCAGTAGCAGACTCATGTATGAGTTCCCTGCCGACCCTCACCCCCTCTTCCACTATCCTTGCGGCTTTGCGAGTGGACTCGATCTCTTCCTCTGATTTGACCAGCCTGGCACGGCTCAGCATCTCCGATGCGTTCATGATCTTGGCTTGAGTTAGGGTCGCAGCGATCTGTTCATACATCTTGAACGGCAGGTGTTCCTCGATGCCCAGCGTTCCCTGCAAGTCGCCAAGCACTTCATGGAGAATCGCAGCTCTGCCTTTGGCATCTGAATAGCATCGAATGTCGTCGAAGCGTGTGACTTCTCTCACCCAATTCTCGCTGATTCTTGGTGCCACGAGAATCGGATCTCCGTCAAGCGGCACAATCGCGGCGGCGATCATGTCCCACGTGATGATTGTATCCCAAGCATCGCCAGGGTAATCGTAATGTAAACCAGTCAGATACCGCTGGTTGGGTCCCGGTGATATGAGCAACGTTTCGAAGCCGCCTTCCCCCATCATCGATTTGACCTTTCTGAGTCTGTCGGCAGGCATAGTCGGCACCTCATTCTGCGAGAGTGGAGTGGATATTTAATGGCTTTGCGCGACTTTGGCGAACATCCGGAAGCGTCAGGTAGATACGCTAGCTATCCGTTCAGGTTGCAGGGTGCAGCGTGTTGAAGACAAATGAGCTGATCAGTGCCCCATTTGAGATTCTATCGAGAGACGATTTGGATAAGATTCATGGCGCGACAATGGAAGTTCTCCAACGATTGGGAATCAAGGTGCTTGAGCCCAGTGCACTGAATCTGTTCGACGATGCCGGAGCGGACGTCGACAAGAAGACGAGAATCGTTCGAATCCCCGAAAGCCTTGTCAAAGAAACTCTTCGAAGAGCCCCCTCCAACTTCAAGATGTTCGGAAGGGACCCAAAGTACGAACTCAATTATGATGGAAACAATATCCACTTTGGGGTTGCTGGATGTGCGGTGAGAGTCCAGGACTTGGACGGCAGGTTCAGGCCAGGGACTGTGGCCGACGTCGAGAACATCGCGAGAATCGCGGACTATCTCGATAACATTCATCATATCCTGTTGACCGTCACTCCGTTCGACGTGCCCGATGAAGTCTATCACCTCCACTGCATGAACGCCGATTGGAAGAACTCCGTGAAGACAACCGATGGATTCACTTGGACTGCAAAGAAGGCTCAGGAAACGATCGACATGGCTGCGATATTGAGAGGCGGCCACGAAGAGGTCGTGAAGAAGCCGCCGCTTCTGGGTTTCATGAATCCTGTCAGTCCCATGCACCTTTCCAGAGAATTAACTGAAGGCACTCTCGTGTACGCGAAGTACCGCCAACCGATAGTCATAGCCCCGGAGGCGCTCGCAGGCGCTACGGCTCCCACTACACTGGCCGGCCTGCTGACCCAGCAGAACGCAGAGGTTCTTGCGGGGATCACGCTCGTACAGCTCGCGGGCCCTGGAACGCCTGTGTTGTACGGCACGGTCTCCACCGTCATGGACATGAGAGTCGGAACTCCTGCGGCGGGGGGCCCTGAGGTCGGATTGATCAACGTTGCCAGTGGTCAAATGGGAAGGTACTACAATCTTCCCAGAAGAGGTACTGGCGGAACAACAGATTCAAAGATCGTAGACGCACAGGCGGGTGCTGAGACCGCAGTATCCATGCTAATGGCCGCAATCTCCGGGATGAACTTCATCTACGAAGCATGCGGCGGGCTCGACGGCACACTCACCTTCTCCTATGAGAAGCTGATCGTGGACAATGAGATTGCTGGCATGATCTCGAGAATACTCCGAGGCATCGAGGTCAACGAAGAGACGCTTGCTGTGGAAGAGATATGCAAGTATGGACACTCGAACTATCTCGGATCTCCGTACACCAGCAGCACTTTCAGGAAGGAACACTATCTCCCGACACTGTTTGACAGAAGGCAGTGGGAGGCCTGGCTGAAGACAGGCAGTAAGGATATCTCCTTGGATGCAAGGCGCAAGGCTAAGTGGATCCTGAAGGAGCATCATCCCGAGCCGATTGACCGGGCCATACAGACGGATATTGACGAGTTCATAAAGAATGCCACAAGAGGTGCGCAGGCTGACTCGCCTAGCGTTTCCTGAGCTTTGGATTGAAGATTTCGTCGAGCGCGTAGCCGATGAAAGTGAAACCCATCACAAGGAAGACGATGCAGAGCCCCGGCATGACCACCCATAGATAGAAGCCGTTGTCCATTGCCTGAGCACTCAGCGCATCCTGAAGCATATTGCCCCATGTGACATCTACGTTCGCGGGGGTTCCCAGCCCAAGGAAGCTGAGGGCGCTTTCGGAAAGGATCGCAAGCGCTACCACGAGGATTGCATTCGCGAATATCAACGGGAACACATTCGGGAATATGTGCTTTGCGACGATGTGGAATTCCCCTGCCCCGATGGACCTCGCTCTCTCGATGAATGCCCTCTCCTTGACAGATAGAACCTGAGTTCGCACTATCCTCGCAGTACCTGCCCAACCAGTAATGCCTATCACGATAGTGATTTTGGTTACGCTGGGTCCTCCGGGAAGAACCGCCTCAAACACTATCATCAGCACCAACCAAGGCAGCACCAGGAAGACATCGGTGACCCTCATCAAGACCTCGTCTCTCCAACCGCCCCAGAATCCGCTCAGAAGGCCAATCATCCCGCCCAACACCATGGCAACAGCGGAGGCCAGGACGCCAATCATAAGGGAGATTCTAGCTCCGTATATCAACCTGGCAAGAATGTCATATCCTCGAAGGTCCGTCCCCAACCAGTGGTCTGACGATGGAGGGGTGCCAGGTCCGCGTTCGGCCACTCTATCGAACGGGCCATAGGCATAGTCCCAACCTCCGATCTCCGCGAAGACCCACATTATCTGCGCTGGGAACGCCGCCATCGCAACGAATACGAGGAGTATCGCGAGCCCGAGCATGCCCATCCGGTTTCTTCTGAACACTCGTCCTGTCTCAGCGACCTTCTTACGGAAGAGCCTCATCCTCTCTGCGAACGGCTCGGACACCATGAGATTCGTCTCACTCACCTTTCATCAATTCAACTCAACTCCACACGAGGGTCCAAGTACAACATCACAACATCCGAGAAGAAGTTGGCAACTAGCACTGCGACCGCTATCAAGAAGAACGCAGCCTGGAGCACTGGCCAATCCTCTTCATAGACCGCCTCTATCGTCGCCCATCCCACTCCAGGATACTCAAAGACATACTCCACCATGAACGCCCCACCAACGATGTATGCAATGGTCAGTGCAATCAGTATGAGCATCGGCAACATTGCGTTTGGCACAGCATGATCCCTCAATACCGCCTTTTCAGGCAGGCCTTTTGCTCTCGCAGTGGTTATGTAGTCCTCCGTCATCACATCAGATAGAGCGCCTCGCATCATGAGAGAGAATGTCGCAATGTACACGAGCACTAAACAGGTAACGGGCAAGACCAAGTGGGACAAGAGGTCACTGAGTGATGCAAGGGTGAACTCGAGTTCTTGCCCAATCTCCAGCGCTTTGGAAGGTGGGAAGATCTCCCACGTTTCGGCAAACAACATTACCATTATCATGGCAAGCCAGAAAGTGGGCATCGCATAGAAGAAGAGCGAGAATGCAAGAGATCCAGAGTCGAACAAACTGCCTCGCTTCCATGCTGCAATAATCCCAATGAGCATGCCAATCACGATCATGAAAACTGAGGCAATGCCAACAAGGAGCAGAGTCCACGGTATGTACTCTAAGATGTAATCCATCGCCGGCATCTTGTACTGAAAGGACTCGCCGAAATCAAGAGTGAAGACTCCCTTGATGTAGATGATGAACTGCTCGGACAGGGAGCCGTCCAGGCCGTATCTTTCTATCAGCCTATCCTTGTACTCATCGGGGACCCGGGGATCAGACGGGACCATGAACCGCACCGGGTCGCCAGGCATCATTCGAAAGAGTATGAAGTTGATGCATATCACTAGGAGAAATGTGACGAACAGGCTTATGAATCTCCTCAGTAGTATTCGCCTGAAGTTCCTCATGCGTTGGCTCCACTCACTGAACCCGTGTCTTAGTCTGCGACGTTGTCATCCTGCGGAAATGGTCGAAAGGAAGTGGTTTCTGGGATTTGCCTACGCATCAGGAGGTGGTTCCTCTGGTAGCTCATCCTCTACGGTCTCTGGCCCCGGGCCTCTTCTCCGCTTCAAGAGCAAAGCCGCAGCCGCTACAACAGCAATGATTGCCAGTGCCCCGATGGCAATCGCTATGGCGTCCAACCCTCCTCCTTCACCGTCGTCATCTTCTTCAGCGGCGGTCAGGTAGATGGTCAAGCTCGCAGTCTCATTAGGGACCACAGTGACCGTTTCCGTGTCGTTTGTTTCGTACCCCGTCTTGCTGACAACGACTTCGTAGGTGCCCTCATCGACAACAGTAATCACGAATGAACCACTGTCATCGGTCTTCTTCGCATAGGCTGCCTCCTCGTCGCCGGGGCGGTACAGTTCTACCAGAGCCCCAGTGATTGCGACGGTCATGTCCACAGAGTCCAAGACATCTCCTGCAACAGAACCGGAAGTAATACTCAGTGTGAAATTCTGCCATGAAGTATCACCCATTGTGACAGTCACGCTGGCACTCTCGTTTGAGTATCCTTCTGCAGTTGCATAGATCTCATAAGTCCCTGACCCGAGGGTGTGGTTGTAGAATCCCGACTCATCGGAGGATTGCTGACTGGAGGTGTCTTGGACGACCACCAAAGCTCCCGCAATCGGACCACCTGCAGTGTCATTCACATATCCGATGATCCATCCAGCGTCTTCAGGCATCTCGACAACGGTAACCGCTATCGAGTCCAGATCATTCAACCCTTCTGGATCCTCAACTTCCAGAATGACGACGCAGTCGCCGATATGGCTGAACTCGTGCGTGATGGTCTTACCGTACAAGGTCGTCGTATCAAGAAGCTCCATGATTGTCCAAGTCCAGTTCAGGTCCTCCTCGGGGGATTCCAGGTCCTTTGCAGAGCCGGAGAATGTCGCCGGCGTCTCGACATACACAGTCCTATCGCCTCCGACAATGTCCACATCATACGGTGCCGTGTTTTCTGAGCCCCCTATCGGCGTGATTTCGAAATAATACCAAAACGAACTAGGGTTTATCCCGGTCTTGATTTCCATATCGGGAAAGTTCTCATACTCGTCAGTCCGGTAGGCAATCAAGCCGGCCGGATACACAAGGTTGATGTACGGGCAGTCCCGATACACGATTCGCTGCATCTCGTGGACTATCGCCTGTCGCTCGTACAGGTCCATCGTTTCCTGCTGTTCCAACCACAGTAGGTCGTACTCAGGATTCGTGTAGAAACAATCGGACCACGCGCTGGTGTCGCTATTGTCCACGGGTATCTCATCTGTGGTCAACACGGACAGGAACCATGTTGGATCGACGTCGGGCCACCAGCTCCAGATGAACATGTCGTACTCCATATTGGACATTAGGTCGTATAGGTTCCCCTCAGAGACATCGTGTAGGTTGACCTGGACGCCAATATCTTCCCACCATATCTGCATCATCTCAGCAGTCTGTTGGTCATGGATGTTCGAGCGGATGTAATAGAACTCGAATTCGAGGAGCGCGCCATTCGACTCGTTCTCCCGTATAGTCGTGCTGTTGATGTACCTGTATCCCGCATCCTCCAACATCTGGTTGGCTTCTTCGACACAATCCTCGTGTGAACCGTAATCCCACCTCTCCTCAGGTGGTACATTGTAGTGCCAGAAAGGTGTCGCTGGCGGTATGAGTCCATAGGCTGGCTGAGCCATGCCCTGATGGATTTCATCTGCGATGTACTCTATGTCCGTGGCCATCGCACACGCCTGCCTGACCGTCAGATTGCAGGTCTCGTAGTTCGTTGAAGCATCGGGGAAGTTGCGTTCTCCGTATTCATCGACGGATAACCTCCATTCTTTGGGTGCACAATTGAATCCGAATTCTTCAAGGATGAGCGTGGCGGGTGTCTGCCCATCAATGTCTTCGTTCGCCATGAGGGTCTCCCATACGGACGGTGGTACGCCGCCAACCACATCGATATCCCCTACCTCGAGAGCGGTAGTCATCGCATTATCGCTCTTGTATATGACGAAGAGCAGTTTGTCGATATTTACCGAGTCGACTTCGATTCCTGGAAGGCGGTGGTACGGCTTCTGAGCGACAAGATGGACTTCTCCCTCCGCCATTTTGTATTCTTCCAGTATGAACGGACCAGAGCCGATGGGGCCATCCGGGAAGTAGTCCGTGTTAAACATATCCACCCGATCGATATCGACTTCGCTACTATCTCTCACCGCGGTCCAGAGGTGCTCCGGGAGGATCGGGACTATCAAGGATTGCATATTGGCTTTCGGCTTCAACAGGTTTATCTGAACAGTGTAGTTGTCAAGCGCGAGAACTTCGTCGAAGCCGTCTAGATAGCCAGCCAGAAGTGCGCACTCCTTTGGATACTCCATTATCATGTCGAACGTGAACTTAACGTCGTGAGCCGTAACGGGAAGTCCGTCGTGCCAGTACGAATCCTCAACCAGATAGTAGGTCCAAGTACAATTCTCATTGCTGATTTCATGCGACGCTGCAAGTTGTGGACATGGTTCCATCATCGGGCCGACGGCATAGAGGAACTCATACATCATGTGCGCGATGGACCATGATGTGCCAGCCATCATATCGAACGGGTTGAAGGTGTCCGGTGCTTCCCTCACGCCAATTCTGTACTCATGGTAAACTTGAACGGCTCCAATCGACGGAGCTGTCACGACAAGTGCTGCAAACGCCGTGAGCAGCAAGCAGACAACTATCACTGCTGACACGAAGCTGTGCGGTCCGCATTTGTCGACCAAGCTCAAATGATCCGTCCTTGGCATTAGCTTCATCCTCCCCACAATACCACTTATCTCGGAAAGCCCAGCGGAGAGAGTAATGAATCGAATCTATATGAAACGATTTGGCATTATCTGGCCATCTCGTTTGACTCCCCGTTGCCGCTTTCGTCTTGTGGCATTACAGGACGGATATCGAGCCTAACTGTTATAAAATTTCTTCTATCACATAGGGCAACAGCAATATATATGATTCCCAACATGCGAGTTGACAACAGGAGGCATCGAGTTTGGGGATTAAAGTGCCAAACGGAGGTCAATTGGAGCTCTTGTCTCGCGACGACCTGGACAGGATTCACGGCGCGACAGTCGAGATTCTTCAGAGAATGGGTATGAAGATCTGGGAGCCGACTGCTTTGAAGCTGTTCAGGGATGCTGGTGCTGAGGTTGATGAGAAGACGATGATGGTCCGCATCCAGGAAGACCTCCTCAAGGAGACCGTGAGTAAGGCTCCTAAGGAATTCAAGCTCTACGGAAGGGATCCGAGCTACGTCCTCGATATGGCCGGGAACAAAGTCCACTTCGGGCCTTCCGGACTCGCGGTCAAGGTGCATGATCTGGATGGGAAGATACGCGCTGGTAGGATGAAAGACGTCGGAGACCTATCGAGGCTGGTAGACGCTCTGGACAACATCCACATTAACGTCATGAATGTCACCCCATCCGACGTCCCGGATCATGTCTATCACCTGCACGTTATGATGGAGGATTGGAAGAATTCCATCAAGACAATGGACGGATACAACTGGACCGCAAGAAAGGCTCAGGAAACCGTTGATATGGCGGCGATTCTAAGAGGAGGCACAGAAGAGTTGATGAAGAAGCCATGCCTCCTTGGTTTCACGAATCCGGTCAGCCCGATGCAGCAGTCCAAAGAATTGATAGAGGGGGCGCTGGTCTACGCGAAATACAAACAGCCTATGATCTACGCGCCGGAAGCGCTTGCTGGCGGCACTGCACCGGCGACCCTCGCAGGATTGCTTGCACAGCAGAACGCTGAGGTGTTGTCCGGAATCATGATATCTGAGCTCGCGAATCCAGGAGCGCCAGTGTTCTACGGAACGGTGTCGGCGACTCTGGACATGAGGACAGGGGCGACAGCCTTGGGAGGACCAGAAGTCGGCCTGCTGAATGTCGCGACAGGGCAGCTGGGAAGATACTATGGGCTCCCGCGTAGAGGTACGGGTGGCAACTCCGATTCAAAAACTTTGGACGTGCAGGCCGGACTGGAAACGGCGACTAACATGCTCATGGCTGGACTCGCGGGAATGAACTTCATCTACGACGCTTGCGGCTCCCTCGAGGGTAGCATAACGACGTCCTATGAGAAGCTTGTGATTGACAACGAGATCGCAGGTATGGTTACCAGAATACTTGGCGGCATAGAGATCACTGAGGAGACGCTCGCAGTCGACGAGATCTGCAGTGTTGGACCCAACGCCAGCTTCCTCGGGACGGCCCACACGGCCAGGCATTTCAAGAAGGAGCACTTCCTCCCCTTGCTACTTGACCGCAGGTCTATGGAATCTTGGCTGAAGGCCGGTTCGAAAGATATCACCGCGGTCGCAAGGGAGAGGGCACAGAAGATTCTGAAAGAGCATGTCCCCGTGCCAATGGACAAGGATACAACGGCAGAGCTAGAAGAATACGTGAAGAAGGCGACAAAGGCCTACGGCTCATGATAAGTCTGTAGAGAAGAAAGAAGGGGAAGGAGTTTAGTCCGGTACTAGAATTGTGGATTTGAGGCTTAGCCACCCGTCTGAGTTTGCAGGCCTGTGCAATCTGAACCTCAAATCTCACGAGAAAGAGCGACGGAAAGGTTTATATCCCGGTGCAAAAACCCTCTGATTGAGAAAGTGCCAGGCGTCGCGTTTCAAAGTCGGCCCCGCAGAGTCATGGGTCCGTTCTTGTGCGTCGTCTCCACGCGAATAGCGCCACGACGGTCAGCAGCGAGAGGACGGGGACGAGGCAGGGGCCGTGAACATCCTGATGGACTCCGACACAGCACTGGGGATGGCAGCGTACGAGTTCATACTCGAGCTGTCGGCGTAGTGCCCGGGGCCAAAGCCGCACGAGTGCGGGCGTTCAGGACTTGAGGGCCTTGGCCAGCTTCGCCACCCTCTCGCCCAGCTCCTTGCAGAGAGCGACCTCGTCCTTGCCGGGCGACTCCACGGCCGTGGGGCCGTAGTGCTTGTCGTCGTGCCTGCCCTGGACGACCATGCCGTGAACCAGCATCGCCTCCAGCATCGAGAGCAGGGTGGTCTCGGCCCCGCAGGCGGTCCCGCCTGAGCTCGTGAACGCTCCCCCCGACTTCCCCGCCAGTCTCCCGTGTATCGCGAACGTCTTGTCGATGAACGACTTCATCTTGCCGGACATGTTGCCGTAGTACGTCGGCGAGCCCATGATGATCCCGTCAGAAGCCGTCAGGTCCTTGACCTTGGCATCGTCGACCTTCAGGACGACTACCTCGGACCCCTTCACCTTCCTCGCGCCCTCGGCTACGGCGAGCGCCATCTTCTTCGTGTTCCCAGTCCTGGAGTCGTAGACTATTGTGATGCGTGTCACGCGAATCCCCTCCTTTCTTCCGGCCTGAATCGGCCATCGTCCCATATTACACTTCCGCGCCCCGCCTGGCCCGTGCTGGGTCGAAAGACATAAGAGCGTTAAGGCTCATGTGTTCCATAGGTGGGGAGAAATGGCGGTATACGTAGTGCTCTCGAAGCTGACGGACGAGGGACGGAAGACCATCAAGGCCAAGCCGGAACGCGTCAAGGAAGTGAACGACGAGATCTCGAGGATGGGTGCGAACGTCCTGCACCAGTACGCGCTGCTGGGCAAGTACGACTTCGTGACCGTGCTCGAGGCCAAGGACAACGTGACCATCAGCAAGATCATGGTCGAGCTGGGCTCGCGCGGCACTCTCGAGACTATGACTCTGTCAGCGGTGCCGGTGGACGAGCTACTGACCACTCTGAAGCCCTAGAAGGGTCAGTTATCATCTGGCCGTTCGCTCTCGTCGGCGACTTCAATCAGCGACCTGAGAGCTGACAGGCTTGGAGGCCGTCTCGCGGCACATGCGGCTACTCGAGAGCTTCACCCTCCTGACCCTCTGCGGGATCGCCCTCATGCTCCAGACGGGCGAGAAGGCGACCCAGACGACCGCCGCCACCGACCCGAGGCCGGAGATGAGGATCGTGGTCCGGATCCCCAGGGCCTCCCCGAGAATGCCGCCCATGAGCCCTCCTATGGGATACACCCCCCACACAAGGAACCTCATGGTTGCGTTCATCTTGCCCTGCAGATCCGTCGGTATGATGGCCTGCCTCAGGCTGACCTGGTTGACGTTGTACAGGACCGACATGGCCCCTCCGGTGAACATTATCGGCATGAGCACGAGCAGGGCGTTGTGCGGGTACGCGAGGACCATCAGCATGGTGGGGATCGCTCCCACAAGGGCTGACAGTACGATGGTCCTGCCGAGCCCGAGGAAGGAGACCAGACGCCCTGACACGATGGCACCCGCGACCGCTCCCAAAGCGCCCACGGCGAAGATGGCCCCGATCCATCCTGCGGACAGTTCGAGCATGCTCTCCATGAACAGCATCATCAACGCGAATGACATGCCAAAGAAGAGGTTCCCCGTGGCGGTGCACCCCGCGATTCCCCTGAGTATCTTGCTCGAGAAGACTATCTCGATGCCCTCTCTGATTTCCGACAGCACCGACTTGCAGGCGCTCGCCCTTTGGACGACTTCCTTCTTCTTCACGCGCAGGAGGAATACCGCCGAGCCGATGAACGAGATCGAGTTCGTGACCATTGCCAGGGGCGCGCCGATGGTGTCCACAACAAGGCCGGCTATGCTGGGCCCAGCCACCTGAGACGACGCCCTGCTCGTCTCGAGCTTGCTGTTGGCGTCCAGGAGCTCCGACTTCTCGACTAGGACGGGCAGATACGCCTGATATGATATGTCGAAGAACGCGGTGAACACGCCGGCGATGAACGCCACGCCGTACATGATCGGCCAGCTGATGACGTCGAGATACCATGACACGGGTATCGCCGCAAGGGCGATCGCCCGTCCGAAGTCGCAGACGATCATTATCGACCTTCGCTCCCTTCGGTCGGCGAGCACGCCTGCGAGGAGCCCGAAGAGCAGGAAAGGCAACATCTCGAACGCGAACAGCAGCCCCATCTGCGACGCGCTTGCGTCAAGCACTATGACGGCTGCCAGCGGCATCGCCAGTAGGTAGAACTGGCTTCCGAAGACGGACACCGTCTCGGCCTTCCACACGTTCAGGAAGTCGCGATGGGACCACAGAGAACTCCCCTTGGCCATGCAACTCCCCCCGCAAGTGATCAGAATGCCCTGCCTATGCGGCTAGGCCTTCCCGCTCCTCGAGAGGAGCCACTCCCTCAGGGTCCTCTGCGTCTCGAGGTACTTCTCAAACTCGCGGTCGCTCATCTTCATCATCATCGCGAACTCGGCCAGGGCGTCGACGTCGGACGGGTCCACATTGTCCAGGTCGTACAACTTGCCGACGATCTCCGGGTTCCTCCTGGAGTGTCTGATGCTCTCAACGAGCTTCAATATGCTAGAAACCTGCTTCTCGTCAGGGTCGAACCCGAAGCCAAGTCTGGAGAGCGTGTTCAGCGCGGACTGGGCCCTCTCTCTGTTGCCGAGGTCTTCGGAGCACGAGCCATCTGTGAAGAAGAACATGCCCGCGGTCGCTCGGTAGTACGATTCCACCAGGTGTTCCACGCGCTCCTCCCTCGACACCTCAACCATGTCGGCTTCCTTGAGCCGCTTGATGTGGTGATAGATCGTCTGAGGCGTGAGGCCCAGCTCGCCCGCAATTTGGCTGACCGTCATCTCCTTCGCTCTGAGGAGGTAGATCATCTTCATCCTGGTCTCGTCGGCCAGAAGCTGGATCGCCCCCGGGTCCTTGATGGTCTTGCGTTCCTTCATGCCCTCACCACTCTGACACTCGTCTGATTAGCATGATGTGCGTCTTACTATTAAGATGTATGTCTTAATGAGCCCGAGGAAGAGGCCGGAACCTCATCGAGCCCGATGAGCAACGATGTGGGCGAGGGATCTCCTCGGGATGCCACTCGCTCTTCCGTTCGCCGTTCACGAATCAGCCTTGGTCACATTGACCACATCACTTCGTAGAATCGTCGTCGTGCGTGACGCCGTATGATTGGTCCGGCACCAGGACTTCCTTCAGCTCTCCCCTGGTCCTGAGCTCTCGCCTGACCTCGTAGCACATGTGGCACTCGTCCGCGTACCCCTCCCTCGGCCTCACGTTGTGCTCCCTGGCCAGGCTCGCGGTCCCGATGTTCAAGAGGGCCATGAGCAGGTGAGCGACACACGGGCATGGAATCTCAGGCGAAATGGGCTATCGCCGCTCCGGCAACTTGAGTACCAGCGTTGGCGATGAATGGGCGGGAAAAGGTTTGGTGTGTTTGCCGCCCTCTCAGGCTACGCCCCAATACGTCTCGAGGAACTCCCACCAGCCCATGTTCGGGAATTCGAAGGTCTTGTAGACGTTGTATCCGCCCCAATCGGATTCGGCATAGGCGATCGAGTACGAGCTGTGGCTCGCTGGGAACAGGATACCCATGCCGTTGTATCCGTAGAGCTCCGAGTTCTTCGCGACTCCCATGCCCAGCATCGCCTCGTCGTATGCGCCGAGTACGGCCTCGCACGCTCCGAGAGCCGGGTCGTTTGCCTGCAGGCCGTCCATCAGCTGCTCCACGAAGCCTATCATGTCCACCCAGCTCTCGCCACGGGCGCCCCATGGCATTATGGACCCGAGCTGGGCCGCCTTGATGGTGTCCCGGTACGAGTCGATCTCGCCCGCGAGCGCGTCGGCCATAGCAGTCACGGCCTCGCCTAGCGCCATGACCTCAGACATGTCGAATATCGACTGGGTCGTCAGCATCTCGCTCATGTACGGAGGCTGTGTGAACAGGTTGGTGAACTCGTCGACGATGACACCGCAAAGGTCGAGCGCGCTCATCTCCGGGTCGAGCACCAGCTGTTGGATAATCTTGTCGTAGAGGAAGCCGCGCCAGCCTATGTAGCTCTCGCTCGCGACCATGTATTCCACGCTCACGCCCATCGCGGCGTATTCGTATATCGTCTCCATCTGGCCGATCGAGCATTCGTCGCAGGCGATGATGTCCATGTGATAGCCTTCGAGCGCCTCAGCGACCTCACGGTGCGACAGCCAGTCCCAGCTCTCTCCGGGCTCGTCGCCCTCCATCGTGGTGTCGACGCCCACTCCCGCGGTCGGCGTGCCGTGGTCCCAGAAGAACAGCAGCCTGTGCTCCGCCGGGAAGTTCGTGTCGGCGTACTCCACGAACCACCTCAGCATGGCGGGGTCTCCCATGTTGACTTCTCCGAGGCTCTCCAGCTCGACCATGTCGTTGTCCTCGATGCAGTAGAGATACGCGGGCTCCTCGAACCTGTCGGCCAAAATCAGCACGTTCACGGCGTCGCTGGAGCCACCGTCCTTGAACTCCTGGTAATCCTCTGCCGTGCAGAAGTCCAGGTCGTTGTCGGCGACGATGTACGCGAGCACTGTCCATTCGGCAACCTCCCTCTCATCGTCACCGATCACGTCTCCGACAACATCGTTCGCGCTTGCACCGGCCTCAGTCTTTGCTGCGGGCATGCCCGCGAGCGTCGAGGCAATCACCATGGCCAAAGCCACCACACAAGCTATCATCCCCAGTTTCAAGCGAGACATAACAACCACTCCCCCGAGTCCGAAGGCAGGGAATGCAATCATCCTCTATTACTCTTTGTACTGACTATATAAGCTGGAACTAGTGGGGAAGCTGCGTCTACGTGCCACCCGCTTTGCAACCGAACGCCGTTCAATTGACGATGACCGCGACCAGCGCAGACACAGCAAGGGTCGCTACGGACACCACTATCGCCGAACCGTCTATCGTACCGGCCGATCCTCCGCTCCGTCCCCCTCGGCCATCATGTAAGCTCCGAACGTCAGCGCCCAGAACATCGCGGGGTAGAAGACCATCCTCTCTATACCGCCCTGTCCCAAGCCCAGGTCGATGTTCGCGATCAGGAGCGCCAACGCCGATAGGCCAATCAGGCCGAGCAACACGAACACGTACGAGATGGGCGGACGGACCGCCTTCCAGGAACATATCGCGGCCAAGTTGCCGAACAGGAAGGCGAGGAGGGCCGACAGCGCGTGCAGCTCCTTGAAGTTGTCCATGTCGAAGACGCCAACGCCGATGGCCCCGACCGCGGAGAGCGCCAGCAGTATCCACAGCCGCGACTCTCTGGCCCTCTGCCGCAACAGGAACGACGCCCACAACGCCATCAGACCGAACGTCACGAGCGCGGCGACGAATATCACGCGTGGTGTGGTCGGTCCGACGCCGAGCTCGCTGATGTAATCCTGCGATACGCTGTATCCGGGGTACGTGAACTCGGCTATGTGAATCAGGAAGAGCATCTCCAGGCCTCCGACGAGTAGCCACAGTCCAGGTGACCGCAGGATCTGCATGAGCCGGGGAAGGCGATGGCGCATGATTATGGTTTCTCTGCCAATGAGGTCTGGAGTGCTCACGCTTCGACTCCCAGAGAAGAGGTTCTTAGCACCCGCATGTATGGATTCATAAACTCGTCTGCCCATCATGTTCGTGAGGTTGTTGCGATTTGGGGTTCACCGCAGTAGACGTGCTCAGAGCGCGTAAGGTTCTTGCAGGCGCCGTCGAGAGGACCCCGATGACTCGCTCCAAAGGCCTGAGCGACACATCGGGAGCCGAGGTTCATCTGAAGTGGGAGAACCTTCAGCGAACTGGTTCTTACAAGGTTCGAGGAGCCCTCTACAGGATGAGCCTCCTCTCCGCGGAGGAGAGGAGCAGGGGGGTCATCACCACTTCTGCGGGCAATTGGGCCCTCGGAGTCGCCCTCGGCGCCAGAAGCCTGGGTGTCGATGCGACCATATGCGTCCCTGAGAACACACCGAAGGTCAAGATCGACAAGTGCGAGGCACTCGGCGCAGAGGTCGTGCTCCATGGGAGATACTTCGACGAGGCTTTTGCGCACTGTCAGGAACTCGCAGTTGAGAGCGGCAAGACATACGTCTCTGGAACCGATGATTTCAGCGTGATGGCGGGTCACGGTACCGTGGGAGCGGAGATGCTCGAGGACCTTCCGGAGCTCGAGACCATCGTGTGCCCAGTAGGCGGAGGAGGCTTGCTGACCGGCATCGCGATTTGGGCCAAGACTGTGAATCCTGCCATCAGGATCATCGGCGTGCAGTCCACCGCCGCATACACGCTACACGAGTGCTTCAAGTCAAAGAAGTTGGTGGATGTCCCAGTTCCCCCCACTATCTGTGAGGGCCTAGCGGGCGGCATCACCCAGCTCAACCTGGACCTCGCACTCGAATGGTTCGACGACGTGGTGCTTGCGGAAGAGGAGAAGCTCAAAGAGGCGATCGTCTGGATGATCAGGAACGAACGGCAGATAGTCGAGGGCGCGGCAGTGGTCGGCCCGGGCGCCATCTTACAGGGAAAGCTCAGGTTCGCCGAGGGAGAGAGAGTCGGCGTCGTGATCTCAGGCGGGAACATCGACCTCGGCTGGCTCGGGACATCCGGAACCTGAAGCGTTGCTCTCGATTTCTGCCTTCTATACGCCGATTCGGCACTTCTACATGGTTCGTACAACGACAGCGAGTCAGAGAAAGTGAGACCTGAGAAGACGACAAACTCTGGAAGAAGGACTATCCGGCGACCCAATCTCCAGCTGGCGATGGAAGTCCTTAAGCCATCGAGAGCGATTCCAGGGTGGAGGATCGACGATGAAGTGCGCGAGTTGTGGGGCCGAGAATCCAGAGGGGAAGAAGTTCTGTGGTGACTGCGGCAAGGAGCTGGCCCCAGCTTCAGAAGGTGCAGGCGAGGAGCAAGGGAGGAAGTGCACGGCCTGTGGCCGCGCCCTGACCGAGGAGGCCAACGCCTGCCCGTACTGCGGACACTGGGTCAAACGCTCCATGTTCTGACGACCGCCATGGCGAACGCTATGTCCAGCACTGCGGCTCGCGGGCGGACGCCGTCTAAGTCTGCGCGAGCAGGCCAGCGGCGTTCAGCTCTTCCGTGATCTTATCGACGGCGACCTCAGCGTCCTCAGGCTTTCTGGCGCCCGTGCAGACGAGCTTACCGCTGCCGAACAACAGCATGACCACCTTCGGCGATTCCAGGCGGTACACGAGTCCAGGGAACTGCTCAGGCTCGTACTCGACCCTCTCAAGACCAAGGGTGATCGCCGTCGCGTTGAGGTTTATCTTCGCCCCGAGATTGCTCGTGGCGACGATGTTCTGCACCACGATCTCCGGCTCCCCCTTGACCACGACCCCTGCGGCCTCGATCTGCTTGACGACCTTGCCGACGGCAGTCTTGACCTGTTCGAGGCTCTTGGCGCCCGTGCACACGACCTTGCCGCTCCTGAAGAGCAGCGTGGCCGTCTTCGGCTCCTTGAGTCTGTATATCAGGCCCGGGAACTGCTCGGGCTCGTATTCTGCGCCGTCTAGCGCGAGCGCGATCGCTGGAAGGTCTAGCTCCGCCCCGAGAGATGCCGAGGCGACGACGTTCTCTATCTTTATCACTGCCATGAGACCTCCGAGAGTGTAACCACATAATCAACTAGATACTCAAAGGTAAGCCCTACAATACCCAAAAAAGCGTGAAAACAGCGAAATCGGGTCTGTATTAATGTGAACCCCGCCCCAATGACGGGGGCGGCCCGTCCGGTCGAGTCCGGAGGCCGCCCTCGTCTTCGAAGTCCTTAAGCCGTCTAGGGCTATTCGGATAGGGGGGCAATGGCCGTGGATGATAAACCTGTCAGGACTCTTGGTGCCGCGATCATCGTCGTAGGGATCTCGCTGATTATCGCAGGCATCGGACTCCAATACCACATAGGATCGGAGCGAGCGTGGTCCGGCATAGCGACCGCCGCCGCATACTCGGACTTGGCGTACGGGCAGTATGACTATGGATTGGCGCTCGGATATGGTGCCTGGAGCGCTCCTCTGGAGATATCCTCGGAGGAGCATCTCTTCATCGTCTCTGACGGCGACGGCGTGTACTCATACTGGAACACCATGAGCGTTAGCCTGGACGGAGGAGCCACGTGGCCGGACGAGGTTGCGCATTCAGGCATGATTGACGCTTCCGAGGGCGTTTTGTACAGGGTGAATATGAGCGATGAGGAATACTACACTGGGACCGTGCTCTTCTCCCACAGCGAAGACGACGGAGCCACTTGGTCGGCCACAGTCGAGGTGTTTCCACTCGACTCTCATAACGACGGAGCCTTCGGGATATTCATGATCCAGGATGTGCTGTTCGTGTACTCCTACGACGGCGCTGGCTGGAGCGACGGTTCGATAATCGTCTCCAAGAGCTCGGACCGCGGTGAGACGTGGTCGGTCCCTGAGACAATCGACGCCCACGTCCACGTAGAAGACCCTATCCCGGCGGACATAGTGTACAGCGGGGGTATTCTATACCTCGTGTACTACAACTACTCGACGTTTCCCTCTGTGTACGAAGTGGTGATCGTCGAGAGCGCTGACATGGGCGAAACTTGGGGCGATAGGCAGGTAATCTCGAGCGAGGGCATGTTGCCGCTGATCAAGGCAGATGCGGACACCCTCTACGTCACCTACTGGGGCTTCGAAGACGGAGCGGAAGCTCCTGTCCTCAAGTTGGTCAAATCCAACGATGCCGATTCCTGGAGCGAGCCTGTGGACGTCGGCATTGTCGAAGACTACACCGATTCCTCGAACCTGCACGCGCTTGCGGTCTCCTCGGGAGAGGTGTTCGTGGCCTACGGCGACTATGCCTCATCCACCGAAGAATACACGGTGCGTGTCAACTACAGCGCCGACGGCGGCGACACCTGGGCAGACATGGGGGATCTGACGGGCACCGCCTCCAATACGATCGCCCCAGCTCTGTCGATCGAAGGGGCGAAGCTGCACTTCACCTGGATCGACCTCGGAACTGGAGGATGGAGCGACGAAGGGACGACATACTACAGGTCGCTGAGTCTGCTGGAGGAGCCCATACCCGAATTCAGCAGCATCGTCCTCCCCTCTGTCGTGTTGATAACCGTGCTCGTGATGGTCGTAGCGCTCAGAAAGAGAAGTCCCAGCAGAGATGCGTTGGAGAGAGCGCTGAACGAGCGGGAGAAGAAGGTATAAGCATACCGGCGCAATTCCGTTTTAGGTGAACGGTGTGAACTGTCCCGTGTGTGGGTCGCCAGTCCCGGAATTCGCGGAACGCTGTCAAGCATGCGGGTCGGCCATCGACAGGCAACTTCAGGCCGCGTATCCAGGCCCGCACGACGGAGCGTCGCCCGGCGGGAAAGGCAAGCTTCTGGCCATCATCGTCATCGCCATATTGGTCATCGCTGGCGTGAGCGGCTTCGTCGCGCTCCTCTACCTGAACAACCCCACGAGGACCGCGAGCGTCGCGGTGACCATCGACAACTGGGGATGGAACGAGTTGAACTACACCCTCTACTTCGACGACGAACTCATGGAGTCAGACAGCATCGACGGTTTCACAACTCTGACGCAGACCTACGAGGTCAAGTGGCGCGGCGACGATGCGAAGTCTGTGTACGTGAAACTAGACTACGGCGACACCGGTCAGAGTCGGAGCGAGACATTGCTGTTGCTCGATGGTAGCGCCCGCGGAGTGACATTCCACATCTCCGACATCTACCCGACCTGAGCGATACCTTGGAGGTGCCCCCGATCGCCAGGACCACGGCATGACGACGAGCGTGAGGCCGTGTTGGTGATCATCATCTACCGCCAGTCGCCCTCATGCCAAGCCTTGAACCTGTCCTCCTCGCCGGGCGCCATGTGGGTGACCCCATCGGGGAGAGGCGTCCAGGGCTGGAGACCACACCCGGAGAACGATGAGGGATGACGTCTGCCGAAGGCGGGTCAGTACGACACGAGCTTCGCGTCCCTGAGGTCCTTCATGAATCGCAGGACATCGCGATGCTCGGTCGGGCCGAACTCGGCCGAGACGAACTCGACGATCTCGTGCAGCGTCCTTCTCCCGTCCATGAGGTTGACCACCTCATACATCTTCTTCGAGAACGCGCCATCCCTCTCGTCGGCCTTCTTGTACCAGGCGGATGTCTCGTCTCCCAACACGTCCGACAGGGACTCCATGTCGAGGGCGCCCTTGAATCGCCTCCTGGGCACCATCTGGCGTGAATCCTTCGCCGCCTTCGACTCGCGCGGCCGCTTACCGCCAGCCTTTCCGCCGCCGCTCAGCGCCTTGAGGGCCTCGCCCAGTCTGAGCAGCTCCATGTCGCCGTGTTCCCTCACGGCCTCCGCTTGGCTCTCGACGTATCTGTCGGAGCCGGCGACGCCGTCTAGGCGACGGACGGACCTCACGGCGGCTATCTCCCTCCTGATGATGTGCTTAACCCTGAAGTGATGCTGCCTTCCGACCTCGAGAAGCTCGGACGCGCTCGCCCCTTTCGCGCCGCGCTTCGCATCGTACAGCGCTCTTGACGCCTTGCCCACGGCCTCGGATACCCTGCTCATGCCCTCTGACGCAGTGGCGGTGGCCAGTTCGTGGACCGTGTGCCTGTCGGCGTCCGCGAGGGTCAATGCGGACACGGCGACCGTCCATCCCACGCGTTGCAGGCTGTCCTCGCTGACCTTGTCTATCGTGTCCATGCTGGTGTGATAGAAGAGGTCTGGCCACTGCGTCAGGCTCACGCAGGGGGCGCCCACGGTCGCCTCGTTGAACTCGGCGTGGTCGCTACCACCCGAGAAGGCGTTCCTCGCGCATCTGAACCTGCTCTGCAGGCCCATCTTCACGGCGCTGTCGTACTCCTCGTTCGCCCGTAGCATGTTCGAGTACACGAGGTCGTTCAGGTACGACGGCAGCGAATCGGGCGTAGAGTCCATGCAGAGCGTGGACTTGCATCGCTCCTGGTCCTCCCCCACCATGTCGAGGTTGATGCCAGCGACGAGCTTATCGTGCGCCTTGGGATGCTGAGACAGATATACCGCCGTCCCGACCGTCTCGGGCACCCACAAGAACCTTATCGAACGCTTGGGCCTCTTCATCCTGCCCGACCCTATGAGGGCGGAGATGGTCCTCGCTATCTCCATCAGCGCACCACTTCCGGACGCGTTGTCGTTCGCGCTCGGCCTCGGGTGGCAGAGATGCGCCACCAGGAATACCTCCTCGTCGGGCTTCGTTGACCCGCGTATGAGCGCGGTCACGACGCAGTAGCTCCCCTTTCCGAGGCTGGCGTCCACCTTGGCGTGAAGCTTGACCTTCTCACCCTCGTGAAGATGCCTCCTGAGCTCGTTGCCCTGGCGCCTGTTCAATGAGAAGCCGAACGCTATCTTCTTGGCGGCTTCGGCGTCAGGCCAGAGGCCCTGATATGAGTGCGCGTCAGGCACATCGATGCTCTCGCGCACGCCCGGGAACTCGTACGCGAGGGTGTCGGTGACGACGCCGGCGGCCCCACGCTTGACGACGGCCTCTCTCTGAACGAGCCTTCCGAGACCAGTGGCGAGGACGATCTTGCCCTTCACATTCTTGCCCGCGTAGTCCTTATCCGTCAGTCCCTTCCCGACGTCGACCAGCTCCGCCGTCACGCCCTGCTTCGGCGTCGCCGCGCTGAAGGTGTGCAACGATTGAGGGATGTCCGAGAACCTGACGAGGAGTCGCTCCTTCGGCTTGACGAGCCGAAGCTCCGCGCTCTTGACGTCCCATGCGACGGAGGACGTGTATGTCCAATACTTGCGCCTGCCGTCCGCAGGGAACTCCTCGATGGAGACATCGTCGATCCCCGCCTTCAGCAGCTCCTCCCTGACATGCTCCGCCGCGTCGCGCATCATAGGCGACGCCTGTATCCTGTGATACTTCGTCAGCCCTGCAACGTAATGCTTGGCGCTCGACCCAGACAGCTCACCCTTGACAAGTCTCCCGAGTTCCATCGTCTGACCTGTGCGAACGACATCGGTTCGGCATAGATAACTCTCTCGGTCTGACCGTTCATGCAGAGAAAAACTGAGAATCCCCTCCCGGCGGAGCATCCGCACGAAGAGGGGGTTGGTGTTTCTTACGGCACAGCCGCTTCGAGTATCAGGGCGGCCTCTGTCCAGGCCCACCCGAGGGTATCGACGTCCTCCTCGAACCACGGGATGAGCTGGTCGTCTCTTATAGGCTCGAGCTGCTCCAACGCCTCCGCCCTCGTCATCGAGCCGTCCTTCAGGCCCAGATAGACTCCTTGGATGTCGACGTAGTCCTGCGCCTGGTCGAAGTCGTCACCCCAGTACATGAAGCAGTCCACCATCTGAGCGAGGACCTCCACGTAGACGTCCCTGCTGCAGTACATGCCCCACTCCATGCTGCGGACACGTTCGAGGGCGCTGACTGCGCCCACGACCTGTCCCTTGCCCTTCAGCACCTGTATCGCCGTGTTGACGGCGTCGAAATCGGTCGCGTGCTGATGAGGCCTGAGCATCGGCTCCCATGAGGCCATCATGCCGCCCTCGCCGAGAGTCCAAGGCGTGAACATCCTTCTCGATTCGATGATCGCGCCGTTCAGCTCGTTCGCCAACTCCCACGCGGCGGCCTTCTCTTCCTCGGTCTCCGCGAGAGCGTAGAGCTCCTCTATCTCGGCCGCGCGCTCGTTGACCGCGACGACGGCGTCTCTGAAGTCAGAGAGTGCGTCCAACGCATCGGCCACCTTGGCGCTCTTTGATGGGACGAGATGCTGCTCCGCGATGAGGTTGCTCTCCGCCCAGTCGCACGCGGGCACGAAGTCGAGAGGCACGATGAACGCGCCGACGGCTCTGAGCGCCATCAGCGAAGTGAGCTCAGCCACCATGGCCACCATCTCCTCGGACTGGAGCTCTATGGTGTCGAATTGCGTGTGGTAGTACGGGTCGAAGCCGGGGCCCCAGACCATCTGGACGGCCGTTCCGCCGCCCTTCGCGCCGAACGACCAGGCGTCGGTCCAGGTCCAGAGCGGAGTGTAGTAGCCCACATCCATGTATCCTAGGTCGACTATCGCGCTCCTGACGAACGCGCTCGCCTCCCACGATATCTCCAGCCAGACCTTCCCGCCTTCGCTGATCTTCGAGAAGCTCCCGCCATCCAGGTTCAGTTCCATGACGAGACTTTCCATCATGTCGGGATGGGCGCACACGAACTCGTAGGACCCTATGAGCCAGTTGAACCACGTCCCGTCGATGCCGCCGCTCTCCTCGGAGCCCACGGAGCAGAAGACCATGGTCCTCTCGTTCACGTATCGGCCTTCGTCGCGAGCCTCGGAGAACAGCCGGGCCATCTCGAGCATCACGGCGATTGACGAGCAGTCGTCGTTCGACCCGTTCCACCATGTGTCGATATGCCCGGATATGACGACATACTCGTCGGCCCTGGTCGTGCCTTCCAGCACTCCGGCCACGTTGACCGACTCGGCACGTGGCTCGAAATCCACCCGGCCGCTAACCTTGAGCGTGACGGGACCGGCGGCAAGCAGTTCCTGGATATGCGCCGCGGAGACAGGCGAAATCGATATCGCCGGTATCTCGGAGAAGACGGAGTCCTGCTTGATACCCTCAGGGTGGTCCGCTCCCCCGAAGTAGCCGTAGAACATCGCGGCGGAGGCGCCGCTCATGCTCGCCTCGAGGACAGGCACGTTCGGCCAGCCCTGGGTGTTGTCGTCCCTGTGTATCAGGGCTATCGCGCCTTCGACATCGCCTGCGGCCTCGAACTCAGCGGCCGTGCCGTAACCGACGTCCACAACGTCCGCCACCAGGACGGTGCCGTCCTCCTCGTTGCCGAGATAGTACGGCTCGCCATCGTTCAGCCCCCAGACCGAGGGACTGTCACCGTAGATCGTCGCCTCGATCTCCTCGTAGTCGTTCGTGACTATCTCCACCGTCGTCCCGTAATGGTCCCAGTTGGCGACCGGGAAAGTCTCCCAGAGGACGTCGTCCAATGGCATCTCTGACAGCTGTCCGAAAACATATTCCTGGGCGCTCCTCTCCTCGGGAGATCCCGCGGTCTTCTCACCGAGAGACGAGAGATACTCGAGCTGCTCCCACGCGTGGTCGTAGTCAATCTCACCTAGCATGTCGAGTTCGTCGGGCGTGAGGCCGAGCGGCTTCTCGGCGCTTATCGTCGGCGAGCCAAGGGACATCGGCATCACCATCACGACCATGAACAAGAACGCCAATCCGATCTTCGACATTCTTCGCACTGTTCCTCCCCCTAAGCACTGCGTCTGACACACGCTGTCAGACAGACCGCGAATGGGGTACTGACCTCATAAGCGTTGTCGAGTCCTACGACATGGTTTGCGGTGCGTTACATGCGTACACCCGCGTCGCCCATGTGAGTTCACGCCTTGAGACAGGCGTCTCCTGCCAGTAGCTGATGCGATCGAGGATACAAGATGCGGACTGGGCGGCTAGCTCTTCAGGCCCGCCAAGAAGTCGTCTATCGGGACTGCTGAGAGCGTGTTCGTCTCGAGCGTGCCCCGGGAGCCGAGGTCCACCATCAGCCTGGCTATGGTGACATCGGCATCCGCTTCCAGGACGGTCAGGAAGTCGTACTCCCCTAGAAGGGCGTACTGATGAAGCACCTTCGCCCCTTTGTCGGTTATCTCCGCGTTCACTTCCTTCAGCCTGTCCGGCTTGCTCTTGAGCGTCTTCCTTCCCTCATCGGTCAACTTTGACAGCACGGCATACACGGCCATTTCATCCGCCCGGCACGTACACTGAACGGCATCGCTCTTAGCTCTTTTGGCCCTCAATACGGTGTGAGACGGCGGGTTCAGTCCGAAGCGTCGCGCCCGCCCACGCCGCTTTCGGCCGTCGCCGCTGCCTCCGACCTCTCAGGTGACCCCTGGAACGGCGCCCGCAACATCCTCACCAAGGCCACGCATAGGACTGCGACGATGATTGCCAGAACGACAGCGGGCAACAGCCAATAGAACAGGGACCCTTCGACCTCCGCCATCTGATCATACATCTCTCCGCCTTCCCCTTTGATTGGAAGCATATCGACCAACGAGTCGTTCCCGCCCTGAGACAGTACGCCCGCCACTGTGACGAACACCAATAACAGGGAGAGCAACCAAGTGACGGAGAGCACGATGACGATCCTCGTGCTCTCGTTCGGCACCAGGAGGTCCCTCGCCATCCAGGTGAGGCCGTAGTATACGAACCCGTGATCCTCGAAACGCTTCACGAGTCCCCCCTCCTCCATCTTCTTCAAGTGCCGATGGACGGCTGCCTTGTCTATGCTGAGCTGCTCGGAGAGCTGTGACAAGGTCCTGCGCATGGGCTTGAGCGCCTTCAGTATCTCCAGGCGCGTGTCCGAGGCCAACGCGAATATCGAACTCTTGTCCAGCTCAACGCGCATCCGAACCCCACCGATTCAATGAATGGATTCCCCAGTCATAAACTTGGCTGCCTATTCGACTCGACCGTAGGGCCGCCCGCGCGGACTCAGTACGCGAGCGTGCCCTCCTCTGACAGGTCGATCAGCGAGTTCGCCTTCACCAGCTGACTCGATATCGTGTACAGCGTCTCGCCGATGTACAGCGCCCTCATGACGGCGTTGTGGGAATCGTCCAGACTGTGATCGACGATTCCCCAGAGGGAGACGCCGCTCTCCTCGGACACGTTGAAGACCCATGCCTGGCACATTGTATCGTAGAGCCCTGTGAGTTCATTGAGGTCGTATGTCGTGATAGGGATCACGAGCATCCCCCGCTCCTGATAGAACAGGACGGCCTTGTGGTCGTACGATGCCTCCGTGTAGGAGTTGCTGCCGACCAGATATGAGTCCACCTCGACCGGGTTGGCCGGGGTGGAAATGTCGAACAGCGATATCTTCACGGAGCCGTCCTCTCTACCTATGCCGATGAGGTGGTCATCCCCCATCGGGTGCAGGTACGAGGAGAACCCTGGTATCTTGAGCTCTCCCAGCACCTTCGGCGAAGCCGGGTCTCTCAGGTCTATCACGAAGAGAGGATCCACCTGGAGGAATGTGACTAGGTAGAGCGTGTCGTCTATGAATCGGGCGGCGTAGATGCGCTCCGTCGGTGCAAGGCCCTCGAGCGAGCCGACGGCCGACAGGTTCGAGCTGAGCACGTACACGCAGTTCTCAGGCGTCGTCCAAGATGTCGTGGTAGCCACCCTGAGCAGCCCGTCCTTCTCGTCCATGGAGAACTGGTTCAGCAGCCACCCCTTGACGTCGCCGCTCGCGACGGGGGCCATCGAAAGGCCGTCCACGGATATCTTGTGTATCGTCGTCATCGTGGTGCTCTCACGCTCGGCCACGGCCTCGCCGTCGACGAGCAGCAGGCTCCCGGACCATTTCTGGAACGACACGTACAGCGAATCCAGAGACATGTACACGGTGGAGGCAAACCCGGTCACCACAGAGATCTCCTCGTGACGACCGTTCGCGACGTCGAGGGACATGAGGTTCAGGAAGGCGTCGCTGGCCTTCGTCCCCGCGTCGTGGAACACTTCCGACACACTGAGATCGGAAGGGTCATCTCCGGACCACGACCTCGGTAGGAAGCACTCGCTGTCGTACCAGAAGATGTTGGACTGAGCGACAAGGTACACGACATCGCCGATCATCCTCGTCGCAAGCAAGTTGCCGGAGACGCCGAACGAATGGACCAATCTCGGGTTGCCGATGTCTTCTATGTCGAACACTGACAGCCCAGACCTGTCACGGTAGATGTCCTCATTCGAATACTCGGACTCATCCAAGTAGAGCATCCAATAGGAATAGCTGTTCAGCGTCCAGACGACGACGAGCCTGTCCTCGAACAGGAACAGGCCGGACACATCGATCCGGACATCCTCGTCCAACTCGGATCCGAGCACGTCCGCGACTGTGAGCGTGGCCACGACCTCCATCCCGTCCGCAGGATGCGCCTTGACGATGGTGACCTCGTTGCGCGCCACGATGAACATGTGCTCCCCGTCCGTCTTCGCGACATCCTGCTCGTCCACGCCTGACACCTGAATGTTCGTCGTGGAATACGGTACCTTCGTCCCGGACGAGTCACCGTCGAGGGACTCGTAAAAGGAGTAGTCGTAGTAGGTCTCGCCGGCGGTATCCGCGAGGAAATCACTGAGCTCATCGTAGCTCGAGAAGGCCGTCAGGAATCCCCCCGCGACGACGTCGTCGTGGCTGGGTCCCCTCAATACGGCGTAGGTTATCAGGCCTGCCACGACCAGCGTCGCTGACACGCACAATATCAACGCGGTCCTCATGTGACTGTTCATGGTGATCGCAACGTCATTCTGCGCCCAGCGTATTTATAGCCCCTTTTTCCGTTGACGTCCGAGTCAACGCCTCGCCTGGCGCGAGATGGAGCCTTCGGCAAATGTCAAATAGTGTCAATCGACTCAAACACTGACGGAGTCGGCCTCATGTCGGACCGGGATTCGGGAAGCACGTATCACAGGATAGTTGTCGGCAACTCGCAGAGGATGGAGGACGTCAAGACGGGCTCCGTGGACCTCGTTGTGACCTCGCCTCCATACCCGATGATAGAGATGTGGGACGGGACATTCTCGGCGCTCAACCCCGCGATAGACGCCGCCCTCGCGGAAGGGGACGGCAAGAAGGCGTTCGACCTGATGCACGCTGAATTGGGCAAGACATGGGGGGAGATAGGAAGGGTTCTGAAGGACGGAGCCATCGCGTGCGTCAACATAGGCGACGCCACCCGAAGCATAGGCGGCCGCTTCCAGCGATACTCCAATCATTCGCGCGTGACCGACTGGTTCGAGAGGGCGGACATGACATCCCTGCCGTCCATAATCTGGAGGAAGCCCACGAACGCCCCGAACAAGTTCATGGGCTCGGGCATGCTCCCTCCGGGAGCTTACGTCACGCTAGAGCACGAGCACATACTCATCTTCAGGAAGGGAGGACGCAGAGCCTTCGAATCACCGGAGGAGAAGAGGCGACGGAGCGAGAGCGCCTACTTCTGGGAAGAGCGGAACCTGTGGTTCTCCGATGTGTGGACGGACCTGGTTGGGACGAGCCAGTCATTGAACGGAGCTGAGAGTAGGCAGAGGAGCGGGGCCTTCCCTTTCGAGCTCGCGTACAGGCTCATCAACATGTTCTCCGTGAAGGATGACCTGGTGCTCGACCCGTTTCTCGGGACGGGGACGACGACGCTCGCAGCGATCGCCGCGAGGAGGAACAGCACCAGCTACGAGATTGACGCGGACCTCCTTGTGGTCCTCGAGAGCAGACTGAGGGGATTCGAGGATTTCGCCAACGCTTACATCGATGAGCGGAAGAGGAGGCACCTGGAATTCGTCCAAGGGCGAGCCTGCAAGTTCGTGAACGAACCACACGGCTTCGAATGCGTCAGCGGCCAGGAGGTCGCAATGAAGCTGGAACGTCTGGAGAGTGTGGAGTATGACAGACCAAACATCATTACAGCGCGATACGGGAGTCGCGCTCTAAAGGATTGAACTCCCCTCGCAAGGATTTCACTCGCCGAGCGCTCCTTCACTGACTGTCGATGCGCCAGTCTCAGTCACCGTCTCATGATGCGGCCACCTGTCGAGAATCCTCTCTGCCCTATCAAGAGCCACGAACATCAAGGTCGCAACGAGCCCAATCATGACAACCGGTGGTATCAGCATCCACCAAGAATCGCTGTACAGAGCGCCGAATTCGTAGGCGTTCAAGACCATGTCAGCCCATCTGAGCTCGACCCAGGACCTGAAGAGAACAATTCCTGCAGTTGATACAAGAGACATGCAGACGAACAGGACGCAGAACTTGCTGATATGCACAACCCTTCCAAGGGCCCGAGCATCGATGCGGTGTCGTGGACGCCCATGCGCCTCATCTTTGCCGTCGAAGATGAGCAAGCCTGTGGCTGCGGCCTTGCCGAGCGGTGCCCAGACCCAAGCCATGATGAAGAGGAGCACCAAGACGTCGAAGTAGTCCGTCAAGCGAGACAGGAAGATGAGTAGGAATATGGGCGCGGCAAGGAACGCATCAGCCGCCGCCCAGGCGAGCCAGCCGCCTGGCTTCGTCAGAAGGCTGTAGTGCTTGCCCAACAGAACCCGGGACGCCTCCGCGAGCGTGCCCGTGACGAGTGCCAGGACTGCCAGCAGGAGAACCACGGACAGGGAACCCATGGAGTCGTACAAGAGCATGCTGTAGATATCTCGACCCACGTGATCAGTGCCCAGAGGATGGACGAAGTCGGTGTACGGGGACGGGCTGAGAGATGGAGGATGCGGATTCCGCCAGTCGTTCGGTATATCATTAGGCTCGAGGTTGTCGTACAGGTACGGATCCTCCACGGTCGCGAGCAGCGGAGCCATCAAAGACACGACAAACAGGATCGCAAGTCCGACCAGAGCTATGATGCCTGTCTTGCTCTTCGCGTAAGACCTCGCGAACCGCGCGATCGATTCCCGAGTGAAGCCTGGGAACAACCCCCCGCTGGACCCTCCCTCAGGCACCGGATCCTGTCCGCGCGACTCTGCCCCTCTGAATCTCGCATAGAGGAAAACCATGTCCATAAGTAGGAATATCGTCAGAAGCATCGCGCCGATAACATGGACGCAGACAACAGTGACGAGAACGTCCATGCTGTAAAGAGAGTCGAATGAAGTGAAGCCGATACCCTCGCTCCTGAACACCACTTCGGCAATCAATACGGTCATCATCGTGTAAGCAATGAGGAAGGGCATCACGCCAGTTAGTTCCGGGCGGGATATCGCCCTGAAGGTGTGGCTTGTGATGGTGCCATCTCTGTCCGCCGAAAGAGATCTCACTACCCTTTCGAAGACAAACACCGACGCTCCAGCCACCGGGAAGAACGAACAGCTTATGACATTCATGCTGATGCCTTCAGTGAAAGGACGGACGTCCAATTCCTCCATCACCCGCAGCACAACGTAGAATGCCGCCCAAATGGAGGTAACAGCGACGACCATGGCCAGGGCAAACATGGCCTTACCCGCGCACCCTTTCGACCATCTGCTGGCCAAGTACGAGTACATGGCACCAGCCGCGAGGGATAACATGACGACCGCGGCGAAATGCACGCCCGTCGTGAACGCATCTTCATAGATGAAGTCGGATATCGAAACGTAACGGTGCACTCCGAGGGAGGTGAAGTACTCTCCGGACAACATCCTCCCCATGAAGTTCACGTATTGCGCCGCCTTAGACTCGTCGAGCTTGAGTTCATCCGCCAGGATCTGTCCAGGGGTAATTCCCTGCTCGATCACTGGGGGATAGCGGAAGACGGGGCCATCGAACATGAATACGAGCATGAAGAGGACATTCAGGATGAGAAAGACTGAGATGAAGAATACCGCAATCCGACACAGCACCAGCGTCCCCAGACTCTTGTCCATTGACCACACCACCCCGAAGCCGGTCCGGGCTTACCGGAACAGATGAATATCGTGCGTGCTATAAATAACGTGTCGGATCTGACGACAGGAGCGCGGAACACGGAATGTGAGCTGCATCAAGGCATATCGAGTTCAGACTGTTCGAGCTTCACGCCCATCAATGCCATCTCCTTCTTGAACCTCTTTATGAGCGCCGAATACTCCTTGCTGGGCCTCCGTCTCGTCGCGTTCCAACATTCCTGAAGAGGCTTCCCGAGCGGTGGCGATGCGAGCTTGTCCTCGTACTTCTTGAGCAACGCCTTCGCGACGTCGTTCGCGTCGGACCGCTTCATACCAGCGACGGCGTGGCCGACCTCCGCGGATATCCTGGGCTCGACGGGCGTGACACGGTCCTCATACTTGTTCGTCGCCACGCCGACGGATTCCATCGATAGGCCAGAGACGACGGCCGACATGACGGACGCGGATGTCTCGTGCAAGCACATCGGTGTGCACGGACCCGCTGCGGTGTAGTTCAGGCTGATGCTGAGGAGGTCGGTGTTTCTGCTTATCGCCTGGCCCATGGAGCTGATAGTCCAGAGCATCTCCCGGCTGCTGTTCGACACGTATCTGAGGTGGAGAGGGAACGGTATGAGGTAGCTCGTCTGGAGCGTCAGCACGCCCATCATGTGCGTCGCCACCGTTCCGACTGCAGTCCCCTCAGGACCGCCGGAGTATCCGCCCAACAGAGGCGAGAAATCCATTCCTATCGGCGCTCCGAGGGAGCTCGCGATGACAGCCTTGTTAAGCCTCGCGAAATCGACCTTCATCGGGTCCATGCTGGCTATCATGAAGCCGTCGGACGGTCGCAGGCCGAACCTGGGATGGACTGCGGCGGCGAGAGAAACATCCGACTCGGCCGTCGCGAGTGTGTTCATGAGTGGTTTACCCTCTCGCCCCACCCTGTTACACGCCTCGCGCGCGAGCACCGCGTTCCTCATGGTCGCGTACAGCTCGAGCGGGGATGCGGGCCTGACGCGCATGCCGCTGACCGACGTGATCGCGGGCGTGGTGATCGAGTTGGCCTGAGGTATCTCGGCAAAGCCCTCCATCAGAGTCAGGAACGACTCGTCGCTCGCCACGGCGCCACCGGCTGCTCCGAGGAGGCACCATGGGGGGGTCGGGTCCTCTGGCTTCCTGGGAACCATCGCCTTCCGGTCCCTCCCCTCTCCGAAGAAGACCTTCGAGGGCGCGTTCCTGAGCCCTTCCTTGACCTCGGCCTCGGTGAAAGATATCACTCGGCCTGTGCTCATGCAGTAGGCGCCAACGTCGACGAGCAACTCGAGGCCCGCCTCGAAGAGGTCGTCCGCAAGGGTGTCATCGTTCGGGATCGGGTTCTCAGGGTCGTACTTTATCTTGTACTCTCGAACCTTCTCCTGGACCTTCGACGCGTATCTCCTGAGCTGGTAGTCGTTCTCACTCATTGGAGGGCCTTCAAGGGCCTTCTCCATCACATGCAGTATCTGCACCATCGACCTTCCCCCTGGCACTTTGGCTACGGACCGACAATGCGTCAACCGAAATAAACCTTTAGCAGCGTCTAGAACAGCACAGAGAGGCAAGTCATCGCGCCGTCGCACTTCTCTATCTCGCTCATGTCGAGGGGTATGACCTTGAACCCCTCGCGACGGACGAGCTCATGCGCCCTGGGACACGAGGCGGGCATCAGTACGGTGTCCTCTATCGTCAGCGTGTCAGCGGCGTATCCCTCCCCGTCGGGGACGACGACGGTCTTCAGGCCGTCGAGCGCGGGATGAGACACGTATCTGCGGCTGAGGATGACCGTGTCCCTGCCGAGGTAGGTTACGTAGCTCTTCAGATGCATGATCTCAGGGTCGACGATCGTGTCGACCGGGACGTCGAGCCAATCGGCCATCTGTCTCACGCCCTCGGAGTTCGTCCGCTGGCTTACGCCGCTGACGAGGCGGTCGTCGAGATGGACGACATCGCCTCCCTCGACCGTCGCCGGCGGCTCTGCGCGCCTCGTAGTCAGGTACTGCCGCAATATCTCCTCGACCGCGTCCGCCTCGCCTCTCCTGCTCTCCGTCCCCGCCCTGCAGATGAGCGCCTTGCCGCCATGGACGATCGCCGTGTCCTCCACGAAGCATGCGTCGGGATGTCGCTCATCCGCCGGCAGCGTAATGACCTCCAGGCCAAGATCGGCAAGCGTTCTGCAGTATGCCGCGTGCTGGCTCTTGGCTGTAGAGAGATCGATGGTGTGTCTCTCAGGGTGGCAAGACACGCAGTCGACATATGAATCGCCGATCGTCCTTGTGATCGCCTTAGTCGGATTCATCCCTTCACCCACCGTCGCGAGAACCGCGCTGTCCCATATCGCGGGCATTCGGAACCAGCCGGTTCTCGGGCGCTGTGATGATGACGTGATTGGACAAAGTGTAATTAACCCTGCGGTTCATCCCACTCATGCAGCGGATGGGATGTGGAAGCGTGTCAGGTAAGAGTGTCGCCGTCTCAGTCGTCGCGCTTGTTATAGTGATCGTACTCGTGCTGATCCTCTTGTCAGGGTCGGGGTTCTTCGACGATGCCGTCGACGACAGACCTACGAGAGGCGAGGCTATCCCTGTAGATGCAGTGAAGATGAGCCCCCAGTCCGATTCGTTCCCCCCGATACTCCACTCCGACGAGTGGGAGGACCCCGTGCCAATGCCGGGTCCCGTGAACACCGCCGGCGCCGAGGACTCGCCGTTCATATCACCGGACGGAGGAACGTTCTGGTTCTTCTTCACCCCGGACGTCGACGTGCCGCCGGAGAAACAACTCATAGACGAGGTGACGGGGATCTGGTGGTGCGAGAAAGTCAACGGGTCCTGGACAGAACCACAGAGGATCATCCTCAACGACGATGTCGCCCTGGATGGCGCTGAGTTCGTCCTTGACGACACGATGTGGTTCGCCTCAGTCAGAGTGGGCAACTACGGCGAGATAGACTATTACACCGCGGAGCTGGACGGCGACGAATGGGGCGGCGTCGAGAACGCTGGTGAACAGCTCAATGTCGAGTACGACATCGGGGAGATGCACATCACGTCCGACGGAAAGACGATGTACTTCCACACGGGCGCTTGGTCGGACGGTGGCGACATGGACCTCTACACTACCACTTGGACCGGTGATGGTTGGTCGGAGCCTGTGGAGGTGCCCGGAATCAACACAGAGCTCAACGAAGGGTATCCGTTCATCAGCTCGGATGGCGAGGAGCTTTGGTTCACCGGTCAGAGCAGGCAGGGACATCCGGGTCCGGCGCTGTACAGGGCTTTGAAGAACGGGACCGTGTGGGACGAACCTGTGGAGATAGTGTCCAGCTTCGCGGGCGAGTGCACGCTCGACGATGAGGGCAACCTGTACTTCGTGCACCACTACTACTCGGAGGACATAACGATGATCGAGGCGGACATATATGTCGCTATGAAGGCGCTCGACGCCGCGACGGCGAGCGAGCCCGACGGTGAGGGGGCACATGTGCCGGCCGTTGCGACGACCGACGGCATGATCGCAGCGACGGCCCGAGACCGATGAACGTTCCCAGAATAAGTCGAGACGGGATGACAGGATTGAAGTACCCATAGGCTGATTCCAGAGGGGGTAGCAGAGCCGACGCTCCCTTGGAGGAATCAGGATGAGAGGAGCTCGTGTTGTTTCTGGGTCTGTCGCAGTGCTGATGCTGGCATCGTTGATGTTCTCCTTCAGCTCCGTAGGAGAGGATGTCGGCATCGAAGTCGGGGATTACTGGGAGTACTCGATGGACGTGGACTCCGAAGGATTGATCATGGAAGGCAGCATCAAGATGAAGGTCGCGGATACAGCCACGCTCGGAGGGGAGGGAGTATTCAACATCGACGTGTCTGGGTCGGGAAGCGTATCTGGATCTCTGGATGACATGACGATATCCGGATCGCTCGACATAGCCGGCTCCGAGGTTCGCTTTAGGTCGGACTTCGACCTCGTCTCGGAGGACATCGTCATGGACATGGACATCGGGGCGCTGGGAATGACCATCAACATGATGGTCGGCATCTCAACGCAGTACGCTCCGTCCATGGACGATTTCATAGGGGACGATAACATGACTCTGAACTCGGTCGTGACTTGCGAGTACTCGGCCACGACAGAGTCCTGGGTGAGCGCCCTTGGCAACAACGAATCCGAATCGGACACGATGTCTGGGGAGAGAGTACTCACCGTCGTGGATGAGAGCGTATCGGTCACAGTGCCCGCGGGGACATTCGATTGCTGCAAGGTGAAGGTCGAGACGACCACGGATGGTTTGACGGAGACCGAGTACTGGTACTACTCGGATGAGGTGAGGTTCTATGTCAAGCGGGACGCTGGGGGCTTGGGGGAAGGGGCCCTCGAGCTCGAGAAATACTCCGTCGGCGGCGATGGCGGCATCGTCTCGATGTTCACGGGGGACAACCTCTGGCTCACGGTCCTGTTGATCGTCGTGGTCGTGTTCATAATAGCAGCGGCGATAGCCATGAGGTCCAGACGCGGGAAGACGCCGACTCCGCTCACGCCGCCCCAGCCCGGGACAGACATACCACCGCCTCCGAGGCCAGGCGGTCCCGAGGCGCCGCCGGACGAGCCGATGCAGCCGCCCTTCAGGCCGCCGCCAGCGTGAAGAAACCTGACACCGTCGGATGGCAGGCATGGCCATCCGACGCTCATTCTTTGGACGACTTCTCCCGGGACTTCGCCTCTTTCTTGCGCCGCTTCTGTTCCGCCTTGACGGCCTTCTTGACCGCCTTCTCCTCGCTCTCCGCGATATCGCCCGCCCGCGCGCTCTCCGATCCGGCCTCAGGGTGATGAGGTTCCCCCAGGTCTTCCCGCGGCCCGGGAGGGGCAGAGCCGACCGCGCCCTCCCTGGTCACCGGTTCAGAGCGACCGAGCCTCCACACGACGACGACGATCAGTGCGACCAACGCGATGCCCAACGAGATGGCGACATACCATGGCATGTCCTCGAGCACGGCGTAGATGATGGCCAGTATCGAGGCGGCGATGAGCCCGCCGAGGACCTTCTTCAGCACGTCCTTCGTATCCTCGTCTGTCCAGGGCATGTGGTTGCGAATATCCGCCAAGAGTTATAATCCTCTCCCTGGACGGGACGCAAGAGACTTGTCGGAGGAATCCATACAGGCACGGGAATGCTCAAGCAGGAGATCGACAGGGCCATAGGCCAATCCGAGCGGAGGCTTCTCAGCGTGGCGGTGCCTCCGGTCAAGTACTGGCTGCTGACCTACGTCACCGAGAAGGGCATGGAGGATTCCGAGGTCAAGAGGACGCTCGAGCAGGCGAGGGAGTTCAAGCCCAGGCTGAGGTTGCTCAGAACGCTCAGGGAGGACGGCACGTGGCCCATATCCGAGGATAGGAAGAGGGCCGAGGACGCGGGTCCGGGACCGCCGTTCGGATGGACGTACATCACGATACTGAGGAACCTATACTGGCTGTACGAGTACTGCACCGACCCTGACGAGGGGCACGTCCAACGCGCCGTCGACAGGATGCTGTCGTGGCAGGACGAGGAGGGCTTCATACCGGGACCGGTCGCCGACATGATTCCACGCCCCCACTACAACGGCCTCGCGCTGCAGGTGATACTCCGATTGGGCCGCAAGAGGTCCGACCCGGATGTCGCGCGCCTCGTGGATTGGATCATGAGGGGCCAGCGCCGGGACGGTGGCTGGAACATACCGTACCTTGAGGACATGAGGTACCTCCCCCAATACAAGGACATGAGGCTCGACGAGTTCACAGGCCTCATACGGGAAGGTAAGACCGTCGAGTATGTGCCCAGCGACTACCAACACATCCCCAGCTGCTACTGGAGCACCGTGGGGGTGCTGAGAGGCATGGCGTACATGCCCGACTACGAGCGGATGGACGAGGTCAGGCGAGGCGGCAGCTTCGTCCTCGACGGGTTCTTCAAGAAGAACCCGCACGCCACCTTCAACGAGTCGGAGAAGACTTGGACGACGCTCAAGTTCCCGACTTACTTCGGCAGCGGGCTCACGGCCCTGGACTCACTCTGCTACATCGGCTTCGGCCCCGACGACCCCCGCATGGAGAAGCCCGTGAGATGGCTCCTCGGGGCCCGTTCCAAGGACGGCTTCTGGTACACCACGGCGAGGCCTCACGCGCTCAACGACCAGTGGGTGACGGTCTTCGCCCTGATGGTGTTGAAGTACTTCTCGAACAAGTACTGACCCGGGGTCGAGACGGTCTGCCGCCACGGGCCCGAGGCTCGGCGTTCTGCGCCCAGGGCCTCAGAGCGGCCGGAGCTCCTCCTTCACTTCCAAATGCTTCGCCGGCATGCGCGAGATGAACTCACCGGCGGGTATCTGCTCCGGGACGATCAGACCCTTGTCCTCTATCTTGCCCTCGATGATCATATCGGCGCCTATGGCCCCACCGGTCCCCACGACGTATCCTGTCGCGTTGCTCCTGCTGAGCTCGTAGGCGGTCTCGTGCGACATCGTCATCCAGACCTTCGCGAGCGTCCTCTTGCCGTCCTTCTCGCCCTCGACCTCGACGACTATCCCGGCGAAACCCTTCACCTTGCCGATCAGGTCCACCGGACGAGGCATCAGCGCGACGACCACATCCAGCGGTCTGACGGAGGCGCCTTTCACATCTATCTTCTTGAGGCTGTGCATGCCGATCTTGCGCAGGATGTTCGCCACTCCGGCGAACTCGTCGTCGACGGCTATCCTGAAATCCGCGTACCGGAGCCCGTCGATGTAGCGGGACATGAGGAACGTCTCCTCGTGCATGGTGTTGTAGACTGGGAGCGGCCCTATCGGCTCCGGAAACTCGTACACCTGCCTCTCGCACAGAGGCGGCACGTGTGTCATCTCGCCATCCTTGAAGATCGCCGCGGGGACGGTGACCTCCTCGAGCATCTCGAGTGGCGACCACAGAGTGAAGAAGTCGTACCCTTCGGCGACGCCGCTGTCGCCGTCCATGACTCTCGCGCTCTCCGGTTTGTCGAGCTTGTCCGCGGCGTATCGTGCGAACACGTCCGATATCCCTGGGTCGGAGCCCATGCACGTCAGGACCGTCACTCCCCTGTCCTTGACGCTCTCGCTCAGCTTCTCGAACTCCTGCATGGAATTCACGCACATGGAGAAGTCGAGGTAGTTGCTGCCGAGGTTCACGGCGGTCTCGAGCACGTTCCTGTTCAACTCACCAGGTATCGCACTCACGACCAGGTCGCAGTCGGTCAGGACTTCCCGGATGGATCCGTCGTCCCTCGCATCCACCTTCTGCACGGAGAGCTTCTTGCTCTCCAACCTGTCCGCCAAGGCCTGGGCGGAGTCGGTCCTCGCATCGGCCAAAACCAGTTCGTTCACATTCACGTTCTTTTCTATATGTTCAGCGCACACTAGCCCAGTTATTCCGCATCCTAGTTGAACGACTTTCATTATGTCGAACCATCTGACCTTGAATCGCTTTGGGGGGTTAATAGATGTTCCGAAAGGCGATGCGGCGCGCGGCCCAGTCGGCCCCGGCAATCCACTGGCCCAAACCATTACGCAAGCGTCCTGGCGCAATACGATTTTACCCTCGGAGAGACATTAGAGGCCATGGACGACCTCAGGCTCACGGCCCTGGACGGCATGGACACCATCGGCGGGTCGAAGTTGCTGCTCGAGTTCGACGGGCACTCTGTGCTGCTGGATTTCGGCCTGAACTTCGCGAGGACGAACACGTATTACGAAGAGTATCTGAAACCGAGGAGCACGACGGGACTGCTCGACCACGTCACGATGGGCACGGTGCCCGATGTCAGGGGCCTCTATCGCGACGACCTCATGCATCCCGACCTCAGCCTCTCGGGGCCTGAGATCGGGAAGGTGGACGCCGTCCTGCTGTCTCACGGCCATCTCGACCACTCGGGCGACATAGGGTTCCTCAGGCTGGACATCCCAGTGGCAACGAGCGCCATGACGGCGGCGATCGTGAAGGCGTCACAGGACACCTCCAGGAACGAACCTGGCAGGGAGCCCGTCTACATATCGAAGCGATGCGTCTGCGAGGCCCGCGGGACGAAGATCCTGCGCAGTGCGAGGGAGGATCTCTTGGGGAGAGATTTTATGCTTCTCGACGGCGAGCCCGACGAGGGTTTCAGGCGATTCTGGGAGCTTCTGCCGTCGTTCGAGCTGAGCAAGAAGACGTCGGCCGCCAAGCTCGTCCCGGGGAACCTCGGCAGCGGACTTGCCGACATAAACTGCGAATTGATGCCTGTCGACCATTCCGTCAAGGGCGCATCCGCCTTCTCGGTGGGGACGTCGAAGGGCGACGTGGTATACACGGGCGATATCAGGATGCACGGGCTCAAGGGCGACATCACGCGAGAGTTCGTCGCGAGAGCGAAGCGGGCGGACACGTACGCGATGGTGATCGAGGGCACCAGGGCCGGACGAGGGTCCGAAGAGGGTTCGCCGACGCACTCTCACGCGACGGAGGAAGAGGTCAGGGAGAGCGGCGACGGGATACTCGCCGGCGCGACCGGCGAGTTCGCGATAGCCGACTTCGGCCCGAGGAATGTGGAACGACTAGAGATCTTCCTCGACATATCCCGCAAGGCCCGTCGGAAGCTGGTGGTGACCACGAAGGACGCCTACCTGCTGTACGCGATGCACACGGTGGACGAATCGGTTCCCGTCCCTGGCGACGAGCTGCTCATATACGACTCGCCGAAGGGGTCGACGGACAAGTACGAGGAGTGGATGGTCGAGCACGAGTACGCGGACTCGCTCGTGAGGCCGTCCCAGGTAGGCGCGTCCCCGGGAGACTACCTGCTATCGTTCAGCTTCTTCGACATGAAACACCTGATAGACATCAGGCCGGACGGCGGGAGATACATATACTCCTCGAGCGAGGCGCACAACGAGGAGCAGGTGATCGACTTCGTGCGCCTGAGCGAATGGCTGAGGCGGTTCGGCATGAGGGCCCACGGCTTCGCCATCGGGGACGACGGCCGCCCGAGGTTCACCTCCGAGGACGGACCCTTGCACGCTTCTGGACATGCCAGCGCGGAGGACCTCGCCACGATCGTCAGGGAGATCGACCCCGAGGTGCTCGTGCCCGTGCACACGGAGAACCCCGGATGGTTTGAAGAGGCCTTCGGGGGCGAGCGGCGCGTGATACTGCCGGAGCAGTACCGGCCAGTGGCGTTGTGAGCCGGACCGGTTCATTGCGCCAGGAGACTGTAGACCATCTCCGCGGCCGCGAGGTACACGCCACCGGTGAATATCGTCCTCACGGCCCTCGTCCTGAGCCTCTTGAGGCCCCACATCGACCCGACGAGCGCCATCACGAACACTATCGGCGTCAGCGTGAGGACGAGGTCGTAGTGGATCGTCACGCCCTCTCTGAGGGCGTAGGCGACGAACGCCGCAGGCGTCAATATGGCGCCCACGAGGGCTGATGTGCCGATGGCCTTCCTCGTGTCGAACTTGAACACGTAGATTATCAGCGGCACGCTGATGACACCACCGCCGACGCCGAAACTGCCCACGAGGAAGCCTGTGAGCACGCTCACGCCGACGCCTGCCAGGCTCCG
>JBFFML010000016.1:0-46216 GCA_041554135.1 Thermoplasmata archaeon | reverse complement strand
CGTGTGAGGGCGCGGTCACTTCGCGAGTTCCTTGAGCTGCTTGATGTTCGCCTCGATGCCCTCGATCCTCTTCCTCTCCTCGGCCTCGAGGATATCGACGATCTTCTCGAACGGGATCGCCAGCTTGTTCGAGTGGACGGGCCTGCCCTTACCCTCCTTCTTGATGTCGCGCTTGGTGACCCACTTCCTCCTGCGCAGGTCCTGCATGGCGATCGACACCTCGGGCTGTCTCAGTCCCGTCGCGCTCTCTATCTCGACGGACGTGGTTTCTTCCTTCTTCCTGAGGTAGACCAGAGTCTTCGCCATGTTCTTGGAGAGACCCGTCTTCATCAGGAGCTCGACGAGCATTTCGTCCTTCTTGGTGAGGCCTTTGTCCGTCATATTAAGTGCCTACCCAATTATTTATAACCATATATTTATTAGTTCCCATTTGAATCGCATTATAATACATCTGCGCCGGAAACAGGACGTCGATATCGAGACGTCGGACGCCCCTTCCCAGGCGTGGACGGGCGGCGCGAATGCGGCGGCTCCGCGGGCGCAATGGCAAGTCGGCAATGCTTTAATATGAGTTCCCGCTTACTCGTCCCCAGGCCTGCGAGGCCGCTGATGTTCATGAAGAGACCTAGAGTCACAAAAGGCTACTGCCCGAACTGCAAGAAGCACACGGACCTCGAGATCGAGCGAGTCAAGACCCGGCCGAGGAGCGAGCTCAAGTGGGGGCAGCGCAGGTACAGGCGTGCCACTGCGGGCTACGGAGGGTTCCCGAGGCCGAAGTACGAGGGCAGGCAGAAGCCAACGACCCGCGTGAACCTCAGGTACCGCTGCAAGATCTGCAAGAAGGCGCATCAGAGGCCGGGCATAAGGGCCAAGACATTCGAGCTCAAGGAGGCCTGAGATGGTGGACGCTATCCCGGTCCCCAAGAGCAAGTTCATCACGATCAAATGCCAGGATTGCGGCAACGAGCAGATGGCTTTCGACAAGCCCGCGACGCATGTCAAGTGCCATGTGTGCGGGGCCACGCTGATCAAACCCACCGGTGGCAAGGGCGAGATCAGGGGAGAGCTGCTCGGAGAGGTACAGTGATGCTCCGCAAGGCTGATTTTCCGGACGTCGGAGAGCTGGTCGTCTGCAGCGTGCAGACCGTGAAGAACTTCGGCGCTTTCGTGACGCTCGACGAGTACGAGGGCCGTGAGGGCTTCATCCACGTGCGCGACGTCGCCACTGGCTGGGTCAAGTACATACGGGACCACGTCCGGGAAGGGCAGAAGGTCGTGTGCAGGGTGCTCGGCGTCGACACCGGCAAGGGCCACATCGACCTCTCGCTCAAGCAGGTCAATGACCACCAGCGGAGGGAGAAGATCCAGGAGTGGAAGAACGAGAAGAAGGCTGAGAAGCTCCTGGAGATGGCCGGGGAGAAGCTCGGCATGGATCTCCCCCAGGTCTATGAGGTGGTCGGCGACAAGCTGATCGAGGAGTTCGGAAGCCTGTACGGAGCGCTCGAAGAGACAGCGGCCAGCCCCGACGCCCTGAAGGCGCTGGACATTGACAAGAAGTGGGTGGGCGTGATATCGTCCATGGCCTCCGAGAGCATACAGCTGCCGTCGGTGGCGATCGACGGCATACTGGAGATAACGAACCCCTCACCGGACGGCATAGACCTGATCAAGGAGTCGCTCGAGTCCGGCCTCGTGGAAGGCGAAGCGGAGGTCGGCATACACTACCTCGGCGCGCCGAGGTACAGGATAACGGTCAAGGCGGAGGACTACAAGGTCGCGGAGGAGGAGCTCAAGTCGGCCGTGGACAGGATCACGGCGTCCATCGAGAAGACGGGAGGCTCCGCCACCTTCAAGAGGAAGGAGGACAAGTGACAAAGAGCCTTCTCAGGAAGTGTCCTTCCTGCGGATCGTACACGCTCGGGGAGAGCTGCCCTCACTGCGGAGGCGCAACATTGATGCCCGTCCCTGCCAAGTACTCGCCCGGTGACCGCTACGGCGAGTACAGGCGGAGGCTGAAGCGGGAGTCGACGGGGTGATCTCGAATGGACGATGTGGTCGTGATATACAAGGAGAAGCCCGAGCTCAAGGACCCGGTCCTGGTCGAGGGGCTCCCGGGCGTCGGCAACGTGGGCAAGCTGGCGGCCGAGCATCTCGTCGACCAGCTCGACGCGAAGAAGTTCGTGGAGATATACTCGAAGTACTTCCCGCCCCAGGTGCTGGTCAACGACTCGGGGATAGTCAAACTCGTCAACAACGAGATGTTCTACGTCAAGAGGCCGGAGGCTGCGAGCGACCTCGTAGTGCTCATAGGCGATTATCAGGGGCTCACGCCGGACGGACAGTACGAGCTGTCCGACAAGGTCCTCAGGCTGGCCCAGGAGCTCGGCGTGAAGATGATGTTCACCCTCGGCGGCTACGGCCTCGGCAAGCTCGTGGAGAAGCCGCGGGTGCTGGGCGCGGTGACCGACGAAGAGCTCGTCGAGGACATGAAGGCGCATGGCGTGACGTTCTCCAAGGGCGAGCCGGGGAGCGGCATCGTTGGCGCTAGCGGCCTACTTTTGGGACTCGGGAAGATACACGGGATGCGGAGCGTCTGCCTCATGGGCGAGACGTCGGGCTACTTCGTCGACCCGAAGGCGGCCCAGGCCGTGCTCGAGGTGTTGTCGAAGGTCCTCGATTTCAAGATGGACTACACCGACCTCGAGGACAAGGCCGAGCAGATCGACGCGCTGACCTCCAAGCTGAAGGAGAGCGAGCCGCAACCGGAGCCGAAGAAGGAAGACCTGGGCTACATCGGATGAGGCCCAGCTAGGGCGTGAGCGGGTGTCCACTCCTCATTTGGAATAAAAAAATAGGGGGGAGGTAATCCTGATTCGTGAGTCGAGGAATAAAGTAGTTAGAGTGCATCCCATCCCGTTCTGAAAGCTCTCTGTCCTTCTAGCTACTTCTTAAGATACTCTTCCTCGTACGCCTTCACAGTTGCGAGTGCCTGCTCTGCGTGCTCGAACTTCTTCATCCTGTCGACGACGAGTTCGAGCCGCGAATATATGAGGTCCCTGACGGCGGCCCGGATGGCCTCGGAGCGCGAAGGGAAATCGTCGATCTCGACCAACAGGTCGAGCGCGCGAAGATGCCTCTCAGGGACCCTGATGGTTATCTTCTCGGTGTCGCGATCCGCCATTCTTCACCCCTTGCCTGGCAAGCCGTCCGTCCGACATGCGTTGTACCTCCTTTGCCTTACGCCTGTCAGACAAGTCCCTTATAAAATTGTAAATATATAAAACTTCGGTCATCGGACCCCGCACGCGAGAATCACGGCGGCCAGGCGGGCGCCCTCGGGCCGTGTCGCGGCGCCAGAAAAACGATTTATATCGAGTTCATGATAGGGTGCCTCGCACTGGTCCTGAGCGACCTACGCCCCGACTTAGCTCAGACTGGCTAGAGCGGCTGACTGTAGTGTGGAAATCGGCGCGGCCGATCTCAGTCGCCGATATCAGCAGGCCCCCGGTTCAAATCCGGGAGTCGGGACCATCCTCCAACGCCGCCTCTAGGCCCTCCACTCGCCAGCGTTCTCAGGCGTGATTATCTCCTTGTTCTTCTCGAGGACCGCAATCTCCCTCGCGTCGAACGCCCTGGGATCGACGGATATTATCAGCCTCGCGGAGCTCGCCATCGCGGTCTCCGTCCATCTCTCGACGGCCTTTATCACGCGTCCGAAGTCGTTGCTCGTCACGAGGTACTCCATGCCGTCGACGAGCACAACGCCGTTCGCTGAGCGCTCCATGAAGTTCACGAGCATGTCGGTCAGCAGGTTCAGTTTGGCGGGGTCGAGGTTGTCCTTGCCGGCGACGGTCGTCAGCCATATGATCGGCGTCGTCTGAAGGTACAGCTTCGTCCTCAGGTCGTTCGGGTACTGCCTCGTGACGACGAGGCCCTGGGCCCTGCTGCGGTACTTGTCGCACTCGCGGCAGGGACAGGGCAGCTCGCACGCTCCGCAATCCAGGCTCTCGCACGGGAAGCTCTCGTCGTTCTCGCAGTCGAAGCATCTGCCCCTCAGTATGTCGACGAACATCTCGAAGGACAGGTCGGGCTTGGCCTCCTTCACGAGGTACGCGCGTCGGTTGTGCAGCTCATACGATGCCTTGCTGCTGGAAATCGTCGCCTCTGGCATCGGCTCCCTGAGCAGCATGTGGCCTCTGGCGATCGAGACGGCGAACAGCAGGCCGGACGCTGCGATGCCGGCCACGAACACCATCGACGCCGCCGAGAGCCCTTCCGTCTGGAACGGCCCTCCCGCCTCCTCCTCCAAGAGGAACGGGAGCGTGCTGAGCGCGAACATCCCGAGGCCTGACAGATAGACCAGACCTGAACGCTTCTGGGCGAGGGTCGCCCTCCGTCGGGCCGTGACGATGAACACGAAGGCCAATATCATCATAGCCACGGGGTACATCACCAGCAGGTCCACGCCAAGCGGGGAGATCTGCGCGCCCCTCGCCTCGGACACGTCGATGCTCGCGAGCGAACCGAGCGCCACGGCCGTGAGGAGGCCGAGGGCTATCACGGCCCCGTGGGGGTTGGGGGGCGCGAAGGCGACCTTCCGCTCCACCGGGAACAGTATGGTGAGTTGCCACAGGAACGTCTCGGCGAGCAACAGGGAGAATATGAATGTCATGCCGAGGGCGACGGCTGCGTCCTCGTCCCCGAGGTCGACGAGCTGGTGCATCGCCCCGGTCATCAGCGCGACGAAGATGCTGCACATCGCGAGAAGGAAGAACAGCGCGGCCTTCGACCTCGGGTTGGATATCAGTGCCAGCAAACCAGCACCGAAGCATATCGACCCCGCGATGATCGACGCGACCCAGAATACGGCTGCCATTGTCCGATACCTCTCCGGCGCACCCGGCTCGACCACGCCTCGGCGCTACGCGGTCGTGGCAGCTCTCACGGCTTCCAGCAGCCTCTCGACCTGGAAGGGCTTGGCGACGAAGTCTATCGCGCCGGCGCGCATGGCCTCCTTCCTGAGGGCCTCCTTGACCAGCGCGCTGACGACTATGATCCTCGCGCTGGAGTCCTGCTCAATGATCTTCGTGATCGCCGAAAGGCCATCCATGCCGGGCATCAGTATGTCCATGAGCACTATGTCGGGCTTGAGCGCCTTGTACTTCTCTATCGCCTCGAGGCCGTTGGCCGCCTCGCCGACTATGTCATGGTCATGGCTCTCGAGGATGTCTCGTATCATCTCCCTAATGAACGGTGCGTCCTCGACAATCAGCACTTTAGCCATCGTGAGCCCTGCCTGTCTGCGCGACCCAGAGTCTCATCCCTTCTATCGCAGACGAGTCTAGAGAAAAGATTCCGTGCATATATAAGTTGGCCACTGTGGCTATCCGATGCGATAACGACGCGGCGCTTGACGCGCGACGGGCGCCCGGGCGCGTCAACCGCGCGTCCTAGTCGGCAGAGGCGATTCGTCAGACATCGCGGGGCTGGCGTTCCAGAACTCATAAGAACTAAATACTATGTACCACATTAGTATAATTCGTCTGACACTTGTCGGACTCGTCGCAGCGAAGGGATGGGCCATGGTATTTCGACTCCGCAGAGGGTCTGCTCAGGACGAGGAGCCGCCCGAACAGGAACAAGGCGTACCCTACAGACTCGCCTCCTACGAGCACGACTACGAGGGCAAGAAATTCAAGTCGAGCAACGTGGTCTACAGCTTCTGGAGCGCGGCGAAGTACACACTCATACTCTCCCTTGTGCTTTGGTGGCTCCCGCTGTTCGGTCAGATGATCGCCGGATATGTGGGCGGCCGCAGGGCGGGCGGCCCCTGGAAGGGCGTCGCCGCGTCCATCATACCGGTGGCGTGCCTGTACGTGGTGATGACGGGTTTCGACAGCGGCCTATTCCCGTCACACGTCTTCGGCGTCGCCATCGCCCCCGCGGCGGTCGGCGCGTCGATCTCGAGCAGCATCCCCTTCATATCGCCTTATGTCCAGTTCTCGTCAGAGTATGTCGGCTCGTTCGTCGACGCGCTGGCGGGATCGAGCCCGTATGGGATCAACCTCTACGTCGTGACTGTCGCCTTCGCCTACGTGGGCGGCATACTCGCGGAGCAGAGCCGGCGCGAGATCGAGTTCAGCTCCGGCGGCGTCATGTCCAACACCACTGTCCTGGTCGCCGACCAGGGGGCGAACGCCCAGAGGTTCCACCCATATCCCGCGCCTTCCCGCCCAGGGCTCGCGCACATGATCGGCGCGCATCTTCCGTGGGCGCACGAACACGCGTCGCATCAACACGTGTACGCGTTGCCGCCCACCCGAGGCGCCCGCGGTTGGGGTCAAGCTTATGACGCATCCTTCGAGGAGGTGGAGGCGGATGAGGAGGCCGCGGTGGACGACGGAGGGAAGCCGCGTCGCCGTCGCGTCCGGGGCGCACGCGCGAAGGCCGCGGGCAAGCATGTGAAGGCGAGGGGCGATCCTTGGCAGAGGCCGAAGCGGAGGGTCAAGCAGCACTACTCTTCCGCGCAGCGTTTCGTGCCGGCGGAGGAGAAGCCGCGTCGGACCAGGTCGCGCCGCGTCAAGAGCAAGGGCGTGCCCGTGAAGGGCGCACGCGTGACGAGGGCATCCGACCGATACGCTCCCACGGACGAGCGGTCTCTCAGACGCGCTCGGAAGAAGATAGACAGGGAGTGGACGCCGCATCAGGGCAGGGGCCGCGCACCGCCGTCGAGGGTGAGGTTCTCCGACTTCGACGATGACGACCCCATCGCTCCCGCGCCAGGCGGGGACGGCGGGCACAGACGCCACGCGCCCGCCCCTGACAATCGATGGGACACGATCTGATACCGCCGCGGACATCGCGCGGGACGCCTCCACCATTGTGGCAGGCGAACGTATATATTCGCCGAGAGTCTCGCAGGCCGCAGTGAGACCTGAAGCTCGTTCGACCCGTCAGACCCACTCACGCCGGAGTTGCGGCTTATGTTCTGCCCAAAGTGCAAGTGTCTACTGTTCCCGAAAGATGGCAAGCTGATATGCAGGAAGTGCGGTTCCGAGCAGAAGTCATCGGATTCGAAGAAGCCGCAGCTCATCAAGCACAAGTCGCGGGACAGGGAGATGGCGGTGCTCGAGGAGGTGTCCGGCACCCTCCCGACCGCGGACGCGGAATGTCCGTCCTGCGGGCATCGCAAGGCCTATTGGGTGCTGAGGCAGACGAGGGCTGCGGACGAGCCGGAGACTAGGATATTCAGGTGCGTGAAATGCTCGCACTCATGGCGCGAGTACTAGTGCGCTGGATGGATGCGCAAAGCTTTTTAAAACACTGAAGGGTTACAGGTAGATACGGAAGGGGGGCCAATGTTCCAGGCGAGAGCCAGAGCTGAAGTATTGAAGGAAGTCGTCAATGTAGTTTCAACCCTGGTGGACGAGGCGAAGTTCACGATGAACGCGGAGGGTTTGACGCTGCGGGCGGTCGATCCCGCCCACATCGCGATGGTCGACCTGACGCTCGCCAAGGACGCCTTCGAGGAGTTCAAGGCTGATGAGAGCGAGATAGGCATAGACATCGACAAGCTGAGCCAGTTCCTCAAGCTCGCGAAGGGCGACGACATGATCGACATAAAGCACGACGAGGACAAGAGGAAGCTGAAGATCGTCGTCGGCGACATCACCCGTCACATGAGCCTCATCGACACCACCGGCATGAGCGACCCCAAGGTCCCCAACCTGAACCTCCCAGCGACCGTGACTGTCCGGTCCGAGGACCTGATCCAGGGCATAAGGGCGAGCGAGACCGTCTCGGACCACATAGCCCTCGTCGCGAGCCCTGACGGCTTCGAGATGAGCTGCGAGGGCGACATGGACCAGGTGCACTGGAAGAAGGCCAAGAAGGACCTGCCCGCGCTGGAGGCGGCCACCAGCGTGAGGAGTCTGTTCCCGCTGGAGTACTTCTCGAACATGCTCAGGTCGGTATCGTCCGGCAGCGACGTGACGATGCATCTGGGGAGCGATTACCCCGTCAGGATGGAGTTCAAGATCGCAGGCGACAAGGGCGAAGTGAGGTACCTCCTTGCTCCGAGGATCGAGAGCAGCGACTGACGCCTGCGCATCTGGTTCGCGGCGTTCTTCCGACATGGCGAACCGGTTCGCCCACTTCGGTCACGAGGTTTGACGAGACGGGTATGTTATGAAGAGGCTCAGGATCGGTGTGTTGGCGTCGGGAGGAGGCACGAACCTACAGGCCATACTCGATTCGTGCGAGCGCGGCGAGATCGACGGCGATGTCGTCGTCGTGATCACGAACGTGCCCGACGCGTACGCGCTCAAACGGGCGGAGGAGCACGGCGTCGCGGCCTACAGCTTCCCGCACGAGGGCGTCACGAGGGAGCAGCACGAGGCCGACGTCGTCGAGTGCCTCGAGAAGCACAAGGTCGACCTCGTCTGTCTCGCAGGCTACCTGCGCATGCTGACGCCTGGCATGGTGGACAGGTACAAGGGAAGGATACTGAACACGCATCCCGCGCTCCTGCCGTCGTTCGGCGGCAAGGGGATGCACGGGATACACGTGCACAAGGCAGTGCTCGACTACGGCGCCAAGGTCTCGGGCTGCACGATACATGTCGTGACCGCGGAGGTCGACGGCGGCCCGATTGTCATGCAGAAGGCCGTGCCCGTCCTGGAGGACGACACCCCTGAATCGCTCCAGGAGCGCGTGTTGAAGGAGGAGCACAAGCTGTACCCGAGGGCGATACAGCTGTTCGCGCAGGGGAAGGTCAAGATAGAGGGCAGGCGCGCTAGGATACTAGAGACGTAGCGTCTACCCTCGCCTCGCATCGAATAGATTAAACTAGTGTGACTGGTATCTCGCAGTGAGGTAGCACGCGGGATACCGCAGGGGAGGAGAGATTGGAGATATACGATGGCGAGTTCATCAGCGAGCTCGAGACGATCGCCCGCAGGGTCCGGGCGCATGCCGTGACGATGATCTACAAGGCCGGGTCGGGCCATCCAGGCGGTTCCCTCTCCGCGGTCGACATACTCGTCGCGCTGTACTTCCATCTGATGAAGCACGACCCTAAGAGGCCCGACTGGCTCGAGAGGGACAGGTTCGTGTTGAGCAAGGGGCACGCGGCGCCCGCGCTGTACGCCATCCTCGCCGAGGCGGGGTACATCCCCGTCGGGGAGCTCGAGTCGCTGCGGAAGCTCGGGAGCAGGCTGCAGGGGCATCCGTGCATGCGCAAGACTCCCGGCGTGGAGATGTCCACGGGGTCGTTGGGCCACGGGCTCGCCGCGGGCAACGGCATGGCGCTCGCCGCCAAGCTGGACCGCAAGCTGTACCGCATCTACGTCGTATGCGGCGACGGCGAGATGGACGTCGGCGAGACATGGGAGGCCGCGATGCTCGCCTCGCACTACAAGCTCGACAACATCACGGCGTACATAGACCGCAACAAGCTGCAGCTGGACGGCCCCACGGAGAAGATTATGTCGCTCGAGCCGCTGGCGGACAAGTGGAAGGCGTTCGGCTGGCACGTCATCGAGATCAACGGTCACAGCATGAAGGAGATAATCGACGCGACCAACGAGGCGCGGACCATCAAGGGCAGGCCGACGGCCATAATTTGTCACACGATCAAGGGCAAGGGCGTCAGCTTCATGGAGGGCTCGCTGCACTTCCACGGCAAGGCGCCGGACGACGACGAGTACAAGCAGGCAATGAAGGAGCTGGGGGTGACCCCGACATGACCTGGAAGTGGGAGAGCCAGCGGAAGCAGTACGGCCGCGCCCTGGTGGAGCTGGGCAAGGAGCGCAGCGACATAGTCGTGCTCGACGCCGACTTGTCCAGCTCGACGAGGACGTCGGACTTCTCCGCGGCGTTCCCCGAGAGGTTCTTCAACTGCGGCATCGCCGAGCAGAACATGATCGACACCGCGGCCGGCCTCGCCGCTTCGGGGAAGACCGTGTTCGTATCCACGTTCGCCGTCTTCGGGACGGGCAGATGCTACGACCAGATACGGCAGTCCGTCGCCTACCCGAAGCTCAACATCAAGATAGTGGCGTCGCACGCCGGCATAACAGTGGGCGGCGACGGCGCGTCGCACCAGATAATCGAGGACATCGCGCTCATGCGCGTGCTGCCCAACATGAGCGTGATCGTGCCCGTCGACTCGAACGAGACGTACAAGGTGGTCAAGACCGTGGCGAGGTCGAAGGACCCGGTCTACGTGCGCATCGGCAGGGCGGATGTCCCGACGGTGACGGACAAGGACACGCCATTCGACATGAGGAAGGCGACCGTCATGAGGGACGGCGACGATGTGACGCTGATAGGCTGCGGCATCATGGTCTCGAAGTGCCTCGAGGCCGCGGAAGAGCTGGCGAAGCACGGCATCGACGCGCGCGTCATCAACCTGCACACGATCAAGCCGCTGGACGAGAAGACGATCGTCAAGGCCGCGCGTGAGACGGGCAGCGTGGTCACGGCCGAGGAGCACTCGGTGATGATGGGCATGGGCAGCGCCGTGGCGATGTGTCTCGTCGAGAACTTCCACGTGCCGATGAAGCGCGTGGGCATACCGGACGTGTTCGGTGAGTCAGGCGCCTGCGACGAGCTTATGGAGCGGTACGGCCTCACCATCGAGAACATCGTCGAGGCGGCCCACGACGTGTTGAAGAGGAAGAAGTGAGGGACGGTTCCCATGAAGATATTCATAGACACGGCGAATCTGGAACACATCCGCGAGGCGAACAGCTGGGGCATACTGGACGGCGTCACGACGAACCCCACGCTGGTCGCCAAGGAGGGGATGGGGTTCGAAGAGGTGATACGCGAGATCTGTTCGATAGTTGACGGCGACATAAGCGCCGAGGCGGTCTCGATGGACGCGGAGGGCATGGTGCGCGAGGCCAGGGAGCTGGCCAAGATACACGGCAACATCGTCGTGAAGATACCGATGACGTCGGAGGGCCTCAAGGCCGTGAAGGTGCTGTCGGCCGAGGGCATCCGCACCAACGTCACGCTCGTGTTCTCGGCCAACCAGGCGCTCATGGCCGCGAAGGCGGGCGCGACCTACGTGTCGCCGTTCGTCGGCAGGCTCGACGACATCAACCACACAGGCATGGACCTCGTCAGGGACATAGTAGAGATCTTCAGCATACACGGGTTCCGGACGCAGGTCATCGCGGCCAGCATACGCCACCCGCTGCACGTGACCGAGGCGGCGCTCGCGGGCGCGCATGTGGCGACGATACCGTACGACGTCCTGAAGAAGATGCTCAAACACAACCTTACCGACGCGGGGATAGAGCGGTTCCTAAAGGACTGGGAGAAGGTCCCCAAGAAGTGAGCCGAAGCGACGGCGCGAGTCACCAGATATAGCCCGACGAGCTGGACCTGTCGAAGCCGGGCACGAGGTCGATCTCGTACGCCCCAGCGGGCCTCCAGCCGTACACGGGGTACACCAGCTTCGGCATGTACCTCGTCATGTCCTTCGCGAGGTCGGTCACCGGGTGACCATCGCCGAACGTGTGGCGGCTTATCTCGAGCACCTGCGCCCTCGCCTCCCCCTCGTCGATGATCCCCAGCGTGTGCACGTACTCGTGGAGGAGGACGTGGAACACGTACGGCTTGAAGAGTTCGGGGTCGGTCTCGCGGATCCTCGCCAGCGGGAGAGAGTTCATGACGATTATGTTCGTGGCCACCGGATAGAACGCGCCCACGAACCCGTCGAGGCCGCCTCCAAGGTTGGCGAGCCCCAGCATCAGTCCTGCCCGGCATCGGCCGGTGCAGGCGCTGACGGCCACCTTGACGAGCTCGAATATGTCCACGATGTCGCTCGCGCGCTCGAGCCTTCCCGAGAACGAACCAGGGATCATCGCGTGATGCATCTGTGCGTCGGCCGATTTATGGCCATTGGCTTACACTCGGAAAGGCATCGCTCAGAGAAACCTGAAATATCGTCGACGGCTCTACGAGTGCCCGTGCGAGCCGATGTGTTTGTCGTCGGGGGCGGGCCCGCGGGCTCGAACGCGGCGAGGTTGCTCGCGGGTACGCGCGACGTCGTCATAGCCGAGGAGCACACCAGGCCCGGGGAACCTCTCCAGTGCGCGGGCCTCGTCACGCCGAGGGGCGTCCCCGACTTCGCGAGCGAGAGCGTCCTCGCGAGCGTCCGAGGAGCGAGGATACACTCGCCGCTGGGGTTCACCCTGACGATCGAGTCGCGTGAGCCGCGAGCGCTCGTCCTGGATCGCAGGATATTCGACAGGATCATCTTCGAGCGGGCGGTCGACGCAGGCGCACGACCGCTGTTGGGGTCGAGGGTGACGGGCGTGAGCCAGGCCGAGCGCTGCGCCGTGGCCTCCGTCCGCGGCCCAGGAGCGCGTGACGAGGTCGAGGCGTCCGTGGTGATCGGCGCCGACGGTCCGAAGTCCGTCTGCCGCGAGAGCGCCCTCCTGAAGCCGCCCAAGCATATGCTCACGGGCATGCAGGTCGACCTCAAAGGCGTGGATCGCGACTCCGAGTTCGTCGACATCTTCCTGGGATCGAAGGTCGCTCCTGGGTTCTTCGCATGGTCCATCCCCGCGGAGGACCTGACCAGGGTTGGGCTGTGCACTTGGGGTAAGGGGCGCACGCCAGCCGAGTTCGTCGGTAAGCTGCTGAAGCGCCCTGAATTCGCTGGCGCTGTCGAGGTGTCGAGGTCGTCCGGGAGGATACCCGTCGGGGCAGGCAGGTCAGCCGTCGGCGGCCGCGTTCTGTTGGTCGGAGACGCCGCCTGCCACGCCAAGCCGCTGTCCGGAGGCGGCGTCTACACGGGCATGAGGGGCGCCGAGCTCTGCTCGGAGGTCGTCGCCCGCCACCTCGACGACGGAGCCACGACGCGCCTCTCCGCCTACGACGACCTCTGGTGGGACGCGTTCGGGCACGAGCTGGCAAGGGCGTTCAGGATACGCAAGGTGTTCCTCGCCTTGACGGACAGGAAGATGGACCAGGCCCTCAGGGTGTTCGACGAGCCCGACGTTAGGAGGCTGATCGAGGACAAGGGCGACATAGACCGTCCATCAGCCCTTTCTTCGGACGTGCTCAAGCTTGCTCCTAAGCTTGCTCAGTTTTCCCCTCAGCTTATAAAATCTCTTCTCTAGACGCGGGTACTTCCCAGGGTTGTCCAGCACGAAGTAGTACAGTGCCAGGAAGGCCGTGAACCCGCAACCGGCGATCAGCAACGCCAGAGGCCATCTCGGTATGGGTATCTTGAGGCCGAAGGAGGAGTCCGGTATCAGTCCATCGACGCCGAGCTCGTTCATGTAAGTGACGTTGACGATGCTGTCCTCGGGGTCGAAGGAGACCATCTCGGCCCATTGCTCGTCGGTGAAGAACCCTTTCGACTTCAGAGTTACCGTCGTGTCGTTGCCCTCGAAGTGGAACTCCAACCAGAGCCTGACGAAGTACGTGCTCTGCATGAAGTACGACCCGTGCGGGGTCGTCTTCTTGGTGAATATATCCAAAGACACCAACTCGGTCTCGCCGAGCTCGAGGACCTCAAGGTCGACCACGATTTCCGGCCTGCCGTGGGCGAACACCGGCGGGTCGTCGAAGTCATCGTCGACATCCCTTACCTCCTCCTGCGTGGCGTAGCGGTATATGCCGACGGTTAGCGTGGAGTTGTGCATGGCGGCCCCCAGGTCGTCGTAGGGGTTGGTGACGTTGAACTCGAACCTCAGCGAGTCCCCGGGAGCGACGGTCGGCGTCACGAAATCCGAGAAGATGTTGTTCGCGTAATGCGGCGAACCGGGTGAGGTGATGTCCGCGGAGACGACGCTCTGCAAGACGACGAGAAAGCATATCGACATCGCCGGGAGGAACCGCCTCATATCGTGCGAGGAAAAACCGGAGGACTATTTGGTTTTTGGCAAGGTGACGCGCGCGAGCCTGGGCGGGCCCTCGGAAGCGTTTATAGCCCTGGCCAGCGTTGACGCGTCCGTGCTCGGCGTGAAGGTCAGGCGGGAGGATGCCGAGGATGCGAGGAGGCGCCTCACATCCGCGGAGGTGATAGATCGGCGCAGGGAGATCGCGGACGAGGGAGCATACGCCGTCATCCCGGTCAAGGAGCGGCCGTCCGAAGGGCTCCTCGCCGGCATCGATGTCGATTTGGTCGTGCGCGAGTTCAGCGACAGGCCCGATAGGGAAGACCCGATCGACGAGGTCAGGCGCGTCGCCCGCATCCCGGACTCGCTCAAGGACGAGCTGCCGTCCAAGTGGGAGCTCTTGGGCGACGTGCTCGTCCTGCGGCTGCCTCCGAGTCTGATCGGTTTGGAGCGCGCCGCGGCCGAGGCGTACGCGGATGTGCTCGGCGCGAAGTCCGTCCTCCAGGACGTGGGAGGTATCGGCGGCGAGCTCAGGACGCCGCGCGTCAGGAGGATACTCGGCGACGATACGGTGACTGTGCACAGGGAGAACGGCGTTCTCTTCAAGCTTGATGTTGAGAAGGTCATGTTCTCGTCGGGCAACATAGACGAGCGTGTCCGCGTATCGAAGCTCGATTGCGACGGGGAGGTCATCGTCGATATGTTCGCCGGTATCGGATACTTCTCCCTCCCCGTGGCGGTGCACAGGGACCCTAAGCGCGTCATCTCTTGCGAGTTGAACCCAGTCGCATTCGGATACCTCGTCGAGAACATCGCCCTGAACGACGTCTCGGACTTCGTCGAGCCGGTCGAAGGCGACAACCGGAAGCTCGACGGCAGCTCGATCGCGGACAGGGTGTTCATGGGATACGTGAAGACGACGCACGAGTACCTCGACACGGCGATCAGGCTGCTCAGGAGCGGAGGGACGATCCATTATCACGAGACATGCCCGTGCGAACTGCTCCCGGGCAGACCGCTGGACCGTCTAAAGGCGGCTGTCAAGGACGGACGAGTGGATATCATCGACCTGAGGGAGGTCAAGTCATACTCCCCGGGTGTCAGCCACGTGGTGGTCGACGCCCGTGTGTTCAAGAACGCGTGACCTCTTCGGTCGCTCCCGCCTCTCTGAGGAACGCGGTGAACGCTTTGTGATGCGCCTCGGGGTTGGAGCTCTCGAGCAGGTCCTCCGCATACTTCTTCAGGTGTTTGCCGAACTCCTTCTCCTCGTTGGTCAGCTTCCACTCCTTCGTGGTTATCCCCAGCGCGAGGTTGAACGCGTGAACGATGGACCGCTTCCTGTGGTCCGATGAGGCCTCGGCGTCGAGAAGAGCCACGGCGGCCGAGCTCCCGCCTGTCTTGTACGCGCGGGCAACGCCGTCGACGAACTTGCCATATGTCGAGAGCCCGCGGTATCGGGGTATGTGGGACGCAGCCTCCTCCCGCTCCGCCTCCTTCACCGCGCGGCGGATGAACTTCAGTGGCGACCCGGTCGATTCCTCGCTGTCGTCGAAGTACTTCTCCGCCAGATGCTCCGGCACGACCGCCATCAACGAGTCCTTGCCGTGCTTCTTCCAGTGCGTGGACAGCAGTTTGTTGACCGTATCCCCGCTGTCGACGACCACCGGGTGGTCTATACCCTCCAACAGCCCCTTGAGGGCCTTCGCCTCGACAGGGTCGTCGGTCATATCGTCGACGAACGCGTCCGTATCGGAGCCGAAGCATCTGCTCCCTCGGATGAACACCTTGCGGGACTGGAGCCTGAGATCCGCCTTCACGTCCTCCATGTGTCGGTCGATGAGCTCCCTGTCGCCTATCTTCCCGCCCGAGTACTCTTCCAGCAGCTCATCGTCTATCGGCCTGTTCAGCAGGTCCGCGCAGTCCTCGGGCGCGTCTTCCAGGGGTCGTACGATGGACACATCGATGCTGTTCAGGATGTTCGGCACGGCCATGCCCTCCGCGAGCCTGGAGAGGGTGTTCTTGCCCTTCACGACGCATTGGTCGCATAGCAAGACACTCATCTCCGAGCCCGTCCAACTGAACTCCACGTGGTCGGAGGATTCGGGGTCGTGCGGGCAAAGGAGCCTGTCACCATCCTCCTTCGTCGCTCCCACTTGGTGTGCGGCCTTCCTTATGTAGTCTGCCGGTGGCTTCGGCTCTCTCCCCGTGCAGGTGAAATCGTCGCCGAACGAGTAGAAATGCAGCTTCCCCCTCTTCACGAGGTCTAGGACCGAGAGCACCCTCCACTGGGGCGAGTCGTAGTTCTGGACCCCTATGAGCTTCTCCTTCGAAGTCTTCCCCCTGAGGGCGAACATCACCGTCCCTCTCGGATACTTCGCGGATGCGAGATACGGCGCCTTCTTCTCGTGTGCCAGCCCGATCGTCGCTGCGTACGCTCTCGCGATCTTGTCACCCTTGCGCGCGAGCTTCGCCAACTTGTCCGGGTCGTCCTTGTACCTCGCCGCCCTCTCGAGGTGCAGCCTGGTCCTCACGAAGGGACACGCCCTGCAGCTCTCGGAGCATTTCGGCAGGACGAGCTCGTGGTCCTCCTTCAAGGCCTCGGCCTTCGCGAGGAGGTCCTTCTCCCTGACCTTCGATGTTATACGAGCGTTGACCCGAAGGCGCATCTTCTTCTTGTCCATAGGCATGTCCGGTCCGTCCACGATTAGGCGCGACGATAATATGTTTTTGCCATGACATACTCGCGTTGTGGGCGACGCCCTTCCGGGAAAGGTTATTAGTCTGGCCAAGCCATAGGGAACGCCGCTGGAAGCGGATGGGGCAGATGTCTCAGGACGAGGAATTCGCCAGAGGTTTCCTGAGGGGGTTCCGCGAGGGCCTCCAGGACGCCTGGGATGAGATCATAAAGCTCTCCACGAAAGGATACACCTCCAGAGAACTCCAGATCATGGCGAAGACGAAGAAGTCCATGCTCGCGCAGAAGGTGAACGCCAAGACGGCGGAGATTGAGCGCATGCTTGGGAAGCAGCTGTTCGCCAATGGGCCCGGGGCGGACGAGCCCCCCGCCCAAGCGGAGGTAAGCCTGATGCCCGGCTGGAGCTATGTGGTGCGCGAGGAGCGCCCGGACAAGAGCTTCGCCCTATTCTCGAGGCTGCTCTCCGAGGGCGGGAAGGGCCTGTGCATTTCGAGGACTCACCCGGACGTGCTGAAGCAGAAGTACGGGTTCGAGGCCAGGAGTCTATGGCTCACAAAGACGGAATCGTCGCAAGGGTCGGACAAGGCCGAAGGTCTCGAGTATGTCTCCCCGAACAACCTCGCGCGGCTTGCGTCGGCCATACGGGACTTCCTGTCCCACAACGACAACGGGGCCGTGATAATCGAGGGTCTTGAGTATCTCAACACGCAGAACGACTTCAAGAGCGTCCTGAAGTTCGTCCAGCTGATCAACGAGCAGGTGGTGCTGGACAAAGGTTATCTCGTGATACCGGTGGACAGGGCTACGATGGACCCGCGGGAGTTCTCCCTCATCGAGAGGGAGATGAGCCAGATGCTGTGACCCTCTCGAACCGCAAGTCTGGCCACCCATGGGTTCGAAAACGCGCTGTTATGGTCCGGTATTAGGAACATCGCTCCTTTTCGTTTTGTTTTCAGCTAGCATAGCTTATATAGAGTAAAAGCGGTCGATGGTTGCCAAGAATGCAATCACTATGGCCAGTAGGCATCGCTGGCCGCGAGTACAATGCTCGGAGTGAGGGGAGAAGACTTTGACTCGAGTTATCGGAGCTTTGACTGAGCGCCTAGGCCGCACGCCTCAATCCCGCATCCGGAAGTGCGCCCTGCTTTTGGTCGGGCTACTGTTCATGACTCCCTTGTCGATGCCGTTGCTGAACGACGCCTACTCGGCGGGATCGGACAGCGAACAGGTCAGCCGCTCCGGCACCCTGGCAACGACCATCCTGAGCTTCTCCGCGAGTCCGACAAGGGTCCACGTCGACGAGGAGGTTACATTCACGGCGTCCGCCAGCAGCAGTGAGCCTGGAGCGACGCTTCATTTCACGATCTACTTCGACAGCCTCCTGCCTGGATTGATAAACAACACCGAGAGCCCCTCCTTTTCCACGAGCGAAACGAGCAGCCCGGCGACGATCACCACCACCTATGCGTACGACCACCTCGGCAACCTCTCCAGCAGCCAGGGTACATACTTCGTGGCCACGCTCTGGGTCAGCGACGGCACGGAGACGAAGACATCGCAGGTGATCGTGTACGTCGTCGAGAACACCGCCCCGATATTCATGCGGTCGTTGCCCGTAAGCGTTCAGTATTCCGTCGGGGACGAGGAGTTCGACGGCAGGATACTCAGTCTGAACTACTCCTCCCTGTTCATACGGGTCCAGGATCTCGACGACGACCCACTCGAGGTCCTTTGGGACTTCGGCGATGGCAACACCTCGACGAACACCACGCTTCCCGCGCTCTCCGGCGTCTATGTGAACCAGAGCCACACATGGGTCGTCGAGATGCCTCCTGGGGAGCCGAGGGAAGAGGGCTACATATACACGTATACGGTGACCGTGAGCGTCAGTGATGGGAACGACCACACGATTGTCGACGTGATGTCTCTCCAGCTGGCGCTTCCTGAGAATGGCGGGCCCACGGCAGGTCTTTCGACCGTCGGCGTAGTCCCTCCCGACTATGTCGTCACGATCAGGGGGAACGCCACGGACCCGGAGGGTGACGCCCTCGTCTGGACCTTCTTCTTCGGAGATGGCCATTCTGCCGTGTACAACTCAGAGGGTACGGGCTGGCTTGACAGAGGCGAACTAACTTGGATGAACGTCACTCATTCCTATTCCGAGGTAGGGAACTATACGGTCATGATGTATGTGAGCGACGCGCTCGTCAACCAGACATTCCCGCACAACGTCACGCGGTCGATCACGATCCAGGTCAAGGTGAACTCGCTCCCGGTGGTCAGCATGATCAACGCGTTCCCCGATACGCCGGAAGTCAATCTGACGACGGGCGTCGCTGACGTGCGGTTCTCCATTCAGGTGCAGGACCCTGACGGGAACCCGTTGACGATACTCTGGAGCTTCGGAGACGGCACCGAGGCGGGCAACACAACGCTTGGTGGCACTACGACATATCGGATCCGACAAAGCCACAGCTACGCCAACGCGGGATTCTTCAACGTCACGGTGACCGTCAACGATGGCCATGGACAGGACGTCGTCGTGTGGAGACTGCTGAGCGTGACATCAAAGAACAGGCCTCCCAGCCTCGTGGAGCTGTCGTTCGAATACGAGGGGGAGTTGTTGCTGCCTAATCAGACGTTCCAGATGAGGGTCATCATACTCGACCCGGAGACAGACCCCATTGAGTTGTATGTGGACTTCGGAGACGGCAGCCCGAAGGTGTACCTCAACCTGACCGAGTTCGTTGGCACAAATGCGACATTCACGTTGAACCACTCCTATGGTGCCGTGGGGACATACACCGTCACGCTCTGGTACACGGACAACAAGGTCGGCGTCCTGGAACACAACAAGACGACGACGCGCACTGTGACGGTGGCGGAGCCTAAGCCCATCAGTGAAGTCGTCTGGGATTGGTGGGACTACGCCTCATTGGCCATGTTCTGCACGATACCGGTGATCGCAGTGGCCTCGTGGGTCGTCAGCGTGCGCAGGCAGAAGCAGTTGGAGAAGAAAGGCATATCCTACGAGGAGTGGCAACTTCGGAAGGACGAGCTGGCGAACCAGCTGCAGAAGAACGACGAGGGGTAGAGTCCGATATGTGGGGGAGTTGACGGATGGCTACGAAATCTCTGCGCAAGGTCCTTCTCAAGCGCGTGATAAACGTCGTCATCACGATATTCGGCATATTGGCTCTGAACTTCGCGCTCATACACGCGATGCCCGGCGACCCTATACACAACATGGTCCCGAAGGACCCCAAGTTCGACCCCGCGATCAAGGACGACCTCGTCGCCAAGTTCCACCTGAACGATTCCATCGTGGAGCAGTTCGGCTGGTACATCATCAACACGCTGAAGGGTGACTGGGGGACGTCGTACATGCAGAACCGGCCCGTCCTCGATGTCATCTTGAACGACGTGCGCTGGACCCTGCTGCTCGTTGGGATATCCACGATGTTCACCATCTTACTGGGCATACTCGTGGGAGCGTACTCCGCCTACAGGCACGGCGGGGCGTTCGACGTGACCGCTACTTCGACCTCCCTGTTCTTCTACGGCATGCCGATATTCTGGTTCGCCATACTGTTACAGATGCTTTTCACCACTACGCCGCTTGGCATGGACTGGTGGCCCCAGTTCCCTCCAGGAGGCTATTTCGACACGAAGGAGTACGGCCCCGTGTTCAAGTGGGAGCTGCCGCTGATACTCAGCGTGATGAAACACATGTTCCTTCCAGCGTTGACGCTCGCCTTGACGACCCTTGCGGGGGTCTCCCTCGTCATGAGGAGTTCGTTGGTGGACGTCATGACTGACGACTTCATCCTCACGGCCAAGGCGAAGGGCCTTACTGACTCTCAGGTGCTGAGGCGCCATGCCCTCCCGAACGGCATGCCGCCGATGATCGCCCTCATCGCAATGGACGTCGCCTTCGTCATCGGAGGCGCCTACCAGGTCGAAGTCATATTCAACTATCAGGGGCTGGGATGGCGGACGATAAAGGCGATAGACGACCTCGACTTCCCCATACTGCAGTTCATCGTGGTCATCGGAGGGGTCGCCGTCGTGGTCGCCAACTTCCTCGCGGACATCGTGCTGATGTACGTCGACCCGAGGATAAGGATCGCATAGGAGGTGTTTGCATGGAATCCGATTTAGCATACACGGACGGCCGGGAACGGCATCATGCAGTCACTTCGCCGGCGTTCGGCTCAGAGGCGGGCCGGGGACGGCCGGTACGGAAGGCGGCCCTCCGCAGAGTATTGATGGGTCCGATGTTCGCCCTGGCCTTGCTCCTCTGCTTCGCGTGCGCTCTCGCTTCGGCAGGCGAGCAGACGACGCCCTGCGGTCTCCTCGCGCTCCAGGACCCACCGGTCGCGGACGCGGGCGACGACGTGACGATAGACGCCGGCGAGACCGTCCACTTTGACGGTACGGGGTCCAGCGACGATGTGGGCATAGCGAACTACACATGGACCTTCACTTATGACGATCGGAACTGGACGTATTACAGCTCGACATTCGACTTCGCGTTCGCGGTGGAGGGCACATACGACGTGGTGCTGAACGTGACTGACGACGACGGGCACTTCGACACGGACGTCGTCGTCGTCACGGTCCTGCAGGACCCGCCCGTGGCAGTCGCCGGGAACGACTTGACCGTGGTCGCGGGCGAGCCCGTCTACTTCGACGCCAGCGGCTCGTCCGACGATGTCGGAATCGCGGATTACACATGGAGCCTGTCATACCGGGGCCTGAACAGGACGTTCAGCGGCGCCACGTTCAACTTCACGTTCGCCCAAGCCGGCACATACAACGTCACACTGACCGTTGTGGACGTCGCCGGACAGACCGACACGGACGTCGTCCAGGTCATCGTCCTCCCAAAGCCCGTCGACTACCTAGCGACGTACTGGTGGCTCATCCCTATCGTCGGCGGGATAGTGTTAGTCGTGGTCTTCGTGGACATGGCTATGAAGGGCAAGATAGGGTTCATCTCCGAGCCGAGGCGGGAGAAGCTGCGACTGGAGGTCTTGAGACAGGTGAAGATTGTCAGGCAGCTGCTGGGCAATATGATGGGTCTCTTCGGCATCATAGTCCTCGTGTTCTTCATATTGATGGGCATATTCGGTAGAGCCATCGCGCCTTATCCTGTGGACATCTTCGACCCGGCGGCGAAGTTCCCGAAGAACCTCCCGCCCTCCGCCTTCGCGATGGACGCCCCCGACTACGTCGTCCCACTGAAGCTGGCGTTCCCAATCGCCTTGGGGCTGCTGCTCGCGGTCGGCCTGTTCGTCTGGGGCATGCGGAGGGGATTCGCGGAGAAGTACGGCGTCGACATGAGATGTCTCATGCTGTCGATAGTCGTATCCGCCTTCCTCGCCGTGTTCGTCGCAATGCACGCGCTCTCGGTCCTCGAGATCGAGTCCTCGGAATGGTTCGTGCCGGCGTCGATCGTGGGGACGTGCCTCGTCATATGCGCGTTCTCGCTCGCCCACGCGAGGAGCTCGAGGAGGATGTTGGCGTCGCTCGTGCTGGCGATAGTCGCCCCCGTCGTCGTGGCGGTCCCAGTCTTCACGGGCCTCGACGGCGACGCGCTCCTCGAGTCTCTGGGCTTCTTCGAAGGCGTGGCGGCGATCATGCTCGTGGCAAGCGCCCTCGTCTCGCGGTCCGCCAGGCTGAACATCCTGCGTCGGAACCCAGCCCTCTTGGGCACCGATGAGGGAGCCAACATGAAGAAGGCTGGCAGGATCGTCATCGCCTTGGGGATAGCGCTCGCCGCGGGCGTGATGATCGGCGGTCTCCTGTCTGCTATGCAGGCGAATTGGACGGAGCACTGGATGGGCACGGATTCGTTGGGATATGATATCTACAGCGAGCTGTTGTACGGTGCGAGCACGTCGATCATAGTGGGGATAATCTCAGCCATCATCGCCTCCGTCGTCGGGGCGGGCGTGGGACTGTACTCTGGCTACGCGGGCGGTTGGAAGGACGAGGTCGTCATGCGCGCGAACGACGTCGTGCTGTCCATACCATGGCTCGTGCTCATGATCATCATCGCGGGGATGCTGGAGACCATAACGCTTACGGGCATCATCATCGTCATCGGGTTCACAGGATGGTCGCCGACCGCCAGGATGGTGAGGTCGCAGGTGCTGTCCCTGAAGGAGCGCCAGTATGTCGAGCGGGCGCGCGCGATCGGCGCCTCCGACATGAACATAATCAGGAGGCACGTGTTGCCCAACGCGTTCCCCCTCGTGTTCGCGAACACGATACTGATAGTGGCCGTATCGATCCTCTCGGAGTCGACACTCAGCTTCCTCGGGCTGAGGCCCGTGGGCACGGTCACCTGGGGGACCATGCTCTCGTACGCCTCAGATGTGAACGCGATCAACATGGGCCTCTACTGGTGGATAATGGCGCCGGGCCTGTGCATAGTGTTCATAGTGCTCGGCTTCACGCTCGTGGGCTACGCCCTTGACGACATACTCAACCCGAGATTGAGGAAACGATAGCGCGGTCCGCGACGGCAGCGCACAGCTGGCATATGCCAGAATCGTACCGTGAGCGCGGGTTTCCAGCAACAAAAGCTATATAGCAACGCCCACGTACGACGACACAGATGCCTTAGTGCTTACGCTTGGGGGATGTGTTTGCACGACACGGACGATACAGGAGGTGTTCTGGATAGACGGTTTTCCGGTCCAGCTCGGCCTCGATTGCGGGTCCGTGCCCTCAGTGCTCGTGCGAAAGGCGAATTGAGGATGCAAGACACTTGATGTGATTGGAGGAGAAGTGGAATCATGACATTGGAGAATGCGAGAGTGAGCAGGATGACGGTGTTCGTCGCCTTGATGATGGCCTTTGCGATGGTCGGCGTGCCCTCATTCCTGAAGACAGGGGGCGTGGACGCCGACCCGATTGGCACGGTCTCGGCCACGCCCGAGGATTACAGCTTCTGGGTCGGTGTCATCGACTATGCAGGTGCTATGGCCACGATGAACCCGTTCCTTTATACGATGGCCGCTGAGTGGATGACCATATGGCCGTGTTACAGCACGCTTATCATGTTCGACATCGACGACAACTACATAGGCGACATCGCGGAATCGTGGGAGGTCACGACCGACGGAAAGACTTGGCACTTTTCGCTGTATGACAACGCCGTGTTCTACGACCCACGGGATGGCCTGACATACCCCGTGACGGCGGAGGATGTCATGTTTACTTACTGGCTGGTCCAGAACGACACGAAGAACCACCTTCACTCGTACTTCCCCGATGTGGGCGACCCGGTGGGGCCGCTCATCGTGGACATGTGGAGCGTCGGTGATTACGAGCTTTACATAGAGACGAGGGTTCCGTTCGCTCCTTTCCTGAGCGGGCTGGCGACGATACCGATCGTCCCCAAGTACTACTGGGAAGGCGAGGACGCTATGAAGTTCGACAACATGCCAGTTGTCGGTTCCGGGTGGATGTACTATGACGCGGAGGCCCTCCCGGAGCAGGAGGGCATCCTCAAGAGGAACCCGTACTGGTTCCATGAGGAGACAAGGGGGTGGCAGATACACGTCGGACAGATCGTGTACAAGAACTACCTTACGCCCGCCACCGCCTACACGGGGCTGAAGAATGGCGATATCGACTGCATGATGGAAGTCCCCTCTGACACATACCTCACGGAGATACCCATTGACAAGGAGACCTATCAGATACTCGGATTTGCCCAGAGCACAGGCTTCGTCTACGAGTTCAACCTGAACCAGATGACAGACGAGTTGAGGTCCGAGCTCGGAGGGAGCTTCAACACTGGATCGAACAACCAGTTGCTGCTCAACCCGATCATCAAAGAGGCGATGGCCATGTGCATCAACAAGGAGCAGTTCGTCGAGGATGTCGTCAACGGCCTCGGCAACACGGCCGACTCGCTCGTGCCGGACTGCAACCCGTGGCACTACACATACCCCGATCCGATAGAGTTCAACCCGTCTGCCGCGAGGGACATGCTCGTCGCGGCCGGTTGGGCCTACGATATCTATGGCAACGCGGCCGGGGTGGATACCGTGCCGTTGTGCAAGGTCGGAGGGACCGACCCGCTCAGCTTCAACTTCTACACGCTCATCCCGGAGCTGGAGTGGGAGATCGGTGCCACACTCATACTCGAGTGGTGTCAGATTGCAGGGGTGGAGCTGGATCTGCAGTTCAAGTCATCGAACGAGATGAACAACCTGTGGTACGCTGCCAACTACGACACATGGCTCTGGGACTGGATATTCGGCCCGACATCCGACCCGTCCACCGATGTACTGTCGGTGTGCACGACGATGGAGATCGGCAGCTGGAGCGATGTGTACTACAGCAACACCACGTTCGACGAGCTGTACAACAGGTCCCTTACCGCCGTGGACGTCGATGCCAGGAGGGCCCTCACGGACGAGATGCAGTCGATGTTGTACGAGGACTTCGGCTGCCAGTGCATCGCCTACAGGCAGGAGCTCTACGCGTGCACGGAGCAGCGGTGGACCAACTACGGCGACTGGAACGCCACCTATGTGCTCATGCCCGATTGGGGTTACCCGTGGCTCTACATGAGGTTGTCACCGATCGCCAACCCAGTGCCCGATGTCCAAGTCGATTCACTGTTCGAGGGCGAAGTCGGCGTGAGCGTGCCCGTGAGCGCTACCATAAGCGACCCACCCACCAACTCGGTGGAGTACAGATGGTTCTGGGGCGACGGTTCCAGCAGCTCATGGACGGCGGGTACGAGCGGCACGAGCTCGCACACCTACACGAGTGACGGCTATTACACCGCTTATATCGCGGCGAGGGAGGTCGGCGGCGACGGTTTCATAACGTGGAGCAAGACGCGTATTGCGATATACGACTACTCCAACAACGCCCCGTACGCCGCCCCGGGCTATGAGCTCGACCCGATAACCTACGAGCCGGAGAGCCCTGACACGGGCGACGTGATCGTGTTCACATCGCACTTCGTGGACGACGAGTCCGACGAGCTGACCTATGTCTGGAACTTCGGAGACACGTACACGGGCATGGGAGCCGTCGTCGAGCATCAGTACACGACGCCGGGTACATACGAGGTCACGCTGTCGGTCGACGACGGCCACTTGGGCTCTGGCAACAGGCCAGTCGTGGTCAGCGTGCTGGTCGGCGTGACGCTGAACAGCCCGCCTACGATAGACGTCCCCGACTTCCCGAACGTGGTGTGGAAAGTCCCTTACACGTTCACCGTGGACGCCTCTGACCCGGACGCGGAGCCTCTGAGGTACACATGGCACTGGGGCGACAACACGGCTCCGACCGTGACGACGGAGCCGAGCGCGACCCACACATACACCCAGAAGCAGATGTTCACGCTGACGGTCTATGTCGACGACCTGTCAGGCCTGCCGGGACACAATGTGTCCGACTCTGGCAGTGTGAATGTCAAGAGTTCGAACGCCGCACCGATCGTGGACTCGTACACCGTAAGCACAGCCACGGCCGCGACCGACGAGGTCATCACCTTCAACTGCACAGCGCATGACCCCGAGGGTGACCCGCTGACGTTCGAGTTCCGCTTCGACGATGGTACGACCGAGGTGTTCTACGGTGAATGGACGTTGCCGGATGTCGAGGTGACGTTCGTCGTCGACAAGGCGTACGACACCGCTGGATACTACAGCACGGATGTCAGGGTCAGCGATGGACTGCTGTCGGTCAACTCGGTCGTGAGGGACATCGAGATAGTGGCCAACGACCCGCCTGAGGTGAGCCCGTTGGCCGACAAGGTCGCCACCGAGGGCGACAGCCTGTCCTTCACCGCGTCGGCGTTTGACCCGGACATGGACCCATTGACATACTGGTGGGACTTCGGTGACGGCGAGTCCGCCTCTGGCCAGAGCGTCTCCCACACTTATGGGATCCGGGGCGACTACGTGTTCACAGTGTATGTCGACGACGGCAACGGACACAACGAGACCCAGAACGCGACTGCCCACATAACGGCCGAGCCCGTCATCGCACCGCTCGAGGACGAGACGGTGGTGGAGGGCGTGCTGTGCGACTTCGCGGCGGAAGCCACGGATGCGGACGACGACACGCTGACATACTGGTGGGACTTCGGCGATGGTGAATCCGCTTCCGGCCAGTACGTGTCTCACGCCTACCCGGTCACCGGCTCACCGATGACCTACACCTTCACGGTGTGGGTGAACGACAACTCGCCGGTGCTCGAGCACAACGTGTCCGCCTCAGCGACGGCGAACGTGCTTGTCGCGGGAGTCAACTACCCGCCGACCGTGGGCACTCTGGCGGACGAGTACGGCGTCGTGGATGTCGAGATGACGTTCACCATCAGTGCCTCGGACCCGGACAGCGACCCGCTGACGTTCACGTGGGACTTCGGTGACGGCACCGTGGTCGTGGACGCCGCGACTACGACGCACACGTACACGGCCGCCAACGACTACACCGTCACGGTGTACGTAGCGGACGACACCGGGGATCCGACGCACAACATATCGAGGACCGCGATGGCGTACGTGTCCGCTGACGCCGCGCCCGTGGCCGACGCCGGACCCGACCAGACCGTGGACGAGGACACGATCGTGTACTTCGACGGCGGCGGCTCGAGCGACGATGTCGGCATAGCCCACTACTACTGGACGATCGTCGAGCTCTCGGTCACGTTGGATGATGTCATCGAACCGTTCTACACCTTCGACGTTCCAGACGTGTACACCGTGACGCTGGTGGTCGAGGACACGATAGGCCAGCTGTCCGCCGAGGACTCCATGATCGTGACGGTCGAGGACGTGACCGACCCCGTGGCCGACGCAGGCGCCGACCAGACCGTGGCGTTCGGCGATACGGTGACGTTCGACGGCACCCTCTCCAGCGACAACGTGGGCATCGTGAACTACACCTGGGTCCTGAACGACGGAGGCGTCGTGCAGCTCTACGGAGTCAGCCCGACGTACGTGTTCTCTGAGCCAGGAGTGTTCACCGTGAGGCTGTTCGTGACGGACGCTGCGGGCAACGACGACTACGACGAGGTCGACATAACGGTCGAGGACCTCGTGGACCCCGTCGCTGACGCCGGACCCGACGACACGGTCGACATGGGCGATATGGTGACCTTCGACGGCTCGGGGACGACGGACAACGCAGGCATCGCGGAGTACATGTGGACGTTCGACTACGACGGAGCGCCTGAGACGCTGTATGGCGTGGCCCCGGTGTTCACCTTCAACATACCTGGTGTGTACGAGGTGACGTTGACGGTGACGGACCTCGGAGGTAACACGGATGTCGACACGGTCATTATAACCGTGGTGGACATCGAGGACCCCGTGGCCGACGCAGGCGCCGACCAGGAAGTCGCTGTGGGCGAAGAGGTGACGTTCGATGGCAGCGGCTCGAGCGACAATGTCGGCGTCGTCAGCTACGATTGGACCTTCGAGTACGACGGCGCCACGGAGACGCTGACGGGAGTGAGCCCGACGTTCACCTTCGACATCGCGGACGAGTACGTCGTCACGCTGACGGTGGAGGACGCGGAGGGCAACTCGGCGACGGACACCGTGACCATAACGGTCACCGCCGTCAACGATCCCCCAGTGGCCGACGCCGGCATCGACCAGACGGTGACGGTTGGCGACACGGTCACCTTCGACGGGAGCGGCTCGAGCGACGACAGCGCCATAACGAACTATACGTGGACCTTCACCTACGACGACGTGTCAAGGGAGCTGTACGATGAGGGCCCGACGTTCACGTTCGAGATCGTTGACACGTACACCGTCACGCTGACGGTCACGGACGACGACGGCGCGACGGACACCGACACGATGCAGGTCGTCGTCGAGGACATGCCGAGCGTGACGCTGGCAGCCGACGCAGGCCCCGACCAGACGGTGACGGTGGGCGAAACGGTCACCTTCGACGGCGGCGACTCGACCGGGGACATCGCGAGCTACACGTGGACCTTCACGTACGACGGTGAGACGCGAACGCTGACGGGCGAGAGCCCGACGTTCACCTTCGACATCGTCGGGACGTACACCGTCACGCTGACGGTGGAGGACGCGGACGGCGCGACGGACACCGACACGGTCGTGATAACGGTCGAGGAGGAGGATGAGGATAAGAAGAGCTTCATCGATAGCTACGGCCTCCTCATCGGCGTGATCGTGGTGTTGATCATCCTCGCGCTGGTGCTGTTCTTCGTGATGAAGAAGCGCAAGGGCGGCGGCGAGCCGGCCGAGCTCGAGGAGATGTCCGCGGGCGAGCCAGAAGTGTCAGAGGGCGGACAGTAGCCCTGTCGGCCCCTCGCTGTGAGCGACCAAACCCCTTCGGAAAACCTTTTCCAGTTCTTTGATTTCTCAAGTCGGGACCAAGCGTCGACCCCTATGGCGCTCCGCACGCGCGGCCGCCGCCGGTCTCATCGGATGGTCTTCGTCGGCTCGAGCTCCCGCATCCTGACGCCCGGCTTCGGCGCCGTCTTGCCCCAGAAGAACGAGCCCGGTATCTTCCCCGTGTTCTGCACGATGTACTTCCAACCAGGGGGATACGACACGACGTCCCCCTCTCCGAGGGTGATGCTCGGCCCTGCCTTCTTCCTCAGCTCGTCGGCGTCCTTGCCGTACCACACGGTGAACTCCCCCTCGAGGATCCTGTAGAACTCGTAGGAGGGACCATACCACTCGTCGGCAGTGCCGTCGTCCGTCTCCTCCAGGGAGAAGACGATCGTGGTCAATCCTGGCTCCATGAAGTACATCCCAAGGTCCCAGGCCTTGGTCTTCACGAAGTTAGTCTGCAGCCCATCATCGTAGACCTCTGTTCTGACGTCTGACACACGTGTCACACTCGGTGTCTCATCATCCATACTCATACCTCCTCGCAGGCTAGCACTCAATCATCTCGTGCGGCAATGTCGACAACCGCCTGCCACCGGACGGTCCGACCACTACCTCGTCCTCGAGTTGCAGGTACCCCACCTCGGGCAGCGTCGTCTGCGGCTCGATCGATAGGACCATGCCCTCCTCCAACGCCCTGTCCTCGTATATCGAGTCGTCGCGTATATACTCGTATCCGACGAACGGCCACTCGTGCACCTCCAGTCCGACACCGTGGCCTATGCCTGAGAAGTCGCCCTCGAACTCCTCCGTCATGACTTCCGTCACGGCCTCGTTGACCGCCGAAGCCATCACGCCCGGCCTGCACCGGTCCCTCGCGGCCTCCAGCGCGTCCGCGAGCACGCGGTACGCGTCGCGTCGTCGTTGCGGCACGGGACCGAGCGAGAACGACCTCGCCATGTCCGAACAGTATCCTTTGTACATCGTGCCCATGTCGAGGTTGAACGAGTCGCCCTCCCTCAGCTTCCTGTCGCCGCAGTACCACCACCAGTCGAGATGACCGGGATCGGGGCCCGACGTGACCATGGTGTTGTGCGGGAACCCCTCCGAGCCGGCCTCCCTGCAGGCCTTCTCCACCTCGCCCACCAGCGTGGCCTCGGTGACGCCGGCCAGGGCGCGCTCCCTGAGCGTCTCGAAACCCTTCTCGGCTATCCTCACGGCCTCCGTGATGCACTCCACCTCATAGTGGGATTTCACCGAGCGCGCGCGCTCCAGTGTCCGCGAGGCCGCTGTGATGCTCCCGCTGCCGAACTCCGACCGGAGTCTCTCCATCAGCTTGGGGTCGACCGAATAATCACCGGCCACGCCGATGGCCGCTTTCTCCATCATATGGTTCCGGTCGACGTACTGCCCGAGCAGCCGCACGGGGTCGCTCGCGCCCTCGACCGTCTCGACCCATGTGCATTCGGACGGAAAGTAGTCCGCTGAGTCGATCATCAGCACGGGCTCGGAATCATCCTCGAGGGGCAGGATCATCATCGTGTTTCCGAAGTAAGGCTCGTATCCCGACAGGTACATGACATGTCCTCTCTGCCCGTAGCGCATGCTGCCGGGCGATGAGAAGACGGCGAGGATGTCGAGGCTCTCAGCCCGCATCATCTCCCGCACTGCGCGGACACGCGATTCGAACTCGACCTTGGGGAACCTGAGCCCTCGCATGCGGTCGGAAACGCATCGCGCACAGTAAAAGGCTTCGGAGACGATGACGCTTGAGACTGCTGAGCCAACGCCGTCCGATCACGGGACGTGAAACGCCTGGTGAGTGCCGTCAAATGGCGAAGCGGTCACGTGCCTTCTGAGGGGATATGCCTACTTCGCGGCTCGATACGGCTCAGATATCGTGCTGGACGAACTCACCTTCGCACGGGTTGCCTACGCACAGGTGCATGCATTTACGCTTGAGGTCCATGACGACAGCATATGTGGTCTTCGAACGTTCATATGCTGGCTCGTCCCGGCGAGGGTGCGAGCAGATCGAGGAAGGCCGATTGACATGGTCTCTCATCATGTCCGTCAGGGAGTCCACGGTGATGCTGCCAAGCTGCGCCCTCACGAGCCTCGTCGCTCTGTTGTACCTGACCAACGTGCCGGAGGCACGCGTCAGGCTCCTGTTCCCAGGTTTGCCGAACAGGTCCTCGTACCGATCCATGCGCGGGTGTAGGTAGTGGTTCGTGTGCACGAGATAGCCGTCCGTGGGATACAGGATAGCGAAGTCTGTGGCAGAGGCCTCGACGCAGTACATCTCCCCACTTGAGTGGCAGACATTGTTGTTGTAGCTCGACGCCCTCTGTCGGGGCGCGGCTGCCGCAAGCGCCTCGCCGAGGGTCCTCGAGGCGAGTATCCTGGGCGCGACCATCAGCTTCGGGACGCCTATCCGCGCGTCGTTCTGGTATAGCGAGTTGCCGGTGATGCTTATCCCCGCTGAGTTCATGCCGGTGATCCACTCAAGCCCCGCATGCGTCATGACGATCATCGAGGGTCTGCCCTTCGGCTTCGCCCTCACGAGCACGAGATGCTCCTGCGATTTGACGGTCCAATCCTCCGTGTGCGCCGAGTACACGCCACCGTCCTCTGTCGCGTCGCCGTTGACCATCACGTCGGTGCAGAGCCCCTTCTCGTCGAGGCAGAACAGCACGAAGACCTCCTCGAACGACAGTCCTGAACCCTTCGCGTACGCCTTCATGAAGCAGACCTGATCCGGGGCGTACTCCTCGACGAACGGGGTGTATTGGCCGACGTTCCGAAGCGCTCTCTCCCAAGGGATCGACGCCCTCTTCAACGACTCCTTGGCTTCCGACAGCATGGAACGCACTTCTCGTCTGCAGGTGAGGCCGAGCTTCCTGCCCATGCTGTCGTAGGTCCCCGACACTTCGACTGTCCTCAGACGGCGCCCCTTGGCAATCGGCATCAACCTCCGTTCGAGGACGGGCGGCGTGGGATATAAGCTATGCGCAGATGACAATCGCGCGATGTGGGCGTGGACAGCCGACGCAGAAATGTAAGGTGTGCTCCCGCCGGGATTCGAACCCGGGTGTCCAGCTCGAAAGGCTGGAATGATTGACCGGACTACACTACGGGAGCGGTGTGGCGCGGTGGCCGCTCGGCCTATGGCCTGTCCGTATATAATGATTCTCGGGGCCAAAGGGTTTAAGGCGGTCGCTGGGGATTCGGCCATCGCATGGAGAAGGCAAAGGCCAAGCCGACGGTGGCAGAGACCACCAGGAAGTACATCGACAGGCATCCGAGCATAAGGGACTGCATAAGCAAGGATTTGATCAACTTCTCGTCGCTCGCGAGACGCATAATGAAGGATACGGGGGTGAGGCACGAGGAGGCGGTCCTCGCGGCGAGCCGCCGGTATGCGGCGAAACTGTCCAAGACGGACTTCGAGGGCGGCATAATGAACGTCTTCGAGGAGAGCAGGCTCGAGCTGAAGACGAGGATATGCATCGTCGTGGCAAAGAACGAGTGGATAGTCCTCAAGCACCTCGAGGAGGTCGTGAAGAAGATCCTGTCGGAGAAGAGCATCATGCAGGTCATGCAGAGCGCGAACGGCATAACCGTCGTCTCGGAGGACAAGTACCTTCCGAGCATCACACGCGCGATAGGCCAGGATCACATCATCAGTGTCCGGCAGAACCTAGCGGAGATAACCGTCAAGAGCCCCGCGAGGATCGAGGACACGCCCGGGGCGTTCGCGTACCTCACATCGATGCTGTCTGAGCAGGGCATCAACGTCCTGGAGGCGGTGAGCTGCTACACCGACACGATATTCGTGGTGACCCGCGACGACATGATGCTCGCGTTCGACATATTGTCGGGATGCATCGAGGACAGGATAGTCACGGACGGGACGAAGTAGGCGAAGTCAAGCCAGCAGCTCGTCGATTGACCCTGTGTCCACTCGCATGCCCTGCAGAAGCGACAAGTTCTTCCGTACAGCTGCGAACGCCTTATCCCTCTGTGCAGCGACGGAGGCAGGCGCCGTCCCGCCTTCCACGGTGCGCCTGCCTATGGCTCCCTCGGCGTCAAGGAGCGCCATATGGCCCTCCTTATCGGGCGTCTGCCCGTGACGTGAGAACCTCTCTATCGCGAGCTCCTTGAACCTATCCGCATCCCCTCCCGACAGGTCGGCCAGTTCTCTCACGAGCCCATGGGCCGTCCTGAACGGCATGCCGCTGGTTGTGAGGGAGTCGGCGAGGTCGGTCGCGGTCATCAACCCGGTCTCGGCCGACTCCCTCATCCTCACCCTGTCGAACTCCAACCCTGTCAGGAAGGGTGTGAGGGCATTGAGTGAGGCCCCAACGGTGTCGAAAACATCGAAGAGGCTCTCCTTGTCTTCCTGCAGGTCGCGGTTGTACGCGAGGGGAAGAGATTTCAGCAAGGTGAGGATCGTGACAAGGCCGCCTATTGCCCTTCCGGCCTTGGCCCTTACGAGCTCCGGTATGTCGGGGTTCCTCTTCTGAGGCATCATGCTGGACCCCCCGGAGAGGTCCTTGGGGAGACGCACGAATCGGAACTCCTGTGACGACCATATGATGAGCTCCTCGCACATCGATGACAGATGGACCGCCAGAAGCGACGCCGCGAATACCGCCTCCGCCACGAAGTCGCGGTCCGAGACGGCGTCGAGCGAGTTCTCGGTGAGCCCCTGCATTCGGAGTATGTCTGCCGGGAGCTTCCGGTCGATGGGGAACGCCGTCCCCGACAGGGCGCCCGCTCCAAGCGGAGAGACGTTGGCCCTGCCGTAGCAGTCGGACAGCCGCTCGATGTCCCTCTGCAGCTTCCAGAAATACGAAAGGAGATGATGCGATAGCAGCACTGGCTGGCCATGCTGCATATGGGTGTACCCGGGCATGATGGCGTCGTTCTGCTTGCCTGCCTTCTCCAGGATGGCCTCCTGCAGCTCGACGGCCATCTGTATCGTGTCCGCGACCGCCTCCCGGACGTAGAGCCTCATGTCCAGCGCCACCTGGTCGTTCCGCGACCTGCCGGTGTGGAGCATCGCCCCCGGGTCGCCGACACGCTCGGTCAGCGCCATCTCTATGTCCATGTGCAGGTCCTCCGAGGAGGGATCGAATCTGAACTTGCCGGACCGGATGTCTGCGGCGATGTCGCGAAGGCCACGTTCTATCTCGTCGAGGCTGTCCTCGGTTATGATGCCCGAATCGGCCAGGGAACGCGCGTGGGCTATGCTGCCAGCTATGTCGTGTCGCCAGAGCCTGCTGTCGTACGATACGGACGACGTGAACTCCAGGAACAGCTCACTTGCAGACGCCTTCGGTACCCTCGTTGACCGCGAATTCATTCATCACACCGTTTCCGTTCTTCGCCGCTTCGACCATCGCCGCCGCCTTTGAGGGCAACCCCCACACATAGATGAAGCCCTTTGCTGCGGAATGATCGAACGAATCCTCTTTCTCGTATGTCGATAGCGAAGTGTCGTACAGCGAGCAGGGCGATTCTCTGCCGACGACGACAGCGCTGCCCTTGAACAGCTTGACCCTGACCGCGCCCGTCACGTTGTCCTGCGTCGCGTCGATGAACGCGGCCATCGCGTTCCTCAGCGGGGAGAACCAGAGCCCGTCGTAGATGATGTCAGCGTACCGCTGCTCCATGCCGCGTTTGAAGTGGAGCAGGTCCCTCGGCAAGACCAGGCTTTCGAGGTCTTGATGTGCCTTCGTCAGGACGATCGCGGCGGGTGCCTCGTATATCTCCCTCGACTTGATGCCGACGAGCCTGTTCTCGATGTGGTCTATCCTGCCGACGCCGTGGCGGCCAGCGATCGTGTTGAGCGCGTCGATGATGTCCAGCGGCTCCATCGCGGAACCGTTCACGCTGACTGGTACGCCTTCGGAGAAGCCGATCTCGACGTACTCCGGCTTCCCCGGACACGCGTCGTGGCCGGAAGTCCATTCGAATATCTCCTCCGGCGGTTCCATCCAGGCGTCCTCGAGCACCCCGCACTCTATCGCCCTGCTCCAGACGCTCTCGTCTATGCTGTAGGGCGCCTCCATGGTGACGGGGACGGGTATGTCATGGTCCTTGGCGTAGTCGATCTCCTCCTCTCTCGACATGTTCCAATCCCTCGTCGGCGCCAGTATGTCGATGTCAGGCGCCAGCGCCATGATCGAGACCTCGAACCTGACCTGGTCGTTACCCTTTCCGGTGCACCCGTGCGCGATGGTGTCCGCTCCGAACCTGCGCGCCATCTCGACGAGCTTCTCGGCCATGAGGGGACGAGCGAGCGCCGTACCCAGGGGATAGTTGCCCTCGTACAGCGCGTTAGCCTTCAGCGCGGGGACGATGTAGTCCTTCGCGAACTCCTTCTTGGCGTCGATGACCCACGCCCTCGACGCGCCTATCGCCTTCGCCCTCCTCATCGCCTCCTTCAGGTCGTCCGATTGACCTACATCGACGGTCACGGCGACGACGTCGCATCCGTAGTTCTCTTTCAGCCAGTGTATGGCCACGGAAGTGTCCAGGCCGCCAGAGTACGCCAGCAGGACCTTCTTCTGCTCCTTGTTCCCGTGAGGGCGTTTCATTCGTCTTCCTCTCGCTTCGCGTCAGGCCCGTCGGCGTATATGGCGGTGGTGACATGGTCGAAACAGAGCGGCGGCAGACTTGTCCGATTCTCGACAGGAAGCCTTCGCCTGCGCGCATCGCGCGCCCCCTCCAACGCGGTCCTGGATGGCACGTCCAGAGCCCACTACGCTTAAGTACACGCAGAATATTACTTCGTCGACTGGAAGGATCGCTTGGCACGTATCGAAGAGAAACTGTCGAAAGAGGGCGACGGAGTAGTCGTTCAATCGGAGGGCGCGGAGGAGTTCGTGAGAGTGCGCCTCCCCCGAAGGCGGGAAGGCGAGATGTTCGGCATAGCGGACCAGCTGCTCGGCGCGTCCAGGATACGTGTCATGTGCGCCGACGGCAAGCACAGAATGGGCAGGATACCCGGCAAGATCAAGAAGCGCATGTGGATCAGGGAGGGCGACCTCGTGATCGTTCAGCCCTGGGAGTTCCAGGACGAAAAGGCGAACATATTGTACAGGTACACGAAGACCCAGGCCATGTACCTTAGCAGGAAGAAGATGATCCCCAAGTCGATAGACATCTTCTGAGCGTACTGAGGGTGCGTCGCTTTGCCTCGCGATCGACATGATTTTCATGGGTTCGAACGCAAGCTCGAGGCAGAGCGCGACTCGTGGCGCGTGAGGAGGAAGGACTCCGACGACAGGAAGACCTACGACGAGGTCTTCGACAAGGAGAACCTGATGAGGATATACAAACTGTTCACGGACGGCGTCATCGACCAGGTGGACTTCCCGATATCCACGGGCAAGGAGGGCAATGTGTTCCGCGCCATCACGCCCGACGGCGGTTTTCTCGCGCTGAAGATATACAGGACATCCACGGCGACGTTCAAGGAGATGGCCAAGTACGTGCTTGGCGACCCGAGGTTCAAGGGCGTCACGCGTAACAGGAGGAAGATGATCCTGGCCTGGGCGTCGAAGGAGTTCCGCAACCTGCAGAGGCTCGAGGACGCGGGCGTGAGGGTGCCGAGCCCTGTCACGTGCCACAAGAACCTGGTCGTCATGGAGTACATCGGCACCGAGTCGTCGCCCGCGCCGCCGATGCGCAGCGTGGCACTGGAGGACCCTGAGGGCATGGCGCGGAAGCTGCTGGGCTATGTCAGGACGGCCTATCAGGAGGCCGAGATCGTCCATGGCGACCTGAGCGAGTTCAACGTGCTCATGGACGGCGACGAGCCCGTGATAATCGATGTCGGTCAGGCGGTGCTCCTGGAACATCCGCTCGCTGAGGAGCTGCTCGTCAGGGACATGAGGAACATGGCAAGGTATTTCGGCAAGTACGGTGTCATCATCGACGTGGACAAGGAACTCAAGGAGATCAGGAAGAGATGACACGTCAGTCTGTGAAGGTGCCCAAGGACCGCATAGGCGCCCTCATCGGGAAGGAGGGCGAGGTCAAGGCGAAGGTGGAGAAGCTCACCGGGGTCAGGATGATGGTGGACTCGCAGGAGGGCGATGTGACCTTGGACTACTCCGCCGCGCCCGACCCGTCAGCGGTGCTGTCCGTCACGGACTTCGTCACCGCAGTCGGCAGGGGCTTCTCCCCCGAGAAGGCGCTGATGGTCCTGGACGACGACTGGTACCTCGAGGTCATAGATATCCGCGAGTATGTGGGGAAGAAGCCTAACCATGTCGCGCGCATGCGCGCCAGGGTCATAGGCACCAAGGGCAAGACCCGGAGGCTGATCGAGGAGCTCACAGGCACTCACATAAGCGTATACGGCAACACGGTCGCGGTCATCGGCGACACGCTTCAGCTGGACGTGGTCAGGAGGGCGCTCGACATGCTCCTCACGGGCAGCGAGCACGCAGCCGTATACAAGTTCCTCGAGGGTAGGAGGCCCGAGATAAAGGTCGACGGCATGGGTTTCTGAGCCTGTACGGGCGGACCGCGCCCAGCACGATTGAAATACAACGTAACTCATTATTGCTGGCGCCTATGACAGAGGACACCGCCAGACTGTTCAAGGCCGACGTTGCGTCGATACCCCAGGAACCTCTGGAACCCCTCCCCGACGACCAGCGCGGCCGACACCTCGTGGCGCAGACGTTCCTGAGGCTGTGGACGCGGCTTGCGCTCGAGACTGGCAGGCGGCTCCGCATGAGACCGTCCCAGTACCACATCGGGACGTACAAGGGCAAGATGAACTGGGTCATCAACGAGGGGTGCCTGGACGGAGTCGACAGGATAGAGCTCGCCGACGAGAAGGACAAGGCCTACATGCTCGTGGCCGAGATGTACGCGTCCAAGGGGGAGCCCAGGACGAGGGTATTCTTCTCCCTACGGGAGGACGAGGTCAAGGGCAAGCCCGTATACGTGAACTACCTGGTCAACGACCAGGCGCTCAAGGATTTCCGCCTGGAGGCGATGGTCGATTCCATAGTGACCGTCCTGCCGAGGTGGGCGGACGCCCTGATATCGGGCGAGACGGGACCCCTGGTGGACCAGGCCAAGGAGCGCTACGAGTGCGTTGGCGCCTGAGGCGGCGTGTGGCGCGCACGCCTGTGCCCAGGTTAATCATAAATAGCCGCTTCGCCTGAGTGAGGCGGGGACGGCATGACGAAGAGGACGGATATCGCGGGGCGGGCGCTTGAGCGCACCTTGTGCGACCACTGCCTCGGAAGACTGTTCGCGAACGTCTCCACAGGCCTCACGAACGCCCAGAGAGGGGCCATAGTCAGGTTCGTGTCACCGTTTCGCCAGCCGACGCCGTCGCTGACCGCGTGCGAGGTCTGCGGAGGCCTCTTCTCCGAGGTCGAGAAGTTCGCGCGGCTAGTCGTCCGCTCATCCTCGACCTTCGAGCACTCGAACTTCCTGGTGGGTTCGAAGATAGACAACGACATCGTCGAGGCGGAGGAGCAGCTGTGGGCCGCCTCGGGCGCGGACGAGGCCGAGCCGATAAAGGGCGAGGTCAACAGGGAGGTCGGCAAGGCCGTCGAGGCCGCTCTCTCGAAGCCGGTGGAGTTCAGGAACCCGGATGTGGTGTTCATAATCGACACGATGTTCGACACCGTCGAGGCGAACATATCCCCGCTGTTCGTGTACGGTAGGTACAGGAAGTTCTCCAGGGCGATGCCGCAGACGCGTTGGCCGTGCCGCGAGTGCAGGGGGAAGGGCTGCCCTCGCTGCGGAGGCAAGGGCAAGATGTACGAGAACAGCGTCCAGGAGCTGATCGGCCCGGTCCTTCTCAGGCACGCGGATGGCGAGGAGGAGCTGTTCCACGGCATGGGCAGGGAGGACATCGACGCGCGGATGCTCGGCAACGGAAGGCCATTCGTGGCGGAGGTCAGGAGGCCCAGGAGGCGCCATTTGGACATGGTAGCCATCGAGGGAGAGATCAACGCCTCGGCCGAAGGTCTCGTGGAGGTGGAGGGGCTCCGGCCGTCCACGCGCGAGGAGGTCAGGGCCATCAAGGGCGCGACCTCGCCCAAGACCTACAGGGTCAGGGTCGTGTTCCAGGGGGAGTTCGACCACAGAAAGCTTAATGACATAGTTCGTGTATTGGCCGAAAAACCTATATCTCAGCTCACCCCAAACAGGGTGGCTCACAGACGGGCGGACCTCGAACGCGTCAGGAAGATTCGTAGGATAGACGCGGAGCGTATCGAGGGCAGGGAGGTCGTGTTCGTCGTCGAGGCCGACAGCGGGACGTACATCAAGGAACTGATGCACGGCGACGAGGGCCGCACGAAACCGAGCGTGGCGGAGATCGTCGGCATGCCCTGTGAGGTCGCTGAGCTCGACGTGATATGGGTCGGAGACAAGGAGGCGTGAAAGCTTGGGCAAAGCTTCGAAAGGAGGACGACGCCGGACGCGGAACGTCATGCAGAAGCGCGCGAGGGACAGAGGGCTCTCCCCACTGACAAGGGCGTTCCAGAAGTTCGATGTCGGAGAGAAGGCCAGTGTGAGCCTCGACCCGAGCATTCACAAGGGCCAGCCACACGTGAGGTTCCACGGGAGGACCGGCGTGGTGGTGGGCTCGCAGGGAAACGCCTACATGCTCGAAGTGCGGGACGGGGGAAAGACCAAGCGCATCATCGTCAGGCCGGAGCACCTGAGGAAGGCGGCTTGAGATCGGGCTGGTGTTTTGATGGAAGACAAGAAGATAGCCGCCTTGGCTGAAGTAAAGGAGATACTCCTCGAGAGACAGGAGGCGCAGGAGCTGACGCCTGAGCAGAAGCTCGCGACGGAGCACTGCCAGAAGTTCGCCCGGCTCGACGCCAAGAAGACGAAGAAGCTCGTGAAGGAGCTCTTGGCGCTCGGGTTCGTGACCGAGGCGAACGCGGTCAAGATAGCCGACATAACGCCCCAGCACGCCGACGACGTGAGGGTCATATTCGCGAAGGAGCGGGCCAACCTCGAGAAGAAGGACATCGAAAAGATACTTAGCGTAGTAGAGAAGTATCTCTGAGGAGCGCGGGGGGATTCTCTTTGGAGGACTACGCACGGATTATAGATTATCTGCCCCAAGGCTTGCCCGACGAGCGCAAGTTCAAGCGCGAGTCAGTGGCGTACGCCCTGGGCGAGGCGCAGTTCAAGCTGTTCGAGCTCGTCCCCCGTCCGGACGCGTCGCTCTCGGTGGGCGACAGGGTCTACATAGGCAAGGACATCGACCTCAGACAGGAGATACTGCACGTGAAGCGTCGGATAAGCTACGACGAGCTGACGAACGCCGCGCAGAGCGAGATGCCCTACGTGATCATGGAGATAATCAAGGCCAACGAGCCCCGGTTCGTGAAGTTCTTCAACGAGGCCCAGGCCATCACCACGCGCTTTCACATGCTGGAGCTGCTCCCTGGCCTCGGCAAGAAGACCATGTGGAGCATGATTGAGGAGCGCAAGAAGGGCCCGTTCACGGATTTCGAGGACATAGGCAAGCGGGTGCCCATGTCGCACCAGGTGGACAAGCTCCTGGCGAAGCGCATCGAGGAGGAGCTCTCCAACCCGAACGAGAAGTACAGGCTCTTCGTCTCGAGATGATGCCCGGACCGGAGCGCGTGCCTGCATGAGGGCGGACGAGGTCAGGACGATACTGGAGTCGCTGGGCAAACGCCCATCCAAGAGGCTCGGCCAGCATTTTCTCATCGACGAGAGGGTGATCGAGCGTCAGGTAGCCCTTGCCGAGCTGTCGGAGCGGGACACGGTCCTGGAGGTGGGCCCTGGGATAGGCAACCTCACGGAACGCATACTCGGCACCGGCGCCTCGGTCGTCGCTGTCGAGAGGGACGCGCAGTTCTGCAGGTTCCTCAGGAGGCGGTTCGGCGACAGGATACGGCTCATTGAGGCCGACGCGGTCAAAGCGCTCCTGCCTGAGTTCGACAAGGTAGTCGCGAACCTCCCGTATCAGATATCCTCGCCGATCATGTTCAAGCTGCTGGACCAAGGCTTCCAGAGGGCGGTCGTGATGGTGCAGCGCGAGTTCGCCGAGCGCATGGCGGCCAGGCCGGGCACGCGCGACTATGGGCGGCTCTCGGTCGGCGTGTATTACAGGGCCGATTGCGAGATAAGCGCGAAGGTGTCGAGGAGCAGCTTCTGGCCACAGCCGGAGGTGGATTCGTCCGTCGTGACGCTGAGGCCGCGCAAGCCGCCTTTCGATGTCGTCGACGAGCAGGTGTTCTTCGATGTGACGAAGGCCATATTCTCCCACAGGAGGAAGAAGATCATGAACGCGCTCGCGGCCGACCCGCTGGGCAAGTCCCTCGGCCCGAAGTCCAGCTCGGCGGCGTTCGAGTCGCTGCCGAACGCGCAGAAGAGGGCGGAGGAGCTGTCGCCTGAGGAGATCGGCATGCTCTCGGACGCGTTCGTCGAGCTCGCGGGGTCTATGGGAAGAACCGGCTGATTATGGCGTCCACGATCTTGTCGGGACCGTCCACGAGGACATCGCATACAGGAAGGCTGTACTTGCGCTCGTACTCCGCGGTCACGGCCACGACCTCGTCCCTCGTCAGCCCCTCGGGGTTCAACGCCACGCCTATGACGTCGCAACCAGCCCACACGCGTATGAGCTCGCTCTCGCGCTCGACCGTGCTGTTGGGAAGGTGTGGCACATCGTCCGTGTAGCTCCTGAACTTCCTGCCAGGGGCGTGCTGCAGTATGACCGCCTGCGGCTGGGACGCGCTCACGATCGCCCTCGAGCCCGTGACGTATGCCGGATGGCTCAAAGCCCCCTGACCCTCGATGAGTATGACCTTCGGCTTCTCGTCACGGTACGCGCTGACGATCGCGTGCTCCAGCTCGCCGACGACGTAGTCGCCCCGGATGGCGTCGAGCGGTATACCGTACTTCGACCCCTGCATCAGCCCCGTCTGTCCTGTGGCGACGAACGATGTGCGTATACCCCTCTCGTTCAGGGCCTTGTACAGCACGATAGCCGTCGTCCGCTTGCCGATGGCGGCGTCCGTCCCCAGCACGGGTATGCGGACGCAGTCGAGCTGTCCTGCCAGGTTCTTGTACTTGTGAAGCTCCCTCAGCGGGGGCTCTTTCCTTATGTCTTTCAATGTCACGCCGTGTTTCGCCGCGAGGGAAGAGAGCTCGTCATCGTCCGCGAGCCATTCGTGCAGGCCGGACAGTATGCTCACGCCGCCTTCCATGGCGTCCCTGATGGGCTGCCTGAACTCGTCGGGCAGCATGCCACCGATGGTCGCGATGCCGATTATCATGAAGTCCGGCTTCTCCGTGGCCCTCGACAGCGCCTCATCGACGGAAGCGAAGATCGGCACGCCGTTCTCCTTGCCGTCCAGGACCGCGCCGGCGTCCTTTCCAGCCTGGGAGCTGTCCACGATGCCGAGTATCCTGAACCTGAGCGAGTGCCTGACCAGGCCCGCGGCGGTCTTGCCCGCGGGGGTGCCGAAACCACCCTCGCACAGGACGATGGCCGTCTCCATGGCTGCGGGCAACGGCAATCCCCGTATAAATCCCTTGACCTTCGACCTCGCGGCATCGGACCCCGAAGCTGCCGACATGGCATCCGCCCGACCGAGCAGTTTTTCTACGTATACCCGCATTGAACCCGACAGGGGAGGCGGATGCTGGTAGGCATCGTTGGCAAGCCGAACGTTGGAAAGTCCACTTTCTTCTCGGCGCTCACTATGGCTTCTGCAGAGATAGCCTCCTACCCGTTCACGACGATAGACGCCAACCGGGGCGTCGGCTATGTCCGCGGCCCGTGCCCGCATGTCTCCCTGGGCACCGCGTGCAACCCGAACAACTCTATCTGTCACGACGGCACACGGTTCGTGCCGATCGAGCTGTTGGACGTCGCCGGCCTCGTCCCTGACGCGCACTCGGGCAAAGGTCTCGGCAACAAGTTCCTTGACGACCTGCGCCAGGCCCACGCGTTCATACACGTGGTCGACGCGAGCGGAGGGACCGACTTCGAGGGCAACCCCGTCGGCATAGGCTCGCACGACCCCTCGATGGACGTGAACTTCCTGGAGCAGGAGATATCTCATTGGATATTCGGCATCCTGGGCAAGGACTTCGGCAAGATTGCGAGGCAGTCGAAGCTCGCGGGCAAGAAGTTCGAGAAGCTGATGCAGGAGAAGCTGACCGGCCTGTCGATCACCGAGGCGCAGATACTCGCCGCGATCAGACAGTCCGGGAACGACGACGACCCATCCGTCTGGCGTGACGACGAGCTGTTGGGGTTCTGCAAGGCGCTTCAGAGGATCAGCAAGCCCATGGTCGTCGCGGCGAACAAGGCGGACATAGCGCCGAAGGAGAACATGGAGCGGCTGAGGGCGACGGGCTATCCGATCGTGCCGACCAGCGCGGAGTACGAGCTCGCGCTGAGGCGGGCGGCGAAGGCGGAGATGATATCATACACTCCAGGGGCGGACGGGTTCGACATAACCGACCGGGAGCGGCTCAACCCCTCCCAGCTGCAGGCGCTGGACAAGATGGCCGAGTGGCTGAAGGGCGCCGGGGGCACGGGCGTGCAGGCCATCCTGGAGAAGGTGGTCTTCGAGACGCTCGACCTCATAATCGTCTATCCCGTCGAGGACGAGACAAAGTGGGTGGACAAGCAGGGCAGAGTGCTGCCGGACGCGTACCTCATGCCCAAGGGCAGCAACGCCAAGGACCTGGCTTTCAAGGTGCACACCGACCTGGGTGATAACTTTATTAGGGCGATCGACGGAAGGACGCATATGACGGTCGGACAGGACCACGTGCTGAAGGAGAACGACGTCGTCAAGATCGTCGCGAGAGTCTGATTCCGATGGACCACTGGGATGTGAGGCTGATAGGGGTCACGTCGCACCCTAAGTACGAGGAGTTCACTGGCGAGCTCGAGATGCATCTGTTCGGCAAGACCGCGGACGGCGTCTCCGTCGCTGCCAAGTATCGCGGTTTCGAGCCCTACTTCTACATCGTCGAGCCTTCGGACGAGGTCGTCAGCGTGCTCGAGGCGGACACGAAGAGGATAAGCCGCACGGAGGAGTGCGAGCTGCTCCACGAAGGCGAGATGAAGAGATGCCGCAGGGTGGTCGTGACGCACCCCGGCCTAGTGCCGAGCATCCGCAGGGACCTCATGGACGCCGTCCCCGCGGTCCTCGCGGCCGACATACCGTTCCACTTCCGGTTCGTGTACGACCTCGACATAGGCGCCTGCGTGCGCATCTTCGGGAAGCTGGTCGACGACGACAGGTTCTCGACGGACAAGGTCATAGAGGTCGAGAGGTTCGAGGACATCCAGCAGCCCTTCAGGCCGGACCTCAGGGTGCTGAGCTTCGACATAGAGACGAGCCTGAAGGAGCCCAAGATATTCACCATATGCTGCGTGGTCAAGGAGGGCGACAGCGTCAGGTCCGAGAGGTTCTTCGGCGACGAGCGGAAGATGATAGAGGACTTCTCCAGGTTCCTGATGGAGGCGGACCCTGATGTCATCACGGGGTACAACATCGACGGCTTCGACATACCACAGATCGAGCAGAGGGCGAAGGCCCTCGGGCTCGGGCCGCTCATGTGGTCGAGGTCGAGGGCGGAGATCGACCAGTACAACCGTTTCTGGAGGGCCCAGGGCCGAGTCATCATCGACGCATGGTGGGCGGTGAAGAGGATACTCAAGCCCAAACAGGAGACGCTCAACGCCGTGGCGAAGCAGCTGCTGAACGAGGAGAAGCACGATGTGGACCCGAAGAAGATGGACGAGGAGTGGGAGAGCGACAAGGAGCGCGTCATGGAGTACTGCACCCAGGACGCCCATCTGGCGCTCCGCGTGTTGGAGAAGGTGGCGCTGCTCAACCGCAGCATGGACCTCGCCGCGGTGTCTCGGCTGCCGCTCGACGACGTCGTGAGCGGCAACACGTCGCAGCTGATCGACTCCATCCTGATACGCGAGGCGGACCGCCACAAGGTCGCCGTGCCCATGACCTCACGCTCGGGGAGCGACGCGAAGCCCATCGAGGGGGGCTATGTGCATGAGATGGAGCCCGGCCTGTACCACTGGGTCATCACGCTCGACTTCAGGAGCATGTACCCGAGCATGATCATCGCGAACAACATCTGCTTCACGACGATGTCCCCCGACGGCACGATCGTATCGCCGATGGGCACGAGGTTCCTCTCGAGGGGGCAGCGCGAGGGGCTCCTGCCCAGCATACTGGCGTCGCTCATGGAGGAGCGCGCGTCCATCAAGAAGGCCATGAGGGAGGCCTCGTCGCAGGACGAGAGGGACTACTACAACGGCCTCCAGGAGGCGGTCAAGATACTGATGAACTCATTCTACGGCGTGCTGGCGTCGTCCTTCTACAGGTTCACGGACCCTAAGATAGGCGCGAGCATCACCGCCTTCGCCCGCGAGGCGACGAAGGACCTGATACGCAAGCTGGAGGGCGAGGGTCTCAAGGTCATCTACTCCGACACCGACTCCGTGTTCTTCCTGTCGCCCCATGACGGGCTCGACGAGACGGTGAAGCTGGGCAAGGAGATCGCCGAACGGTTCTCCAAGGGGGAGATGGTGCTCGAGTTCGAGAAGGTCATGGAGCCGTTCTTCTCCCACGGGAAGAAGAAGCGCTACGTCGGCAAGATGATATGGCCCAGGGAGGAGATGATCGTCCGGGGCTACGAGATGCGGCGTACCGACTCGTTCGACCTCCAGAGCGAGACGCTGCAGGGCGTCTTCGAGCGCGTGCTCGCCGACGACATGGAGGGCGCGATATCGTACACGAGGGCGGTGATAGACAACCTCCTCGAGGGCAACGTGGACGCGTCGAAGCTCGTGATATCGAGGTCCGTGAAGGAGGAGAGCCAGTACAAGGCCAGCGAAAGGATGGTCAACGTCCGCGTCGCCAGGACGCTCAGGGAGATGGGCTACGAGGTCATGCCCGGCATGAAGGTCTCGTGGATCGTGACCAACGGGAAGGCGTCGCCCAACGAGGTCGAGCCTTGGATAGAAGGCAGGGAGTTCACGGCGAAGCCGGACTACAACTACTACGCCACTCGGATAGCGGCCACGATAGCGAGGGTCACGGACACCCTCGGGTGGGACTCGCGGTCGCTGCTGACGGGGACGCAGCAGCAGACGCTGACGAGCAAGGCGTTCTCCGGGAAGCGGGAGACGAAGGTCGCTATCAGGCCGAAGAAGACGGACAGCAAGCTGAGCCTTGACGATTTCATGTGAGCGGGCGCGGCGATCGGCCCCG
>JBFFML010000015.1:0-46270 GCA_041554135.1 Thermoplasmata archaeon | reverse complement strand
GCCTTGTGGAGACGATCGACTCGGGCGCCACGGTCGACGAGCATATGTTGGACCAGGTGTTGCCGTACATGGCGTTGGCGGAGGGCGGCTCGGTCGTCCTCGCCGAGGGGCTGACTGGCCATGCGAAAACCAACATGTACGTCATCGAGAGGCTGCTGGACCGGGAATTCTCGGTGGGTGATAGGGACGGCCTTGTGGAGATCGCCGTCGACTAACCGTACATCGACGGGCGCGGCGCGTCCCGACTATCCTTCTTCACGACCGACTGTTTCTGTATCGCCCTTATGTGCTCCTCGATGCGCTGGGCCTCTTCGAACAGGGGCTTGGCGTCGAATTCGATCCCGAGGAGAATTCTGTCTATGGCCTCGAGGACGATTGCCGCGGCCCTCGCGTCGGGGAAGTCAGGGTGGGCTTCGGCCAGCAGCGTCACGACGTCGAAATCGCGCTTCCTGCCCTCGTTGAGCAGCACGCCGGCGACCCCGGATATCACGCCTTCCTCGAAGGCGTGCACATTGTTCTCCTTCAACAGCTCGCGCGCCCTTGGTGTGCTGGCGATGCCGAAGACCACGTCGCTGATGTCCGCCGTATCCCTGAGCTCAGGATCGACCACTAACCCTTCGGGCGAGACGACCATCTTGCAGCGCTGGTCTATCGCCCAGCTGACCAGGGCGTTCGATATCGGCCGTATGAGACCTGCGGGGGGCTGGAACTCGGATATGAACGCGACTATCTGATCGCCGCGTCTGCCCTTCTCACCGGCGTATATCCGGACGGGGCTGAGCGGTTTCGTGTCTCGGATGAGGGACACGGTGGGGAAGTGCTCGGAATCCATGATGCCGATGTGCTCCAGATTGAGTATCTTGATGAGATAATTCGCCGCAATCGAGCTGACCAGCCCTACGCTGGGAAACCCGTCTATTATGGTTGCGCCTTGAAGGTCAACTCGCCTGAACTCGTATATGCTTATGCCAGCTGAATCCATCGACTGCCTACATGAAACCGTCACCATATAAGTCTTCGGAGATGCGCCAGAACGCGACGATCGACGGCTCAGAATACTGACTCTGCGGCCCCCCAACCAGAAAGCTTCTTAGGAGCCGAGGCGATGACATGGGCGATAACGTTGAGGGTCATCATAAACTGCGCAATGTCCGCGGACGGCAAGATCGCCCTGAAGAGCCGGCAACAGACGGACATATCGAACGAGGCGGACAAGAAACGGGTGCACGAGCTGAGGAGCTCTGTCGACGCGGTGCTTGTCGGCGTTGGCACGGTACTTGCGGACGATCCGAAATTGACTGTGAAGCAGAAATACGTCCCCGACGCGAAGAACCCCGTCAGGATAGTATTGGACTCCAAGGGACGCGTCCCGCCCGACGCGCAGGTCCTGACCACCGAGGCGCGGACGATCGTGGTGACGGCGGAGGAGTGCTCCACGGTGCTGCCGAACGCCGAGATGGTCCGCTGCGGAAGAGGGCGAATCGATATCGCCAGGTTGCTGCCTATTCTGAAGGAGAAAGGCATCGACTCCATACTCGTCGAAGGGGGTGCGGAGGTCATCTGGTCCTTCCTGAAGTCGCGGTTGGCCGACGAGCTCATATTGTTCGTCGGTAGCATAGTCATCGGAGGGGACACGTCACCGACGCCCGCTGGCGGCGAAGGCGTGGCCTCAAGGGAGGAGGCCGTGGAGCTCAAGCTGAAGGAGGCGACGGCCATAGGCGACGGCGTGCTCCTCAGGTACGAGGTGGTGAAATGACCGACGACGACCGGCCCAGATTCATCGCAGACAGCATGTTGGGGTCTTTGGCGAGGTGGCTTAGGATGCTCGGCTACGACACCGCCTACGAGAAGGACATCGACGACGAGCGCATCGCGAAGATGGCGACCGAGCAGAATCGACATATCATCACCAGGGACAAGGACCTGGCGAAGCGGCCCGACTCGGTCCTCGTCGAGTCCGAGGACCTCGAAGCGCAGCTGAAGGCAGTCTCCGAGAGGTTCGAACTGTCCTTCGACGAGAGCCGCATAAGGTGTTCCGCGTGCAACGGCGCCCTCGCGGACCTGCCCAAGGAGGAGGCGCGTGGCGTCGTGCCCGATGGGGCACTCGCGGAGAACGACGTGTTCTGGAAGTGCGGCGCTTGTGGCAAAGTGTACTGGAAAGGCTCCCACTGGCACGGCATAATGGACAGGTTCCGAAAGCTCAACCTTGCCTAGTCTCGGCGCCGTGGAGGTGCTCGCTGATTATCTTGCCGCTAGAGGAGTTGACGAGCATCGCCCCTCCCTTGCCTTCCACGGACCATATGGGCAGGTACACGAGCCCCTTCGACTCGATGACGATCGCGTCCTCCCTCGGCCTCGACCTCTCGATTATCTCGGAGTGCCCGTAGTCCCGGACGGTCTCCACGTATGATTTGTACTCCTTGGAGACGACCTCTCTCGCCATGGCCACGGCACGCTCCTCGTCGACCTTGGGCTCTCGCTTCGTGCTCGGCGTGTCGATCGAGTCGACCAGCTCGAAACCCCAGCGCCAGGTCTCGACGTGCTCCGTCATGGCGTTGACGGCGACGATGCCTGCCCGCTGCGTCGCGTCGTCGAGGTTGAGGACGTAGTGGAACAGGTAATGAGGGATCAGCTCCAGGTCGAACCTGTAACCCTGGATCTCATGTCTGGCGAGATACTTGACCTCGTCCAGCGTGATCGTCGGCTTGACTATCTGCTCCGATAGGGCCTCCGTGCTCTCCACGATTATCGGGACTGCCTGCTCAGGCGGCTCGTGCGGGACCTGCGGATACTCGTCAGATATGACCTCGTCCAGAAGGCTCTTCGCATCACTCTCCGACATCGATTGGAGGTGCATGCTGCCTATCTCGTGCTCCATCTCCTCACGGCCCCAATAATGGACCCCGCTCTCCTGCAGGCGCCTCTGCACGCGGTCGTCGATCTTCGAAAGCGAGGCGACGACTTTCCTGCCAGGGAAACCTCTGACGTTGCGAACGAAGTCGTCAATGTCGTCGTCGAGCATATCGCTCGCCGCGAGTATGACGATGGATACGTCGTCCCGGGCGCCATAGAGATAGCCGTCCCTCTCCTCGACCTTGAACTGCCTCGACTCGAGGATCTCCGTCAGATGGTCTTTCAAGGTAGCCATAAGGGGCCCCAGCAGACCGTGATTGCTCGAATGCGATAAAAGGCTTCTCAGTGGGTCTGACGCACGGAAAAGTTGATAGCCGCCCAGGGAAGATAGCGGTCAGTGCACGGGCTGAGCAGCTCGGCCCTGGATGTGGCGTCGTTGTCCCCGAGGTTCCTTTTCCCGCTCTCGCTCTTCCTGGCCGGCGTGGCCGTCGTCGCGATCGCGGTCGCGACCGGAGAGGCCGAGGTGTCGCTCTTCCTGATATTCCCTGTGTTCTCCGGCTCGAGCGGACTCTTCCTGCTGGGCGTGGCGATCATAGCGCTGGCCATGCTGGCCGGTTTCGTGGCCATGGCCGTGGGACAGCCCGAACTCGCCCAACCTGGCGGCTTGGCCAGCAGGACTGGCAAGGCGGGCATCGAGACGCGTGAGAAGTCGAGGTTCGGCGGGGTAGTGCTCGTGGGGCCGATACCGATAGCCTTCGGTTCCGACAGGAAGATGGCGCTCGCGATGATCGCGATAGCCGTCGCGGCGGCCGCCGTCGTGCTACTGCTCATACTCCTTCAGTAGCAAGCTCAGCGCATCATCGACATCCACCTTTCGTCTGGTCGCGAACTCCCTCAGCTCGGAGATGGCGGATATGTAGGAGTCATAATCCTTGCCGAGACGTCTAGTCGCGCGGCCAACGGCCCTCTCTGCGGTCTCCTTCCTCTGCCGGATGTTCGCTGCCTCCCTCAGGATCTCGAGGTTCTCCGGATCCATGGCCTCAGCCCCTATTGTGGCCCTCGCAGACGTCCAGGAACGCCTGGAATATCTCGTATCCGTTGTCGGTATGCTCCACCTCGGGATGGAACTGCAGCCCGAAGAGCGGTCGCGTCTCGTGCCTCATCGCCTGGACCTTGCAGGTCTCCGAGCTCGCGAGCAGCCTGAACCCAGGGGGGATCTCGGTGACCTCGTCGTTGTGCGACTCCCAGGCCACGAAGGTCTCGGGAAGGTCCTTGAAAAGGTCGTCCTCATCGACGACGTTTATCAGCGTCTTGCCGAACTCCGGCGTCGTCGACGGCGCGGCTTTCCCACCCATGTGGATGGCCATGTACTGATGGCCAGCGCATATGCCGAGGATGGGTATGTCGAGCCGGTCCAGATACGCCCCGCAGAGCCCCATCGCGTCCTCGTCGAGACCTACACGAGGCGAACCTCCGGACAGGACGAGCGCCTGCGCGTCTATGGACTCGACGGGCGTCTTGTTCGGGACTATAGCGGTATCGGCGCCCAGGTCGCGCAGCACCCGCCACTCCCTGTGCGTCCATTGGCCGCCGTTGTCGATTACGAGGACCCGCATGGAGAGAGGGAACATTGCGGGAGTATAAAGCCTCTACTGGTTGACATAAGGACTGATGGCGGCCAACCGAGACGCTCGTCGCGTCGGACGGTGTTCGCGCTCACTCCCACTCGATGGTCGCAGGAGGCTTGTCGGTTATGTCGTATACCACGCGGTTGACCTTCTCCTTCATCCTGTTGGTTATGCGCGTGGATATGGCCTCCAACACCTCGTGGGGTATCTTCTTGTAGGCCGCAGACATGGCGTCTATCGACTCGACCGCCCTGACAGCGACGGTGTAGCCGTACGCGCGCACGTCGCCGTGCACGCCGACGCTCTTGACGGGCAACAGGACGGCGAAATACTGCCACGGAAGCGTCATCTTGCCGGCCGCCGCGGCCTTCTCGATCTCCTCCTCGACGATGGCGCAGGCCTCACGGACTATGTCGACCGCCTCCCGGGTGGGCTCACCCATGACCCTTATGGCCAACGCCGGCCCTGGGAACGGCTGACGCTCGGCGGACTCTATCTTCAACGCCCGTGCCACTTTGCGCACCTCGTCCTTGTAGAGGTCCCGCAGGGGTTCGACAAGCTTCACGTTCATCTCCGCCGGCAGGCCGCCGACGTTATGATGTGATTTTATCGTGTCTCTCAGGCCTCCGCCGCTCTCTATCCAGTCAGGGGCTATCGTCCCTTGGACCAGGTACTCCGCGCCGAACTTGCTGGCCTCACGCTCGAACACGCGTATGAACTTCTCGCCGATGATCTTCCTCTTCCTCTCGGGGTCCGTCACACCCTTCAAGGCCTCGAAGTACTCGTCGATGGCGTCGACGATCATGTGGTTGACGCCCAGCCGCCCAAGCATGTCGTCCACCGCGACCGTCTCGCCCTTCCTCATGAAGCCCGTGTCCACGTAGACGGCCAGCAGCCTATCGCCGATCGCCCTGCTGACTATCGCCGCGCAGACCGTGCTGTCGACCCCGCCGGAGGCGGCGATTATGGCTTTCCCCTTCACCTCAGCCCGCGTCCTCTCGACCTGTTCGTCTATGAACTTCTGCGGATCGAACATCTATCCATCAACTTCCTGAGAATCCCTGGCGACGGTCTCCTTGAGCCTCTTGCGATGAGCCTCCAGCGCCTCGGCGACGCTGGGGTGCTTGAGGGCGAGTATCTGCGCCGCCAATATGGCCGCGTTGTCGCCCCTGTCGAGGCCGACGGCGGCGACCGGTATGCCCGGCGGCATCTGTACCACCGAGAGTATGGCGTCGAGGTTGAGCGCGCCGCTGACCGGCACGCCTATGACCGGACGGTTCGTCCTCGCGGCGATGGCGCCTGGCAGCGCGGCCGACAGGCCCGCGATGGCCACGAAGACCTCCGCGTCCGCCTCCGCCACGAGCTTCTCGACCAGCTCGGGGGTCCTGTGGGCGCTCGCTACGCATATCCTGTACTTGATGCCGAGCTCCTTGAGCACGTCGGTGGCCTTCTCAGCCACCTTCATGTCGCTCTTGCTGCCTAGAACTATCTGGACGCTCATCGGAAAAGGGAGAGGTGGAGTTTGTAGAAAAAGGTTTGCGCTGTCAGGACTTCATGATGGCGAGCAGGAATATCCCGATCGCCGCGAGGGCGCCGACCACGCCAGCGAGGATGTACAGGAACGCGTCCCACACGACCTTGCCCACGTTGACGTCGATGAGGTCGACCGAGTCGAGGCCCATCATAACCCATGCGACCCCCACGATGAGGCCGATCACGAGTAGCATGACGCCGATCATCCTGCTCTTTCCGCTCCCGAAATAGGCGGTGAACACACCCGCCAGGAGCATGAACAGAGCGAACACAAGTATTACTACAGTCAGAAACTCTAGAAGTTCCATCCGACCCACTTCCAATTACCAACGACTCAGAACTTTATACCGGTCAGCGTCTTGGTGTCGATCACGCCAGCGATGGATCGCACCTTGTCCACGACGACCTGTCCTAGCAGGTTGAAGTCCTCCGCCTCGATCTTGGCGATCAGGTCGTACTCTCCGAATAGCGGATGCAGTTCCACGACCTCCTTGACCTTCAGGAGTTCGTTGTAGACCTCATGCTCCTTCGCCGGCGCGGTGCTTATTAGTATAAAACCCACGGCCATCTGGTCTCACCGGGCCCAATAATGGGATGTCCTGTCATAAACCTTTCGGGTTTTCGATTCTGGACCAAATGGACGGTAGGAGCGTCCCGGCCTCGCCGAAACGGCTGGCATCTGCGATTGCCGAAAGCGGCGTGGGCTCCAGGTTCAGCTCGATCACCTTACCTCCGGCCTTCCTCGTCAACCCTGGGAGGGCCGCTGCTGGATAGACCGCGGACGACGTCCCTACGACGAGCAGGACATCGGCGCCGCTCGCCGCCGACATCGCCGTCTCGAGGGCTGTGCGGTCGAGCGGCTCGCCGAACCATGTCACATCCGGGCGGAGCAGTGCGCCGCATCGGCACATGGGCGGGACGGAGGTGAGGGGCTCCGAGATGGCGGCGACGGTCCCGTCGCGCGTGCAACGAGTGCGCCAGATACTGCCATGCAACTCCACGACCTTCGCGTTCCCGGCCCGCTGATGCAATCCGTCGACGTTCTGCGTGACGAGCGTGAACCGGGGATAGTGCCGCTCCATCGCGGCTATCGTCTCGTGAGCGGCGTTAGGCCGGGCGGACGCGATGGCCCTCTGCCTGAACGCGTACCACTCCCAGACGAGCCTCGGGTCGCGTCTGAACCCCGCCTCAGACGCGAGCTCGGCTGGATCGTACCTGTTCCACAGGCCGTCGCCGCCTCGGAAGGTCGATATGCCGCTCTCGGCTGACACGCCGGCCCCGGTCAGGACGCAGACGGCGCGGGCCCGGCGGAGATGGTCGACCACTGTGTCGAGCGACGGGGCGGAAGTGGCGGGCCCCGAGGCGCGCATCAGACGTTCTTCCTCCGGGCGGCGCGTCTCTGGACCATCTCCCAGGTCGGCAGTACGCTCTGCGCGCCCATGCTCTCGACCGTGAAGGAGGCAGTCGCGGCGCCCATCCAAGCGCATTCCTCGAGAGGCAACGAGCGGCTCAGCCCAGCGTAGAATCCTGCCCTGAAGCCATCGCCCGCTCCCGTGGTGTCGACGACCGTGTCCGGGCTGATGGCGCTGACGATGACCTCGTCGTCGTCCGTTATGATCCTGCTGCCCTCGCTACCGAGGGTGTTGACTATGAGGTTGACATACGACAGGAGCTCGCGGTCGTCCTGCAGGTTGAGGTAGGCCTTCGCGGTCTCCATCTCGGACGAGTTCATGAAGAGCACCTGCGAGTACTCGAGTATCTGCTTGAGGGTCTCCGGGGTGTAGACGTAGTGTATCTCCTGGGCGGGGTCGAAGCATACCGTCCTCTTGCGCCACTTGGCCCTCTTCGCCGCCTTCAGCATGTAGGACGGACGGCCAGTGCCTATGTGGACGAACTTGGAGGAGTCGACCGTATGGGTCCTCAGAGGCAGGGTGTCCTGCATCCGTACAGCGCCCTGGTCCACGAACCCTATCTGGTTGTGCTCGGCATCGGAGACCATGATGATGTAAGGGGTCCTCTCCCCGCGGACCTTGATCACGTCCGTCACGTCCACGCCTACCGTCTGCAGATGGTCCTTGAACTCCTTGGGGAAATCGTCCCCGACGTGGCTGGCGAGGGCCGTCTTGACCTCCAGGGACGCAGCGATCGCCGCGAGGTTCGCGCCTGTGCCCCCGAAATACTCCCGCCGACCTACGAGCTCGACGCACGTGTTCGGCGCGGGGAAGCTGGCGGACGAGTAGATGATGTCGATGGCAGCGTGGCCGTAAACCCCGAGAAAGTTGCCCTTTCGCAAGCCGCTCACTCCGGCAACCGTATCGACTCTGCCATACTTGAAAAATCGGTCGGGCCGGTATGGTCGGATGGCCATGGCCAGTTTAAATAGCCAGCACACGGCGGCGGACGCTGGCGCATCCCACCGGGCCCCGAGGGCTCAGGTACCCTCCTTCCAGTCGCTCAGATACTTCTTCTGGCCCTTGGAGAGCTTGTCTATCTTCATGTCCATCGTCGCGAGCTTCAGCCTGGCGACCTGGTCGTCGATGTGGTCGGGCACGTCGTACACGTCCGGTTCGAGCGACTGTATGCTGAAGGCCATGTACTCAAGGCACAGGGCCTGGATGGCGAAGCTCATGTCCATGATCTCCGCAGGGTGACCCTGACCGGCTGCCAGGTTCACCAGCCTGCCGTCCGAGAGCAGGTATATCTTCCGGCCGTTCTTGAGGGTGTATTCGTCGACCGCGTCCCTGACCTTCTTCCGCTTCCGCGACACCTGCTTGAGCGCCACCTTCGATATCTCGTTGTCGAAATGGCCGGAGTTCGCCAGGACGCAGCCGTCCTTCATCTTCCTGAAGTGTTGTGCCGTCACGACGTCCTTGCAGCCCGTGGCGGAGACGACGAAGTCCGCCTCGGTGACGGCCTCCGACATGGGTTTGACGGCGAACCCGTCCAGTTTGGCCTCGATCGCCCTTATCGGGTCCACCTCGCAGACCGTCACGTCGGCCCCCATGCCCTTGGCGCGCATGGCTATCCCCCGGCCGCACCAGCCGTACCCGGCGACGACGAAGTTCTTGCCGGCGATGATCAGGTTCGTCGCGGTCATGATGCCGTCCATCGTCGACTGGCCAGTCCCGTACCTGTTGTCGAACATGTACTTCATGTAGGCGTCGTTGACGGACATGACGGGGAACTTCAGCGACCCGGACTGGGCCATCGCGCGGACGCGCAATATGCCCGTGGTGGTCTCCTCGTTCGCGCCCAGGACATGGGACAACATGTCCTTCCGCTTCGTGTGCAACAGGAATATCAGGTCGGCGCCGTCGTCGATCACATAGTCCGGCTTCATGTCCAGGACGGCGTTCAGCGAGGCGTAGTAGTCCTTCTGCGACTGCCCCCTCCTGGCGTAGGTCTCGAGCCCGTATTCCTCGTTGAGCGCCAGCGCCACCGAATCGTCGGTCGACAGCGGGTTGCAGCCCGTGAGACGCACCTCGGCGCCGGCGTCCTGAATGGTCAGGGCGAGCACGGCCGTCTTCGCCTCCGTGTGGAGCGCCATGCCGACCTTCAACCCCTTGAAGGTCTGTTCCTTCGCCAGCCGGTCGCGTATCCTTGCCAGGACGGGCATGTGGTGCCTCGCCCACTCTATCCTGTTCACGCCCCTCTCGAGCGACTCGTCGTTCCGCATCTTACCTCTCTGAGTGCCGAAACCGTTGCACGCACAAAAACATGTTGCTCAGCGTGGGCGCGCAGCCGAAGCCACGGGCGGCGACGATCATCTGCCTAGGTTCGCGGCCATGACCGCCATGACGGCGCCGAGGTTCTCCGCCTTGTCGTACCCGTCGAGAGCACGTCGCGTCGCGTCACCGTCCCCCTTGAGCTCCTCCACACACGCCGCTATCTCTGGCAACGCCTTCGTGACCTCGTCGACGACGGTGATGGTCGCGCTCCGCGCCGTCCTCGACAGGGGGTTCAGATCCACGGCGACGACCGTCTTCCCCATGCCGACGAGCGCCTCGGCGCGGTCGCCGTCCTCCAACGCGACGAGCACAAGGTCCGCCGGGAATATCCCCTCTCGGGAGCAGAGCGCCCTCGTACCTTCGAGACCAGGTATGCGTTCCTCGGGCAGGAAGCCGAGTACATCCTCCGCCCCGTGGCTCTCGAGTATCGCCAGGATCCTCGCTATGCGCTCGTCCGACCGGTGGAACAGGCCGACCTCGAGCCTGGCGGGCACGAGCGTCGCGAGTCTCACCACCTCGGCAGGGCAGAGGGCGGCGACGTTGCCGTTCACCGATATCACCGGCCTACGGGCTGTCAGAAGCGCCGCGGCGGCCGCCCTCGAGGCGACACGCGCCTCCTTGGTCGTCCGTTCGCCCAGCAGATAGTAGAACATCTCGCCACGGCCGTGCGCGATCAGTCCCTGAGGTGCGACGACGCCATCGGCGAACCCCTCGACGAGCCGTTCACGCAGCATCAACGAATCGCGGCGGGGATGGGATCTCGGTATCGACGCCATGGGAGGCACCTTTCGGGACCGCCCTTCCGTCGGGACGGAGGGCGACGGGGTGGATTGTAGCTCAAGACTTAAATACATTGAGAAAAACCTTATATATAAGATTGCACATAGGGCGCTCAGCACAAATTATAAATAGAATTTGGTGAGCGAATTGAAGCTTCTCGGCGTCGTGCAGGACATGTCGCACGACGGCAAGCTGATAGTGAAGTCGAGATTCGCGCCGAAGAAAGGTGCGATTGTGCGTGACAACGTTAAGGCGCGTGTAGGCAGGGTGGCCAGGGTCTTCGGGCCCGTCCGCTCGCCATATGTCGCCGTGCAGCCCGAAGCGGAGACAAAGACCCTCGCCATATTGGGCAGGGAAGTGTACGTAGAAGAGGGGGACCATGGCAAAGGTAAGAGAAGAAACTGAGCAGATCGAGAGATGCCCCGAGTGCAACAGCGCGCATCTCGTCAGAGACTACGAACGCGGAGAGTTGGTCTGTGAGGACTGCGGCATAGTGCTAGACGACCAGCTGATAGACCAGGGTCCCGAGTGGAGGGCCTTCGACGTGGAGCAGGGGGAGAAGAGGGCCCGCACGGGCGCTCCCATGACGTACACGATACATGACAAGGGCCTGTCGACGGAGATATCCTGGAAGAACAAGGATTCGTACGGCAAGAGCATCCCGACCAGGAACAGGGCGCAGCTTTACAGGCTGAGGAAGTGGCAGCGCAGGATCAGGGTGTCCAACGCGACCGAGAGGAACCTCGCGTTCGCCCTCAGCGAGCTGGACCGCATGGCCTCCTCGATGGGGCTCCCGCGCAACGTGCGGGAGACGGCTGCGATGACTTACAGGAAGGCAGTCAACAAGAACCTCATACGGGGAAGGAGCATAGAGGGCGTCGTGGCCGCATCGCTCTACGCCGCGTGCAGGCAGTGCAACGTCCCCAGGACGCTCGACGAAGTCGCCAACTCCTCCCGTGTGGGCAGGAAGGAGATAGGCCGCACATACAGGTTCATGACGCGGGAGTTGAAGCTCAAGCTCATGCCGACGAAGCCGCAGGACTACGTGTCGCGGTTCTGCTCGGAGCTCAAGCTGTCCGGGGAGGTGCAGTCCAAGGCGACGGAGATACTGAAGGACGCCGCGAAGAAGGAGCTGACCTCCGGCAGGGGGCCGACGGGCGTCGCCGCGGCGGCCATATACATCTCGTCGATCCTGTGCAACGAGAGACGCACGCAGCGCGAGGTCGCCGATGTGGCGGGCGTGACTGAGGTCACGATAAGGAACCGCTACAAGGAGCTGACAGAGAAGCTCGGGATAGAGGTACAGCTCTGACCGATCGCGCGTCGCTCGCCTGACCCCAAACCCCTTCCGAACGATTCTTTATCCGTCATCCGATTGTCCGTGGAACACCTTTTTATCCCTGACCGCGTGTTCCACATCTGGGGAACGACCGTGGTAAGGATAGGCATCAACGGCTTCGGGAGGATTGGCAGGAACGTCTTCAGAGCGGCCTTGCAGAAGGACGGCTATGGCAAGGACTTCGAGATAGTGGCGGTGAACGACATTGCGCCGATCGACTCGCTCGCTTACATGTTGAAATGGGACTCGGTGTACGGCAAGCTCGGCGCCGAAGTCGAAGTGGACGGCAGCTCGCTCATAGTAGGCGGCCGGATGGTGCACGTGACGCAGCAGAGGAGTCCGGCCGAGATACCGTGGAAGGACGACGGCGTGGATGTGGTGATAGAGTCCACCGGCCTGTTCACCTCGAGGGAGAAGGCGGCGGCGCACCTCGTCAACGGCCCGCGGAAGGTGATCATATCGGCCCCCTCGAAGGACGCCGATCTGACCGTCGTGCTCGGGGTCAACATGAACTCCTACGACCGCGAGAGGCATCACGTGGTGTCGAACGCGTCGTGCACCACGAACAGCCTCGCGCCGCCTGCGAAGGTCATCAACGACACGTTCTCCATGGTCGAGGGGATGATGACGACGATACACGCCTACACGGGCGACCAGCGTGTCGTCGACCTGCCGCACAAGGACCCGAGGAGGGGCAGGGCTGCCGCGCTGTCCATCATACCCACCACGACCGGGGCCGCCAAGGCGATCGGGATGGTCATACCTGAGCTCAGCGGCAAGCTGAACGGATTCGCCCTGCGCGTGCCGACGCCCTGTGGCTCGGTCACCGACCTGAGCTTCACGACCGAGGAGGAGATGTCGCGGGAGTCGCTGAACGAAGCGCTCGCCAAGGCGGCCTCCGGCCCGATGAGGGGCGTCATGGAATTCTGCGAGGAGCCAATCGTGTCTTCCGACGTGATACGCAACCCCCACTCGAGCGTCATAGACGCCGAGATGACCATGGTCATGGGTGGGAAGGGGCGGTTCGGCAAGATCCTGTCGTGGTACGACAACGAGTGGGGATACGCCAACAGGCTCGTCGAGCTCGCGCCTAGGCTACTGTGAGATGGTGTACTCAGGACTTCCGGGCCAACGATTAAGACTTTTGGGCGCCTAACCTGAGATGATGGTTTCCTGCTACGATTGCGAGCATTTCGGCACGCGATGCAGGGGCGTCGTCCCGCCGACGGAGTACAGAGACCGTATCGGCGAGTACTGCAAGGCCTTCAAGGTCGTCAGCTGGAGAAGCGAGATGTACAAGCCGAGCGGTGAGGCGCGCATATAGGCCGCTCAAGGCCTGTATCGCGTCAGGCTCACGTACTCGACCTCTTTCTTCGACACCCTTCCGAGGAGTATGTCCTTCCTGACGCCGTGGGCCAGTCTCACGGCCCGGCTGACCTCGGGCCACATGGCCCTGTAGTGCTTGGGCACGGCGTGGACGAGGTACTTGGCGTGGTCCCTGTCAGGATCGCCCTCGTACGCGCGGAAGTGCGACCCGTACTTGAACCCCGTCTTCACGATGAGGCCTTTGCTCTTCAGGTCCTTGAACGCGCTTAGGCGCAGGTCGAAGTCGGCCTGAAGGTTCCTGGCCCTCCTCTTCAGCGACTCGAGACCGACCGTCCTGTTGGTCTTCGCGTCCCTGAGACTGAGGACGCCCAGCTCGGCGAGGTAGACCGCCTCGATGAGCGAGAGTTGCAGCACCTTCCCGATCTGCTTGCCAAAGCAATGCCCTTGGCGCAGCCTCTCGGCGTCGTCGCCATCCGTCACGAGGACCCTGTCGGCCATGACGACGCCGGCGACGGCGGCCCCCGCGTCGAAGGGGCCCAGCCTCCCCGCAGGCGATATGCGTCGGACATCGTAGTACGTCACGTCGCTCTCCTCGTCCACAACGGCGAGCAGCAGCTTCTTCCGGATCTCCGTGGCCCTGTCCAGATCGTCCAGGAGGTCACCGAGGTCGAACGTCGACCGCTCCGATATGGCGGCAACCCACCATCGGCTGGACGTCTTGCTCGGCGAGCCGCCCCTCGGGAACACCCGGAAGTCGAGAGGAGGGCTGCCCATCTTCACGACGTAGCCCCGCTGCCTGAGCTCACGGTAGACGAGGTACTTGATCCCGAACCCCTCGGACGACCTATGCGCCAGGCGCAGGAGGTCTCCCGGGGCGAGCGGCCCTTTCTTGGAGTGCACCTCGAGTCGCCCGCTGTCGACCAGGTACGTCGCCTCCATGAGGCTGAGCTTCAGCCCGCCCCCGGGCTGGGGGTTGCCATAGTACCCCTTGTTGTATATCTGGCTCGCCTCGGCCGGGTCTTCTATGAGGACCTCTTCGTCGCGTAGAACGCCGGTCATTTCGCGAGCGTATAGCACTCGGTGGTTATTACAGTAGCAGGAGGGTGCGGAGGTGGCGTCGCGCTCTGCACTGTAACGAAAGCTTCATATAGAAGCGCTAACATATTTGAGCATAGGGCGGTGATGCCCAATGAAGGAACGAAGCGGAGAAGGTGAGGAGATGATAAGGAGAAAGGACAGACGCGAAGACCTCGTACCGAGGAGCTACTGGGGAACGCTTTGGTCCAATCCCGTGGCCATGTTGAGCGACATGGACAGGCTGTTCGACGACTTCAGGTCGGACTGGGAGAGTCTGTTCGTCGTGCCGAGAACCGTGCAAGGGGATTTCATCAGGCAGCCGTTGGTGGACGTGACCGACGCGGGCGACGCCTTCGTGGTCAAGGCGGAGGTCCCAGGGATAAAGAAGGATGAGCTCAGCATCGAGGTGACGGAGGACGCCATCGACATATCTGGCGAGTCCGTGTCCGAGAAGGAGGAGAGGGACAAGGAGAGCGGCGTCCTCAGGAGGGAACGCCATTACGCCCGATTCCAGAGGTCACTGCCGTTCCCGGACAAGATCGTCCCGGACAAGGTGGATGCGGAGCTCAAGGATGGTCTGCTGACCGTCAAGGTCCCGAAGGCGGCCCCGCCTGAGAAGAAGACGAAGAAGGTCGCGGTGAAGTGAGGGCGGAACGGTTCCGCCAGTACGAAGGGCAGAGAGACAAACCTCTTACGTTTGACAATCATGCGTTCCCGTGACGGGCGACGGGGGCGCATCTCATATTCGGTGCTTGAGATGGCGAAGAAGGAGAAGATACTGAGGGTTGTCCAGGCGAGGGCCGCGGACGACGGCAAGGGCGTCGCGAGGGTGGATCCTGCGCTCATGAGGATCCTCGAGCTGACGCAGGGAGACATAGTCATGATAGAGGGTCTGAGGGACACCGCCGTCACGGTGTTCGAGGGCTATCCCGAGGACGAGAACCGCGGCACGATACGCATAGATGGCACGACGCGGAAGAACGCCGGTGCCAGCTTGGACGACAAGGTGAGCATACGCAAGATCACGCCCAAGGCGGCCGCGAAGGTCGCGCTGGCCCCCACGCAGCCGGTCAAGATACTCGGCGGCGAGGAGTACCTCACCCAGGTGCTCGAGGGGAGGCCGGTCTCCAAAGGGGACCTTCTCGAGGTCAACATCATGGGCCGCAAGTTCGACCTCGTCGTCCAGAGCCTTCAGCCAGCCGCTGAGGCGGTCATCATACAGAACTTCACCAAGGTCAAGCTCAGCGAGAAGCCCGCCAAGGAGGAGGTCGCCCGGGGACCGAAGGTGGCGTACGAGGACATCGGGGGGCTCACCGACGAGGTGGACAAGGTCAGGGAGATGATAGAGCTGCCCCTCCGCCATCCGGAGCTGTTCGAGAGGCTCGGCGTCGACGCTCCCAAGGGGGTCCTGCTCCATGGGCCGCCCGGAACGGGCAAGACGCTGCTCGCCAAGGCCGTCGCGTCCGAGACGAGCGCCAACTTCATATCGATAGGCGGCCCCGAGATCATGAGCAAGTTCTACGGCGAGAGCGAGGAGAGGCTGAGGGAGATCTTCAAGGAGGCGGCGGAGAACGCCCCGAGCATCATATTCATCGACGAGATAGATTCCATAGCGCCCAAGCGGGACGAGGTGACCGGCGAGACGGAGCGACGCGTGGTCGCCCAGCTGCTCGCCATCATGGACGGGCTCGAGGGGCGCGGGAAGGTCATAGTCATAGCTGCGACAAACCGCCCGAACGCGCTCGACCCCGCCATACGCCGGCCCGGCCGGTTCGACAGGGAGATAGAGATAGGCATCCCCAACAGGGACGGCCGGCTGGAGATACTGGAGATCCACACCAAGGGCATGCCGTTGGCGGACGATGTCGACCTCCCGCAGCTGGCTGGCATGACCCACGGGTACGTTGGCGCCGACCTGGCGTCGCTTGCGCGCGAGGGTGCGATGCGCGCCCTGAGGGGCGTGCTGCCGAGCATCGACCTCGAGGACGAGTCGATACCGGCGGAGGTGTTGAACAGCCTCGAGGTCACCATGGCCAACCTCATGGACGCGTACAGGGAGATGCAGCCCTCGACGCTCCGGGAGGTGCTCCTGGAGAACCCCAACGTCAAATGGGAGGACATAGGCGGCCTCGAGGGGCCGAAGCAAGAGCTGATGGAGACCGTGGAGTGGCCCCTGAGGTACGCGAGCCTCTACAAGCACATGAACGCGACGCCTCCGAAGGGCATACTACTCTACGGACCGCCTGGAACGGGCAAGACGCTGCTCGCCAAGGCCGTCGCGACGGAGAGCCAGGCCAACTTCATCAGCGTCAAAGGCCCGGAGTTCCTGTCCAAGTGGGTCGGGGAGTCGGAGAAGGCCGTCAGGGAGACCTTCAGGAAGGCGCGGCAGGCCGCTCCGTGCGTCATATTCCTCGACGAGATCGACGCGATCGCCCCCTTGAGGGGCACGTCGAGCGACTCCGGGGTGACCGAGAGGGTGATAAGCCAGATCCTCACGGAGATGGACGGGCTGGAGACGCTGCACAACGTCGTCGTCATCGCGGCCACGAACCGGCCGGACATCATCGACCCGGCGCTGCTCCGACCTGGCAGGTTCGACAGGCTGGTGTACATACCGCCTCCGGATCTCGAGGCGAGGAAGGAGATACTCAGGATACACACCAGGGGCAAGCCCTTGGCGGACGATGTCGACCTTGACGGGCTCGCGGCGAAGATGGGCAACTACACGGGCGCCGAGATCGGTGCCGTCGCGAACGAGGGAGTGATGTTGGCCATACGCGACCTCGTGCTCAGCAACGAGGACGTCGATGAGGAGCGCATCAGAGATGTCAAGGTCGAAATGAAATACTTCGAGCGAGCTATGGAGAACGTGCAGCCGATGACCGAGACTGAGCTCAGGAAATACGAACGGCTCAGCCCGAACTCGATGTATCAGTGACGCGGGCGGACCGCGACGTTTACAGTACCATGCAGAGAACCAAGGCGAAGGCAAGGGCCGTCACGGCTAACAGGGACCAGCTCATAGACAGGGTGAGGTCGACCCTCGCCGGGTCCGGCTTCTTCGTGACGGAACCGCATCACCTCAGGAGCGTCAGCTTCGACGTGATCGCGCGCAAGGGCGAACAGCTCATCGTCCTCAAGATGCTGTCCAACATAGATTCGCTGTCGCATAGCGACGCGGACGACCTGAGGGCGCTCGCCACGGCCCTTGACGCGAGCCCGCTCATTGTCGGCCTGCATTCCAGCGCCGCCGAGCTCGAGGACGGCATCCTCTACTCCCGTTTCGGCCTGCCAATACTCTCTGAGGAGTCTTTCAAGACCCTGCTCACCGAGGACGTCCCCCCACTCGTGTACGCCGCCCCGGGCGGGCTGTATGTCCGCGTGGACGGGGAGACGCTCAGGAGCGTCAGGGAGGCGAAGAGCATCTCACTGGGCATGCTCGCGGAGGCCGCGGGCGTGTCCAGGAAGGCCATACAGATGTACGAGGCGGGGATGGGCGCGATGGTCGAGATAGCCGCCAGGATAGAGGAGTTCCTCGACGAGCCGATAGTGATGCCCCTCGACCCGTTCGAGTTCACGAAGGAGATGGCAGACGCGATAAAGGCGCTGGAGAAGGTGGAGGAGGGCAACAAGGAGATATTCGACATGCTGCGCGAGATAGGTTATCTCGTGCTGCCCACCAGGAAGTGCCCGTTCGACGCTTTCGCCCGAGAGGAGGAGCTGCTGCTCACTGGCATCGGCGCCGACGAGCGACTCGTCGAGAGGAAGGCGAGGGTCGTCGGGGACCTGTCGAGGGTCACGGAGAAGAAATCTGTCATCATCGTCCAAAGCGACAGCAGGTTGAAGGCGATCGAGGGCACGCCGCTCGTGTCAAAGGACGAGCTCAGGCGTACCGACCGCTCCGAAGACCTCATGGCGCTCATTGTGCGTCGTCAGAAGAGGGCGAGACGATGAGGGCCGTCGAGCGGATCCAGCGCGATGGCTCCGCCATCCACGTGCTGCCGGTCATCCGAGGCCTCACATCGGAGGTCGAGACGGTCAGGAAGGCCTTCGAGGATGTGAAGCCGGACATGGTGGCGATATCGCTCTCCAAGGAGGAGGTGGACGGGCTGCGCGCGTTGCCCGGCGATTTCGAGCCGGAGCTGTCCAGATACGACGAGATATATGTCGTCGGCCTCGCTAGGTTTGGCGAGGTGGCCGCGCCCCCGCCGTGCTATGTCGCAGCCCTGGAGATCGCCGACTCCGAAGGGTTGCCTGTCGTGCCGATCGATGTCGACGAGGAAAGCTATACCGAGCTCTACTGCGCCTCCGTCTCGGGGTCCGCCCTGTTCAGGAACTCGACGAGGACCTGGCTCCTGAGGAAACGGTCGTTCAACGCGGAGACCGCGGAGGAATACGTCCTGAAGCTGGACAGGGCGTTCAACAACATGCGCGGGTTCAGGCGCATCGAGGAGGAGAGGGTGGAGTGGATGGCGAGGGAGCTCCTGAAGTTGGCTGGGAGGGCAGAGAGGCCGCTCGCAGTCGTTGAGTTCGAGAAGGCCGCCGAGCTGGCCGAGCGTCTGAGGGACGACGGACGTGATCCGGATGGCCAGGCCTCGCCGAACGAATGAAAGGCGTCTAAGAGGTTTCTGTGGTCTCGCGCCTCATCGCTCCACGGAGCGGGTCGCGCTCAGGTCGCTATGAGGTTGTCGACCAGCAGATATGTCATCCCGCCACGCACATCGACCGTGTTGAACTCCGCGGCGATGTCCTTGACGACGTAGTACCACCAGTGCTCAGTCGACGGTTCCATGTTGAGATACAGTGCTATCTGTGAGGTGAGGTCGGAGTTCACGGTCGTATTGACCACCACGACATCGGAGTACCCGTCGCCGTTGACGTCCACGACATGGAACAACCGCGGGGATGATCCTGACAATATGGCCTTCACGGGGTTCTCGTCGTTCGACATGGAGCTGTGCAGGTCTATCTCGCCGTTGCCCCGGCAGTAGAACGTGGGGTCGGAATCGGTCCATCCCGCGAGCGCGGTCCATGTCTCGGGGCTCGCCGACGTCCTGTTGTACGCCATCCATGTGCCAGAATCCCTGGCGACGACCACCTCCAAGCCCAGGTCGCCCGGTTCGGTTATGCCGTTCAGGTTGCCGGCTCTCACGCACTCGTAGTTCTGCGTCCGGTCGACAATGGGGCTGTCGATCGGGACGTATCCGCCGTAGTAGTCCGTCAGGACGGCCACGTAGTCGATGTACAGCGTCTCCGCCGGCGTGCCGCTCGCCAGCGTGTTTATCGTGTCGGTGAACCTCAGCGTCATCGCCTGGCCTGCTACCGTTTGAGGCAGGTGAACGATGAAGTCGGTGTAGTCCGTCGCGCTGGGCGGGATGTATATCAACGGGGTGTATATCACGCCGGTCGTCGAATACCACACATAGAAGCCTTCGGTGGCGTCAGCGCTGACCTTCGCGGTCACCTGCATCGTCTGATCCAGTTCGGCCGTCAGCGTGTCCATCGTGATGTTCAGGCTAAGCCTGCCCTGCGGGTAGTCCTCCGATGTGAGGTTCTCCCTGACGATCAGCGCGGAACCGTCGCGCGCCCGCGTGTTGTCGATCAGGCCACTAACGACCTGCCCCGCCGACGGGTATGCGATGGTCCCGGACAGCCACTTCTCGTCCGGAGAGGGGTTGTCATGGTAGTAGCTCACGTAGACGCCCGCGAGTTCCGAGCCGGATGTCGCATCCACCGTCAGGATGTCGGGCCTAGCGTCCCCGTTCACGTCTGCTATGTCGAAGTCCAATATGTTAGAGCTGCCAGACTCGGGGAGCGTCGCTATAGGCGATGCCGAGTCCCAGTCCAGGAGGTCGTACACGTAGACCCTGCCGTTGCCGAGAACGATGAGGTCCGCCCTCTCGTCGCCCGTCATATCCTGCATATCAATCTTACGCACGCCGTCGTTCGTCGTACCGTAGTCCTTCCATATGTGCCCCGTCGCGCCGTACGAGTTGTTCATTATCACGACGTTGCCGTCCATCGTGCTATACGCGAAATCGATATCGCCGTCGCCGTTTATGTCGCCACACGCGATCCAATTGATGTCGGTCCCATCATCGCCGAGCGGACGCGCGATCACCGAGGCGTCCTGCCACGAGCCGAAAGTGTTCAGGCTGTTCTCGATGTAGTATAGCTTGTGGCTCCTGTATTGCCCCATCAGTATGTCCTTGTCGCCGTCGCCGTCGATGTCGCCAAGGGCCAGTGCGCTTATGGCGTAGTTGTCGGCCGCGCTCGGGGCGTTCGCATAGTCGTACAGCACCCTCTGTGTGAAGAAGTTGTTGTTCTGTATCTGGAACAGGTACTGTGGGTCGATGAAGTTGGACGTGCCCGTCATATAGCCGGCTGCGCCGACGAAGAAGTCCGCGCGTGCAGTAGCCGCGCGCACGTATATCATCGTCGACAGCGAGTACACGCCCTCGTTCGCGTCGGAGAATCGAGATATCTTGAGGGTGTAGGCGTGCGTCCCGCCCAACCACTGGTCTCCGTTGTTGAACCTCAGGCTTATCGTGAACGCGTAAGTCTGGTTGTTGACCGGCGTCGTCACGGCCGTCCAGCTCGACAACATCGAACCTGACGGTGGTGACCCGTGAAGCTGCGTGTCCCCCTTCATGTCCACGATCCTTATGTCATCGACGCTTGGTGCGGGGACGCCCACCGCGTCCTGGACTTCAACGCTGACATACACGACGCTGTTGGCCCCACCCGTCACATCGTACGGATGCGCCTTGGTCCCCCAATCGAAACCGTCCTCGTTGTACGTCCATATCCTCGGCGTGAACGTTATCGGGGAGCCTTCCTCGGACAGCACCATCGTCGTCACCGTCTGGAAGACCACGTTGGTCGTGGAACTCTTGAGTGAGATCACCACGGAGTATGCGCTAGGAGGTAAACCCGTCGTGTTGAACTGGCTCTCGTAGATCCACGCTCCGCCGGACGAGGTGTATGGATAGAACGGCGATGTCGAGGAACACAGAGTCAGGTTGTATTGAGGCACGTACGAATAACCGGTCCTGGTGTCGACCAAGGTCATGGAGTTCATGCCCGCTATGTTCGTGAGCCTGAGGCTGGCGACCCTTATGAAGACCATCTCGTCCTTGATGAATGATGAGGTCGCGTTCGTGACATCCGCATCGCCGCTCGTACCGTCCTCAGCGTACATACCGAAACCCTGACCGTCGCTCATCCATGTGATGTAGCTAGGCAGGCCGCCCTCGAAATCCATGGTGCGCTCATAGTAGTTGATGTCGGTTGGGAGTATCGTGACCGACAGCCTGTAGCTGGATACCGTCTCGTGTCCAGCGTCATCCATGGCATGGATCTTGATAAGGGCCCCGTCGATCGTCGTGACGTCGTTCGTGATGTCGGAGAAGTCGAACCTGTACCATCCATCGTCGGTGACATTGTCCACTACCCCGTCAGGCGTGCCCGGGAGCTCGGAAACGTCCAGCCACACGCCCGTGGCGCTCAGGTCGTTGTCCAGGTCTATCACTTTGACGAACAGCGAGAACGTGTCATTCATCTTGACGGGGTCCGGAGAGGGCGATCCTATCTCGGAGTCGACGTACCTCTGCAGTATGATCGGGGGAGTGCCTCCGGCGCCGCCTGAGACCTGGGTGGTCCACACGGCGCTGGACTTCTCAAGGTCGACGACGGTCACGATGATGTTGCTGGAGAGGGCCACCACGCTGAACGACTTGGTCCAGTCAGTGCCGGTCTTCCACACGGAATGCGGAAAATCCTCGTCCTCGGAGAGTCTGAAGAACTGTGACGTGTTGTCAGTCTCGATCACGACCGCCGTGTCCTCCGCTTGCAGCAGCATACCGCCAGCGTGGGTCACAGTCAGACTCGCGATCGTGGGGTCGCCGATCTCGAAGGAGACCGTCGCAACGAAATCGGCCTTCGTCGTCGCCTCTGGCATCGGTATCTGGTTCACGTAGACCGCTATCGCGCTGAACAGAATCACGGTTATCATGAGGATAAGTATGTTACCGACGACTTCAGAAACGCCGCTCTTGTCCGATTTCAACCTTCTCTTGCACCGTTCAAAGTTCATGGAGCATCATCTTCCCGGGGATGGATAGCTCTGCTAGCTAAGTGCTTTCAACGCTTACGTGCGTATTTAAACGTGTTGCGGTCATTACCAGCTACCAGCAGGGCACGCGAGTCGATCTGTGACGAGAGGGGAGTCTGCGTCGGCGAAACGCAACGAATATATAAGGCCGGCGAGCGTTTCGCGGATTGATGCCAGGCCAGCTGAGCGTGAACGATAGAGTGCTTCTCCATCTCTCAAGGTTCGCCACTGACACTCCGCCTGAGGAGTATCCCTCGGAGGCCACTCAGGTGGGTATCGCGGAGGGCGTCGGCATCTCAAGGACGCACGTCCCCAGAGCCGTCAGGACCCTCATGAAGGAGGGGCTCGTCGAGGAGCTGAGGGGCAGAGTGGCGAACAGAGACCGCAGGATGTCCGTCTACGCCGTCAGCGCGGAGGGGTTCCGCAGGGCCGAGGAGATATGGTCCGATGTGCGGTCGGCCAAGGTCTCGGTCTCCAGGGGAGGGCTCACGGAGGAGATCGACGGCCGGACGCTCGAAGAGATGGTCGGGCGGCGAGGGGCTCTGGAACTCCTCTCGCGCATGAGGGACGGCGTGATTGAACTCGAGGTCAGGCGAAGAACGGCCGTCAGGGACCTCGGGGACGCCCCTGACCAGGACGCCTTCTTCGGCCGAGAGCGCGAACTCGCCGCGCTCGAGTCGTTTCTGGGTTCCGACTCGCAATTCATCGTGGTCCTCGGGGGCAAGGGGTACGGCACCACGAGCCTCGTCAGGGAGTTCGTGGAGAGACTAGAAGACATCGATGTGCTGTGGATCACCATCGATGAGAGCATCAGCGCAGCAGATTTGGAATCCATGATCGTTGGGTTTGCGAGCAGGGTCCGCCAAGACGTCACTGACCTGGAGACGGCGCTTGATGTCTCGGAGGCTTTGATTGTGCTAGACGACTACAACTCCGTGGGCGAGGGGGTCGTCGAGCTCCTGTCGTCCCTTGTCAACCGGAGGATCGGAAGCAAGATCGTCATCACGGCCCAGGAGGACCTGCCCGCCTACAACTGGTTCTATCAGAAGAGGCATGTGGACTCCAGGACCGTCCAGGAGATCCGCGTCAAGGGGCTTGACGAGGAGAGCGCACGGAGGCTCCTGGGGAACCCGAACATAGAGACGGAGGCGTTCAGAAGGGTCTATCTCATGAGCAGGGGTCAGCCCCTCGTCCTCAGACTCCTGAGGGACGGCGACCGTGAAGAGCTGAAAAGGAATTCTGTCTTCACCGCGGAAGAGATTCGTTACCTCATGTTTCTGAAGGCGAAGACCGAGTGACGGCGACTCACCATTCGATTCCCTTCCTCGCTGACACGCCTTTATCGAAGGGGTGTTTGACCGTGTCGATGTGCGACACGTAGTCCGCGTACTCGACGAACTCGTCGGGCGCGTTGCGACCAGTCAGGACGGCCTCGACGCCCTCGGCGCGCGCCTCGAGCAGGTCAATGACCTCCTGCGCGGTGACAAGGCCGAAGAAAACCGCGACGTTGATCTCGTCGAGGATGAGCAGGTCGCATCGGCCATCCGTCGCCTGCTTGCGCGCATGCGCCATGGCCTTTCTGGCGCTCCTCCTGTCCTCCTCGGACAGCTCTGAGCTCCCCACGAACCGGCCTGTCCCGAACTGAGCCACGCACACGTCCCTCAGCTGCTCAGCAGCCACAACCTCGCCCGTGACCTCGCCAGTCTTCATGAACTGGACGATGCATACCCTGAGGCCGTGTCCGGCCGCGCGCATCGCCAGCCCGAACGCCGAAGTGGTCTTTCCCTTCCCTGGGCCGGTTATCACGTGCACGCGTCCCAGCAGCCCGTCTTTCGGCATACGGAGACATAAAGGTCTATCTGATAGAAAAAGCAGAGCGCCTTCCGACGAGATATGGTGGGTGTTCATCCGCGGCGCATGTTCCTGAGGTCGTCATAGGGGAGCGTGAACTCCCTCTCCAGATAGCCCAGCTGTTGCGTCTCCAGCGTCCTGGGGTCTATCGGGACCAACAAGAACGCCCCGTTCATCGCCACCTCCTCGTTCGTGAGCTGGATGGCCTTCATGACCGGTGAGAAGCCGTTCTCGGTGATTAGGTACTCCAGTCCGTCCAATATGACGACCGCGCCCTTGGTCGCCTTGACGAAATCCGAGATGGTGTTGTGGATCTTCATGAGGCGTGTTGGCTCCAGGCTGAGTACGCCGCTCGCGGCCTTCGTGCTCTTGGCGATCCACATTATGGGGCAGTCAAGGGCGTGCGCCTGCAACAGGCGGCTCGGGTGGGTCCGGGCTATCACGAGGCCCCTTCTTCCCTCTGACAGGAGCTTCTTGAACCACTCGTACGCCTTGGAGACGTCCCTGTCCGTGAAGAGGTACGAAGTGCCCTCCCTCGGGACAGGCTCCTCGTCGTCGTTCATGCGAGGTCTTACCTCAGCCCGGCTTGGACTGCCAGACCCTCATCCGTGATGTCTATCAGCTGACGGCCGGTCGTGTGCTTGGTGCCCCTCATCTTGAGCACCTCGAGGAACTTCCGCCTGACCTTCTCCTCCTCAGGGTAGGACAGCACTATCACGCCGTCCACCATGTACGACTCCTGGCTGTGTGAGATGTCGTCGTACGACATCTCGGCGGTTATGATCACCAAGCTGTTGAAGGCCTTCAGGAACGCGAAGAGCTCGTGCATGAACTCGCGCGTCTCGCCGCGCCACTGGAGCAGGTCCGTCATGGGCGTGATGGGGTCGATGGTTATCCTCTCGGGCTGGAACTGCTCGATCTTCTTCTTGATTATGTCAAGCATGTCGCTCGGGTTCTTGGCTATGCTCGGGCCCAGGTCGATGAAGTTCACCAGACCCTTCTCCACGAGCTGCTGGTCGTAGAACGAGAACGACGAGAGGAACTTCTGCACGAGCCACTGCGGTTCCGATATGGCGGTTATGTAGAGGCCTTTCTCACCGGCCCTCGCCCCGTGGAACAGGCTCTGGACGGCCAATGTGGTCTTGCCCGTCCCGGGCTCCCCCGCGACGAGTATCGCCGAAGGGAACGGGAAGCCGTTCTGAAGCATGCTGTCAAGGCCTGGAATCCCCGTGCTCTTCCTCGTCATATCACAACACCTCCGTATCTATCACGAACACGCATCTCTCATCCCCTTTGGAAAGGCACTTGCGCTCGTGACAGTACACATCCTTGCCCGTCCTATCCTCGAACACCTTCGCCAGGATTCCGCGCAGGAAGTGGCAGTTCGGGGCGTCGGCCGAGGACGCCTCGATCGAGCCCGTGACGGTGATGACATCCCCGTCGAAATCGATGTTCGTCACCCATCCTTCTCGGACCATCGTGTCCCGCACCTTCTCCAGGTCGGAGCCCGCCACCTTGACGATCCTGGCCCCGATCACCCTGCCGCTCCTGTAGAACATGCCATGAGATGCGAACGTCATGACGGTCTCGTAGAGTCTCTTTATCTCGACAAGCTCGTCCTTCCGGAGCTTGACGGCCCTTTCCGGTTGCTCCATAAGGTCCACCTACCTGAGGGGTTGCCATCAATCTCCAAGTCGGGACTTATATCTTTTGGTGGTTGGCTGGAGGGGCCGTACACGGGCTAGATTAATCTATCGAGACCAGCTACGGGCATGACGTGCTCGAGGTGGAGAGGAAGCTCAGGTCCCCTGGCAACGAGCAGGTCATCGAGCGCCTGACCACGATTGGGGCGGAGAAGGTGTCCGACGAGACCCACGAGGATGTCTACTTCATCCACCCGTGCAGACGTTTCAAGGACACCGACGAGGCGCTGAGGCTGCGAGAGCTGGGCGGGGCCGCCGAGCTCACCTACAAGGGCCCGAGGATGGAGTGCTCACACGCCAAGGCGAGGGAGGAGGTGACGATAGACGTGGGCGACACGCTCTCGTTGCGCAGGATACTCGAGAGGCTCGGGTTCACGGAGCTGGCGACCATTAGGAAAAGGCGCGTCTCATTCGCCCTCGACAAGCTCATGATCGCCGTGGACGATGTGGAGGGGATCGGTCAGTTCGTCGAGATAGAGCTCATGACGGAGGATCCTTCGAGGGCAAAGCAGCTTATCGATACGGCGATGGAGGGTCTGTTGTTGGGCGAGGATGTGGAGACCACCTACCTCGAGATGTTCCTGAAGGGCAGATAGGCGACCTGGGACTGAGATGGCCTCGGCCCCCGCGGAGGCGTCCGCGACCCTGCGCCGCACGCCTTCCGGCCTACAGCTTCGTTATCCTTTCCGTTATGAAACTCTTGATGTCCGGGTCGTCTGGAATCGTTATCGATTTCTTGTACTTCTCGCTCCCGTCCGGGAGGTAGTATCCCCTAGACACGGAGATGAACTCGCTGACGCCCTCCTCCGTGATTGCCTTCTTCCTGGCGACCTCCAAGAAGTTGTTCTTTCCAAAGGGTATTTTTTCGGCGCTCAGTGTTTCGAATCGCACTTTTGTGTCCTGCTGATCGTCCATTTGGTCGCCTCCATCCATTAGGCTATCGTGAATAATTCTTTGCAATATATGTCTTTGTGGAGGGTCGCTGTGTGCGACCTACACCTTCACGCCGTTTAACAATCGGCCGGAGAGGGTTGAAGCGTGATTTGGATGGCATCGCACATGGACGGCCTGGCACGCCGTGCCCTCCGCGGCGCGGGCGGGCTCGTTACAGTTACCAAGAATGATAACGAACCCGGACCCGCATCGCACATCGATGGGTATCGCCGACGCGCCGCTGAAGTCGGGCAATATGGTAATATACGCCGAGGGCCGTAGCATCGACCCGTGTCCACCGTCGCCCCTCCCTTGAGAGATGACCAGCGAGACGAGATATGCGCGCGTTGCGGCTCGGTCATTCCGTGGCGAGGGCGGTTCTGCCCGTCATGCGGGGCTTTGAAGCCCTCTCTTGTCGACCCGCGGAACATGGCCTACGATCCACGCGTCACGCAGGACCCCCGGATCATGAGGGCGCAATACTACGAGCTGCCGCGCACCTCCAAACTCCAATGGCGCAGGCTCGCAAGGGCGATCGCTGCGGCTTTCATGTCGACCTTCGCCATCTACCTCGTCGTATGCCTAGGCGTGCTCGTGATCGGCGTCGACATCGTGATGCCCGTCTTGGGAGAGCGTTCGTTCTCCCTGTATGTCGTGTTCGTCGCGCTCGTGTCCGTAGGGACCATCTCAGGGGCAGCCTTGCAGGCATGGTATATCTTCCTCGTCTCCGCCATCCTCGCCTCGGCCGTCTGGCTGGCGCTGAGGAGCGGGCCGAAATACCTGAAGGAATTGACGATGAGAGGCGCCCCCAGGGACCACAGCCCGTTCTTCGACCTGTGCGCCCTCATGTTCGCGGTGCTGTTCATCAACACCGTCGTCGTCTTGATACTGATGTTGGCCGGCCAAGAGCCGACGGCACCCGTGGAGGGCATGGAAGATTGGGAGCTGTTGTTCCTGCTCGCGAACGCATCCGTCTGGGAAGAGCTGATAGTGCGCGTGCTCCTGCTCGGATTGCCTTTGATGGTGGTCGACCTCGCCCGCGGGACCAGACTCAGGAAGTTGCGCAGATACGTTCTCGGAGGACACATAGACATCATGTGGGGAGAGGCGGCCCTCGTCGTCCTCTCCTCGGTCATATTCGGGTTCGCGCACTTCGAGGCGTGGGGACTGTGGAAGGTGTTCCCGTCGTCCATCGCTGGGCTCGCGTTCGGCTACATGTTCCTGAAACACGGCCTCCCAGCGGCCATCATGCTCCACTTCTCATTCGATTACCTGTCTATGCCCCTGACCATCCTCGACCAATCGTTCGCCCTCCAGATGATCGTGGCGATAGGCATCCTGTTGTGGGCGGGGCTCGGCCTCATGTTCACCGTCTACTTCTCCGTTCGGATCGTTGAGTTCTTGTCGAAGCGCCGATTCTTCGAGGAAGAAAGGCCTTCGCCTGCGGCGGTCACGGCGGTTGCGACGCGCCTGCCGGGCAGACCAGGCCAAGGGGGGCAGGCGTGGGGGTACCCGCCGGATCAGCCCGAACGTACGGTCCAAAACCGGGTCGGAACCGCGCCGCCACCAGGCGGCGGCTTCTTCGTGTGCCCGGTGTGTGGGTCGACAAACGCCAGGCTCGACGGCGCAAGGGGCATCATATGCCTGGGGTGCGGCAGATCATACGAGTAGACGCTCCAGAACTCTCTTGCTCGTGACCGCTCTGTCGAGGGACGTCGATTCGATGATGTAGTTGCCCGAGTAACCTCCGAGCCTCATCGCCGCCACGACATGGTCGAGGTCCGCAGTCCCCTGGTCGACGGCTTCATGCTGGTCCCAGGTGCCATCGTTGTTGTGGAGATGCGCGTTGCGGAAGAGCGGCACATGACGAAGCATCCCCTCCACCTCTCCGGCCGTGTTCGCATGGCCCATGTCGAAACAGGCGCCCGCCGACGTCCCTTCTATCATCTCGACGAGCTCCTCCGCGGTCGTGCATATCGCGTTTATCCCCCGGGGCATGTTCTCGAGCGCCAACATGACGCCGCGGTCCTCGGCGAAGGGGGCGAGCTCCTCGATGGAACGCCTCGTCTGCCTGCCGATGGACGACTTCTCGAGGAAGGCGATGCCGTTGACGAACCCTGGATGGACCGTCAGAAGGGAGATGCCCAGCTCCCCGCAGGCCTCTATCGTCCTGCTCACCTCTTCGACCGCGGCCTGCCTCATCGGCTCGTACATGCTGCCGATATTGACGTCCGTCATCGGCGCGTGGACTTGGAGACGCAAGTCGTATGAGTCCATCGCCGCCGAGGCCTCCTTCCGCAGAGTCTCGACGGAGTGCTTTCCCTCCACCAGCACCTCCCACAGATCGAACTGTCCTGCGACCAGCTCCGCCATCTCGGAGAACGGTTCGAAGCAGAAGGACGGCGAGGCGACGCCTATCGTCATCTCGATGCCTCCGTGCGCGTCGAGGGAGCCAACCGGTCGACCAACGCCCTTGCGTCGGACGAGCGGAGAGTCACTTCGACGTCGCCAAGAGGATGGTCCTCCTCTGAGAACGATATCTTCCCGACCGTCGCGACTTGCTTGTTCAGGCGGAATCGGACCTCATCTCCCTCGATGCCTCTGAGCATGACCTTCCGCGCGGCCGCCCTTATCCTCTGTTTGGCGAGCTGCTCAGAGAACACGGCGATGTCGTTGGCTCTCGCCGAGACGGGGTCGTCCCCCTCGACCACGGCGTCCGGGAACAGGGCGCGCAGGGCGTCCGCCACCTTGCCGCGGTCCTCGGTCGGGAAGCATCTGGCGCACAGGTGGACCTCGCACACGGGCTGTCCATGTGGGGCAGGATATTTAACTCTGCTGTGGCGGGCCCCGCGGCAGCGTCCTATGGCATAGATTTTTAAGCAGGTCGGCCCTAGATTCGGCAGAGATGAAGAAGCGGATTCTAGGCAGGCTCGGGGAGGTCGGCGTACTGCTCGAGCCCAAGGCGATCGACGCCTTGATGAGGCTTTCGGACGCCGACGAGTGCATCGACAGGATCATCAACGACGCTGGCAACAGGGCCCTCGTGCTCGCGGAGGAGGACATTGTGGCTTATGCCCGCCGGGACCCGCCGCCTGCAGGACCCCCGCACGACCCAGTGCCGCGGCAGAGGACCGGCGGCGAGGGCGTGCCCGTGCCGAGGCGAGGAGGCATTGGCAGCGGCAGCGTGAAGGTCGTCAAGGACATCACCGGCAACTCCACGTGCGTGGGCAACGTGATAGACTTCGCCAAACTGTTCAAGGACAGATACTCGACCTTGCGGAAGATGCTCTCAAAGAGGAGGGAGCTCGCGGGGCTGCTGCCCATCGCCAAGGTGAAGAAGCTGGAGAGGGACCTTAGGTTCGTGGGGATAGTCAACGACTCCCACTCCACGAAGAACGGACACACGGTCATCGAGATGGAGGACGAGACGGACAAGATCCTCGTACTCGTCATGAAGGGCACGTCCAAGGTCAACGAGGCCTTCCTCAAGGACGAGGTGCTCGGCGTCATCGGCTCGTTCAACAGGGACGGCGAGCTCGTCGTCGCGAAGGACATCATCAGGCCCGATGTGCCGCTCAGCAGCGGCATGGCCCCGAACGGGTCGGAGTCCGTCGTCGCCTTCGTATCCGACATACACATAGGCAGCAACACATTCCTCGACGAGAAGTGGAGGAGGTTCGTCGGGTGGCTGGGGAAGGACCCCGTCGCGAAGGACATCGGGTACGTGGTCATGCCGGGGGACCTCGTGGACGGCATCGGCATATATCCTGGCCAGGAGGACGAGCTCAAGATGGACGACCTCCACGAGCAGTATCTGGCGCTTTCTGAGGCCGTCAAGGAGTTCCCTGACTGGATCAAGGTGGTGATGATGCCGGGAAACCACGACGCGGTCCGGCTGGCGGAACCGCAGCCCGCGCTCTCGTCCGACATCAGCAACATGTTCGACTCGAACGTCGACTTCGTCGGCAACCCGTGCTACCTCGACATAGAGGGCCGCACGATCCTCGCGTATCACGGCAAGAGCATCGACGACTTCAACTCGAGCGTCCGGCACCTCAACTACACCAACCCGGAGGAGGCCATGAAGGAGATGCTGAAGAGGAGGCACCTCGCCCCGATATACGGCGACAAGACGCCGCTCGCGCCGGAGCAGAAGGACTACCTCGTCATAGACGTCGTCCCCGACATATTCGTGACGGGCCATGTGCACGTGTGCAAACTGGACGAGTACCGTGGCATAAGGCTCATCAACGCCTCCGCGTGGCAGTCCCAGACGGCGTTCCAGCGCATGCACAACCAGGTGCCCGACCCTGCGAAGGTGCCCATGGTGCACCTGGGCACGGGCGAGTGCTGGGTCGAGGACTTCTCCGGATGAGGCGGTCAGAGGAGATCCCGGACGATGAGATAGAATCCCGCCGCCATCAACGCGATGCTGGACCAGAACCCGATCCTGAACAGCAGGAGCATCTTCCTCCTGTCCCTCAACGAGTCCTCGAGCGTCAAGGGCTCACGCCTCTGCCTTCGTCGCCGTCTTCTTCTTGATCTTCTTGAGGCGGAAGATGTTGTCTCGCTCCATCTCCTCCAGCCTGAAGCGGATGAACCTCTCGACCTCCTCCAGCTCCGGGAGCACCTTGAACTCGAGAGCGTTGACCCGCCGCTTCGTCCTTTCGATCTCGTCCAGCAGCTTCTTCATCGTCGTCTCGAGCTCTGCCGCCTTCACCACGGTCTCGACGAGGTGTTCGTAGGCGTCGGCGGCCTCGTCTATCCTCGGCGACGTGCCGATGACGCCGTAGCCGCGCTCGTCCAACGGCGCGATGATCCTCGATGACGATATCTCGGGCACGATGACGCCCATGAGGTTCTTCGTCCTCAGCTGTATCTCAGGGTGTATGGTCAGGGCGTAGGCCGCCGACTTCACCGTTATGACACCGTCCACTGCGTTAGCGACGGCGATCTTCTCCGTGGCGGTCTTGTACTGCCCGGCGATCTCGAGCCTGAGGTCCTTGGCCTTGTCGAGTATCTCGAAGAACTCGAGGATCAGCCCGTCACGCTTCAGCTTCAGTATCTTGTGGCCGTTCTTGGTCAACCTGATCTTCCTGGTGACCTCCAGCAGCTCCGACCTCGTAGGCTGAACCTCTCTCACAGGCATCTTCGCTCACTTCTTCACGGATGATGGGTGGTACTTGTCGATCAGTTTCCTGTCTATCTTCGTCAGCGACTCGACGGGCAGCGCCGACAGCAGCTCCCATGACAGGCTCAGGGTCTGTTCGATCGTCCTGTCCTCGTCAGCGTCCTGCCGCACGAACCGGTCCTCGAACGCGTCGGCGAAGTCCAGGAACTTCCTGTCCCTCTCGGACAGGGACTCTTTGCCCACGATCGCCACCAACCCTCTGAGGTCCCTGCCCTCGGCGTACGCCGCGTACAGCTGGTCGGACACGGCCCTGTGGTCCTCCCTCGTGTGGCCCTCGCCTATGCCCTGGCCCATGAGCCTTGACAGCGACCGCTCCACCGCGACCGGAGGGTATATCCCCTTCCGGTGCAGCTCCCTCGAGGCCACTATCTGGCCCTCGGTGATGTATCCCGTGAGGTCCGGTATGGGGTGCGTTATATCGTCCCCGGGCATGGAGAGTATCGGGAACTGCGTGATGGACCCGCGCTTCTCCTTTATCCTGCCGGCCCGCTCGTACATGCTCGCCAGGTCGGTGTACATGTATCCCGGGTACCCGCGCCTCGCTGGCACCTCCTCCCTCGCTGCGCCTATCTGCCTCAGCGCCTCGCAGTAGTTGGTGAGGTCCGTGAGTATCACGAGCACGTGCATGCCGAGGTCGAACGCGAGGTACTCGGCGGTCGTGAGCGCGAGCTTGGGCGTCAGCAGCCGCTCTATCGCGGGGTCGTCCGCGAGGTTCAGGAAGACGACCGCACGCTTCAGGGCGCCCGTCCTCTCGAAGTCCTTCATGAAGTACTGCGCCTCCTCGCTCGTGATGCCCATCGCGGCGAACACGACGGCGAACTCCTCGCGCTCACCCAGGACCTTCGCCTGTCGCGCGATCTGCAACGCGATGTCGTTGTGCGGCAGTCCCGAGCCGGAGAAGATGGGCAGCTTCTGACCCCTGACGAGCGTGTTCATGCCGTCGATCGACGAAATACCCGTCTGGATGAACTCCTGCGGGTTGTCCCTGGCGTACGGGTTGATCGCCGCGCCGATTATCTCGAGGCGTTTCTCGGGCATGATCGGCGGGCCCCTGTCCAGGGGGTCGCCCGAGCCGGAGAGTATCCTGCCGAGCATGTCCTTGGACACGGGCATCTTGAGCGTCTCCCCGAGGAACTTCACCCCGGAGGCCTTGTCGATCCCGCCCGTACCCTCGAAGACCTGCACGACGACCAGCTCCTCGGATGTGTCGAGGACCTGACCTCTCTTGACGGAACCGTCGGGCAGGGATATGCTTACGAGCTCGCCATAGGCGACGGGCTCCGTCTTCTCGACGAACACCAGTGGCCCAGCGATCTGGCTTATCGTGTGGTACTCCTTCGGCATACCTCACACCCCCAGCCCGGAGAACTCGGCCTCCATCTGTCCGCCTATCTCCTTCAGGCCCTTGTCCATGTCGTCCTCGAACTTCAGCTTACCCAGGTCCGCCCTGCACTTGAGCGACTGCACCTTGTCGAGCGTTATCTCGAGCGATATGGCCTTCTTGGCGAGCTCGGAGTACTTGCGTATCGCCTTCATGAAGTCGTATTGCCGCTTCAGGGGGCTGTAGGTGTCGACGGGGTGGTACGCGCTCTGCTGCAGGAAGAACTCCCGGATCATCCTGGCCACGTCCAGCGTGAGCCTCTGCTCCTCCGGGAGGGCATCGGAGCCGACCAGCTGCACGATCTCCTGCAGCTCCGACTCCGTCTGAAGCGTCTCCATGGCCCATAGTCGTAGGCCGCTCCAGTCCTCGGCAACGTTCTTCCGGTACCACTCCTCCAGGACGGGGCTGTACAGCGAGTACGAGGTGAGCCAGTTGATCGCTGGGAAGTGCCTCCGCTCGCGCAGCTTCGAATCGAGTGCCCAGAACACCTTGACTATCCTGAGGGTGTTCTGCGTCACGGGCTCGCTGAAGTCGCCACCAGACGGCGAGACCGCCCCTATGACGGATATCGAGCCCGTGGGGCCGGAGAGCGTTTCGACCCTGCCGCACCTCTCGTAGAACTCGGACAGGCGCGACGCGAGGTATGCGGGGTAGCCCTCCTCCCCTGGCATCTCCTCGAGCCTGGAGGATATCTCCCGCATCGCCTCGGCCCAACGGGATGTCGAGTCGGCCATGAGCGAGACGTCGTATCCCATGTCCCTGTAGTACTCGGCGACCGTGATACCGGTGTAGACCGACGCCTCCCTGGCGGCGACGGGCATGTTGGACGTGTTGGCGATGAGGACCGTCCGGCCCATGAGCGGCTTGCCCGTCTTGGGGTCCTCCAGCTCGGGGAACGACGTCAGCACCTCCGTCATCTCGTTCCCCCGTTCGCCACAGCCGACGTACACGACTATGTGCGCGTCGCTCCATTTGGACAGCTGTTGCGACGTCACGGTCTTCCCCGTGCCGAATCCTCCGGGTATGGCGGCGGTGCCGCCCTTGGCCAGCGGGAAGAGCATGTCGAGGATCCTCTGCCCCGTCACCAGGGGTATGTCGGGCAGGAGCTTCTCGGCGTACGGGCGCGGTGTGCGCACGGGCCACCGCTGCATCATCCTCAGTTCGTGCCCGGTCTCCAGCTCGCCGACCACGTCGTCGACGGTGAACTCGCCCTCGTCTATCTCCTTCACGCGGCCGTGCACCTTCGGCGGCAGGAGCACGCGGTGCACGAGGTTGCCCTCCGGCACCTCGCCTATGACCATGCCACCCTCGAGGGCGTCGCCCTTCTTCACCTTGGGCGTGAACTTCCACTTCGTCTCGCGGGCGAGGCCCGGGGCCGTGACGCCTCTTGAGACGAAGTTCCCCTCCTTCTCCTTGAGGACGGGGAGCGGCCTCTGGACGCCGTCGTAGATGCTCGACAGGAGGCCTGGGCCCAGCTCCGCCTGGAGCGGCTCGCCCGTGTTGGTGACCGGCTCGCCGGGCCGTATGCCGGACGTGTCCTCGTAGACCTGCACGACCGCCCTCTCGCCGACGAGCTTGATGACCTCGCCCATCAGGTTGAGGTCGCCGACGAGCACGACGTCGTACATCCTCGGCGATATCCCCTCAGCGGTCACGACGGGGCCTGCCACCCTGACAATCCTTCCTCTGCTCTGCTCCTCCATATGAATCGCTCCTCCCTTTGCTACTTGCTCTTGTAAAGGTCGATGCCCATCGCCCGGCGGACCTTGTCCCTCATGTCGCCCTCGTCCTCTCCGACGGGAATCACGACGGGGTCGACGCTGCCCAGTATGCTTTCCCTCAGGTTCTGCGGCAGCCTCTCTATGTCCGCCGTGTGCACCGCCAGGATGCCGATGTCCTTCTTCTCCATGAGCTCCAGTATCGTGTCCTGGAGCTTCTCCGGCGGCACGCCGTAGACCTGCTTTATGCCGGCGAGCCTGAAACCGACGACGAACTCATCAGACCCGACGACCGCTATCTCCATCTCATATCACCAACAGCTCTTGCATCACTTCGTTCGAGAGGCCCATCTCCTTGCCCCTCGCTATGATCCTTATGTTGTCCATCTCCACCTTCTTGCGCACGAGGTAATCGATTATGGGCAGCACGGACAGTGGATAGTACCTTCCGAACTTCTCCGCCGTGCGCACCAAGGCCTTGTCGAGCGCTATCGTGAGGCCCGACAGGCGGTTGTCCTCCCTGAAACGCTCCAGGTTGGGTTTGATCGTCTCGTACATGGAGGACTTCTCGAGCTCCTCCAGTATCTGGCCCACGCCGTCCGACTGCGCGAGCGCCCTGAGCTTGTCCGTCTTGAACTCCATCCCGCCCGGGATGAGGTACTTCTGCACCTTCTCCTCCGAGAACCCCTCCGCCTTCAGCTTGAGCAGCACCTTCAGGTTCGTGACGTCGATCTCCCTGCGCACGAAGTCCCGGAGGAGGGTCGTCGCGCTGCTGGTCGGCTCGATGACGTCTAGGAGGTCGTAGTACATCGCCATGTCGAGGTGGTCCTCGAACGGGGCGAGCTTCCCGCCCTCGACGACCTCCCTCTCCAGCTCCGGCGTGATCCTCAGAGAGGGCTGTTGCGAGAGCTCCTCCATTATCAGCCGTATGGATTCCATGGCCACCAACGACCTAAGGTAGGCTTCGGAGAACGCCCCGGCAGGTATCAGCGTGTCGACGATCTCCTCGTCGGCCACGCCGGAGAACTTGCCTCTGAGGACCGTCTTCACGTTGAACGCGTCCCACCGTCTCAGGTAGTTGCCGACCATGTTCCTCAGGTTGCCGGTCGTGAAACGGAGCACCTCGGAGCAGGTCGTGGCGAGGTTCCTCGTGACGGCCACTTCCACCAAGTTCGCCCCGGAGTTCTTCGATGCGTAGTGCGCCATCTCCTCCCGGTACTGCGTCTCCCCAAGGAACCGCCCTATCTCGTGGATGTCCATCACGAGCAAGCGAGAGTAGACGTCCTTGGACAACAGGAACTTCTTGCGCGCCTTGACGCGCGCGCAAGCATATGCGTAGTTGCCCCTGCGTCCAACGATCTTCATCGGCGACCTCACCCGAAGAGTTGCGAGTATATCTCGCTCATCTTGTCGTTCCAGACCTCATCCAACAGTGTCTCGAATCTGTAGTCGAGCCGCACGTCCCCGTCCTTGCTCTCGAACACGAGGCCGCCGGCGCAGTCGATGACGCCGCCTTTCACCATGCCCGGGGGGAGTCTCAACGAGGCGCTGTCGGCCTTGTTCGAGTATACGGTGCAGTCGCCCAGGATGCCCTTCGCCTTGGCGAACAGCTTGTCATAGAGCCTCTGCCGCCTGTCCTCGGGATAGTTGGCCAGCTCCTCCAGCGAACGGACCTTGAGGTCCTCCAAGACCTCCCTCTGGGCCCCGAGCAGCGTCTTCCTCGACTCGAGCTCCGCGCTGGAGAGCTCGTGCTGCTCCATCTGGGCGATCTGCGCCTCCACCTTCCTCTCCGCCTTCTCGCGGGCCACCCGTATGCTCTCGTCGGCGGAACGCACCTGCTCGTCCCGCTCCGCCTCCCCTTGGCGGATGATCTCCCGCGCCCGCTCGTTGCCCTTCTGGAGTATGTCTTCCACTAACTTCTCCAAGCCCATGGAACTCACGCTCTCCTGTATCCGCATCGCACGTGCGGTCCGATATCGCCGGATTACACCTTTCCGTACAGCAGGAACGCGACGACGAAGCCCAGGATCACGATGGTCTCGGGGAGCACCATGAGGATCATGCCCTTCCCGAACATCTTGGGGTCCTCAGCGGTCGCCCCGACGGCTGCGGCTCCGATCTGTCCTTGCGCCAACCCAGTACCGAGCCCCGCCAGACCCAGCGCGACCCCGGCGCCAATCAGCGCCAATCCCTGTGCGTCAAACTCTAGCATTCCATACCTCCTTTTTCGCTGTCGTGCCTATCGAGTGCCTCCTCTCGTACTTCAAAGGTTCGAAGTCCACGCCGCCACCTTCGAAGAACTTCAGGAAGAACTCGACATAGTTTAACCTGATCGCTTGAATCCCGGCCGAGAGGGCACCGAGGAAGAACACGAAGAACATCTGCGTGACGAACAGCGCCAACGCCCCGGCGATGACGATGCCGATGTTGCCACTGTCGAATATGAGCGGGAGGAGCATCGTGTTGAACGCCAGCGCCATGGCCCCCTTGCCGACCGCGAGGGCCGCCAACCTCGTGTACGACACGAGGTTCGTGAAGAGGCCGATGACCTCCGTGAGGCCTAGCGCGCCTTCGGTGAACGGCAACGCGACGACGCCGACCAGGATCAGCACCACCGCTGGTATCGACACCACCGTCCCGACCACCGTCGTCGTGATGTCGGGCAAGACCGCGAGGACCGTCGCGTTGACCACCTCGCTCGTCGCCGTGGCGTTCCCAGCGATGGTCATGATCTCCGCGAACATGCCGAACAATATGGGCAGCCACGCGAGCTTCGCGATCGCGTGCTTCGTGTTGTGTCCGTAGTGGTTCATGAAACCGAACACGAACCCCAAGGTCAGATGCAACCAGCCGGCGAGGATGGATATCGCGAGCATCTCCTTGATGTCGTGCATCTTGTCCAGGACCGGGTGGATCGGTATGCTGGCCACGGCCTCCCATGAGTATTCGTCATGCGCCTCCTCTGGCGGGTGGAACGGGACGCCGAACGCCTCCGCGAAGATGAACAGGCCGAACACGCTCGCTACCAGGCCGCCTGAGAGTATGATCGTGCCAAGTCTTCTGAGGTCGGGCGAGTCCTTGAGCTTCACACGCATCACCAGGCCCAGGAGGAACAGCCCTGCCCCGAAGCCCAGGTCGCCTATCATGAAGCCGAAGAACAACGGGAACGTAACGAACAGTATGAAAGTCGGGTCGACCTCCTTGTAACGGGGGGTCGACACGAGGCTGATGAAGAACTCGAACGGTTTGACGGGGAGCGGGTTCCTCAGCTTCACCGGGGGCTCGTCGTCGTGGTCCGCAGGCAGCGTCTCCACGAAGGCGAGGCCACAACACACCTCGTCGAGGGCTTCGTGTATCTCCTTGACCTTCGCCGAGGGCATCCAGCCGTCGATGACGAACGAGTGCTTGCTGGTGGCGATGCGGAGCGGCGTCTCCGCCTTCATCACCTCGATCGCCAGATGCTCCTCCGAGGCGATTATCAGGTCGGCGAACCGTTTCCTCGCCTGCTCGAGGTCCGTCTCGACCCTCTCTAGGTCCCCCTCCAACTCGGACACGTCGGCCCGACTCTTGGCGACGACCTGGTCTATACGCCCGGTCGCATCGGGCAGCTTGATCTCCTGGAAGCCATTCTCCGCCAGGACCCGGCCGGCGTCGGTCTGATGCTCCTTCCTCACGAACAACGCCACGGCTACGCCGTTCGACGTCGTCGCCTTGAACAGTTCGTAGCCGCCGATCTTCGCCGCGAGGGCGTCCTCGGGGTCTGTCTTGCACACGCCTGAGAACACCGCGATCGTCGAGTAGCCTCTGAAATCCTCGATGCTGAGGCCCAGCTCCGCGAAGGGCTCGAGCGCCCTGATCTCGGCCTGTTTCTCCCGGATGATCGACTGTATCTTCTGCTTGGAGTCGGCCTTGCCCGATATGCTCAGATCCATAGTCACGAGGGCCTGGTCAAGGTTCGTCTCTATCTCCGATACCTCGAGCTTGTCGGAGGGTTTGTGCTCCTCTATCTCCAGCGATCGTATCATCGCCCTGAGCTTGAGCAACCGTTTCGAGGAGGATGAGGCCTCCGGCAACGGCTGGCCTATGCGAAAATCCTCATCCTGCTCGTTGAAATCGATGACGTGGAGCGCCCCCAGCTCGTACAGGCGGTCGACCGCGTGGTTGAGACTGTCGATAGAGCCAACGACGACGACTCTGGTCATCTGCTCTGGTTTAAGCATCAGCTGCCCTCTCAAACTCGGACAGGACGAAGGCCTTCACTTTGACCGCCGCCTTCTTGGCATTCGACTCGAGTGCTTCGGCGCGTCTGTTGCCTTCCTCGAGAAGCGCCTTCTTGCGTTTCTCGATCTCCGCCCTGGCCGCGGACAGTCTCGCGTCCATCTCCTTCACGAGCGCGGCCTCGGCGGTTTCGACCTTCTCCAATGCTAGGCGCTTGCCCTCGGCCTGAAGTTGCTTACGCTTATCCTCGGCCTCCTCGATCAGGACTTCGACGTTAGCCTCAGCTTCGCGTATTCTGTTGAGGACCTCAGCCTTGCCCAAAACCGACACGCCCCCCAAGTGCTGATGACATCACGATATTTATAGACTGCGAGGTGGCGATGGCGTACAAGCCGATGGCCGGGTCCGTGTCAGGGCAGCAGGGAGAGGTCAGCCGAGCTTGTCCTCGAAGTCCTTCGGGTCCATGCGCACGGTCTCGACGCCCGCGCGTTTGAGGAGCTCCAACCCCGCCAGGTCGGAGTAGTCGCCGATATACACCACGCGCGCTATCTGCGCGTTCAGGATCATGCGTGCGCATATGGGGCACGGCACGATCGTCGAGTAGATTGTGGACCCTCGCGAGTTCGTCCCCGCCTGGATCAGCGCGTTCTGCTCGGCGTGCACGGCCGTGCAGGTCTCGAGGCGCGTCCCTGAGGGTATGCCGAGCTGGTCGCGTATGCAGCCCATCTCGTCGCAGTGCGGTAGGCCTCTCGGGTTGCCGTTGTATCCCGTGCTCTTTATCTCCCCCACGTCGCTGACGATGATGGCCCCGATCTGCCTCCTGGAGCACGTGCTTCTCCTTGAGACCTCTATCGCGATGTTCATGAAGTAGCGGTCCTTGGAGATCCTGCTGTTACCTCCGCCTGCCAAAGCGACCTTCTCCTTCTGGCGAGAATGGCGCAGACCCTCATTAACTTGACCCTGCGCTGCGCACGTAGATGGCCGCGCCACGGAGAGACGGTCAGAAGGATAGAAATACGCGGCTCGTTCTTAGCGCGACGGTATGACGAACGTGCGTGGAGGGAGCTTGTGACCAAGTGGCCGAAGATAGCCGCTGCGGTGCTAGCCGCAATCGCTATCGTGCTGCTCGCGTACACACTCCTGACCGATCAGCCCGATGAGGAAGTCGTGACCCCGGGCATGGGGGATAGGCACATATACAACTCGACTGACCTCATCGTCATAGTCCTCTCTTCGTTCCTGATAGCCATCGCCGTGATGTTCATACTCCTCAGAGAGGAGTATGAGCCGCTCCCGCCATCGATGGAGGTCGTACGTGCGCCCCCGCCGCCCGCGGATGAGGCCGAACAGCGTGGGGAGCCGACGGCTCCAACCGCGGCGGGGTGGTCGACCCCGGAGGCCAGGGCGCGCGAGTCCTACCTCGTGCTCCGGCTCCTGACCGGCGATGAGAGGACGATGTACAAGGCGATAATGGACGTCGGGGGAAAAGCCCTTCAGAAGGACCTCATAAAGAGCACGAAGATGTCGAATGCGAAGGTCTCCCGCGTGTTGGACCGGCTCAGCGAGAAAGGCGTGATCAGGAAGGAGAGGCACGGGTCCACGAACATGGTCGAGCTAACCCCCTCCGACGAGTGAGCGGGCGTTTGGTGGGTCACTTTTCACTCTGATGAAAAGGTTCTCGCCACTTTTCACGTAGGTTCCAAATACCCTTTCACCCAAACATATCAATCAGAATCGCGCAGGGTGCGACGGGCGTCGCACCTCGCGGCGAGCACGGAGGTGAACAACAGATGAAGACGACTCTGATCCTGGCAATAGTCGGTGTCGTGGCCGTGGTAGGCATCGCGGGCGCCGCCGTCGCCTCAGGGGCTGTGGCCGAAGCCTTGGGCAGCGGTTCCGGGGTCGGCGACGGGCACAAGTGGGCCCACATGCACGAGTGGAGCTGGGCGGGCGAGGACCATCTCGCGCCGTTGAGCTACGACTACAACTACTCATACGACTACGAGTTCGACTATGAGTCCTGCCCCTGCGAACCCGTCGAGTGATCGCGGGGCGGCACTCGTAAACCCCTTTCCGGCTTTTCCGCACGGTATCCCGTTTCACGACCTGTGAGAAGACGGGCATCGGCGACCGGCCAGTGAGGTGATTGAGGCGAACGCGCGAACCGTATCAGTTTTATACCGGTCACTCGCTCTCGGCGTCGTGACCAGCAGCGCTGTGGACGACACGGAGGAGAGGCGTAGGAAGCCTAGTCAATTAGTCCTCTTCCTGCGCGATGCGGGCGTCGCTTTTGCCCTAGTCGCCTCCATATTGTTGATCATGTACGCCTACACAGGTCTGTGGCCGCCGCTCGTTGTCATCGAATCCAACAGCATGATGCAGAGCGACGACAACACGAGTTACATCGGCGTCATCGACACGGGGGACATGGTCCTCGTCAAGGACATCGACACGAGGGACGACGTCGTGACGTACGTGGAAGGCTACGTCTCAGGCCATCGAACCTACGGCGACTATGGAGATGTGATCATCTACAAGAAGTCGGGGCTCGACGATAGCACGCCGATAATACACAGAGCGGTCCTGTACCTCGAGATAAACTCCCCGGACTACGACAGCTACAGGTGCGAGGCGCTACGAGACCTGCCGGAGGACAAGTGGGCCTTGACCACGGGCGACACGTGGGACGACATCACCGGCGCGATCAACATATATGATTACGGCTACAACGACCTCACGGTGACGGTCAATGTCGGAGGGATACTGGACGCCTTCGACAGAAGCCGCGACGTCCCGACGAGCGGTTTCATAACACGGGGAGACCACAACCGATGGGTGGACCAGACATCTGGCGAGGGAATCGTCCCAGTGGACGTCGACTGGGTGGTCGGGAAGGCCCGGGGAGAGATACCGTGGTTCGGCCTCCTGAAGCTGTGGTTCACCGATTCGCTGAAGAGCGAGGCGCCCGACAACAGCGTCACGAACCTTTGGATCGCCATCGCGATAATAATCATCGTCCCCATAACGATAGACGTGGTCCTGACTTACAGGATAAGGAAGAGGATAGCGAGGAGACGGGAGGCCGCGAGACGAGAGTACGAGATGGGACTTTCGGGACGAGATGAGTCGGAGGTGGGGGCCGGAACGAACGACGCGCCTTGGCCTCCGGACCAGCGAGAAGACGAAGAACGGCTCACATGAGCGTGGTCTGGTAGCGCAGCCTGTAGTTCCTCAGCTGGCCGATCGTCTCGTCGTCCTGCAGGATGGTCCTGGTCTCTTCCTTGGGCACGCTCAGCTCAATCTCCTTCGTCCTGCCGCCTCGGCCGAACGATTTGACCCGGGCGTGGATCAGGCCGAGCATGTCGAGCTCGGAGATTAGGTCGGTCACCCTACGCTGCGTGAGAATCGCCACGGATGTGCACTGGCAGAGTTCCTTGTATGTCTCGTACAGGTCCCCCGTGGTCAGCCGCGCGTTCCCCTTCTCCTCGTTCAGCACGACGCCCATGAGCACGAGCTTGGACTGTAGCGGGAGCGTGCGGACGGCCTCGTTCACGCAATCGAGCTCTATCTTGTTCTTGGCCTTCGCCACGTCTGACTCGGCGACCACCGGCTGACGGGCCCTCTCCGCGATCTCCGCGGCCACGCGCAGTAGGTCGAGCGCGCGCCTAGCGTCCCCGTGCTCCTGAGCGGCGAGCGCGGCGCAGAGTGGAATGACGGACGGCTCGAGGACCGTCTCCTCGAACGCCAGCTTCGCTCGCTGGCTCAAGATGTCGCGGAGCTGCTCGGCGTTGTACGGTGGGAAGACCATCTTCTCCTCGCTGAGGGAGCTGCGTACGCGTGGGTCGAGGAACTCGGTGAATTTGAGGTCGTTCGATATGCCTATGACGCTCACCCTCGCGTTCTTCAGGTCGTCGTTGATGCGGCACAGGTGGTACAGGACGTCGTCCCCGCTCTTGGAGACCAGCTTGTCGATCTCGTCGAGCACGATTATTATGACGCGCCTCTCCTCGTCAATCTTTTCTCTCAGTATGTGATACACCCGCTCCGTGCTCCACCCGGTGAAAGGTATTCTCTCCTGGAAGTCGCTGATGAAGAGGTTGCCGATGTTCTGGAGGACGCCGTACTGCGTGTCGACCACCTCGCAGTTCATGTAGATAAAGTGGACGTTGCCAATCTCCTCATTTGCGCGTTCGATCTCCTTCCCCACATACTTGATCGTCGCGGTCTTGCCCGTCCCAGTCTTTCCGAAAAGGAGTATGTTCGATGGGCGCTGCCCCTGCAGCGCTGTCACGAGGACCGACGCCAATTGGTCTATCTGTTCCTCTCTGTGGGGCAGGACATCGGGGATGTACGATGGCCGGAGGACGTCCTTGTCGCCTATGAAGAGTGATTTTGGTCTGATGAATTGCTGGAATATCGTATCTTGCATCTGTCTGCCCCCGGACTCAGCGAAAAGTCCTTCCCCTCCCCCGAGCTTCACGTGGAGCTGTGTTCGCACAGTCCACACGAAACCAAGGAATTTCGGAATGACGGCGTGTCTACTTAAGCGTTAATATTATCCGCAGAATCCATTTTTTCCGCAGTGACAGAATTTTGGGCATTTGCGACCGCCAGCATTTGCGGAAAATGATGTGGTACGAATAAATGAACGTTCATGTCGGTAAGCGGAGCGCGAAGGGACACCCCTTAATTTCCTGTGGAAGGCATAACATACGCGGCCCTTGACGAGGGATCGTCGAGGAGTTCACAGGAAGCGGTGGTTCGGCTGGTTGCGTTTCGTGTGGAAACGATATGTATAATCTATACTTCACGTCGCATTACAGGAGATGAATGCTATGAGGAACGCCCTGCTTCTGTCAGTCGACGAAGATACGGAGGAGATACGCTCACTGTTGAAGACGCTAGGAATCTCCGTAGTAGACTCCGTCATTCAGAAACGGGTAACGCCCCACCCAAAAACGTTCCTCGGGTCTGGGAAGATTGATGAGATCGTGGAGAGAGCATCGGAGATGGCCCTCGATTATATTATCGTGAATGGTGTGCTACGTCCGTCGCAACACCACACGCTCGAGATGAGATTCGGCAAACAGTGCATCGATCGGATAGGCGTGATTTTGAGGATATTCGCCGAACATGCACATACCGATGAAGCGAAGAAACAGGTCACGCTGGCGACTCTCAGATACGAATTGCCGTTCCTCAGGGAATGGATTCACAAAGCGAAGGCGGGCGAGCGCCCAGGGTTTCTAAGTGGAGGCGCTTATGCGACCGAAGTGTACTACGAACATGCTAGAAGTCATATCAAGAGGATAGAAGAGGATGTTTCGTCGAGAGCATCTCAGAGAGAGTTGAGACGGAGTCGACGGAGGGAACGAGGGTACCTATTAGTTTCAGTTGCGGGGTACACGAACGCTGGAAAGTCCGCGCTTCTTAACGCTTTATGCGACACAGACGTTGAGGTGGACGACAAACTCTTCGCAACACTTTCCACAACGACTAGAAGGATGAAGAGATCCGGACGTAACGTACTTATGACGGATACGGTCGGATTCATCAGCGACCTGCCCGCCAGTCTCGTCCATGCGTTTCGTTCGACGTTCGAGGAGGTATTCCTCGCGGATGCGGTGTTGCTCGCTGTCGACATGACAGATTCGCCCGATGTGATTGAGAATAAAGTCGAGGTCTGTCTTCATGAGATATCCTCACAGCTTGAACCAAGACCACTGATATTCGTGGGGACGAAATCGGACCTCCTCGAAGAGAGCTGTATTGTAGATGCGAATGAAATGTTGAAACGTCTTGCAGGGTCAAGAGACGTAGTCGTCACTTCGATAGTTGATGGAACCGGTTTGGATGAACTGATACGCCTGATCGAAATGAAGGATGTAAGAGACTGTTCAATCAAAGCGATCCTTCCCCCAGGGAGTGAAGGAAGTTCTCTCATATCCGAGTTGTATGAGACAACGGACATAGAAGAACTGGAGCATTCAGAGACAGGAACAGAAGTCCTGATCATGTGCAGTTCCGAAGACCTACAGAGGATACTTGGCAGGATTCGAAGAGCCGAAGGGACGGTGCTCAGGAGCGAGAGTGCATAACCGGCGAATGCGCCCATGCACCACGGAGGCGCTCCATGAGAAAGAAAGGGGTCCCCCTTCGTGCGGTCACTTGATGTTGTAACGGCGCTTCTTCTCAATCACCTGGCTCTCAAAGCGCTGCGGCAAAGACCATGCCAGGTACTCGATCTCGTCCAAGTTGCGCACGAACTTCGCCTTGCTCGGGCTGGCCAGGAGCTTCGCGAGGCTCCGTGTCTTCTTGAAATAGTCGTACATCCACCACACGGTGCCGAGCAGGATTAACGGGCCAATTAGAAGCAGCCAGTAAGACCACTCTCCGAACGGCGCAGAGAGCTCTTCGAGGGCCGACAGATACGATGGCAGCCCCTCCGAGAAGAAGCTGCCCACCACGCCGACGATGGTCGCGAAGACCGATAGGCAGCATAGGAGGCTGCCAAGCTCCAACCGATACTCCTTGAAGAAACTCTTTGGCATGGTGTTCCCGGTGATACCCGAAAATCCCACCACCTCTTAATCATTTCTCAGAGCATCTATGCCTTTACATGTAGCAGGAGCGGCAATCTGACCCGGGTGCAATTGTGACACGTGTCCCAAAAAGGCTCCTCAAAAGTGATATGTCCGCTTCTCCTCGGTGCGTTGACATCCCTCCTGGTGTTGGCGTCACAGGCCACGCCGCCGACGATCGGTGTCGAGCAGGCATCGGGCCTGGATGACGGTTCCCGGGCATTGATTGTCGGCATCGCAGTCGAGATATTCGTTAGCGACAGCGGCTACACGAAGATCCTCCTTGCGGACTCAGTGAGCGGAGTCACCATCGAAGT
>JBFFML010000014.1:0-51206 GCA_041554135.1 Thermoplasmata archaeon | reverse complement strand
TTGCTCAAGACGGTGTCCTAGGCAAAGCTAGAAATACGCGTCCAGGTTTCATCAGGTTCCAGAAGGGCCCTTAGATCAGTGGAAGATCGCTTCCTTCGCAAGGAAGAGGTCGTGGGTTCAAATCCCACAGGGTCCACCATTCTTAGAGAAGAGCGTATGGGCGAGGAATGGCGATTGCCGGATGTGAGCACGAAGAATACCCTGCGGTTGATTTTGTGGGAAGTGATTGCACTCGCGATGACTGCATCTGGCGTTGTGTTGCTCTCTGGCACGGAGGGGGATGCGGGAGCGAGAGCCAGCTTGTTCTGCGCTGGACTCTTGCTAGGCGCATGGCCGTTTGTCTCAACCCGTGGGACGAGAAAGACGAAGAAAGTGGCTTGAGCAGGTTTTCCGGCCGCCTTCCAAGGACGTGATACAACGGTAGTTCAAGGGCGGACGCCTTTCAAGGTTCTACCCGTCTCCTTTTCATGACAGTAGATACAGAGAGTCTGGAGATTTTCAGGACTGTTAGAACCGCCCTGACTTAGCGGCCTGATGTGGTGCACGTGAAGACCTACATAAGGGCCTGTCGGCACGAATGGCTCCCATCGCCTGCGTCTTGGGAATCGCCCTGGCCGTCCGCATTTCATGCACTTGTAGCGGTCTCGACGGAGAACCCGCATGCGAAGCTGCTTCCATTCTTCGCTCCGAATACTCCCTCCAGGGTAGAGAACGTCGTGCCTTTGCCAGTATTCACCATATCTTCTCCTCTTCGCCTGCCGTTCACGAATGGCTTTAATGAACCTTGAGAGCGGATTCATCTCCTCAACCAGCAATGCTATTTGACAAAAGGTAGAGAAGAAAAGGGGTTAGGTCGGATCTTCCGATGCCTTCCTAGCCGACGCTATACTCTCTCACAGGGTTGTCCCGCAGTAATGTGCCGTGAGCGCGTCTACTTGCTTCCCCAGCGACCGACCACGATGATCAGGACGACCATGACCACCGTCAACACGACAGCGAGGACCATGTATATGAGCCACCCAACCAGGTCGATTTCAGCGAACGTCGTGTCGATGCCAGCGACCTTCAGTCCGCCCGTGACCACATCTTTCCACAGAAGGGCAATCACGAACCCGAAGGCCGCTGCCAGTGCTGTCGAGATCGTCAGTTTCACTTCACGCTTCGATAGTCTCTTCTCTTCCGCCATTGTGAATCTCCCCAAGGCCTGAATTCGAGTAGCCGGAGATAATACTATCGAGACCCCGCCCATGGCCCGCGAACTGCAAAGGAGGAGCGCCCCTGCCTATGGCTGCCGTTCTGATTCGCTCACTACGATACCGCCCAATCCATCCCCCAGGAGGTCAGATAATCTATCCATGGTTTTTCGACCATCCCTGATCTGCCCATGCCTAGGGATGATCTCATCATAACGTCCTTAGGGCAGGATTCCGTTAGTCGTAGCGATGAACCACGATTCCGTCAGGGATAAGGAGACGATGGCGATTCAATCGAGGCGGGCAGAGAGGAAGAGGCGCGCGATCGTCGTTGTCGCCTGCAGCATCCTGATTCTGTTGACAGACATATGGCTGTCTTTCTGGCTGATGCGATGGGTGAGCCGTCAGGAATGGTCGACGACCGTATACGGAGACGTCGGCTATGCGCTGTCCTTCATCATGGTCTTCTTCACATTCGCAGCCTCCCTCGCGTTGATTGCCTACTTCTTCTCCCGTTCGTCTTACCCTTCGGACAGATGGCAGTGACCTGATCCGTGCGGCCGTCCCAGCCAGCGTTGGGAAGGGTGCGCTTTGCGGGCGAGGCCGATGCGCTTGACACAAGCGCCGTTCACGCCGTGATCATCACAGTGACCGTTGTTGTCCACAGACCTAACAACGGTTTCCCTGGTGTCTTACATGAGACTCTCCAGGCATGGCTGGCCATCCAACACCCAAACACAGATGTATGGAGACGGTCATCCCTTGGTCGGCGACCGGGTTGCCGAATCTCGGCGCATGGTCGGACGCGGTGGAGTCTGGAATGGCGCAGCAAGGCAGCTTACGCCCGGAGGAAGTCGAGCGCAAACTCAAGATGGAGTACCTATACGGCCAGAAGGACGTGTACAGGAAATCGCTCGACGGGGTCCAATCGTTGATGGAGCAGCTCAGGGAGCCTCAACTTGACGTGAAGGCCATGATGCAAGAGGTTGCGGACATCATAGCCAAGCAGTTCTGGATCAGGGAGGTCACCATTGGCTCCAAGGATCCTAGGGATGGGAAGTTGAAGTATGACGTCGCCGCGGGCCTGAGGGAGGACGCCAAGGCGGCCCTCGAATCGATATGCTACGACGAAGACGAGTTCGTGAACGGTGGAAGGTATCACGGCAGGTCGATCAGCAAGTACACGAAGTTGTACCTGGCCGAGGACACACCGTACACCGAGGGCGAGAAGGGGACATTCAGCAGGCCCATTCTGCTGGAGTCGAAGCGCAGGAGCCTCGACGAATGCCTTGAGGCCGACTACTTCAACGTGCATATACTCGGGGAAGGCGACCGCCTCCTCGGATGGATAGAGACATCGGGGACCCGTGACGGCAGATTCCCCGATTCCGTCACGATGCGATGGATCGAGCTGTTGTCGATGATACTGGGTGTCGCGATGACGAGGGCCAACGCGAGGCGTTGAGCGAGGCGGACGCTGGCGAGGGACTACTCTTTCCGCACTGGCATCTCGCACGAGGGTGGCGGCAGTCGTCCGTCCGTCTCGCCAATCGGACGGGCGGTGAACCGCAACAGTGTCGGGGCGACGAGGACCGAGATCACGCCCATGATGATTATCGCCGAATAGATCTGGGTGTCGATTATGCCCGCCGTCAGGCCGTACAGCGCGATGATCATCGCCACCTCGAGCCTTGCGGCCATGCCGAGGCCGACGGACATGGAGTCCCTCCTGCTCATGCCCGTCATTCGAGCCGGTATGCCTCCACCGAGGAGCTTGGACAGCATGGCCACCGCGGCGAGGGCGATGGCGAAGAACCACAGCTCCGCAGGGATGTTGATGTCGACCAATATGCCCAAGGACAGGAAGAATATGGGAGCGAACACCCACTCCAGGAACGTGATGCCCTCCATGAACTGCTTGCGGTACTCGCACGCCGAGAAGCTGGTGCCCGCGATGAACGCGCCCACGATCGCAGAGATGCCTATCAGCTCCGACATGAAGGCGTAGATGAACGCGAAGGACAAAGCCAGCAGGAAGCCGCTCTCCTTCATGCCTCTGCTCATGCCCCACCTCTCGACCCTGGCGATCACGCGCACGGCAAAACGCATACCTATGAACGACCCCAGCCCGACGAACAGGACGGCCGCGAGGATGATCAGGAACAGGTCGCCCATCTCGAGGCCCGAACCGGTCGCGACGCCTGCCGTGATCGCGAGGACGACCATGCCCAGGATGTCGTCGACGACGGCCGCGCCGAGGATGGTCTTCGCCACGCTCGACCCGATGATGCCCATCTCGCGGAGCACGCCAGCGGTGATGGCCACGCTGGTCGCCACGAGCGCCGTACCGACGAAGATGGACTGGGCGAATCGGTCCATGGACGGGTCGGACGGCTCAGGGAGCATCAGCCAAGCGAGGACATAGCCCGCGACCCAAGGAAGGGAGATCCCGCCCAAGGCGATGAACACGTTCTTCCTCGTGTATATTTCCTTGATGTCGCATTCAAGGCCGATCATGAACAGCATTATGATCGCCCCGAAGGGTGCGAAGAGCGTGATCAGGTCGCCAGTGTCGCCCTCCTCCACCACCACCAAGCCGAGCAGGCTGGGGCCTATGATGATTCCCAGGGCTATCTGTCCGACCACCTTGGAGAACCCTAGCCTTCGGAATATCATGCTCGAGACCATAGCGAGCGCGAGAAGCAGAGCCAATTGGAACCAGAGGTTCCCGATCACGTCTTCCCAAAGCTGCTCGAGCATAGCCACATGACGGGCTATTTCAGGACTAAAGCTTTACGGTCCGGTGGAGAGGCAATGGCAGCGTCGCCATCAGGCGCTTATCTGCGCCTCAGCTTCGGGTTGAATATCTCGTCCAACGCGTATCCCAGGAACGTGAACGCCAGGACGAGGAATACGATGCACAGCCCCGGGACCACCACCCAGAGGTAGAGACCTTGCTGGATGGCGAAAGCCTCCTCCGCGTCCGAGAGTATGTTCCCCCACGTCACGACCTGGTCTGGGCCTGTGGAGTCGGGTCCGAGCCCTATGAAACTCAGCGTGCTCTCCGAGAGGATCGAGAGGGCGATGGTCAGGATGGCGTTCGCGAACATCAGCGGGAAGACATTCGGGAATATGTGCTTGTACACTATGTGGTAGTCGTCAGCGCCGATAGCCCTGGCCCTCTCGACGAACGATCTCTCCTTAAGGGAGAACACCTGGGCACGGACTATCCTTGCGGTGCTCGACCATCCTGTTATGCCTATGACGATTATCACCTTCGTAACGCTCGCGCCGCCAGGCAGTACTGCGGCGAACACGATCATCAGGGCGAGCCACGGGATCACCAAGAATACGTCGGTTATGCGCATGAGGACCTCATCGCGCACGCCGCCCCAATAGCCGCTGAGCAGGCCGACGGATGCGCCGAGTCCCATCGATACCGCGGTGGCCACGAGGCCGACGGCGAGGGACACCCTGGTCCCGTATACCACCCTGGCGAATATGTCACGGCCGTAAGAGTCCGTGCCCAGAAGGTGGTCCACGGTAGGAGGGGATACGATCGGCGTCGTCTCATCCACGTATCGTTCGTCGTATACAACGTCCCAGTTCAACGCCAAAGCGACGACCTGCATCACAATGGGAGAGAACGCGGCCAGTAGGACGAAGAATATCAGCATGACTAGGCCAAGCATGCCCAGCCTGTTACCCTTGAATATGCCCCACGTCTTGGAAGCCCGCTTCCTCAACAGGCGGAGCTTCTCGATGGCGGTACCCGACAGATGCAGAGACAAGAGGAGCCTCTCCCCGACAGGCCGCCTCCCTTCATGATCGTCCCGCCACTCAGCCAAGGTATCAATCCTCCTTTATCCGCGGGTCCATGTACACCAGGAGTATGTCCGCGGCCAAGTTGGCCAGCACGACCACGAGAGCGATTATGAAGAAAGCCCCCTCGAGCACTGGATAGTCGTTCACGAAAGTCGATTCGACGGTGAGCCATCCTATACCCGGATAGTCGAACACCACTTCGGTCTGGAACGCGCCCCCGACCACGAACGCCAGGTCGATCGCTATCAACGCCACCATCGGCAACATGGCGTTCGGCACCGCGTGGTCCTTCAGCACGCCGAAGTCCTTGAGACCCTTCGCCCTCGCCGTCGTGATGTAGTCCTCCGTCATCACGTCGACCAGCGACCCGCGCATTATGAGCGAGAACGCCGCGATGCTCCCGAGGGTCAGGCTTATCGCTGGTAACGTTAGATGATAAATCACATCTTTGAATGAAGCCCACGAGAATTCAAGACGGGAGCCGTATGAGAGGGCGCTGTCAGCGGGAAACCACTTCAGCTCCGTGGCGAACATCACGATCAGCATCATGGCGAACCAGAACGTTGGCATCGCGTAGAAGAAGAGGGAGAACGCGAGCGAGCCCGTGTCGAACTTGCTGCCCCGCTTCCACGCCGCGAGTATGCCGATCATCATGCCTATGCCGATCATCAGAACCGATGACGTCCCGGTGAGGATCAGCGTCCACTTCAGGTTGCCCAGGATCAGGTCCATCGCGGGGGTGAGCGTGTATATGTACGAGTTGCCGAAATTGAGCGTGAGGACATTCTTCAAGTACTGCAGGAACTGCACATATATGGGCTGGTCCAGGCCGAAGTCCTCTATCATCTTCAGCTTGAACTCCTCCGAGAGGCGCGTATTCGCCCGCAGATTCATCAGAGGGTCGCCGGGCATCACTCGGAAGAGGAAGAAATTCATGGTGATGACGAGCAGTATAGTGACGAAGGAGTTGAACACCCTCCTCATCAGCATCTTTCTGGTGCTTCCCATATGGACTCCCCTTGTTCGGGCGCCGCCCAAAGGCGACACTTGAGTGCGGGCTACCCAGCCCAGCGTGTCCTCAGCATAACGCTGGAAATATGGACTGAAGAGGTTTCGAGCGTTTCGCACCGTCGTCGGTGCTCAGGGCGCTCAGCCTTCGGGCTCGAAGGTCTGAGGAGGCTCTGTCGACCCTTCCACCTCGTCGCCTTTGCCCTTCTTCTTCCGCAGGACCAACACCGCAGCCGCAATCGCGGCCAACACCAATATCGCCACACCCGCCATCCAAAGGGCGCTCGATCCGGCGTCATCCTCCTCTATCGGGTCGAGGTTCACGTCAAGCGTGGTGATCTCGCCGGCTACAATCGTCACGACCGTCTCGTTGGACCCATAACCCGACTTCGTCACGTTCACGGTCACGGACCCTTCAGGCACAGAGACGAACTGGTAGAAGCCTTGGTCGTTCGTCGTGAAGCTCTTGTTTGTGGTCCCGTAGGTGATCCTCACCTTGGCAGACGATATCGCGTCCCCCGTCTCACTGTCGTAGACATAACCCTCGAGGCCGCCCGATGTCTCACTCAGCGTGAAGTTGAGCCATGTCGTCTCCCCCGTCACGATGACCGCGGTCGCCGAGGCGTTCCCGTAGCCGACCTTGCTGGCGGAGACGCTGTAGTTCTCCGGTTCGAGATACATCGAGTAGGAGCCTTCGGGCTGTTCCGCGCCCTCCGAGAACGTTGTCCTGGCATTGGCGACGGCGTCGACAACGGCCCCTCCGAGCGGTTCAGCTTCACCGTCCCATACATAGCCACGCAACAGGCCAGCGGTCTCAGACGGCTCGGACACGTTCACTACCAACTCGTCCGTGCCAATCCCTCCCTCAGGGTCCTCCACATTCAGCACGACAGTCACGTTGCCGATGTTCTCGAACGTGTAGGAGACGTCCCTGCCTTCCACCAACTCTATGGTGCCATTGGGTTCGATGAACGCCCACTCCCAGGCGAGCTCCGACACGAGGCTGTCCTGGTCCTCAGCATAGCCATGGAAGGCGAGCACCTCCCCGACGACGCATTTCTGGTCGGGCCCGGCGTCGACGTTCTCCGGCGGTGTGTCCTCGGACCATTCGCCGACAGGGGTGACCTCGAAGAAGAACCACATGGTGCCGGGTGTCATTCCGGTGTAGTTCCTCATGTCCGGATAGTTCGTGAACTCGACTGTGTCATAGGCGTGCAATCCCAGAGGGTAGTACAGCACGACGTACGGGCAGTGGTAGTACAGCATCTCCTGCATGTCGAAGATTATCCTCTGCCTCTCTTCCTTGTCGACTGCCTGCTGCTGGTCGAGGTACATCTGGTCATAGTCCTCGTTGATCCAGAAAGCGTCCCCCCACTTGGTGGTGTCCTTCGGATCCACGGGTTGCTGGTCCGTCGTCATGGTCGATAGCATGAAGTTGGGGTCGACGTCGCAATCCCAACCCCATATGAAGAGATCGTATTCGCAGTCCAACCACACGTTGTACAGTATGCCTTCGGACACGGGGTTGAGCCTCGCTATTATGCCAATCTTCTCCAGATCATCGGCGATCTTGGCCGCAGCCTTCGCCTCGTCAAGATACCCCTTCCTATAATACAGCGAGAAGTCCAGAGCCACGCCGCTCGTCGAGTTCTCCCTCACATCGCCGTCGTACAAGTATCCCGCAGCGTCGAGCAGGTCGTTGGCTCTCTCGACGTTGAAGTCCCACCTGTCCTCTGGCGGGACGCTGTAATGCCAGTATGACGTCGCCGTCGGGATGATCGACTCTCCAGGCTCGGCGAGCCCCAGCAACACATCGTCGACTATGTAGCTCTTGTTGGTCACCATCGCGATGGCCTGCCTCACAGAGAGGTTCGTCGTCTCAAGGTTCGTGCTCGCCTTTGGGAAGGCCTCCCTCCACTCCGCGGAGGCGCAATTGATGCCCAACTCGTAGAAGGACAGGGCGCTCGATTCCTGACCCCCGATACCGTCCTTCAGAAGTGTATCGTCCCACAGCATCGCAGGGACGTCCATGGCGACATGGATGCCACCAGACCAGAGCGACAACACCATGTTCTCCTGCGTGCCGAAGCTCTTGAACAGCACCTTGTCCACCTTGACGGTGTCTATGAAGTAGTCTGGGTTCTTCAGCATCCACACTTCGCCCAGCTGTAGGTCCCAGCTCTCGAGTATGAGCGGTCCCGAGCCAACGGGGCCGTCGGGGAATATCGCCAGGTCAAACGGATCCACCTTGTCGATAGTCTTCGGGTCTATCGCACTCCACAGATGCTTCGGAAGGATCGGCACCATGATGGAGAGCATGGTCGATTTCGGCACGTCTGTCTCTATCTCGACCGTGTACGTATCCGTGGCCTCGACGCGCGTCACGTTGCTGAGATAGTCTATCCACAGAGCACCCTCCTTCGTGTTGTTCAGTATCAGGTTGAAAGTAAACTCGACATCCTCCGCCGTCAGTGGCACGCCGTCGTGCCAGACAGCGTTCTCCACAAGGTAGAAGGTCCAGAGTTTGCCGTCAGCGCTCGGTTCCCAACTGGATGCCAGCTGGGGGCCAGGGCTCAGGTCTGGTTCCACTGATGTTAGCGTGTCGTATACGAGGAAGTTGATGGTGTACGATATGCTCAGGATCATCGCGAACGGGTTCAGCGAGTCGGGGTCCTGTGCCACGCCGATCTTCATCACGGTCGGTTCCTGGGCGGATACCGTGTGGGTCGCCGCGAAAGGCACGGCGACGGCCAGTCCCAACATGGACAACATGCACGCAACTGCGGTCAATCTGACACGATAGACAGACAACATCTCTATGTCCCTCCCAATGTTCCAACAATGATCGTCGGGGACGGCCGTGGCCCCCGGGACATCATACAGGAACTCGGAGTGCATTGCGCAGTGTGCTATAAAAACATAGTCTCAGGACATCGCCAGCCTCTCAGGAATCGTATCCACCTGTCGATTATCGGCCCTCGAACCTCTTTTATAGAGGGATAAGGTATGGTAGCATGCTAGGCTAGACCGGGACGTTCGGCGTGTCCTTATACACCAAAATCGTCGACAGTGGGGGTGACAGCCGAGGACGTCGTAACCGAGTCTGCGCTGGTCCAGGCGTCGACAGTGAGGCTCTGTCCGAGGGGGTTGAAGGTGGTCCTGTGGTCCAGCCGGAGGGCGGGATCCTCTACCTTGGTCGCGGGGATCGGGTCAGGCCCTGACGGGAACAGCCTTACCGCGAACTCTCAACGCTCCCCGGGTAGCGGGGCCGAGAAGACGCTTGGGTAGCCTTCGTGGACGAGGCCGGCAACCTCGGTGGCCTAGCACCTTTCTTCTCATCCCAGACCTATGACGTTGATGAGAGAGTCGAGCACGGTGGAGGCAGCAGCGTGACAGCCCCCTTTTACTAGCTGAACCTACCCGAGCGTTTAGGCGCCCTCTCGGATTGGTTGCCAACCGCTGATTTGCCGTGTTTCTCGCTCTCTTGTGACACATGATAGAAGGCGGCCCGTTCATATCTTTTGCGGAATGCGACATCCGAGGGAGTCCGTAGACCTGTCGAAGAGCGTCTCCCGATCGCCGTTGAGTTCGACGACGAGGGCGCCACCATCGACGACTGAGCCGCAGGCAGCCGCCGTCAGGCCGCGTTTCTCGAACTCGACTATCACCGCCGCCGTCGCGCTGGGCTCGCATGTCACGACAAAACCGCAGCCCTGATACGCCTTCAGCCACTGGGCGAGGTCCTCCCTTTCCGGTCGCGGCAGAAGGCCTATGTCGATCACTCCGCCGGCCGAGCTCGCCTCCAACAACATACCGGCCGTTCCGAGCGCCCCAGGGTTGCTTATGTCCTTGCCCGCGGACACCATCGGGGCCACGGAATGCATCGATGCGAGGCACCGCCTGACCTCCCCGCGGTCCTTCATCGATGTCGTGTCCCAAGAATAAGGTAAACCAGGTGTGAAACGTCCGTCGAGGTCGATGGCATAGACGATGTCGTCTCCCGGTGACGCCCCGGAGCTCAGGATGAGGTGGTCCGGGTCCGTTTCGCCGAGCACCGCGACGTCAAGCGCGGGGCATGACGCGTCCGGATGCAGATGGCCGCCCACGATCGGCACGCCGAACTTCTCGCTGGCGTCCGCGAGCCCCGAGACGATGGAGTCGCGTATCTCGCCCGCCTTGCACGAAAGGACGTCCACGACGGCCATCGGCATGCCCCCCATGGCGGCTATGTCGTTGACGTTCACGAGGATGGAGCAGTAGCCGGCCCAGTACGGATTGGCCTCCACGAGACTCTCCATCATGCCGTCCGCAGCAAGAAGCAGCACCGTGTGGTCGTACTCTATCGCCGCGGCGTCCTCACCGAAGCTGGCGAGTATGTTGCCTCCGGGCTTGGACAGCAGTCTGGCGGAGATGTCGGAGACCTCTCTCTTCCTCGTGATGCCTCCGTACCGTCTCAAGTCATCCACTAGCTGCGAGAGCTCCACGGCCCGTGGAACATCGTTACGGGATAAATACGTGCCCTACAGCTTCGTCTGCGTGGTCTCCTTGATGAATGTGCCGAGGGAGTATCTCTCTATGAGCACATACGAGAGCGCCTTCGTCGACTGGGCGTCCATGTCCTTCTCCACGACGGTCGGGATGTCGCTGTTAGGCACCTTGTACCCGTGCCTGACGAGTATCGACTTCGCCTCCGACCGTTCCTCGGCCGTGGCCTTCCTCCCCGCGACGAGGCCTTCCAAACCGGCCCGGCGGACCTCCATGTCGAAGATCGCCCTTCTGAAGACCTTCTGGAGACAATATGCGCACAGGGTGGCGGCCTCGTCCGGAGAGGACGCGAACATCGAGCAGGCCTCACCGAGCAGCTCGTGGAACGATTTGTCCTTCGACGGGTTTATGGAGAACACCTTGGCGGGCTTGATGTCTCTCTCCTTGAGCGTCCCCATGTCCGCGAGCGCCTTCAGGTATCCCGTGAGCTCGAGGCGATGGAGCTTGACGCCCACGCCCTCCAGTTCACGTGATACACCGCTTATTGATGCGGGGCCCTTCCCCAACACCTCGAGTATGAGCTCGCGCATGTCCCTCTTCGGCGAGAACATCGGCCTCATGACTGGTAACAAATCAGGTAATAAATACCTATCCTAGGCCAGGCGGCCGCCCGTCAGGGCGCTCAGAACGCCGGTCCGATGAGCTGCCATAGTATCAGGAACAGGACGAGCAACGCCAACGCTAGGGTGAGGGAGCCGGCCGTCTTGTCCCTCTGCTCCTTCGTGCTGTCCTTGTTCGCCCGTTCGAGGACGTAGTCCACGCCGTCCTTGAACAGGTAACCACCGTCCAGCGGCACCGCGGGCAGGACGTTCGTCAGGCCAAGCATCAGGTTCAACCAGAATATCCAGTAGACGCTGTTCGTCAGTATCCAGAACGCCTCGTCGGGGAGCCAAGAGAGAGCGCCGCCAGCGTCATACAGGTCCGTCACAGGAGACCGCAGAGGGGCCAGGTCCAGGAAGGGCAAGGCGATCAGCCTCAACCAGGACATCGAGAAATCGCCGATCGAGCTGTCATCCCTGAAGGGGTGCGCGAGCATGTCGGCGTAGTACTCTGAATCCCTGCACTCCAGGCCCAGCATGATGAAGCCGCCGCCGAGGTAGCCCTTTCCGACGTAGGCAGGGTCGTTGTCGTCGGGATAGTACTTCGAGTAATAATCGTACTTGTCAGAGAGGACTATCTCGGTCACGCTCGCGTCGACCGTGAACGTGTCGTGGACGGCGTCGTAGGCCATCACCGTCACGTCGACCGTCTGGTCCGCATGGGTCTCGCTCATCACGTCGGTCAGGGCGTCCATGTTCGAAATCTCGGTGCCGTTGAGCGATATGAGCACCATGCCGGCCCTCAGGCCCGCGTCGGCGGCGGCGAAACCGTCGGTCACGTAGGCGACGACGACACCGTCGAGCACGTTGTCCGCCGTCCTCAGCTCTCCCCCGAAGTAATATGTTATGCTGACCGTCGCGCCAGGGTTCGACACCCTGTCCCCCACGTCCTCGGGGGCGGCCACCGCCTCGCCGTCTATCGAAGCTATGACGCTGTATGGCACGAGCCCGGCGACGTATGCGGGAGATGCCTCCACCACGCCAGTCACGAGCGGCCCTTCATGGGCTGGCTCTGCCGCGGACATCATCACGCCGGAGAATATGCCGAGCATCACAAGCGCGAGTATGAGGTTGCTCGCCGGGCCGGCGCCGAAGACCTTCGCCCTCTTAGCCCTCGTCGTCTTCTGGAGCGCCTCCTCGTCGGGCTCCACGAAGGCGCCGATTGGAAACACCAGGAAGAGGATCCCCATCGACTTGATGCTCATCCCGCCGATCCTCGTCATGATGCCGTGGGAGAACTCGTGCACGACCATCGCCACGGCGAGGCCGAGTATGCCGTATCCGATCGGGATGACCGGGTTGATTCCAGGGACGCCCAGTATCAGCTTGGGCGACGGGGGCTTCTCGATCTGTGGGACGATGGTGGCCTGCCAGAGCAGCAGCACCATCATCGTCACCATCGCCGCAGCGCATATCCAGAGCGACGCCTTGCCGAAGAAGTTCCAGAGACGCTTGTTCGACGCGAGCCTGTCGATGAACTCCCTGCCCTTCCTGGTTCGCCACATCACGATCGGGCCGAACAGGCCCATCGAGCGCTTCTCCAGCCAATCCTTCTTCTTCGCGATGATGATTAGCGCGAGCCACGCGAGGAACACTATCAGTGCGATGAGATAACCGTTCATGACTGGCAGACCTGCGTCTGGGCCATTGAGCTTCCTGTATTAATTGATTTCATCAGCTCGTGCCGCCGTCGCCCCCATCGTCCTCCGATGATGGCGTGCGGTGCCTCGCCCATTGCTCGTCGGACAACTCATCATAGACGTCGGATGTGCTCTCCTTGCTCACCTCGACCTTCTCGTCCATTCTGGCGAGCCGTTCTATCTGATCCTTCTTCAGTATCCAGTAGTGGATCCTCCACATCTTGCCCTTCTTGAGGAGGACCTCCTCGTGCGTGGTGGTCACGAGCCCCTCCTCCTCGAGCATGTAGAATATGTCGCGGTCCTCCGGTGTCAGCCTGTTGTCTATGACCTCGTCGGTGTAGCCGAAGAAGCTCATGACGTACTCGGCAAGGTTACGAGTCTCCTCCTCCGACATCTCGTTCTTCTTGCCGACGGTCTTCGACAGCGCGACTTCGACCTGACGCATCGTGACTACGGACATCCCATTCCCTGTGTCAGGAGCAAACGATTACGAGCGTAAATACATGTCGACTTACCAGTCTGGCGGAGGCGCCCGCCCCGAGACCGCGTGCTGTATGTCGACGCCCTGGTCCGACACGTGGGCCAGTATGCGTCGCGCCCATGCGAGCTTCCTCCTCTTCACATCCGACGGACTGCCCACCTTGTCGGAGGGGTTGTCGAAGTCGAATCCGGCCAGGCGTATACGCCGGACGCCCAGGTCCGCCAGCATGCAGGCCGCACGGTCCCCGTCCGTGAAGCCTCCGAAGTTGTAAAGGCCCGTGACGGGGGCACACTGGCATGTGCCGACGATCGCGCCTTCGAACCTGGGCACGAACCGCTCCACGGCCTCTCGGTTGTCTCCGTGAGCGTGGACGAACACGACGCTCCCCTTCGAATTGGCGACGACCTGGTCGCCCACGTCGCCGTCCAGGTCTGTGACGATGATGTCCGGGACCAGGTCGTTCCCCATCACCGCCGAGGTCGCGCCGTCTGCGGCGACCACCAACTCACCCTCCTCGGCCGCTGGCAGCTCAGAGACGAGCGACGAGCCGCCACCGCACAGGAGCGCCTGGAGCGGCAGGCGTGACATCCTGGGACACGACATGACCACCCGGCCCCTGTCGCCGACCAGCGACGACAGCAGCTGCGCGCACTCGAGGTCCGCCGCCTCGTCGAACCCGAAGTCATCGCATATCCGATGGTACATCGGGAGCCAGTCTTCCAGCCTCAGCGCCTCATGCCCCCTGAGCCACGCTCTTGCGTTCCGCCTCCTTACGCAGGGAGGCGTTCAGGACGGAGCTGAATATGGCTATCATGATGCCCGTGATCATCTCGGAGAAGATTATCACGAGGTCGTGCTCGCCGTACTTCAGGAAATACCCAAGCACATCAACGGACCCCTGGACGATGAACCCGGTGGCCAGGACCGACACCATCATGACGATGAACGACCACCTTATCTTGCCGGCCTGGAGGAACACGGTTATCGCCTTCCCAGACTCGTAGGCGAACACGCCGAACACTATGAACCAGACGCATCCAGAAGCGAAGATCAGTATCGATATGGCCAGGCTGCGCTCGGACGGCAGCAGCGACTCGTTGTACGCCAGTGCCATGTCGTAGCCTATGAGCAGACCCACTATCGCGAGCACGAGCCCCACGATCGCGAAGGGTATCGCGAGGCTGCCCTGCCTGATCGACCGCTTCATCCGCGAGAAACGCTCGCTGGTCCTCTCGGCCCATCGATACGACCAACCGATCAGGTAGAACCCCAGGACGACGCCGATGACACCGAAGGCCATCTGTGACAGCAAGCCGATGTCCTTGCCATCGCCTTCGAAGAACTCCACGAGCTTCACCGTCAGCGAGAGCAGGCCCCATATGATGAGCACCAAAGACACTGGCACGACCCAGCGCCGCCTCATCTTCTCGTCCTGCAGGGTCCTCATGATCATGTAGTATGTGCCCTCGATGCTCCTGCTCTGTTTCACGTACACTCGCTTGACCGAGTCAATCTTGATCCTTGAGGAGATGATGGGGTATATCGCCTCGTCCTCCGCGCCGTCGCTGACCAGTATCGCCCTGTCAGGCTTCACGACCTCGAGTACGTTCTCGAGCTGCGTGGTCAGTATGAGGTCTGACTGGAACCCGACGCGGGTGTCGCCGGATATCGTCGCGACCTCCGCCTCCATCCCACGCCTCACGAGGTCGTCGTACAGCTGAAGGCCGGACAGGATCGTGTTGGCGTCGACCTCCTCCGGGTCGGCCAAGCCGAGGGCCATGCTCGCCTTCAGGTTCTCCTCTCTGCCGATGACCGGGCCGCCTATGCCAGTCTTAGTCCCCAGATCGTCGTCCCTGTCGACGCAGAGCACCAGAATCTTCATGTCGGGCTGAGATAATGCAGTGAAGGTCTATTTTACCATCGCTGTCGTTACGAGACCAGGCATCTCCTGTTGACTCACAAAGCTTAATATAATGACCACCGAATTCTCAATCAGATGGCCAAGAGAACCCTCCGTGCCGAGCCGAAGAAGGAATGCCCGAGCTGTGGGCTCGGCGTGACATCAGAATCCACCGTGTGCGAGTTCTGCGGATGGAACTTCGAGGAAGAGGACGAGTGGATATTGCAGATCGAGAAGCTCGAGAGGGAGCTCATGCTCGAGAAGCAGAGATACGAGCCGGGTACGGTCGACCACATGTTGGAGTCGACCCTCAGGAGTCCGTTGTTGGACAAGGTGGAGAGTTCTGTCCCGCAGAACGAGGACGCAATCGACATCGAGGAGGCCGAGCCGGAACGTGAGGAGGCTCCAGCCGAGGACATCGCGCGGGAGGAGCCCGTGGAGGAGGAGACGCCCCAGCAGGAGCGTGTCGCAAGGGTTTCGGAGACGACGGAGCCAGAGGATCCGAAGGTCCGAAGGGTCAGGAGCGTGAAGGCCCCCGAAACGGTCCGGGGACCGCTGGAGGAGGAGCCTGTAGCGGAGGAGGGACCCGTGGCCGAGGAGCCGCCTGAGAGGACCACGCCCATGCCCATAAGGAAGGTCAAGGCTAGGCCTCAGGAAGGCCCGGAAGGACGCGAAGAGGAAGACAGACCCGTAAGGAAAGTCCGGACGGTCCGAAGGGTCAAACGCTAGTTGACCACGCGCGTATCGTACCGTCGTCATCTGCCTGTTGGCACCGATCCGACCATGGGCGGAGACGATGACCGTTTGTGTTAAGTATCGGTCCCGCACATAGGCCTCCCAAGTGAGGCGCAGGTGCGAATAAGATGGCACGGGCACGCCTGTTTTGAGGTGGCCGGAAGCTCGGTGGTCGTGACGGACCCGCACGATGGCAAATCGATAGGAATCCGACCACCGGCCGTGACGGCGGACCTCGTACTGATCTCCCACGACCATTTCGACCACAACTGCGCAAGGGTCGTCAAGGACTCACACACGGCCGTGATCGACAGACCTATCATGACCGTCGAGAAGGGCGTTAGGGTCGAAGGCCTAGAAGCGTTCCACGACGACCAGAAAGGGGCCAAACGGGGCAAGGTCAACCTGTACAGGTTCGAGATGGACGGCTTCTCCTTCTGCCACCTTGGGGACCTGGGCCACGCGCTCGATGACGTCCAGGCGGACAAACTGATGGGCGTCGACTTCCTGTTCGTGCCTGTGGGCGACGTGTTCACGATAGGCCCCGAAGGGGCGAAACAGGTCATTCACGCGATAGGGCCACGCGTCGTCATACCGATGCATTACCGGACGCACGGCCTGTCGCTCTCCATCCGCCCCCTGCAGGACTTCCTCGACGTCATGGGCGACGCGCCGGTGAACAGGGTCGGGAACGAGATAGACTTCACGACCGAGGACCTCCCGCAGTCCGGGACGGAGATATGGACATTCTCTGAGTGACGACGAGACGGCCGTTCAATAGAGTCTAAGGCCGTCCTCGAGCCTGCCGACCTCGATGGGCGTCGAGCTCGCACCCACGTACGCCCCCTTGCTGTTCGCGACCGCGCATGCCCCCAGATAGGGAGTGCCGTAGTTCAGCGTGGCTGGGGAGGCCGGCACCTTGAACAGCTCTGAGAGCTCCCTCAGCTCTTCCTCGGACGCCCTGGGATGGCAGACAAGCCCCTTCGAAGTGACGATGCTGGAGGAACCGACGGTGTCGATGCCGGCTATGGAGCGTCTCTGCACCTCCACGTCCAGGATGTCCTCGAGCATCTCGACCGTGCCCTTCGTCACGCCCGGATGCACGCACGCGCCGTTGTCGTTCACCAATATGTTGTTCCCCGCCGCGTTAACCTTGGCGGGCATGAGCCCCACGCTCAGCGAAGACGGCATCCTCGCGAGCTCGTGTCTCTCCACGAGGTTCGAGAACACTATGCCGCTGCTGTTCATCGCTACGAGCGAGCCGACCACCGTCGACCCCGCGACGGTCGTGAGTATAACCTCGACCCCGAGCACCTCCCTGAGGTCGTCTACGACGCGCTCATCAACTGGTTCAGCCACGAGCGCCAGGGTCTCGCTGGCCGCGCAGAACACACCCACGTGCGGGTTGCCGTCGAGGTCGCCGAGCCTTAGCATCTGCGTCTTCTCCCGGAGGCTCACTCCTCTGGAAGGGAGACCTCTATCAAGCCGTCCTCGAACCTGATGGCCTTGACGCGCACCTTGCTCGGGGGATTCTCTATCCCCTTGGACCAGAGGTACTCGTTCAGCCTGTAGTCGATCCAGACGTCCCTCCGGGTCTCATCCTCGTCCTCGTCCTCCGACGGAGGCTCCGCCATGTGCCTCGTGACGAACTCCTTGATCTCCTTGATCGCCCGCGGTGCCCTCTTGACCCTCGGGACCTGCTTGGTGACCGTGAGAGGCACCGTGAAAACCCGTTCGAGCTCCTCTACCATGATGACCCCTCACACCTTCAGCTTGTTCCTGCGCCAGTGTCGCCTCTTCGGATGGCGCAAGAACCTCCTGCTGGTTCTCATCATCACCCAGGCAGGGACCCGTCTGTTGCTCCTCAGCGCTCGCATCATCCTCAGTTTCCTGGCGTAGGGTTTGTGTCTGGACACGCGTTCATCTCCTATCGATCTTGATCTCCCTCTTCGTGGGCATTATCTTGCGCAGGATCTGCCGCATCATGTAGTCGTCTATCTGTTGCGAGACCCTTCCCGAACGGACGAGCATCAGCAGCTGGTCCTCGACCTGCTCCACCACGTCCGGGCGCGTCATGCGCAGGTTCGCGAGCCGCTCGCGCGCCTCAGGCGTCAGTATCTGGCGCATGAGCAAGGCCTTCTGGGCCTCCATCTGCTTCGCCTGCTCCTGCGCGGCGACCTCGTGCTGCGCCCTGGCCTGGAGCTCCTGGAGCTTCTTCTGTCGCAGCTGGTCTAGCTCGCTCTCGTCCGCCATACACATACCACTCAGAGGTACTTCGTGAGCTCGGGGTTCTCCGCAGCGAGCTCCTTCATCAGCCGCGTGGACACGTTGTCCACGAGCTTGCGCCCCTTCCCGGTGACCACGCGGCCGCCGTCCTTGTCCTTCTGGATCAGCTGGCTCGTCTCGAGCTGTTGTATCGTTAGCCTGGCGATCGAACGGGAACCCCTGACGGCCTTGTTGGGCTTGGAGCCCCTATCCGCCTTGCCGCCGAACGCCTCGGCTATCCGGGTCGTGCCGATGGGCCCGTATATGTACACCTTCCTCAGAACCGCCGCGGACCTGACGAACCACCAGTCGTCCTCGATCGGGCTCTTCTCCCTGTGTCTGCCGGTCTTCGCGAAGAGGGCCCACTCTGGAGCCTTGATAGCCTCCATCTTCTTGAGCTCCTCCGCCAGCTGCGGCAGGAGTCTCCCGGCGGGTACATCGTAAGCTGTCGCCATCGCACTACCTCAAGTGATATCTTTGGCATGTCGAGCTGCCTGGACATTCGCCAGGACAGGGACAAATCGCGGATAAGATGGTACCTGTATATAAATGCGACGGCAACCGCGCGCATGAGGTGCCCCGCGGCCGACGTCACATGGCCGACGCCCGTCAAAGTCTTTTACCCTCGCACGTCATACCTGCGGCCCAGTGCACGCAGTCGTAGGGATCACGGGCGCCTCGGGAATGAGGTACGGCATCAGGTTGCTGGAGTGCTTGACATGCGAGAGCACGGTCGTCGTCTCCGCGGACGCCGCACGCATGGCGGCGGCCGAGACGGGCCTCTCGAAGGAGGACATCGAGGCGAAGGCGGGAGCGCATCTCGAGAACGACGACATGTTCGCCCCGCTCGCCTCGGGCTCGGCCAAGTTCGACGCCATGGTGATCATGCCATGCAGCATGTCGACGCTGTCGAAGATAGCCTGCGGGATAGCCGACAACCTGATCACCAGGGCGGCCTCCGTGGCCCTGAAGGAGCGGCGGAAGCTCGTCATCGTCACGCGCGAGACGCCACTGTCCACGATACACCTCGAGAACATGCTGCGCCTGTCACACGCGGGCGCGGTCGTCATGCCGGCGTGCCCGGCGTTCTATCCGTCTCCGGAGACCGTCGACGACATCGTCGACTTCATCGTGGGTCGGGTGCTCGACCAGCTCGGCCTTGAGCACGAACTGTACAGAAAGTGGGCGGGGGAGTATCCGTCCGCGGGTCACGAGTAATCGTGTGTCTCGTCGAACTCATCGCTCAGGGCGTTGTACGCGTCCTCATCGAATCTGGACCTGTCGACATGGACGATTATGGTCGAACCGTGTATCGATGCCAGGTCGTTCAGCCTGCGGACGAACGCCATGACCCTGTCAAACCCGTTCAGGTCCATCAGCATATCAAGACCGTCGAGCATCAGACCGGCCCTCTTGGTCGTGGCCAGGAAGGTCGAGCACGTCTCCATCGCGTCGCCCTCAAGGTCGTGGGGGTTCACGTTGTCTATGTCCGTCGTGCTCTCCGAGAACCAACGCACGTCCACATCCTCGCCCAGGTCGTAGTCCGCACGTATCTTGCCTGGGAACTCGACCGTCATCGCGATCGCGGCCCTGCCCGAGAGGCCCATGGCCCGTATCATGCGGTAGGCCATCGTCGGGTCCTTGTCCACGACGAGGTAGTTCTTGCCCGCTTCGACCTCCTCCTGGAAGGCGCCACACCGGGTGCACTGTATGGAATACTGGTCGTCCATGCCCGAGTGCAGGAACGACTCGCCGCAGGCCTTGCACTCGATCGAGCGCGTGTCCTGCGGGAACAGTATCGCCTCGCACGCGGGGCACTGCCCCGCCCGGTCCGCGCACTCCATGTGCATCTCGATGTTGCACGACTCGCACACGTGCATGTCCTCGTCGAGCTCTATCGGTTTGAAGCAGACGGCGCACAGCGCGAGCACCTCGGAGTCCGACTCGAGCTGCGCCTGCTTGAACTCGACGACCATGTCCTCAGGGATGTCCAGTGTGGACTTGTCGTACACATGGCGCGTGAACGCGTACTGGCCGACCGCGGCGAGCGGCACGAGGAACATGAAGTAGTACGAGTGCACGACGAGGCCGTCGACAGCATACGACAGGAGGAACGGGACGACGTACAGCAACCAGAGCACCGCGAGGAGCACGATGGTCAGGACCTTGGGCGAGCGCCTCGGGCTTGCGTACTTCCTGTAGCGTTTGGGATGGAGCTTCTTGAACTTCTCGAACCGCTTGGCGGGAACCCTAATCATCATCAGCGAGCCGATGAAGAGTATCACGAAGGCTATCTGCGTGTTCTCGATGACCGATATCTCCTCGTAGAGCACGGTCTCCAGCGACACCTCCGCCATGCCATCGACGCCGACGTCGGTCGAATACCATATGAGCACTCCCGCGGGCGTCCTCACCTCGCGGAGGGTGCCGTTCGGCATGTCAGGGCTCGTGAAGCTGCCCACACCGAGCGCCGTGCTCTGGTGGTCCAGTCGCATAACGCCCTCGTATGTGTAGCCCGTCGCCTGCAGTATCGCGCCGCAGAAGGTGTCGACGGCGCTCTGCGTGATGAATATGACCTTGGAGAACCCCAGCCCTTTGCAGTCGAACGCCATGCTGAACGAGACATCGTCGGTCGAGTCCCAGCGTTCCCTGATCAGGCCGGTCGTCATCTCAGCGGCCTTGGTCTCCGTCATGTTGGCGAAGTCGCTGGTCGGGTTGATCGTCACACCCCAGTACAACTGTCCATTCAAGGCGGAGGAGAGGGCCACGAGCAGGTCCTTCGCCTCGCCCGGCTGTATCAGCTGGTCCATGTCCGAGTCGAACTCCGAGAGCACGTACTCCCTGAAATCGCGCGCGGACTCGCCCTTGAGCGTTATCGTCAGGTCGCCCGAGCCGTCCAGGTCTCCCACGGTCGTCAGCTGCATGCGCGTGGTGACGACCATGCCAGGCTCTGGACCGTGGTCGTCCTGGGACGAGGCTATGCTGGGCAAGCATGTCGCTAGACAGACGGCGAACAGAATGGCCACAATCGGCACCAGTGGTCTCATTGTGCCTACCAGTTGGCCGGATATCTCTCAGGACTGACTTTAATGCTTTGCCTCCAACCGCCATGCTCGACCATGATCGACAGGGCCCTAGGGGACGGCGTCTTCGTGGCTACCAGCGAGAAACGCGGGGCGTCCTCTCGCCCCATCCGACCCTCACTCGACGAAGACCGCTGGCCTGAGCGGCCTCGCGTGCTTCGCGCGGCCCTTGGGGTCCACCCTCGCGGGGTCATCCGCCGAGAACACGACGACCTCGCACCCGAACTCGTCGCCCAGGAAGGCCTTCGCCTGCTCGAGCACGGCGCGCTCGTCCATGTCCGCCAGGCCCCGGAGCCGCTCGTCATCGGACATGCGCGCGGCTTCTGAAGCGACGGCCTTCGCGAACACAGGCACCTCCTTGCGCGCATCCGCAGGGGCGCTGGCGATCGCCTCCCTTATCAGGCCGCCGACATCGGCCTTGCCACCCGCGGAGAGGGCCTTGGACTGCATCTCATGCTTCCACTTCGGTGCGGTCATCAGGGTGATACGCGAAGGGGTGATCTCGGTCACCTTCAATATCTCGGATATGTCCTCCATCAACGTGGACAGGAGCCGCTCCTTGGCCTCCTCAACGGATGTGGCCTCTGTCTCGCCAGCCTCTGGTATGCGGGATATGGAGACGAGGCCGTCGCCGTCGAGGCGCTCCCAGATCTCCTCCGCGATGTGCGGTGTGATAGGCGCCATTAGCTTCGTCCAGACACCAAGCGCCTCCCGCAGGACGCCCCTCGACGAGCCCCCTCTCCGAAGGTACCACTTGAGATCCTGAGGCATCTCGAAGTAGACGTCGTTGGCGTACGACCGTACATCGAACTGCTCCATGTGCCCCCGCAGCCGCGCCAGCCTGGTTTGCATGCGCGCCCGCAGCCACGCGTCGATGCCCGAGGAGCGCTCCTCGTCGAGCGCCATGAGCTCAGAAACGAAGGCCCACAGGCGCTCAAGCCTGTCCCTGTAGGACTCGACCTTCTCGTCCTCCCATGCCACATCGACATACAAGGAGGCGATGTGCGCGTAGAACAGCCGCATGGAGTCCACGCCGAACCGCTCCGCGGCGTCCGGTATCGGCTGCGCGCCGCCCTTCGACTTCGATATCTTGCCACCGACCGCCGTGATGTACCAGTTGACGATGATGCCCCTGGGCCAGTGTTGCGGCCTCAGCAGCCCCACGTGGTTCATCAGGAAGACGGGGAAGTGCACGGTCATGTGCTCCTTGCCGCCGAGGTTCACGTCGAGGGGATACCAGTATTCGAACTCGGCTCGCAGGCTCTCCAGCGTGCCCTCATCGAACCCCGTGGCACGCGCGACCTCCGACGGCTCGCCCTTCCCGAGGAGGACATGGTCGAAGAACGCCTCGTTCATGCCTTCGGGGGCAATCAGCCCGGCGTTGGCGTACTTGGCTATCACGTAGTAGATCGGGTACAGCGTGCTATCCGCGATCGCCTCAACGATCCATCTCGTGTCCAGCGGGAACCGCGTGCCAAGCCAGTTTCCCAGGCGGACGCAGGCCCTCTCCCGGTACCACTCGAGCACGTTCTGTATGTTGTCGTAGTACTCCCGCGGCAGTATCTTCATCGTCAGAGCGTGTTCCTTCGAACGCTCCTTGAGCGCGGGGTTGGCGTAGTCGATGAACCATTGGTCAGGTATCTTCTTGACGAGGACCTTGCTGCCGCATCTGCAGAGCACCTCCTCCGATAAGTCGTAGAACATCGAGGCGTCCCCGCGCTCGAGCATGCGCTCGCGCACGGCGTCCTTCGCCTCCTCCACGTGCCAGCCAGCGTACTCCCCGCAGGAGTCGTTCATGACGCCCTTGTGGAAGCCCGTCTTGTAGACCTCCTTCGTCGCTTCCTCGAGCTTAGGGTCCGCCAGCGACGTGATGCTCATCCTCTCCGTCACCTCGACAGCCGGCAACGGGCCGTAGCCAGGGGTGTCGATGATCGCGATCGGGGCCGCGCCGTCCAGCATCTCGTCCGTTATGCCGTACGACTCACGCGCCCCCCGATCGTCCCTGAGCTCCACCAGGCCGATCCAGTCGACGGGTGCGTCCGATGGCACGCTCATCACGAGCCCCGTGCCGACGTTCGGGTCGCACAGCTCGGACGGGAATATCGGTATCGACTTGCCCGTCAACGGTGCGACGCAACTCACGCCCATGAGCGACGCGCCGGCGACCGCATCCCCGACCTCGACGGAATCCATCTGCAGCCTAAGCTTCTCCGCCGCGAGTGAGGATACCACCCAGGTCTCGTCTCCCACTCCGACGGACACGTAGTCCACCTTCGGGTTGACCCAGAAGTTCGTCAGGCCGAACACGGTCTCAGGCCTCAGCGTCGCCGCGACGAGCTTCCGTCCGTCAGGAAGCGCGAACTTCAGGAGCGTGTATTCGAGCACCTCGGCGTTCCCGCCCTTGGATATGTCTGTCTCCGAGGCGTCGATGGCGACTGGGCCGTGCTCCACACATGCCGGGGCGTAGTACGGCTTCTGTATCAGCAGACCTTGGGCGTGCAGCTTCAGCATCTGCCACTCTATGAACCTCGAGTAATCCGCGTTTATGGTGCTCGTGAAGCGTCGCCAGTCCGACATGAACCCGAACCGTCTCCAGTAGTCGTTCAGATACACCTGGTTGAAGAATCTGACGACCTCGAGTGGGTCCGTCAGTTTGGACAGCGCCTCCTCGGAGCAACCGTTCGACCTCAGCACTTCGATCGTCGCGGGGTCGCCTCGCTCCACCCTCCGGGCGAAGCTTATGGCGCCGTTGCCGGTGGCGTGTGTGCCGACGGGGAAGAGCACGTTGTAGCCCGTCATACGCTTGTACCTCACGATTGCGTCCGAGACGGTGTAGCCCCTCATGTGCCCGACATGCATGTAGCCCGTGACGCCGGGATACGCGAATATCATGAAGAACTTCGGCCGTCCCGGCGCTGGCTCGGACTCGTTAACCCCGGCATCCAGCCAGGCCTTCTGCCACTTTGCCTCCATGGATGAGAAATCGAGAGCCATGCGAATCAAGCCAGATGAACATCGGAATGCCTGTGCCCAATAAAAAGATTGGTGAGGGGACGCTCGAACGCCGTCACGTGTCGCGTCTCGCGCAGCGCAGGAAGACGGCGGCGGGAACGGCTGTCGCGGTGACGACACCGACCATGCTCGTCACGATGCCGATCAGCAGAAGGATGCCATCGCTCTGGAAGGCGCTGGACGAGGTCAGCTCCTCGCCACCTACGCTGGAGCCCTCGGAGCCCGCTGCGGAATCCGACGGCAGGGACGATATCGTCAGCGCGAAGCCCGCGACGAATAGGGCTATGCCGAAGGAGACAGCCAATACCGAAGCTCCTCTCCTTCTGCTGCGAGTCCACCGTGCTTGCTGTCCGTCCATGCGCTATCATCCGGCCGGCGTCAACCGGGCCGGTCGGGGCATAGAGGGGTCCTATTTTAAAGCTTGGCGTCCGTCTCGTTTAGTATGACGGCCGGCTAGCCAGGCTGGTTCCGGAGCGGGTGTCAGGAGGGTGTCGTCTGCGATTATGACCTTTTCAGACAAAATGTGACATTTTCCATATCTATATATACAAATGTATGACATATCTCTGAACTGCGTCGATAAGTCGGGATGGGATGCAAAGATGCCCGAGATGTTGGAGAACGAACGAATAACCCTACGCCTCGACTCGGAGATACTCAGACAGATCGACGAGTTCGTGGCCAGCAGCAGGGAGTTCTCCAACAGATCGCAACTGGCCCGCGCCGCCGTCTCAGTCTACCTAGAGGGCAAGGGGGCGTGCGCGGACGAGGGAACGCCGAGGAAGCCGAACGAGGTCGTGGTCGAGCTGCCACCGCTCGTCTTCGACACCGTTGGGCACCTAGTGGACGAAGGGATATACAGCTCGATATCCGAAGCGCTCGCTGACTGTGCGAGACACCAGTTCCTCCACGAGGAGCACGTGGAGTCGGTGAAGAAGGACGCGATCCAGCAGAGAAGCGCTATGAAGGTCGTTCCCAAGGCATAGTGAAAAGGCACCGCTTTGAGGGCGCATTGTCTGACAGGGGAGTCTCTCGTGGGGGGGCTCCCTCGCGTCGGTCGATGAGAAGACGGAGGCCAGCAGGAAATGACAGATGAAGGGAGCAAGGTTGGAGATCTGATGAACGCACTCGGTTCAACACTGGGAGAGCCCGCGATCGCCGTTGTGGGATGCGGCGGCGCTGGATCTAACGTCGTCCACGGTATATACTGGGGCTCGAACAGGATTGAGACCGTTGCAGTGAACACTGACGAAGAGCGCCTGCGGAAGGTTGACGCGCACAAGAGGGTCCTCATAGGCAAGGACGTCACCTTCGGCAGGGACGCAGGCGGGTTCCCTGAGATTGGGGAGCACTGTGCGGATAAGGCGCGGCACGTGCTCTGCGAGGCGTTGAGAGGCTATGACATCGTGTTCGTGGTCGCCGGCATGGGCGGCGGCACTGGCACAGGCGTTTCGCCGGTCGTCGCGTCCGTCGCGAAGGAGCTGAACGCGGTCACGTTCGCGCTGCCGATCATGCCGTTCGACGCTGAAGGACCCACGCGCATGACCACGGCCAACAAGGGCGTCGATCGACTGAAGGACATAGCCGACTTCACGGTGGTGCTCGACAACAACAAGCTGGCGAGCATGAACGGCGCCTCCGACCTCACCATGTCCGAGGCCATGAAGGTGATAGAGCGCAGCGTGATCAAGATCGTGCAGACGATCAGCAACGAGACCAGCTCGTATGTGAGCACGCTCATGGACGACATCACTGGCTATGTCGACGCTTTCGAGGAACCAGCGGTCCTGCCCCCTACCGACCACGCGGAAGAGCAGATGATACATGCGGAGCTGATGCCGTCCTTCGACGACTTCGGCCCCACCAACATGTTCGATTGACGCGTGTGACCGCCGACCACGGACGGAGGCGTAGACCGCGAGCTGCTGGCCAGAAGAAACCCCTTTCATCCATATTCCTCTACATGTTCACTTCTCACTCAGCGATCCTCTCCAATGCCACACGTGCGCGTGACGGCGGAACCGTTTTTATCGGCGTACCGACCTATGCCCGTCCGTGAGCGTTCGGATAGGCTTTCTCATCAACCCGATAGCTGGAATGGGTGGACCTGTCGGTCTCAAGGGGACGGACGGCTCTGCGGCCCTCGAGGCCGCCCGGAGGCTGGGCGCCAAGAAGAGCGCGCCTGAGAGGGCGAGGTGCGCCATGAGGGCTCTATCGCTGAAGGGCCTCGACATCGATATCCTGACATGCTCGGGGGCGATGGGGGAACACGTCGCCTCCCAGGAGGGGTTCGCCGCGGACGTCGTGCACCGCGTGTCCGCGGAGACCACGGCAGAGGACACGGTCGCGGGTGCGAGGGCGATCATCGACGCCGGCGCTCGACTCATCGTGTTCTGCGGAGGCGACGGCACGGCGAGGGACATCCTGACAGTCGCGGACAAGCGCATACCCCTCGTCGGCATACCCGCAGGCGTCAAGATGCATTCGTCCGTGTTCGCGCACACACCCGAGGAGGCGGCCGACCTGATTGAGAGCTTTGCACGGTCTGGCAATGTCAGGGAGGCCGAGGTGATGGATGTCGACGAGGAGTCGTTCAGGATGGGAGCGGTTTCCTCGAAGCTGTTCGGGCTCGCGCTCGTGCCCGATGACGTCAGACATATGCAGTCGGCGAAGGCCGTCTACGCCACGAAGACTGCCGCCGACGAGGCGGAGGAGATAGCGGCGTTCATATCGGACACTATGGAGTCGGGGGTGCTCTACATAATCGGCCCTGGAAGCACGACCAAGGCGATCGCCGACGCGCTCGGGGAAGAGAAGACGGGCCTCGGCGTGGACGCCTACATAGACCGCAAGTCGTTGGCGACGGACCTGTCGGAGAAGGGCATACTCGAGCTGCTCGGGCGGCACGACCGGGCCAGGATACTGGTCACGCCCATCGGGTCCCAGGGGTTCATATTCGGCAGGGGCAACCAGCAGCTCTCGCCCGAAGTGCTCGAGGCTGTCGGCAAGGAGAACATCGTCGTCGTCGCGACGCCTACCAAGTTGCGCGATACGCCGTTCCTGCGCGTGGACACGGGCGACAGCCGGTTGGACGAGGCGCTGCGCGGAACGGTCAAGGTCGTCACGGGCTACAAGAGGCGCACGCTGATGAAGGTCCTATGAGCCGCCATCGTCCGCGCTCGCCTCGCGCTCCAGCGCGGACCACGCCCTGTCGACGCCGCTCTGTATCTCCTTGACCTGGTCGTCCGTCAGGTGCGTGAACCTCCCCTGCGTCGAAAGATACTCCGACACTGGCAGGCCCTTGCCTTTCCTGGTTATCCTGAGCCTCCCACGGTCGATCTCGTACAGGGGGAAGATGTTGGTGTTGACGGCGAGCCGGGCAGCCTCCACCGTCTTCATGGGGTCGAGCCGCCAGCCGGGCGGGCACGGCGAGAGCGCGTGTATGAACCTGAAACCCTTGACATCCCTCGCCTTCCTGGCCTTCTTGACGAAGTCCTCCGGATGCGACACGGACACCGTCGCGGCGTACGGGACGCCATGCGCGCGCATGATCGCCATGATATCCTTCTTCGGCTCACGCTTGAACTCGCCCCTGGACCCCACTGGCGTCGTCGTCGTCCACGCCCCCCAAGGCGTGGAACCGCTGCGCTGTATGCCCGTGTTCATGTAAGCCTCGTTGTCATACATGACGTATATGGCGTCCGTCTCACGCTCGGCCGCCCCGGACAGCGCCTGCAGGCCTATGTCCACCGTGCCGCCGTCGCCGGCGAAGCCGACGACTGTGACGTCCTGATCGCCCCTCACGTCCAGCGCCGCGCGTATGCCGGATATGGACGCGCCAGTGGCCTCGAAGGCGGAGTACACCATCGGTACCTTGAGGCAATGACTGGGATAGTAGCCAGGCATGACCGCCCAGCAGCAGGCTGGTATGGAGAGCACCGTACGCTCCCCGAGGCCTTTCAGCAGGTACCTCATGACCAGGTTGGCCCCGCACCCCGGGCATCCCGTGCTCCCGGGATAGGCGTACTCCTCCTCGGGGATCGTGGTCGGTGACATCAGGACATACCCCCGCGCAGACCCTCCACGCCGACCCACTCGGGCTCGTCGGACGTATCCGACCGATCCTTCAGGGACAGAACGTCCCTGAAGACGCCCTCAATCACGCCGGGCGTGATGTCCCGTCCTCCCAAACCCGCGATGTAGTTCTTCATGATCGGGTCTCCCGAGGCCTGGCATGTCGACGCGCGTATCTCGGTGAAGAACGCGCCCGAAGCGCCGTACGTGTAGCTCCTGTCCAGGACCGCGATGCGCGAGACCCTGTCAGCGAGCGACCTGAACTCGTCTGCGGGGAACGGCCGGAACGCTCTCAGCCTCGCCAGCCCCACCTTCAGGCCCTCGCCTCTGAGGTCGTCGACGACTTCCCGCGCGGTACCTGCGGCCGACCCGGCGACGACCAGCACGGCGTCGGCGTCTTCGCACCTGTACTCGTCTACCAGCCCCCCGTAGCTCCTGCCGAAGGCGCGCTCGAACTCCTCCTCTACCTCCAGTATCCGGGTGCGCGCGCGCTTCATAGCCAGCATGGCCTTGTACCTGAACTCCATGTATTGGTCAGGCTTGACCAGGGAGCCGAAGCCCATCGGCTTGCCGACCTCCAGCTTGATGTCGGGGTCGTACCTCGGCAGGAAGGCGTCCACGACGTCCTGCTCGGGGATGTCCACGGGCTCGGACGTGTGTGACAGTATGAAGGCGTCCTCGATGATCATGGATGGCAACATGACGTCCACGCTCTCGCTGACCTTGTACGCCATTATGATCGTGTCGAAGACCTCTTGGTTGCTCTCGCAGAAGAACTGCATCCAGCCGGTGTCTCTCTGGGCGACCGAGTCCATGTGGTCCGCCCAGACGCTCCAAGGAGGCGCCATCGCTCTGCTCACGTTCGTCATGACGACGGGCAGGCGCGCGTTCGAGGCCCATATCAGGACCTCGTGCATCAGCGTCAGGCCGTGAGAGCTCGTCGCGGTGTATGTCCTCGCCCCCGCGATCGACGCCGAGATGCAGGCAGCCATGGCGCTGTGCTCGCTCTCGACCGGTATGAACTTCGCGTCCATCTCGCCCGAGGCGACGAACTCCGCCAGCTTCTCGACGATCGATGTCTGCGGTGTGATGGGGTACGCGGCGACAACATCGGCCCGGGCTATCTTGGCGCCATACGCGGAGGCGTAGTTGCCCGTCATCACCTCTCTCATCACTCGCCCTCCTTGACCATCGTTATGCATTTCGCCGGGCATTCGTTCGCGCATATGCCACAGCCCTTGCAGTAGTCGAGGTCTATCACGGGCATGCCGTCGACCAACTCGATCGCCGCGTCAGGGCAGAACTTCCAGCACAACGTGCACTTCTTGCACTTCTCAAGGTCGATGACGGGGCGCATTATGCGCCACAGGCCAGTGATGTTGATCGTGCTAGGGGCGCTCGATATGGGCGTCCTCGGTATGTCCTCGTAGGAGTCCGTCATGCCACGACCTCCGCCGTCCGCTCGTACGCCTCCTTCGCGGCGGCGACGTTGGCGTCCTTCTTCACCGGCGCCTTCTCGCGGATGCTGTCCAACATGGCGTCGAGCGATACCATGTCGCATATCTTCGCGAACCCGCCCATGATGGATGTGTTGACTATCGGCGCCACCTTGGACCCTATGCCGTGCGCGGCGGCGATCGACGTGGCGTCGAGCGTGTAGTACTTGAACCCGGGCTTGAGGCCCTCGGGGCGCTCTCCGTCGGGATAGTTCATCAGCACCCTGCCTTCGGGCTTCAGCCCCTCCAGGAGGTCGACGCCCTTCAGAAGCGTGTTGTCCAGCACGACCACGTAGTCGGGTTCGTACACGCTCGACCGGATCCTGATCGGCTTGTCGTCGATACGCGCATACGCGGCGACGGGAGCGCCTCTCCGTTCCACGCCGAAGTACGGGAAGGACGCGACCTCGAAACCCATTCTGAAAGCAGCGTTCGCCAGGACCTGCGAGGCCACGACGACCCCTTGGCCGCCTCTACCGTGGAACCTGACTTCTATCAGAGAATGCACCCGTTTGTAGAGTTAACACTTAGAAGATATTAATGATTCACCGAACTACAGGAGCGTTGACTTACTGGACTGGCCCATCGAGTGTCTTTACATAATGGATGCGCGTTAGGTACAGGCGTGAACGCCGCGTTCTCGTCGATGCACGGGAGGGTTCTGTGCCATGCCACGGAACGGCTCGAGCGCGTGGAGAGGTCGCTCCGCGAGGTGTTCGGCGATTCGGAACTCGAGGTCAGACGCACCATCGGCCATCACGGCAACGAGATCGTCGTCGTGGAAGCCGTCACGAACTCGATGGACCTTGTCACACGCCTGTTCTCGCGACTGCCCACGGCCGAGTTGGAGGCGGTCGTCGCAACCCTCGAAGACAGGATAGACGACTCGTGCAACCTATTCGTCCGGTTGGACAAGCAGTGCGCCTTCAAAGGGGAGATGCGCCTGGCAGGCAATGATGACGTCGTCGCCATAAGGATCAAGGTCAGGGCGTTTCCTGCGAAGAAGGCGTCCGCCATGAAGGCCGTCTCCGATGTCCTTCGTAGGATAAGGGACAGGCGTCAGCGGGGGCAGAGTCTCACGATTCCTTCAAATAATGACGCGAACATCATGCACGACGTCACGACACGGTGTGATGCGCAGGGGTAGCCAAGCCCGGTCAACGGCGCAAGGCTTAGGACCTTGTCCAGAAGTGGTTCCGCGGTTCGAATCCGCGCCCCTGCACCTGACAATTCACCCACGTCATTCCGAGTAGTTCCAGGTGCATTAAGGCAAGTCCGTGCCCTCTGACAAGTCCGAGTCGTCGCGAGTGTCATTCACTCAAACGCTTCGAACGGATGGCGTAGTACCCGCCAGCAATCGCCACGATCACGCAGCCAGCTATCGCAACCTCCGCGCTCGCCCTGAGGTCGGTGGGGTCGTCCACAGTCGTCAGATAGAGGCTGTATGTCAACTCGATCGTCACTATCGCCAGGAAGGTCAACATTACCAGGAATATTCTGCGGATGTTGACAGCCACCGAGAAGATGGATCCTTCAGAACGAATGGTCTCGTGTGGAACATCGTGGATGGAAACCACGGGTTCGGAGATGGATGATGGCTCCTCAGCCTTGTTCTCTCTTGCGCGAGAACTGTCCAAGGAGGCAGTGGGCTCCGATTCCGGCTGCACCCCGTGGAAGAAGGCACCGCAGTTGCCGCATTTCTCCAATCCTGGCGAGTTTTGAGCTCCACACTTCTCGCATTTCATCCCGACCCACTCCGGCCCGTAAGTTGCCTGAGGGAATTTAAGCATATCCTTCCGTTAACCATCTAATCAGGTGGTCCCGAAACGGGCCATTTAGCAATCAGCTCATATCTCAGACCACTCAGCATATCATGCCAGACGTCGTCACTGGCGAACGCGTTAATCTGGGGCAACGCGCGTTCAACTGCGAGGTACGGTTCCACTTCATAGACGAGGCCATCTGTTGGAATCCATACATCAGGACGATATCTGCCACCTCTTGTACCTGCATATATCGGTGGCTTCCTGTAGCCTTTGCAGTGGTCAGCGTAGACATTGTCACCATGTCTCCTATGATGGAGCGCGAGCTTGTGGACAACCCAGTTATGCTGTGCCATATCCCCCCAGCCTTCAACGACTCAGTTGTGTTCAACTTTGCCGTCTAAGGGCGAACCTACTCATCAGAATGTGGCCTATCAGGGCGAACGGCATACGCCGTATCCTTGCCTGTCGGTGGCCAGTCTCGACGATTCGATACGGCAAAGGATATACGTCCGGTTCGCCGCGTCGTAGCTGCAGGCTTAGGACCTTGTCCAGAAGTGGTTCCGCGGTTCGAATCCGCGCCCCTGCACCAGGTGCCCTCAGATAGATATCTCGGCCTACGAAGACGACGTGTTGAGGCACAATGGAACAGATGCCCGCCTCTTTGACAGCCAGGAGCTCCGTCAAAGCATTCATAACATCTGTCGGTAATCGCACACCAAGGAGGATGTGGTGTGGAATCCGGAAAGATACCAGAATGGATGTTGTGGTCATCCTATCGTGATCGTGAAGGAATGGAACTCTCACGACAACGTCTCTATATGCGACTGCTGCTGTTCCTGACTGCATTCTTCTCAGTCCTCGCAGTCGCCACTGAACATCTCTTCCCAGCGGCGTTCCACATGCCAGTTCTCGCTGCTGGCGCGGCCGCGTTCACGGCGATGGTTCGAGCTGGAAGAGAGTCCACCACGCCAATCGTCATAGCTGTCCTCGTTGCGGCGATTAGCCTCAATTGTTTCATGACACTCTTAGTGGCGAACATACAGACCTATTCGTCAGAGATCGCCTTGGGAGAGGTCATACTCTTCACTGGACTGGCCGTGCTGTTAACGCTGGCTCGAATAAGAAGGAAGTTGCCAGCACTCGTTAAGGCCGGAGTAATGGTCATAGTCATCCTGCTGTTCATCGCGAGCTTACAGTCTGCATCTGAGTCGAATGAGGAGACACCAAAGCTGCCTCAACTATGGCTCTCGGTTGCTCTTGGACCAATGGTGTTCCTCACATTCATGACCTTCCTGGTGCTCATCGCCTATCCCCGCGGTACCGTGACTATGCCGCCGCAGAAGTGGGAATGAACCGCTGGTCGCAATTGTCTGCGACAAGTGTACTATGAGAGGCCCCACCTGGCAGTCGTCTTCTCACTTCGAACTCTCCTTCGCGAGGAACAGCTCGCAACCAGCGTCGAACTCCGACTGTGACAGGAACTTGCGGTACTTGCCGTTGGGGAAGCAACCTCTGTGTTTCCCCCTGTCCGAATACCACTCGCACTGATGACACGTGCGGCCGGATGACTTCCGGAGCGATGCGAGGACCTGGCGCTCCTCCGGCGTGTAGTCGAGCCCTCCGCGCCTCCTACCTCCTCCTCTCACGACAACCAGATGGATGACGTGGTATTTCGGAATTGCCGGGTCAGCGGTCATAAATAGTACGGTGGCCAATCGGGACGGACGTGAAATTCGTCTACTGCCCCAAGTGCAAGGAGCTCAGGGTCAAGCCTTGGTACAGCTGGAGGGCATGGTGCTCCAGATGCCGTCAGGACGCGAGGGAGATCCCGGTCCCGAGGACGCCGATGACCTACTTGCTCTATTTCCTGATCGTCGTAGTGCTCGCACTCATCTACACGTATACGAGGACGGACCAGGCGGTGCTCCTTTACGCGGGCATAGGCGGACTCGTGGCCACGATAATCGTCCAGGCCGTGGAGATATCGCGTGGCGAACGCGTTGCCCGCGCGAGGATAAAGGCCACGAAGTCAGACGCCAAGGGTTTCAGGAAGAGAGGTTGGCTCTAGGACGAGCGTGACCACGACATCGCTCGAACGGCCCGACAGTATGCGCTGCGTGGCGGCGAAGCAATCTTCCGAGACGATATGAGCGTGTTCGAGCACGAGCATCGTATCGTAGGTCCCATCGCCGAGCGCCGCCATCACGATGTGAGGCCTGGCGACCGGCGCGGATGCGTTGGACACGATTGCCAGCACCCTTCGGTTGAGCTCTTCGAACGCGGCGGTGCCATGACCTCTGGTCAGCGCGACTGCCTCGGACGCGAGGCAGTCGGCGACGGCCGTCTCCGGACTCACCGTCAGGGGCGTGTCGAGCTCTATCGTGATAGTCTGCCCTATTGATGCCCTCAATACGGCCATCAGCAGCATCGACGGGTCGCTTCTGGCGTCGCGCCCGATGCCGACATCGTCGGAGACGGCCTCCCCCCGTAGCTGAGCGAGCTGTATGCTGCATATCAGCATCGCGACGGTGAAGAACACTATGGCGTCCATGACGGCCAGCTGCCCTTCGTCACGGTCATCACGCGGGCGAGACGACACATCTCACCTCCACGAGGGCGCACCCGCCAGCGCCGTACTTGGCGTTGATCAGTCGGTTAGCGTAGCCGAACGGCGTCGGCCCGGAGGCGCACCTCTCGTCGCCGACCTCGATTGACTCCACCCAAGGGTGGAGTATCAGTATGGATATCATCCAGTCGAAGCCCTCTGGCGCGAGACCGTCGACCACGGACGCGTTCAGACCCCTCAGCTCAGGGACGGAGATGCCGCACTCCGCTCCATCCGACAACCGCAGCAGGACGGCGTCGAGGAGTCCCTCCGCCGAGGCATCAGCCCTGAGGCACGCACGCGCATCGGCCCGCTCCTGCGCGACCCATACGTTCGTCGATACCAACGCGAGCGCGCCCACGAGCACGAACGCCAGCACTGGGAGGTCTTCCACGAACCCTCCAATGCCGGACTCGTCCCTACGCATGTCATCCCGTACCCGCGGGCGAGGGTTGGCTCGTCCGATTACACGTAGACTGCACGGGTCAGCAGGCATGATGGACACCGCATGCGTTGCCCTTCGTAATGCCTACGGTCAGGCTCGGCGCACGTAAGAAGCTCGTCCCAGCCGTCAGCAGGGAAGTGAAGTGCCCACACGAGTACGTCGACGACGACGAGTTCAGGCTCGAGGTGGATTGCGAAGCCTGTCACGGACCGCAGGACCTCTCGAACAGCAGGTGCCTGTGTGGCATAATGCAGATCCTCTGCTCCGGCGCACGGCCGAACGTGCTGATATTGAAGAGAAGGACGCACAAGCGATATCGAGAGGACCACCTGTCGCTCGTGCTTCAGGCGACGTCCGCCTTGGAGGCCATGAACAGGTGCCTCTCTGTCCGACGCCAAGTGTCAGACAAACGCTGTCAGACATGCCACGCCAGTATGTCTTGGATAGTGGGGGCGCTCCGCAGGGACCTCCTTGACGACCCGTTGGGGTTCGCCTCGGACCCCGAGAAGGCCCTCAAGAGGGCCACGAAGGCGGTGGCGTCGACCCGTTGCGACGAGGCGGATCGGTGCGTCGCGCGAGCGGCCTGCGAGTGGCGGAAGACATGGGGGATGGGATAGCTGCCTGCGGACTCCGCCCCGGGGAGGATACGCATCTGCGGGTCTGTCGACGCGCCAGAAGCGGCGGTCAGGAGGTGTATCATCACGGCCGGCCCCGAGCCAAGGCGCGAGATGCCCTTGGAGACGCGGCCGTCCTTCGCGTCATCCTGGATAGTCTCCGAAGCGTACGACGAGTCCGATGTCGTCGCGAGATACGAGGTCGACGATGTCAGGGTAGCCATACTGTCTCCCGTCGGCAGGAGCCACGGCGTCTATGTCGTCGACCCCCCGGAATACCGCATGGACCCGGGACGGCTCGGCGTGCTGGCCGACGCCATGAGGGCCATGCGGGACCTGACGCCGAAGGACATAGACATCACGTCGTTCCGGGCCGTGCGGGCACACATACGGATAATGGCGAAGGACGCCGTCTTCGCCGCGCTCGCGAAGGACAGGGTCGGCGCGACGGGGCGCGAGCTCGACCGGGAGGCCGAGGACCTCTCCAAGGTGCTCTGCAGGTACACCGCGGGCTACGGCGTCCTCGAAGCCCTCCTGAAGGACGACAACGTCCAGGACGTGTACGTGGACGCCCCTTCGGGCCAGGTGCCTGTCCAGGTGGTCCTGAGGACGGAGAACCTCCCGAGCGTCAGACGGAAGTGTCGGACGAACCTCCTGATGGGCCGCCGGGACCTGCAGGCCTTCGTCTCCCGGGTCAAGTTCGAGACGGGGCTTCCGTTCTCGGAGGCCGCCCCTGTGCTCGAGGCGGACATGAGCGACATCCGCTCCCGGGTCACGCTCGTCTCCCCTCCACTGAGCGACAGGGGCGTTTCCCTCGCCATCAGGAGGCATACGGACAGGGCATGGTCCCTGACCCGCCTCGTGGCGAACGGCTCGCTGTCGCCGCTCCTCGCGGGCTTCCTGTGGGCCTGCGCGCTTGGCCGAAGGGCCGTGCTCGTGGCCGGCAGTCGGGGGGCGGGCAAGACGACCCTCCTCTCCTCGATGATGCTCGAGTTCCCGCTGTCGCAGAGGATACTGCTGATCGAGGACACCCCGGAGATCCCCGTGCCGAGGCTCCAGAGGCTCGGCTTCGACATACAGACCCTCAGGTTCTCCTCCCACGGCGCCCCTGGCCAGTCGCTCGACGCGAGGAGCGCGCTCAAGGTCAGCCTGCGGATGGGGGAGAGCGCGATCGTGATAGGGGAGGTGAGGAGCGAGGAGGCGAGGGTGCTGTACGAGAGCATGCGCGCGGGCAGCGCGGGGTCGTCCGTGCTGGGGACGATACACGGCAACTCGGCGGAGAGCGTCCTCGACCGCGCGGTCGAGGACCTCGGGGTCTCGGAGAGGGCCTTCTCGTCAACTGACATCGTCGTCGTGATAGGCCTCGTGAGGTCGCCTGACGGGAGCAGGTTCCGCCGGCAGGTGGTGGAGGTGGCCGAGGTCCGTCCGTCAGGGTCCGCCGTCGAGCTGACCCGCCTGTTCGAGAGCAGGAACGGAGGGGCCGCGGAGCCCACCGAGCAGTTCACGCACGAGGCGAGGACCGTGAGGGGCATGGCCGCGGCCCTGGGGCGCAGGCCCGACGACCTCATGCGCATAGTGATGGCCAAGGCGCGGTCGGACCACATCGCCTCACAGTGTGGCCTCCACGACGGCCGGGGCGGTCCTGGGCTGACCGATGTCGCACGGATCGAGTCGAACGAGCTGCTCACGAGGGTGCTGTTCTCGGACGAGACGCCCGAGGCGGGCCTGCGGGAATGGAGGGATTGGCATGAGTCGTCGGTCAGAGGTTCGCGACACGCGTCGTCATAGGCGCTATACGCGCCTATGCGCCAGGTTGGCCGCGTACGACTCGAGGCTGCCGAGATGGCTCTCCATGCGCAGGGCACCGGGAGCGCAAGGCTCCCGTGGCTCGCAGAGAGCCAGCGCGCTCTCGCGGAGCCTGTCGCAGGCGTCGATCCCGCTCACGGCGGACCAGGTCCTCGCGGGCGCGAGGTCCGCCGCCATACTGTCCTCCGTCGCGGCGGCCCTGGCTGCGTGCGCCCTGCTGGCGTCCGGCCGCCTGGGGCTCGCGCTGTCCCTGGCGGCCGCGTCCATCGCCGCGCCACTCGCGGCCAGGGAGGCCGTGCTCTCTTATCCGAGGACCTCCGCGGCGAAGCGGGCGGCATCGGTGGCCCGCAGCTCCACGGAGTGCGTCAGCCTCATGATAATGTGCCTCCGCCACGAGAGCTCGCTGTCCAAGGCCATGGCCTTCGCCGCGGGGCGCGGGACGGAGTTCGCCTCCGAGCTACGAGGCGCGATATGGTCCGTGATGACCGACATTCACTCCACGTTCGAGGGGGCGCTGACCGCCGTGGGCGCGCGATGGAGCGACTCCAGCCCGGAACTCAAGTCGTCCGTTCAATCGATGATAACCGCCTCTTGCGAGGCGACGGAGGCGGGCAGGAGGAGGGCGCTCGACCGGGCGAACCGGTCCATCGTCGCCGGGGCGAGGAGGCGTATCGAGGAGTACGCCCTGTCCCTCTCTGTCCCGAGCATGGTGCTTTTCGGGGTGGGCATCATACTGCCACTGATGGTCGGCTCGTTCCTGCCGCTGATGTCGTGGCAGATATGGACCGACGACCTGTCCCAGCCCGCGTACGACGCCTCAGCGTCGCTGCAGAGCACGGGGCAGGTCGTGCTCCTGATGAACATCGTGTTCCCGGCGATAGCCTTCCTCGTCGCCGCGGACGCCCTCTCAAGGCATCCCTTCGCAGGAGGGGAAGGGGCGGCCGTCGCAAGGCGGCGGGGCGCGGGCGCCGCGGCATTCGCCCTGTCCGCGTCCGTCGCGTCCCTGGCCGGGCTGTCCGCCTCGTTGACGCTGCTCGAGGGCACGGACAGGTACGTCGCCTCCCTGCTGTCGATGACGATACCCCCTGCGCTGTCACTCGCGGCGTACGGCGCGAGAGCCTCGGGATCGACAGTGGCCTTCACGACGGACTCGATGAGCGACCTGTTGTTCGCGACGGGGTCGCTGATGGTCGAGGGGGAGAACTTCGAGGCGGCGCAGGCCAAGGCGAGGGCGGCGTTGAAGGAGGACCTCCCGCCAACGCCCGGCCTCCTCTGCGGGTACCTCGACGACGGCGCCCCCTCCAAGGTCGCTGACGCGTCCGCAGGGGCGTTGGAGGTCGTGAGGGAAGCCGCCGTGAAGGACGAGGCGCAGGCGGGCACCCTGGCGATGGACCTGTCAGGCTACCTCAAGGAGGTCGCGGAGCTCCAAGCCACCATGAGGAGGCGTCTGAGGCCCACCGTCTCGATGATGAGGATCACCACGCACGTGCTCGCGCCCGTCGTGCTCGGCATCACATACGCGATATACATGTCCCTAGCGGCGATAGGCGAGGGCGAGGCGGTGCTCGCGGGCCCGTTCCTCGTCGTCCTCGGCGCGTTCCTCGCGGAGATGAACGCCGTGGTGGCGTACTTCGTCTGGGGCATAGGGGAGTCGAGGCGCCCGGGAGAGCTGGCGCACTCCGCCGGCACATGCATACTGATATCCATGCTCGTATACTCGGCCACGGTCGTCGTCGCGTCCTGAGCGAGCGGCTACGCGAGCCGGTCCATGTTCCTCTCGAGAAGGGCGAGCTGCTTCGGATCGAACGCCCGGGGGTCCACGGGGATGATCATCCTGCAGCCGCTCTGGGAGACGTAGTCGTTCACCTGGTCTACCATCCTCAGCACCTTCGTGAAGTCGTTGTTCGATATGAGGTACTCGATGCCGTCGATGAGTATGACGCCGTCGGGCGTCTGCTCAGCGAACCGCACAAGCATGTTGGTAAGTATGCCGAGGTTCGTCGGCGATATCACCTTTTCGCCCGCCCTCGTGGCCAGCCAGTAGATCGGCGTCTCCTCGAGGCCGTACTTCTCCCTCAGCAGGTCGGGGTGCTGCCTCGTCACCGCGATGCCCACGGTCTTCTGGCCGTCCTCCGAGCTGGTCGTGACGAAGTTGACGAACGCGTCCAGGCTTATGTGGGAGGGGGACTCCTCCACTATGTATGACCTGCCAGGCCGGAGGTCGTATTTCCGCGATATCCCGAGGCTCGGTTCCCTGTTCCTCTCCTTGCTCCTGTCCTTCCTGCGGAGCAACCGCATCTAATCACTCCACATCGTCAGGACGGAGTTGAGGGCGATCTCGTTCGTGGGCTTCAGGAGGAAGTCCTTCGCCCCCGCCTCGAGGCTCTGCTGGATGAGCCGCTTGTTTATGATCGAGCTCATGGCGATTATGACGGCTCCTGGGTCGACGGACAGCAGCTCCTTCGTGAGCTCCACGCCTGACCTCCCTGGGAGGATCATGTCGACGAAGGTGAATCTCGGCCTCTCAGCGCTGAAGGCGCGGACCGCTTCGTCGAAGTCGCTCGCCTCTATGATCTCGTGGAACCCGGCCCTCACGAGGAACTCGGACAGGACCTTGCGGAACGCCTCGGAATCGTCAACCACAAGTATCTTCATCCTTTCGTCCTTCATGATATCATCCTGTGACCGACCCGTTAACAGTGACCGGATAGATGACCTTTTACCCTGTATCTGGCAGGGGGGTGAGATGGGCAGGCAATTGAGTTCCTGACGCCACGCCCCTCCCCTATACCTCTTTGAGGCACGGTGGCCGGTTCCGGCATGCGTGCATACTTGGAGGGGACCTACAGGCTACCCATCTCAGTCATTCATTGAAAGGCATCGGCAATAAATGTTGCCGTCGCGTTCGAGGAGGCTGCGAAGTTGGCAAAAACAGTTATATACTGGCGCTGTTATACTTCAGAATCGTCTTTTAACTTACCGGTTTTCGCCGATGGTGTCATTTCATGACAACTAACGAGGAGATAAAGAAGGGCACGACCACGATTGGCATGGTCTGCAAAGAAGGCGTCGTCATGGCGACGGAGATGCGCGCGACCATGGGCACGTTGATCGCTCACAAGACCACGCAGAAGCTGTTCAAGATAGATGACAACCTGGGCCTCGCCGTGGCGGGCGTCGTCGGTGACGCGCAGACGCTCGCGAGGTACATAACGGCCGAGGTGGAGCTGTACAAGCTCAAGAGGGGACAGCCGATGACCGTCAGGTCGGCCGCGACGCTGACGTCGAACATACTCGCGGGCAGCAGATTCTATCCCTATTGGGTAGGGCTGATACTGGGCGGCATGGACGATGAAGGCCATGTCTACGCCCTCGACATGGTCGGGGGCGCGATACCAGACGAGTACGTCACGACCGGCTCAGGCTCGCCGTACGTGTACGGCGTGCTGGAAGACCATTACACGAAGGGACTGTCCATAGGCGAGGGCGAAGACCTCGCCATAAGGGCGCTGCACGCCGCCATGAAGCGGGACTCCGCTTCAGGCGACGGGATGACCGTGGCGACCATAACGGAAGATGGATTCTCATTCATGGACGAGAAGGAGATCCGCAAGAGAATGACCAAGATGAAGTTCTCGACATGAGAACCGCCTGAGGGCGCATCCTGGACATCCGGGGCAAGGACTGCCGAAACCACTGTAAGCTATTTGACACAAAATGAGTGAAACCAATGGGCGTAGAGAAGATTCTAGAAGATGCCAGAGACGCGGTGAAGAAGACGATACCGTCGAACATCGAAGTCACGGATGTGGACTTCGAGGGGCCGGTCATAGTCATCTACACCAAGAACCTGGACGAGTTCGCGAAGAACAACGACCTCGTCCGTCAGCTTGCGCAGTCCCTGAGACGCAGGGTGGCCATCAGGCCGGACCCTGAGATGCTCGCGGACCCCGCCAGCGCCGAGGAGCGCATACGCAAGATCATACCGGACGAGGCGAAGATCACAAACATATACTTCGAGGACGACACCGGCGAGGTGACCATCGAGGCCATATCGCCTGGACTGGTCATAGGCAAGCACGGCGCCATACTGAACGAGATCAAGAAGGACATCGGATGGGCGCCCAAAGTCGTTCGCGCGCCACCGATACCGTCGAAGACTGTGAGCGAGATCCGGAACTACCTCCGGAAGGTCCAGGACGAGCGCAAGGACTTCCTGAAGCGCGTGGGCCGGCGGCTCATGCGTCAGCGGCTGAACGACGAGACCTGGCTGCGCGTGACGGCCCTCGGCGGGTACCGGGAGGTCGGCAGGAGCGCGACGCTGCTCTCCACGAGGGAGAGCAAGGTGCTCATAGACTGTGGCGTGGCCGTCGCTGCGGACGACAACGGCTCGACGCCGTTCCTCAGCGCGCCCGAGCTGTTCCCGTTGGACACGCTGGACGCGGTGGTGATAACGCACGCGCACCTCGACCATTCGGGGCTGGTGCCCGTGCTGTACAAGTACGGTTACGACGGGCCGATATACTGCACACCGCCGACGAGGGACCTGATGTCGCTGCTCCAGGTGGACTTCATAAAGGTGGCCGTCGGGGAGGGCAAGAAGGCGCCGTACGAGTCGTCTCACATCAGGGACGCGGTGGTGCACTGCATACCGCTGAAGTACGGTGAGACGACGGACATCTCGCCGGACATCAGGCTGACGCTCCAGAACGCAGGACACATCCTGGGGTCGTCGATCGCGCACTTCCATGTCGGCGACGGGCTGTACAACATCGCCTTCACGGGAGACATCAAGTTCGAGAAGTCATGGCTCTTCAACGCCTCGGTCAACAAGTTCCCGAGGCTCGAGACACTCGTGATCGAATCCACGTACGGCGGCTACCACGACATGCAGCCCAGCCGCCAGGACGCCGCCAACCAGATAAAGGAGGTCGTCAGGGCCACCCTTGGCCGCGGAGGCAAGGTCCTCGTCCCCGTCTTCGCCGTCGGGAGGTCGCAGGAGGTGATGCTCGTGCTCGAGGAGCTGATGAGGAGCCATCACATCCACACGGTCCCGATATACCTCGACGGGATGATATGGGAGGCGACGGCGATACACACGGCCTACCCGGAGTACCTGAACAGCCAGCTGAGGACGCAGATATTCCAGATGGGGGAGAACCCCTTCCTGTCCGAGATATTCAAGAGGGTCGACAGCTCCGAGATGCGGGAGAGGATATGCCACGATCCAGAGCCGTGCATAGTGCTCGCGACGAGCGGGATGATGAACGGCGGCCCCGTCATGGAATACTTCAAGGCTTGGTGCGACGACCCTCAGAACACGATCGTCTTCGTCGGCTTCCAGGGCGAGGGCACCATGGGAAGGAAGATACAGAAGGGCTGGAAGGACCTGTCCCTCAACGAGAGGGGCAAGTCGATATCGCTCAAGATGAAGATGGACACCGAGACGGTCGACGGTTTCTCAGGGCACTCCGACAGGCGTCAGCTGGTGAACTACGTCAGCACGCTGGACCCGAGGCCAGAGCGCATAATCATCGGCCACGGTGAGGACCACAAGTGTTCGGACCTCGCCAGCACGCTGTACAAGAAGTTCGGCATCGAGACGCGCGCGCCGCTGAACCTCGAGACGATCAGGCTCAAGTAGCCGAGTCATCTCACCTTGAGCCTCGAGCCCTTGTCGCCGAGGAGCACGACCCTGCTGTCGTCGCGCTCCATCAGAGCTTCCATCGACAGACGCCTCGCCAGATTCTCCGAGAACTGCCTGACGTCGGCGTGTGATGGCATGTTGTCCATCGTCATCCTCCTGCGGGAGTCGCCCACGAACACATATCCCTTGGGCTCCACGAACATAGGCTCGGCGATCGAGTCCAGCTTGGCGTACTCGTCCTCCCAGCCGAGGTTCCAGCCCTTGACTAGCGTGTGGCGGATGACGACCCTGGTGTCGAGCGACGGGAGCAGCCCGAGAGTCTCCATGAGATTGTCCCATGCGTTCGAGGACTGCGGCACGCAGAGTCTCTCGAAGACCTCCTCGTTCGGGGCCGCCACGGTCACGTAGAGCTGGGTCGGCAGCGTGTCCAGAGACTCCAGGGCCTTCGGGACGGAGCCGTTGGTGACGAGGAATGTTGTCATACCACGTCTGTCGCAAAGCTCTATGAAATCGCCCAGGTAAGGGTAGAGCGTCGGTTCGCCCGAGAGCGATATGGCGACCTGGTTAGGCTCCCCGGCCTCCTTACAAGCGACGGGGTCGCATCTGTCGTCCCCCTTGAACCCTGACACGAGACGGCGCTGCTCGGCGATGCAGCCATCCAGGAGCGCCTCGGGCTCCGGACAGGTGGAATCGGCGAAGCCCGTCATGCCGTGGAACCTCCAGCAGAAGAGGCATCGGAAGTTGCATATGTTCACGCTCGGGGTCATCTGGAGACATCGGTGCGTCTCGATCCCGTAGAAATCCTCTTTGTAGCATGGACGGCCGTGCACGAGCTTCTGGCTCATCCAGTGGCACAGTTTGACGGCTCCCGTGCCACCGACGATGTGGTATTGCTGCTTCCTCAGCTGCTCAAGCGCCCCGGTCGACATGGACTCACGCTCCCGTTCAGAACTCCGACAGGCTTCTGCTCCTCAGCGGAGAGGAATCGCGCCTATCGGCGTCCTCCGTACGCGCCTCTCCGAGCCGGATCCTCTCGGCCTCGGACATCGCCTCGCTGACCCTATCGGAGTCAGGGTCCACGCCTAAGAGGTAGGCCACGTCGCCTTCGTCGAGATCTGCCTGGACGACTAGATGGGCCAACAGCTCCCTGTCATTCCGGGTCATGGCGGACAGGTACGGAAGGGCGGACGAGGCAACCTGGTGGGAAGATGTGTGGAGTACGGATGACAGCTTCTTGCAGAGCGCCGCCCGCGAGGACCTCACGGACTTGGACCTCGACATGACTATCAGATAGGTCGGGAAACCGTATCTCGAAGGTGCCCGACGCCTTGCCCCGCGGCGGGAGAGCGCGACGCCGCTGGTCATCATCTCCCTCGCATACGCCCAGAGGCCGTAGTGCTGGAGCTTCCTCGTGCGGCGCAGGTAGATGTCGGACCTCGACAACGCGTCGAAGGCCGCGGCGCGTTCTGCGTGCGTCGCGAACTCGCCGGGTATGCTCTCCTCGATCCACATGATCAGCTCTTCTGGCGTCTTGTCCAGATCCGTGGTGGCATCCCTGGCCCCACGGGCGGTACTGGCGCCGTACATCGCTCCGAGTGCGGAATCCAGCTCAGCGCCCTGGTCGCGCTTACCGAGCGCACCTGCACCGTCGAGCACGACGTTGTCCCGCCCCTCGACGAGCATCTGGAGGTCGTTTATCGCACCCCTCAGATCGCCTCCTGCGTTCTCTGCGATTCTCGCGAGGACTTGCTCGTCGACCGTGAGGCCTTCCGCCTCGCATATCCTGAAGAGCACGTCCACGACGGCGCTGGAACCGTGCCTCGCGAAAGTGACCTTCTGCGCGAGCGACTTCACAGCGGAGGCCTTGCGCGTCAAGGCGTAGTAGTCGTTCACTATGAGTATGACTGGCTGCCCCGTCTCCTTTATCGTCTGGCCGATGGCTTTCGCCCCGCCGTGGTCTTCCCTCCCGAAGAGGTTGTCCGCTTCGTCGAGCACGATCAGCTTGCGCTTGCCGTCGGACGTGGACAGGAACTCACCTGTCACCGAGAATGTCTGGTTGACCGAACCCACCCCAGCCACTCTGCGGATGGACTCTGCGTTCCTGTGGTCCGAGGCGTTCATCTCCACGACGTCCCAGCCGAGGTCGTTCGCCAGCGCCAGCGCCGCACTGGTCTTTCCGGTGCCAGGTTCGCCTTCCAGGACCATAGCTTTCTTCTTGGGAACACCTCTCTCCCACGAGTCTGCCCAGCGTCTCATTGTCCTGATGGCGTTAGCGTTGCCAACGACCTGGGATAGCGATTTCGGCCTGTACTTCTCGGTCCATTCTTTTGGCATCTGAGTAGCAAGAATCCTCATGCACGTATTATAGCTTGACCCGAGGAGGGCGGAAACCTCCTAGTCTCAGGCCGTCGTACGGACATGAATAGCAGGAAGTTAGCAAAATATTGCCGTACGACATGCGGAATATACTAATATAGTTGTTAGCTATACATCACTCGAGAGGACGTAGGAGCTCGTGTGGCTGGCACCCGTCTCCTCTCCGGCTTCCAGCTCAGGGCTCTCGCCATCGACGCCTTCTGCCAGCTCCATCCCTGGAAGGCGATGTTTCGTGTATTCTTCCTTCCTATCGTCGATATCCATTGTGAGATATATCGCGGTCACCTCGATGCTGGAGTGTCCGAGATTCTGTTGCAGGGTCCTGAGATCTATGCCAGACTTGAGCGCATGCACCGCGTGCGTGTGGCGTAGCACGTGCGGATGCTTCTTGTCCTTGTCCAGACCGACCTCAGTCCCGTAGTTGTGCACGAGACGCTCTATCTGGCGCCTGGATAGCGGCCCGCGCTTGTTCGATACGAACAGCGGGTCCTTTCGATTCTTCCTTGTGCCTATGTAATCACGGAGCATGGTCTTGGTCCAGGAGTTCACTATAGGCACCTTGCGGCCCTCCTGATGCCTCTTCGCATGCTGAATCGTGATCTCACCTGATTCAAGATCCACGTCACCGATTGTCAAGGACGAAAGCTCGCCAACCCTCATCCCCGTTTCGTAGAGCAGTTTGATGATGAGCCGATCTCTCATACGTCTCGGGGCCTCGAGCAGTTGTCTTAGCTCGCCCTCCTTGAGATACTTTCGCATGGTAGGTTCCCATCCCTTTACCCGCGGACGATTGTCCGACAGTTAATCCGAATGTGCCTATTTAAAAATGTCGCATTTCACCTCTAACCCGCCCTCACCCCGATCCTCGGTATTCCGGTCCCCCCGCAAATCGTCAACTTATGCCCTATTTGTCGCCGTTTTCCCTTTTTTGAAGGTCTCAAAGCACAACCCCATGCATATATGGATGCTCGGACCTTGCTATACTGTATCACGGTTTGCCAAAAAACCATGAAAAGGTATAGGATTGTGAGCGATTTTACCTCGATCCGTGCCCGTCCCCTCCCTATTGCCCCTATAAGGGGCAATTCCGGCAGCCGAAATATCGCAACATTACGAACAAATCATTGTGTTATTGCGACATGCTATACAATTATGATATACAACTAAAATTTCGTCCGACGGCGGCAGACGGCACGACACGTCATAGCATGGCAATACTGATAGCACGCCTAACGCCCACGAACCTACAAGCCAATCGAACGACTGTGCATCCACAAGAAGGCACGGTTGCGGAAACCGATCGATCTCCGAGGCCTCTATTACATGAAAAAACCGGATAGCCAGACATTCGGAAATTTGACTATTAGAACTGGCGGGATCGGGGCTGAGCTTTGAATTCAAAGACAGATGCGATATATGTAGATGCAATTATAGTAACCCATATATCATATCTTACGAGTAAAAGATATGTGAAAGCTAAACTACAGCGAATGAACAATGCAATTTGTACAATATCTAACCGCGTTGAACATGCGGCCTGCGGAGATTTCTGCTCGCCTCAAGCAGAGTATGAACGCAGGTGCTGGCCATCGCCAAATTCAGTAACATGAGAACGTCCGGGGAGTGGACTGTGTAAGGGCGAGAACCGCTACGCGTTAAAGAGGGAAAGAGTGCAATGGTCAAAGCCGAATCCGATACGCCAGTGAGCAGACTCAGCTAACGAATCCGACAGCTTTTCGCGAATGACACATCGGTAGGCCGATGATGTGATCCCCGGGGCACCGACACCGAGAGACTAGATAGGCTGGTTGCATGACAGGATACGCGACGCGAAAACACGACCCAAAGAGTTCGAAGAGCGCCTGTTACAATTCAAGCCGAGCGTTCAAGATCGTCGGCAGGTCAGTAGGCGCCTGAAGCGCAAGAATTGTATAGTTCAAAATTGTTCATTAGAATAGAGGGAGCGCCTACTTAGACTAACGCTAGACTGGGGGGAAGAGAGACCTTCTAGCATTTCAACACATGCCAAGGTGCCAGGATAAGAGCACGAAGCGAACCTTTCCTGTGCAGCAAACGCGCTCTCAAGTGTGAAAATGGGAGGAGGAAGTAATACATGAGGGCAAGAACAAGATATGCTTGTCTACTGGTGGCGGTCGTGCTGCTGGCAAGTGCGGTCTCGACGGTCATATCCGTGTCCGCACTCGGGGATGCAGATGCTACCGGCATCAGCAAACTAGAACCGGAGCTGAGAATGCAGCTGCAGGAGTCCATGGCCTTGGAGCCAGACAGGACATTCAAGACCATAGTCTTCTTGACAGATGGTGAGGACACTGCGTCAGCCTCAACCGAATTGCGGAAATCCGGCGCTTTGGTCGGAGCGGAGTTCGATGCGCTCGGGGCGTTGTCGGTCACGATGACCGCCAAGTCCGCAATGAGGATAGCTTCCCTCGAACAGGTGAAAAAGGTGTACCTGGACGAGGTGAAGTACCTGCTGCCAGAGATGAAACTGGAGTCCGACATGACCGTTTCGTCTGTGACCTCGGACGCGGAGGCTTTGGAATCGACTGCTGTCTGGTGGGCCACCACATCCGCTGAGATGGGCGCGGAGGACGCATGGGACCTCGGATTCACAGGCGCTGGTGTGCGTGTGGCCGTGCTTGACACTGGGTGTGACCTTGCACAGGCAGACCTCGATGGCGCGATAGTGGCGCACAGATCGTTCACCAGTGAGGAGTTCCACGATGCGGACGGCCACGGGACGGCAACGGCTGGACTCGTTGCGTCTAGAGGTGTCAACGACTATGTGATCGAGGAATTCGACGGAGTCGTGAAGATGAAGGGCATGGCCCCTGGAGCGCTCATCATGGCGGGCAAGGTCCTGACCGACGAAGGCTGGGGTTTCGACTCCTGGATCATCGGGGGTATAAACTGGGCCGTGACTGGTGACGACGGTGAGCCGCGCACGGGTGACGAGGCGAACATCATCAGCATGAGCCTCGGGGGTATGGAAGTGCCCAACGACGGCGACGATCCCACATCTCTCGCCTTGGACCTTGCGGCGCAAGAATACGGCATTGCCTCATTCCTATCGTCAGGAAACGAAGGGACGGGACAGAGCACCGTAGGTTCGGCTGGTGTGTCGAAGTCGACGATAACGGTCGGCGCATCGACCCTGAATGCCGAGTGTCAGCTTCTCAAGTATTGGCCTTTGTCCGACTACTATGAGACTGAGCTCATAGTGAAGGACGGCGAAGAAGGCTACGAGAACGACCACATGATATGGTTCAGCAGCCGCGGACCGTCGGCCGATGGGAGGATCGACCCGGACATCTGCGCAGCTGGGGCGTGGGGGCCTTCGTTGGCTCCAGGTAACGCCATCGAGATGCAGTTCGGAGGGACTAGCATGGCCGCGCCTGTCGCTGCAGGCATAGGCGCCCTCATCTACGAGGCCTATGAGCACGTGAACGAAATAGCTCCGACGCCGGAGCAGTTGAAGGACATAATCATGGCCACAGCTATGGACATGGGCTACGGACCGAACGAACAGGGTCCAGGCCGCGTGGACGCGCTTGCAGCGTGCAACGCAGTGACGGGCGGCTGGATAGCGCCAGGACCGATGTCCGTCGCGTTCACCCTCCATGCGGGCGACTCCGCAACGATCGAATACGCCGAGGGCACGACGCTCTCGTCGAAGGCCATCGTGCCCAGCGGGGACGCGCCCGTGACGTTCTCAGACACATGCCTGAAGGCCCAGGACCTGTTCCGCGAATTCGAGGTTCCGAGCGGCGTGGACTACATCACGATCGACCTCGCGTTCGACCAGAAGCCGGTGTTCACAAGGGATGTGCACTACCTGACAAGCGTCGGCGGATACACGGACACCCATCTGAACATCATACTGTACCGACTGGACGAGAACGGCGAGAGGACCATGATCAACTACGCCTACGCGCACACCAACACCCAGGAGATGAACGCAAGAGTGACACCTGGCCAATACGAACTGCGCGTGTCCCCAGTAATGTACACCGTACCATCGATACCGTTCGATGTCGGCATCGAGTTCTTCAAGGCCGAGCAGTGGGCGTGGTTCGCTGCGGACGGCTCCGACGCGACGATAGAAGTGCCATCAGACGTGACACCGGGAGTACACACGGCGTTCATAGAGGCGACATCTGGCTGTGTCAGCTCGCTGATACCTGTGGCTGTGTCCGTGCCAATCACCATCGGTGAGATGTTCGAGGATGCGATGGATGTTGGGCACGAGGTCTGGGGATTCAACGAAGGGGACTGGAAGTACTACTTCGTTGATGTCCCGGAGGGTTGTGCGCCCCCCGCGATGACGGCCGTGCTAGACTGGGACAGCTGGAACACGGACATCGACACATACTGGATCAGACCTGACAGGAGCGTCCAGGAAGCGTCGATCACGCCGTACCTGGGCCTCGGACTGTTCGGCCCATGGACCACGTCGACGGGCGACACGGCGGACGCCTTGACCGTGATACACCCGGAGCCAGGCATGTGGATGCTCGCGCTACACGTCGTGCTGATGGACCGCGTCCTCGAAGAACCGTTCTCGCTCGTGGTGTTGCCGTATGCGGCAGCCGAGTTCGGAGACGAGAGACTCCACGTCAAGCCCGTGTCGGAGACGGCGACGGAGCTGAGGAACAACCTCGGACACGCCGTCGGCGTTGGCCTCAAGCCAGTGACGGAGACGTTGAGCACAACGACGGTCTCGTACACGGGCTGGGTCTCCTCATCCGACGAGGGCGGCGAAGGCGGGGCCGAAGTCCTGTTCGACGTCGACCCGCTGACGATCTCCGTGACCGTATCGATAGAGTGGGCGGACCCCGAAGCGGACATAGATGTCACGGTGTACGGCGGCGACTGGAGCAACTGGGGCATGCTGTGGGAGAGCGGCGACACGTTACTCTTCGAGAACCCGGTTCCAGGCGAATGGGACGCGGCAGTCGCCTTGGCGAACAGCGCGTGGCATGTCGTCTACTTCGTGAACGTGACGACGGTGGCCTACGACTCGTGGGATGCTCTCACCCTGAGCAGTTACGAGATATGGCTTGAGCCGCTGGGCGTCGAGGTTCTGACGGTCTCCATGACCGCACAGACGGGCTGCGCGACCGGTATGATCATCGCCTACGACCTGGTGACCGGTTGCGAGTACGACACCCTGGTGGTCACGGGGAACGGGAAGCCGTAGCCGCAGACGGACGAGTCAAACACATTTTCCAAACCTCTTTCTTTCACTCTATCCCATTGGACGGGCCATGGGACGACCAGAATGACACATTCGATTCCAGGACACCGCCCGCGTTTCGAAGCGCCACTCACGTTCATGTGAGATTTGTATGGCCAGGCAGGCGGAAGTCGTGGAATGGATGATATGAAAACGCGTGAAGGAAATTGATGGAAGGTGAGGGCTTCACGCCCTCGTTTCACAGGGCGCTTACATCATGCCTGGGGGCATGCCGCCCATGCCGCCCATGCCACCCATGCCGCCTCCGCCTGGAGGGGCCTTCATGTCGGATGGTGACATGCGCTTGGACGCGATGACGTCGTCGATCCTCAGGACCATCGAGGCCACCTCGGTCGCCGACTCGATCGCCTGCTTCTTCACCCTCAGAGGCTCGAGGACATGCGCCTTGACCATGTCCGAGACACGGTTCGACATCACATCCACGCCGAAGGCCTTCCCCGTCTTCTTCGAGTGCGAGTTCTTGAGCTCGATGAGGACGTTGATGGCGTCCATTCCCGCGTTCTCCGCAAGCGTCCAAGGAATCACCTCGAGCGCCTCAGCGAAGGCCTCGATCGCCAGCTGCTCCCTGCCACCGACGCTCTGGCCGTAGTCTCGCAGCCTGAGCGCGAGCTCTATCTCCGGGGAGCCGCCACCGGCAACGGCGACGCCGTCCTCGATTGAGACGGACACGACCTTCAGAGCGTCGTGCAACGCGCGCTCCGCCTCGTCGACGACATGCTCCGTCCCGCCTCTGACCAGCACCGACACGGCCTTGGGGTTCTTGCACCCCGTTACGAAGGTCATGTCGGAATCGCCTATCTTGACCTCCTCAACCGT